>CAZNEX010000001.1:0-46417 GCA_964572775.1 uncultured Candidatus Saccharibacteria bacterium
AGCACCTGCCTCTTAAGCAGGGTGTCGTGGGTTCAAGCCCCACCTGGCCCTCCAATTCGGACTTTTCGAGAAAATTATCGCCCGCAGGGGCGGTTTTTTTGCATGCGCGCAGCACCAATCACGCAAAACCTCGCTAACTGTCAAGGTTCAACCCTGACAGTTAGCGGCGTTTTGATGGGTTGATGCCCCAAGCCATGGCTACTCCTGCTGGATCGATTGATTGCGCACTTGTCGTTCTCTTGTCGAGAACCTCAAGGAAGGACTGTCGGCAATATAGTTCTGGCTGAGATGTCCAGCGATCGCGCCAATCCGAACTTGAGCAGTCCCAAGCTGCCGAATCGCCGATCGCACCGTACTTACCTTCTACTAGGCGATAAAATTGCACCACGCCCCACTCGTTCGCACCAGGACTTAAGATGTCAGCCAGTTTATCAACAGATGTGGTACGGCGGTTTGCAGTTACAGCCATATTGTAGCAAGCTAGGTTCGGATTATTGCAACGTCCACCGTTGACCGAATTGGTGCTCATTGCCCGCGGCCAAGCAGTTACTGAGTCCCTAGTATTGCGACCATCCCAATATTTTCGGCCAAAGGCAAATGATTGATTAACGATCGAATAAGATGCACTATCGTACTTATTTTTCGGATAGTTAAACGCGCCCCAAGCTCGATCATGACCATTATCTTCAAAATACTTTAGAGTTGCGACACTTTCATTGTATTTTTGGGTAGAATCAAGCTGCGTCATATCCAAATAATCCATACCCTGCGAAACAAACGACCATCCATAATTATCGCGCAGCATCGCTAGCTCTTGCCATGACGGCTGTAAAGTATAGCCGCTAAAACAGCTGAGGCCGGTACTATTTGTCCGTCCGACCACAACTCCACCAACTGCCGTCAGGTCTCTAGCCTTTAGGTCGTCAGCATTTTGTTGAAGCGTACGGGCTCCTGGAAGCGGCGCGCAATCAGGTGTTTTTGTCGCTTGCCAGTTAGTCCGACCCCACATGATAGTAATATAACCTTTCGACGCATTAACGATTGGCGGTTTTGGCGTCTTGCCGGTTCGATCGATAAAAAATTGCTGATTGACGGCCGCGCTACGACTACCGTCGCTATTTAACAGATATGCCCTTATGTTGTAGAGCCCCGAACCAACATCTTTAAATGCTAAACTATAGTCGCCAGCCGATGCGCCACTTGCTGACAATTCGGCCGTAAATAACTTTTCATAACGGGTAATAGCGCCTTTTTGATCGTACAAATATGCATAACAATCTGAATCTTTCAGGTAGCAAACCGAAATCTGAACTTTTTTCACAATTGCAGTCGAGCGAAAACTGCCTTTGATCGTAAAGTTTCCATCACTAATCGTTGGCTCGAGCAATGGCCCGGTGATATTCAGCGATGAAGTTGCTCCATGAACTGGCGTAATCAACCCCAAAACGCCGGAAACCAGCATGGCGCTGATTATTAGTAAACTCCCGATCTTTAGACGCATAAGTCTTCTCCTAACAAATCTGGTTAGCTTATCTGACCCACTCTGATAATAATTATAGCACTATGTTTGCTGATGGTAAGATTGATACCGAACAAACATAAGCTATAATATAGTTAATGAGTATTGCTGCCCGCCGACTCCAACGCGTTAATCATCAGCCTCCAACACCTAGTGGCAGCATCCAGCTTGCGATGTCCGGCATCTGGGGCGCTGGCTTTCAAAATGCTGGCGACAAAGCCGATGCAACCGTTCACACTAATTTTCCGGGAGCTATAGCAACTGGCGGTGATGTTGCAGGTGTTCATGTTTCTGACGATTACGGCAACAATTGGATCATGGCTAACCGCAACCTCTTGCCCGCCAACAATACACGCGTTGTCTCAATCCGCTGGTCAACCACAACACCAGGTCAAATTTATATGTATGCATCACCAACAACTGGCTACTCAGGCGTCATATTTCGAGGAACATTCGACAAAGCAACCGACAGCATCAATTGGCAGCAAATTGCCAATTTAGGTAAAGGTGCATATGCAGGCAACGCTACGCCGCCAGGTGAAGGCATTGGCTTTGACGTTGATGGCGATGTTCCGAACCATCCGCGTCAAACTGGACGCAAATTGATGCTCCTTGATGAAGAGAATGGCTTTCTGTACGCTGGCACAATCGACGGAATTTATCGACTAGATCTTAACACTCGTATCTCGACAGCTTGGCAACTCAGCGGCAAATGGATAACCTCGATTTGCTTTGAACCTGGCAGCCACAACACCATGTTTGTAACTGCCGATGGAAGCAACAGTGCTAGTTCTGGCATCAACGGGGCAGCCAACAGTGGTGGAGTTTGGCGAATTAGTAACGTAAGAACGACGGCTAACGTCGAAGTGGCGCCAGTTGGATCGGTCGGAACTTTCTCACAAGCATGTTCAGCTGCTCGGACAAGTGATGGAAGACTCAATCTCTATGTCGCAACTGGCGGTGCAAAAATTGTTCGTTGGCGAGATACTGCTAGTTTTAGCACCGCTTCAGCATGGACCGACTCGACAAACAACCTAAATGCCGACTCAGCAACTCTAACATCAGTCCGCTGGGCTGGCGTTGATACGGTTGCTGAAGGTGCAAATATTACGATTTTGGCAACCGATTCATGCAATGCAGGCGGCCGCACCGGCAAGACTGTGGCTTGGTCGACTAACAGTGGCGCAAGTTGGACCAAAACATTCACACTCAACAAAAATATCAATGGTGACAACGCTGGAGGTATTTGGTGGTTCGCCCGACCCGAATACAATAACGCCAGCTTGCTGATTGGTGCATCGATTTTTGACAGCGTTAATCCAATGATCGACCCTAACGACTCTTCAAGATGGTACATTATGGGCCGATCTGGTATCTGGCGAACCAACAACCGAGGTGCCGAGTGGCATCCAATAGTCAAAGGCACTGGCGTAACAACAACCCATTACATATCGTGTCTGCCTCACGAACCCGATAAAGCTATGGCCGCCGATACAGACTGGTCATCAATATTTTCGCTCGATGGATTTACATCACAGCCTAGCCTCTGCAAAAAATTAGGTCGGGTTGGCTGGGTAATTGAACCGAAGCACTTTCCAAATGGCACCACACCCGATCGGTCGATCGTCATTAGTGTTGGCTCACGGGACGGCGATCCTGGCACAAGGGGAAATGTCACCATCAATCGTGATGCCTGGTCAAATGGACTCAACACTGGCTGGTGGCATCAAGTAAACAGCGATCGGACTATCCCTGGCGTCGCCAACCCAGACAGTACACCACGTTGTACTGGAAGTACGCTAGCGCAAGTCGGCGCCAACGAAGTTATATTGGCTGCCTTCCAAGGTAAAGGACTGTTTCGCAAGGTCGGAGTCTGGCAAAGTAGCAGCAATCCAGGCGGAGCTTGGCGAGCCGTGGCTGGCAAGTCCAGTGTTGGATCGTCCAAAGGTGTGCCTGTTACTTTCGCTTGGTCAAAATCAAATCCGCAAATTGTCTGGATGTGTGACCCCAGAAATAGCACTGTCGCTCGCTCTACCGATGCTGGTTTAACCTGGACAACCTATTCGTCAGTTAGCCTATCGTATACATCGGCCATGCTAGCCGATCCATCGCACCCAGGAACTTACTATTTTCTTGGTCGAGGATCGGTGTGGCGAATTACCAATGGTGATAGCACGCCTGTCTTAACTCAGCTCCCTTGCCCAGAATCGCGTGAGCCATCTTGTATCGCCGTCCACCCAACCACTGGTCGCTTGGCTGTATCAGTTGGCAAACGCGGTGGCGATCCAAAGTTTTGGACAATCGAATATAATCAAACAACCTACATTGCCAAAACCGTACCAAATTGGTTGGATGTCGGCGTCGAACCGCTAAATATGACTTGGGGCAGCAACGATAAACTTTACGTTTCGCTTTTTGCTGGCTATGTTGTGATCCAAGGTTTAGCAAATGCTTAGCCAACTACTTGACTTTTTGTATCGATAGTATTATAATAGGATAAATGAGTATATCGAGTTGGAAAAAACGATGGTTTGCCATGGCGACTGGCATAACTATACTATTACTAGGTGGATTGTCGCTAACTAACGTACATGCTTTAGCTACACCAATGACAGTTGAAAATCTAGCAGCTTACAGTGGCGGCGATAGCATTGCTCTCACCTGGAAAGCTTCGGCTGGCGCTTCATACTACCAAGTCTACCGCGACGCCAAACTACTCTCGACAGTCAAAAAATCGACCACTGGTCTGCTTCCGTACCGTGCCGGCACTCGTTTCATTGATACTTCTGCCCAAAAAGGCATGTTGTACAAATATACGGTTCGCGCCGTCAACAACCAAGGTGTTTCGTCGAGCGACTCTCAAATGATTGCATCAATGTTGCGAACTGATAGCCGCTTACCAACTATTTTTATTAGCAACGGTGGCTTCCTCGATATGAACAGCTGGTTAGCAGATGCTCGGCGCGAAGCCTTGATTTGGTATCCAAAATTTGAAGAAAAAATCGCCTACCCTAATTACCGATCACCGAGTGCGTTCACGATTCGCTTTGCCTCAATGCCAGATGGCGTTGCTTACACTGATGGTACGGCTATTACTTTATCGGTCGAATACTTCCGAAATAATCGCGATGATATTGGAGCTGTCATGCATGAGATCGGCCACGTTGTCCAAAACTATCAAGGTGCACGAGAGTCTTGGGCGACCGAGGGAATTGGCGATTGGCTGCGATCAATTGTCTATAAAGACCCATTGAGTCCGTTAACCGCACCGCAACCATACCAGTACTACACCGACAGTTACCGTCCAGCCGCATACTATCTTGCGGGGATCGAACGCAATTCTGCAAACTTCATCAAAAGTCTCAACCGCGCTCTAAAAGACAATACTTATAACGCTTCCTTCATTTACAATCGGACTGGTGTTACGCCCGAACAATGGTGGACTCGTCTGACAAGTACCAAGGCTCGCGTTGTAACCCTTAAGTCAGCTGCAGCTCCAGCCTTTTGCATAGATGGCAAAACTACGATTACACCTGCTAATGAGGCCAAAGTGCAGCTCTGGGTTTGCAACAATTTGCCTGCTCAAAAATTAACCGTACTAAGTCCAAGTGGCACTGACATCAATTACGTGCGCATGAATGATACTTATTGTATGGATCTAGCATTTGGCTCGACTGCCGAAAATAGCAAAGTCCATCAATGGGGATGCAACGGCACAAATGCCCAACAATGGCGCTACAGTAGTGGTCGCTTAATTAATCCAATCCAATCGATGTGCCTAGCTTCAACTACCGCTAGAAATGGCTCTCAACTTGTCGTCCAATCTTGCAGCGGCTCCTTGAACCAAACTTGGCGCGGCTTTTAAGCTGATCGCAAAAAACATCAATGGCAACTGTTCTAGGGTCATGCTAGACTAATAATACGATGCAAATAAAATCAAATATTAGCCTTGCCGACTACACTACCATGCGTCTTGGCGGACCAGCAGAAGGCTTGCTTGAAATCACATCTACAGCTGACCTTGACAATTTTTTTCAGACAAATCAGCGTCCATACTATGTTATCGGCGGCGGCAGCAATACCTTAGCTACAGATGATGGTTTTGATGGAATTATCTTGCATATTGGCATCAAAGGAGTTGACAAGGTATCGGAAGATAGCCAATCAGCGCTATACCGAGTTGGGGCTGGCGAATCGTGGGACGGTTTTGTCGAGATGGTATGCAGACAAAATTTAAGCGGCATCGAAGCCTTATCCGCCATTCCTGGTACAGTTGGTGCTGCACCGGTTCAAAATATTGGTGCATATGGCCAAGAAGTTTCCAGTGTCATCGAATCGCTCGAGGCGTTCGACACCAAAACAATGCAGCTTGTGACGCTCAGCAATGCTGATTGTCAGTTTTCTTACCGCAGTAGCATTTTTCGGACTAGCGATTATCGACGGTATATCATTACTGCGGTCATTTTTAGGCTTCAAAAAAATCACCTTGAACCGCCGTTTTATAAAGCCATCGACAACTATATGTCAGAGCATCACATCAATGACACTTCACCGATGTCGATACGAGCCGTTGTATCGGACATACGAAAACACAAATTGCCCGACCCAAATATCTTGCCAAACTCTGGTTCGTTTTTCAAAAACAGTATTGTCGATCGAGCAGTTTATCAGCAGCTAAAATCTCTCTACGACGACCTTGTGGGATATGAAATGCCCGAAAATCGCTACAAAATCTCGTCGGGCTGGCTGATCGAAAAATGCGGCCTAAAGGGTCAAGTGATTGATGGCATTCGTGTTCATGATAAAAACGCTCTTGTGCTGATCAATCTGTCAGCTCGTTCATTTGATGACCTTGCTCGGGCGCGCGACACGATAATTGCCGCCGTACGCGATCAATTCGGCATTAGCCTGGAACAAGAGCCACTAATGTTATCGACCAGCTCAAAGAATGATGTATAATAATTGCAGGTTTTAACATAAGCAGTGTGGGCATGATATATAAAGATAGATTAGACATTGGATTTACCATCGTGGAAATCATGAGCGTATTGGTTATCGTATCGATATTGATTGGGGTAGGCATTATGATTGACCGATCGACCAAGTATACTTATCGCAGCGCTCGCGATAGTGAAAGAGCGGCCGTCGTCGAGAGTCTAGCGATGATCTTTGAATCGTATTACCGTCGAAATGTCGGCTCTTACCCCAAGACGACACAAGCAGTTGCTGCTGTATCAAACACCGAGCTACTAAGGCCGCCTGGCGTAACGGTCAACAGCCTCGTTAGCCCAACTACTGGTGCAGTACCAACCAATGTAACCATCAAGCAGTACAGTTATCAGCCTTTGCAAGCCGATGGCAGTATATGCAGTGGAACAGCACCAGGTCCATGTGTTCGGTTTTTCTTGTATTATGTACAAGAAACTGATGGTCAAATGGTAACGCTCGAAAGCAGTCATCAACAATGAGAGACTCCGAAGGCTTCACGATTGTCGAGGTATTAGTTGCTGTCATCATCAGTGTCCTGCTAATCATCGGCATTTATTCGGCTGTTTCTGGATCTTTGAGAATCTCAGCTGGCAACACTCAACGCAATAGCGCCAGCAACTTGGCCTATGCCAATCTTCGCAATTTTGCAAACGGTCGCGATGCGACTTGGTGGCCAGCTGGTGCGTGTACAACTGGTTCGACCGTCCAGCTCATGAACAGTACAGTCAGTGTACCCAATATTCCTTCGCCAGTGACACAAACTGTAACTGCTTCGGTTCCTTATGGCTGTAACTCACCGACCAATATTGCTGTATATAAGCTGGAGTCAGTCGTGACATATGGTCCAAAAAATATTGAGGTACGTCATGCTACGTTTACGATGCCATAAAGATCATCAGCCAAAAAACGGCTTTACTATCGTCGAACTAGCGATAGTTATTACGATTGTACCGCTAATGACATCGGTCTTTATTATGGCTCTTTACTCTTCTGTTGTTGAAGCGCGACGATCGGCAGCCCAAGCAGTTTATGATAGTCGGGCAAATCTGGCGATGGATTGGGTCGAAAAAGATATTCGCTACGCCACTGCATTCACAGCAAATGTCGACAATACTAAGTATCCCGACACAAATGATTATGCACTCGGTCAAGATTTCTCTTATCTAGGTACACCGAGTAGCAGTACACTTAGAAGCCTAATTCTAACCTTGCCTGCTACAACCGCCCATCCGCTAGATGCATCTCGAAAATTAATTCATCTAGAGGATCCAAATGGCTGTGCCATCCCAGAATACAATCCGCCCTTGACATACGCTGCTGTCTACTTTGTAAAAGATTCGACACTTTATAAGCGGACGATCGCCCCGTCAACCAACACAACTGTTTTTCAAACCTGTGGCGCGAATTCACCAATTCAAAAGACGTCTTGTCCACGGCCTGGTACTGGATGTGTCAATGGCACTGTCGATGAAATCGTAGCCAAAAATGTTTCGCAGTTTATCATCACCTATTACGACATCAACGGCACCGAAATTACCGATATCTACACCAATCCTGCGCGTTTTAGCGATGCGATCGCTGCAAAAATTGACCTGCAGCTCAAGCAACCATTGAGCGCCAAGCCTGCCATATCGAATATTTCATTAAAAACTTCGAGGGTTAACTAATGAATCAAAATATACAATCAGGCTCTATTGTCGCCTACATTCTAATCATATCAATGGCTTCTCTGTTTATTATTCTAGGCCTGCTAAATCAAGTGTCGATCGCTTTTACGGACTCGAGGGAAAGATACCATCAAAAAATAGCCGATGAAGCCGCCGAATCAGGTATTGCTTACGCTCAAAGCTGCTTGGAGCAAAATAATCGCACAAAGACCTGGACAACGCTTGAAGCCAATGAAAGATGTGATGGCGCAACATCAGCTGGCACAAGCAGATACATTATTTCAGTGCCTGGCAGCGTCCGTACGCGATTCACTGTCAGCAATATCAGCTTACAGCCATCGGGAGTAACAATTCCAGCTCAAGGTATAGTCGAAGTGCTCGATGCGAGCAATAATGTCGTCAAGACATATACTTCAACGCAGATAAAAACTGTCGTCTGGGATGCAACTGCCCTAGCGCAAAGTTCTTCCAGCGGAACCACTCGTACTTGCGGTATTTTATCTGGAAATGCATGGTGTTGGGGTACCAATGCCTACGGTCAGCTTGGCGACAACACTCAAACCAATTCGGGTACGCCAGTTCGGATAGTCCGAGAACCTAGTCCAACTGGTGTTGGGGCGCAGACTTTCGTCCAAATTGCTTCTGGACATTACTCAAACTGTGCCGTCTTAGCTAGCGATGAAATCTGGTGTTGGGGCAATGGTCTCCGTGGTCAGATGGGCAACGGCACGAATTCTGGACCGAATCTCAAGCCAGTAAAAGTGTCGATGCCGTCTGGTTTTGTACCAAAGCAAATTGCTGCTGGACGCAATACCTTCTGTGTGCTCGGTAACCGGCCGTCGTTAAGCTATGTCGGACAAGTCTGGTGCTGGGGCGATGATCGCGTCGGGCAGCTCGGTAACGGACCAGCTAACGATGGGTCTTATAGAAGCACTCCCGTGCAGGTCGCAGGGCCAGGATTATCTCCTGTGCCAACAGGTAACGATATCGGCACCAATTCGGTAACATCTTTGAACTATGGCGGCGCTTTCAGTGAAAACTTCTGCGCTATCGTTAGTGGACAACTTTACTGCTGGGGCGACAATGAGGTAGGGCAACTTGGCATCAACAACCTGATTGACCAAAATGTACCAAAACGAGTAATCCAGGCTGCTGGTAGGCTTCGGGGTAAAACCGTTATGAAAGTAGCGATCGAAGGCCACTCTGTACAGCCAACCCCCGATGAGATTGAGACTCATACATGTGCTCTAGCCTACCCGACCGCATCGGGTCCAACATCAGCTAGAGTTTACTGTTGGGGTGACAATCAGGACAATCAGCTCGGCAACGTAGCCACTGGCGTCACTGACTCAAGGGTACCAGTACTATCTGCTATGGATAGCGGCTCTGCACTGGCAGCCCTTACGACGTCTCCAATTATCACCGACCTAGCTGTCACAGGTGCTGGTGCTTGCGTACTAGCATATCCGTCATCGGGCACTGTTAACGACACGCGCACTTACTGCTGGGGTCACCGTCGAGCTCGCGGCGACAATGATGCTACCTTCCGCACTCCGTTAGCAAAAGCGGTCACAGACAACTCAACCAACACCTATACCGCTGGACGCACGACTGCCCTCACTGGTGGTGCCTACCGTGCATGCGGTATCGTCAACTACCGCATATATTGCTGGGGTGCTAATGACCAGGGGCAGGTAGGCAATCCCACCGTAACAGATACAAACGTCTACTACGCGGTTGAGGCAACCTTCCTTCGCACCCCTGAATCGAAAATTTTGTACTAAGTCGTACAAAAATGCTTGTGCTTTTGGCGACAACTTGCTATGATAAACACATAAAAATTAACTGTATTAGGGGGCATTTTCTATGCAGACAAACATCAACTCTAACAAACGCGGTTTTACCCTTGTCGAGCTTTTGATCGTCATCGTTGTTATCGCTATATTGGCAGCTATCTCGATAGTTGCTTACAATGGTATTCAGAACCGCAGCAAAACTAGCGCTGGTGCAGCTTTCGCTAGTCAGGTTCAGAAAAAAGTTGAAGCATACAACACTGCTCGTGCAACAGGTACTGGCTATCCTACTCACCCTGAACTTACTGCAACCACGTCAGCTGTACCAGAAGCACAGCTAGACAATCCAACCGCAGTAGTTAACTACGTAGCTACAGGAGTAGGTGCATTCAACCTTGCTGCAACATACAATGACAACAAGTCGGTTGTATATCGCCAGACTTCATCAACTGGTGCTTGTGTATACTATTGGGACTTTACTGGTGCACCTGCTCAGAAAAATCTAAAAATAGGTGATGCTACCTGTTAGTGCCACGCTAATAAAAGCCTACAAAAAGACAGACTTCGGTCTGTCTTTTTAATATCCTGCATGATATAATATTTTCATGGAATCACCTACATACGCCCAGCAAATTGGTCAGTTGATTAAATCGGTACGCATATCCAAAGATATGACCCAGTCCGAATTAGCCAAATCAGTCGGTACTTCACAAAGTGCCATTAATCGTATAGAAAAAGGTGGTCAGAACCTGTCCGTCGAGCTACTCGGCCGTATCAGTGAAGTGCTTGAGTATGACATCATCCACCTCAACAGTACCGGTAAAACCAATTTTAGAGTTCATGGTGGCAGAAAACTCTCTGGTGATATAGAAGTCAAGACTAGCAAGAATGCTGCAGTTGGCCTACTTTGCGCTAGTTTGCTTAATAAAGGCAAAACAACTCTCAGACGAGTCGCTCGCATAGAAGAAGTTTATCGCATTATTGAAGTATTAGAAAGCATTGGTGTCAAGATACGCTGGCTAGATAACAATGACCTCGAGATTATCCCTCCAAAAACGCTTGATTTAGACAATATGGACGTTGCTGCAGCTAAAAGAACACGTACAGTCATTATGTTTCTTGGACCGCTACTCCATCAGTATAAAGAATTTCGGATTCCTTTTGCTGGTGGCTGCAATCTTGGCACCCGAACGGTTGAGCCGCACATGGTAGGCCTAGCTCCCTTCGGTCTGTCGGTCGAAGCGCGTGCTGGCACAGATTACTATCAAGCAATTTCAAATCCGAAAGCACCGCAAAAAACCATCTTGTTGACCGAGCGTGGTGATACTGTAACCGAAAATGTCATTATGGCTGCCGCCCTTTACCCTGGCAAAACTACTATTCGTAACGCCAGTCCCAACTACATGGTTCAAGATCTATGTTTCTTCCTCGAAAAACTCGGCGTTAGCATAGATGGCATCGGTACAACCATTCTGACAATCCATGGCAAGTCGGTTATCGACCAAAATGTCGACTATCATCTGAGCGAAGACCCGATCGAAGCCCTAAGTTTGGTTGCAGCTGGTATCGTCACCCAATCAGAAATCAAGATCAAGCGTGTTCCAGCAGAATTTGTTGAGCTCGAGATAGCCATACTCGAAGGCATGGGGCAAAACTTTACAATAAGTGATGAGTACATTGGACGAAATGGCAAAACACGTTTGATTGATGTAACTGTATACCCTTCCACACTGATCGCACCCAAAGACAAGCTTCATAGTTTACCATTTCCAGGTGTAAATATGGACAATTTGCCGTTTCTTGGCCTAATTGCAGCAACGGCGCACGGGCGCACACTAGTACACGATTGGAGTTATGAAAATCGCGCCATTTACTTTACTGAGCTAACAAAACTTGGAGCCAGCGTCGAGATGGTTGATCCGCATCGCGTTTACATATCAGGGCCGACGAAATGGAAGCCTGTCGACGTTGTTGCACCACCTGCCCTAAGACCTAGTGTAGTGATCATGCTCGCTATGCTAGCTGCTCCTGGTGTCTCGATCTTGCGCGATGTTTACAATATAAATCGTGGTTACGAAGACTTTGCAAATCGGCTCAATTCAATTGGCGCAAACATCGAAACGCTGGCCGACTATTCCTAGCTAGTTTTACGTCTGTTTTTTTGCTACAATATGATAGCAATTATACGGCGGATGTAGCTCAGTTGGTTAGAGCGCTGGTTTGTGGCACCGGAGGCCGTGGGTTCAAGCCCCATCATTCGCCCCAAATGCGGGTGTCGTATAATGGCTAATATGCCTGCCTTCCAAGCAAGCGATGCGAGTTCGATTCTCGCCACCCGCACCAATTCGGAACGAAAACGGTGAGAGCAAGGCTCTCACACAAGAAGCAATAAACAAGTTGTGTACATGAAGTATTGGTTAAATTTTATGTACAAGCCATTAGACCCTTAGTTTGAATGTGGAAAGTATTTTTCTTTGCTTCCAGTTGCTATTCGGAAACATATCAACAAGCGACAGTTCGCTAATTTCAATACTCGTCTGGAGCTGACCTGACTTCTGTATTGTGCAATGTGGCAAAAAACCACTTTTTGTAAATGCGGGTGTATTAAAAACGGCACCATTCTGTTCAAGCAATCCAACTAACAATAGATGTAAGCTTACTAGTTCTTCTGTTTTCTCAACCAATACAACACTCGTATCGCCCAAAGTTGATTGTTGTTTTGGTTTAATGAGAACAGGCCTCTCACTGTGTAGGGCTTTTTCAATTTTTTCGTCAATATTCACATCGTTCCGCTCAATAGCAAATACATCGGCAAAAGTAACATGCAGTGGCCAATCAGACATATCAAACTCGACACCAATATCTTGATGTTCTAGAAATCCGACTAAACTATACTTCTGATAATACTTCATACACCTATTCTAATATCATACATCTGTTTGAGCATTTCTTACAAAAGCCGTAACGGCTTGCCGTTGTTTGTTGTCAGCTAGGTCGAATGCATAAGTTGTAACAACTGCGCCATTACTTTCTGCATCTGCTTTAACTGTCTGCAACTTTTTCTCGTTGCGACCCGAATAAAATCAGGTATTCTTCTTGCTTTGATAGTGCCAATGCAATAGCCTTGCCGATACCATCACTTGCGCCAGTAATTAGAGCTGTCCTCATAGTATAATTGTAGCTGATTTTCCTCTGTTTGATGTATTGATTGCGACACATCAACTTGTTACTCTGAGCAACACTGCCTCGGCTAGTTCCTGCGGTGCGCCTCAGATTAGCATCCTTCGCGGAAAGTGCTGTCAACAAAAAAATACCGAGATTTGCTCGGTATTTTTATTTGGTGTAACTTATTGCATAAAACTAATACCGCGACCAAGTTGGCCGCGTTATTAGTTTAGTTATTGCTATTACCAGCGGTATAGTTTTGTTGCTTTTGTTGAGCGAACATACCATGTGCCAGTGGCTAATGCAATAATTGCAATCGCCAGGCCGCCGACTGTAATGACACTAATACCGGTCTCGGCTAGCTCAGGAACACTCAAGGTTACTGGAGTTGGAGTAGAGGTATCACCATGAGGATTTGATGGTAGACTCGAGCCGTCAGTCGATGAATCTACACTTAGTACACCGCTTGGCAAAATCGAATTTGTACCATCGTAATTGTGTCCTGGGTTTGGTCCAGATACAACCGAGCTTGCTAGCGCTAAGTTATTCTGTCTGTCGGTCGGCACCGAGCTGCGCGATGAGTAAGTCAGTGCGACCATGAAAGTAATCGTACAGGACTCACCTGGTGTCAATGTGTCTGATCCAGCCAGTAGCTTGATATCGGCTACACCGTTAAAGCCCGCATTGACTATACATGCTCCGCTGCTGACTTTTGTATCGCTGACGGCGATTGATGGTGTGCCATCTGCGAATGTGATGCGTAGATTGTCTACAACTTGTACGTTTGGAGCATCGATACTACCAGTGTTACCGACTTGAAGTGTATACGGAACATTGTAGTGAGTTTCATCAATTGTATTAACTGTACCAGCTGCCTTGACGACATCTATCATAACTGGACTAAGAACGACTGGTGTAGGGGTTGGATTGTCGCCTTGTGGGCTTGATGGCAAATCATTTGCGTCTGTTGACTCATCTTCGCCTAGCAAGTTAAACGGAGGATTTACGTCATTACCGCTAAAAGTGTGCCCTTCATTTGGACCAGTTGCTGTCGTACTTGCGTAGACAGTGTTGAGTTGCTGCTGGCCAACTGGTACACTTGATGCACTACCGTAGGTCAAGTGGACATTAAAAGTTAGTACACACGACTCGCCAGGATTCAACGTGTCAGTACCTGTTAGGAATCCGTCGTTGGTAGTCCCGTTGTAGCCAGAGTTGATTGTACATGGACCGCTGGTGAGAGCAAGATCACTCACCGTGATAGCAGGGGTCCCCGACTGAAATGTGCGGCGTAAGTCATCAACAGCTTGAACATTAGGATCGGCCACAGTACCGTTATTACCAATTTTTACCGTGTATGGAACTGTGTATTCGGTATCGCTCTGCATTGTAACCGAGCCGGCAGATTTTACAGTATCGATTGAGAAATCTACAGGCACACATGCCGTCGCATCACTGTTGTTGGTGACTGGTCCAACTTTAACCAAAGTTAGAGAGCCATTGGTTTTGTTGATAGAGACCAGCTGTCCCTCGGTATCGGTCGCATTGCCATTGATGTAGCCCATCAGATCGCCCACCGCAGTCATGTAAAGACTGCCGATGCCATTTGAGCCAATGCTGACGCCTGCACCATTTGCTGTGCCATCAGAAATTGTAGTAACAGCACCAGTTGTGACATTGATCGAGTAGAGTTGGTTAGTAACGTTGCTAACAGCATACAGAGTATCGTTAGTGAAGTCAAAAACAACGTCGCCCATATTAACTGGCTGCGACATGTCAACTTCTGTCATCGTAGCCGGTGTACCTGGAGCTGCATCAAGACCAGTAATAACCATCAGTTTAGTATTGCCACCCGCACCAGCACCAATTCCATAGAATGTACCATCTGGTGAAAATGCACCGCCCTTTAGGTTTGTGTTAATGGTAAAGTTGGCAGTAAAAACCAAGTCTAGCGCGCCATCTGCATTGATTCGATATATGCCATTGCTAGAAACTGGCGAATTGTTGTCAGCATTTCGAGCTGCATACATATAGGCATCGGCTGGGTTATAAGCGAGAGCATTTAGAACATAGCCGTTTGGAAAAGCTGCCGTATCATTGATTGGCGTACCGCCATCTGTCAAACCAGTTGGTGCATTGTGCATAGTTGAAAGATCAACCGCAGAACCGTTATTAATAAACTCGTACAACTGCGAATAATTACTTACCCCGACTGTTTCCGAGCGCACCATGAACGCCTTACCGTTACAAGACAGTGGTGCTGCCGAGACATCTGTCATCGACAATTGCCAAAAAGCCCCCAGACTTATCAAGCCTGTCACTAATAGACTTAGTTTTTTCATATAACTCCTTTTTCCTTCTTTTTGTTTTCGCTCTCTCGCGATACAACTATACTAGCACAAGCAGTTTGCAATGTAAATAGGTTTTTACGATTGTAAAATCCAACGGATCACTTTGTCTTTAAGACGTCGATATTCGTCTTCTTCTAGCTGAATATTGGCTATGCAAAATCTTTTGTTTGCAATTTGATTACAAAATATACTATCTTCCAAATTGAAGCAATCTTGGATAAAAAACGAATTCTTAATTTTGTTAGACCAAATAACATTAAAACTACCAGCTACATTTTTGCTATCTTCAACTCTTATCGAATGCTGACAAGCTTTTGACGTCTGGCCTGCAACGATGTATTCACAGCTATCGACGCCATCGCTAAACAAGATATTACTCGACTTACGAATATCAATTGAGCGATAGACATTACTAGAGTGATAAACACCATCACTTTCCGCTATGTTGGTTGATTCGATTTGCCTTTCGCTGGCTGCAAAATTGATATCGTTCCATGCGGCCAAGATTGACTCCATTGACTCGAGCGATCGGTAAGGTTGCATTGCTGTCTCCGATCTAACTCGTTGCATCACATTGTCACTCGACATATACTTTTGCTGCCCCATTGATGCTGCCCATGTTGGCTGACTTGTAGCGCTATCAAAAACTTGTTGCGGTAAACGAATATCAAATGCAAACTTAGTCATGGCTTGCTCAAGATCTAACGGGTTTTGATAGCCAAATACTTGACCAACAATTTTATCAAGTAATTCTTTAGCAAGTTTATCGTTCATTCTTTTTTCCTCCTACAGAATTACGTTGCGATGATTGTCGCGATAAAATACTCATCAAGTTATCGGGCATAGATGGTTCTGCCATGATTGCTTCTGGCATTGTAATTTCTTGTTGTTCAACAAACTTTTGCGGCAGTTGCTGCTGAGTATAAGATTGGAGCTTCTGCGATGAATCGACATGAGAAATTGGCTCAAAATCAAGTGTTCGCGCTCTAAAAGCAGGTAGTATTTTGCCTTGGCTAGACACACGAACCACACATTCGCGCGCATCTAGTTCAGTCAAAATTGGTACACGTAAATCTTGCTCCATAGTAACGATTCTGGTTGCCTCCATTGTCATTTTGCGCGGTAGTTCCATCGTCATGTTGCCTTCAAGCGAACGAGCATCAGCTTCTGAAACTTTGAAAGCGTAATAGTTGCTAACGTTCGAAAAAATCGCATTTTGCAAAGCTTCGTCTACTTGTCCAAAATACTGTTGCGACAAAAATACAAACAAATTGTATTTGCGTGCTTCTGCCAATATTTGGGCTAAAGTTGGATTTTGGATGACTGATACCTCATCAATTATCAGGATGATTTTTTCTTGAAACTGTCGCGCTTGTGCTAGCAAAAACAATTGCTGAATCAACAAACCCGAAACTGTTTTGATAGCTTTTTCGCCCATTGCTACCTTGTTTAGAGAAAAAATTGTTAACTGATTTGAGCCAATCACATGCGCCAATGAACTAGCCTGCGACGAGCGTGGCGAATGTCCAGATTGCACCAATATTTCGTCGACCAATTCAAAAATTGGCGAAATGATCGTGCTGCGATTTTTTTGTGCAACTTCTACAAACTCATCATGAAAGTATTCCGAAGCACCCGATGGTATATAGTCACGAACATGCTGTAAAATCTGCTGGCGATAAGTTTGGTCGCTTATCAATTTTTTCATGTTATCTAGCGACATCACCTGCGCTGTCATCAAAACCAGTAGGCTATAACGCAGCAGTCTTTCAACATGCGTTGTATAGTTCTTGCCCAAGAGCGATTCAAATAACTTTAGCGTCAGTTCTGTTGATGCTGCAATGTCCGTGTTGCCATCGGCAAACAACTCTGTACTGTCATCGCGCGAACTAAATCGAATAACATTAGAGTTTGGCAAAGTTCCTAAATCACTTTCTAGTGCGGCATGCGGGTCAATCACAACAATACGATAGCCTTGTGCCATCGGTGAGCGTAGTAATCGATCAGCAAATAGACCAATGAACTTCGATTTGCCGCTACCGCTTGCACCAATGATCAACGAGTGCTTATCAAAATCATAACTATTGAGATTTAGAAATGCATTTTGCGGCATATATGGATAAGTCTCAACTTCCATCAAAGCATCGATCGGATCGCTTTTTAGAATATGCAATGACTTTTGAATATCGAGATGCTTGGAAAACTTTTTGTATGTATATTTTTCGTTTTCACGAAAATTAACTGCGATTAAATTGCCAGGCATTGTAAAAAGTCGCTTGCGCGTAGCCGAATAGCTGCCATCAGCTTTAGCAAAAACAATATCTGCCGTGCAGTAAACCGACTGGGGTGCAATTTGTCGCAAAGTTAGTACGGCCGCTTCTAGAGTTTTGCCGCGATTAACGCCCGTTCGTTCGCGTAGATCGAGTAAATTGCCGCCAGTTACAAACTGAACCAGCCATTCGTTTTGAGTTGGTGTCGGCAGATTAATCGACTGCGGATTAACTTTTCTGAGCGATATTTTCTCGAGATTATTCGACAATCCAGTCAAATCTTTATTAGCACCAAAATAATAATGCACGACATTACCGTCAATATGGTAAATGACTTTTAGAGTTCTCAGCGTGCCAATGTGATGCAAAATCGAATTAAGCGTTAGGTTCCAAGCTTCGCCATCTAAAGTACTTTTTTGTAAGTATGCCTCAAACCAATACTTGCAGCCCAGATAATCTTCGTTTTCCTTCATGCCTAAAGTATACCATCACCTCTATAAAATAGCTACACCTAGCCCTATCGACAACATTTTTGTACAATAAGCTATGCGCCCCGGTAGCTCAGCTGGATAGAGCAGAGGACTTCTAAGCCTAAGGTCGCTGGTTCGAACCCAGCCCGGGGTACCAAAATTTACTTTTTCGCTAGAGTTTTATAATTCTAATATAGCCTAATCAAGAAACCAATATTATTCCCTCTGAAGGATGCTCTTTTTACTAATCTTTTACTCAATAACTTTAGTTTGCTCCTAAACATAATAGTGTTTCATTATGTTAACATTGTTGTATGAAGTTAGTAATTACTATACTTGATTATTTATATGCAGCTGCATTAAACATAGCTTCTTGTTTCTCTAAGAAACCCCATATTAATAATAAGCTCGGACGTCCAAATATAATTCTTATTCCTGGTGTTTATGAGTCTCATTATCACTTTAAAAAAGTTAGTGATACATTAAGTCCAGGATTTAACATAATCCATGCGAGTTCCATATATAATAAAAGCCGAGGTGTCAATTACGACGCGGATGCAATTAATACTTATATAAATGATAAAAAACTCTCAAACATTATCATGATTGGACATAGCAGCGGCGGCTTAACTGCCACTAGGTGTCTTATGAGGTCAAAAAACATATCTAAAGTTATAACATTCGCTACTCCATTTCACGGAGTAGCCAATGGCCGCCTATTGCGAACTAAAATAGTGCGTGAACTGTTACCCAGTTCTGACGTAATTAAATGTTTTTCAAATTTAGATAGTCAGATACTGATGAAAATTACGTCACTCTACCCAAGATATGACAATCAAATCTGGAATGATAAAGCTTCCATTTTAAATGGTGCAAGAAACGTTAGAGTTGCAGCTAATGGTCATCACTTAATTCTTCGAAGTAAATCTCTTCAAAACGCGATACTGTCTGAAATTAAATTCTGATTTTGCAGATCATTCTGTGTTATTAATTTAGGATCAAGACTTTGCAATAAATTTCATGAGGGGGAGCTTCTCAAATAATAATCTACGTCCAAAACTGGTATACTTAGAATCTTATAATTATTTATTGTAAACAATTTACATTAAATCAAATTTCGACAACTAGCTGGGTCGCCGGATGAAAAGCCGGTCTGAAATGCATTAACACGCTGCTCGCTGCTACCATGTGTCCAGTTTTCTGGGTTGACACGGCCCTCGGTTCGCTCCTGGATATTGTCGTCACCCACTGCCGCGGCAGCCGACAGTGCTTGATCAATTTCACCTGGCTGAATGACATTATTCTTTGACTGCGAATATGCCCAAACACCTGCATAACAATCAGCCTGCAGCTCAATTGCTATCGCTCCTTTCTGGGTTTGTGCTGAACTAGAATCGAAAACACCGAGCTGATTTTGCACATGGTGTCCAACCTCATGGGCAATCACGTATGCTTGCGCAACCTCGCCTGTGCTACCGCCAAAGCGTTGTTGCAGCTCATCAAAAAATGTTTCATCTAGGTAAATCGTTTGATCATATGGACAGTAGTGTGGACCAACTGCTGCACTTGCGACTCCGCAAGCTGATTGAGTGGCTCCTCGAAACAAAACCAGCTTTGGTTTTTTGTAGGTGAGATTGCTCTCACTAAAAGCTGACTGCCACAATCCATCAGTCGATCCTAAAACTTTGCGCGTAAAAACTTCGTAACTATCATCACCACGAAATTCAACTGGCTGGTCTGTCTTATCAACAGTTTGCGACTGCATGGATTGAATTTGAGTGACAACCTGCTCAACAGTCGACTGTGACACTTGTAGACCAAGATAGTTAAGTCCAAGCGTCAAAAGTATCGCAATTATGCCGCCTCCGCCAGCAAATGCAATACCCGAACCGACCCCTCTTCGATCCTCAACGTCACCCATGCTCTCTATAGAGTTCCAGTTTGCCATATACAAATTAGTATACTACATTTTAATTGCTAATAGGCATTAAGCGCTTCTTGTGCTTGCTCGAGTCCGATCTGGATTGTTCCGCCTGTCGACAAATTGCCAGACAACATCTGCTTTGCTACTAAATTCTCGACGGCTTTTTGAACAACTCGCCTCATTGGTCTTGCGCCGAGCCGCGGATCATAGCCATGATCTACCAAAAGCAACTTTGCATCGGGAGTGACTTCGACGACAATTTTTTGAACCGCCAAAGTTTTGTTGACGCCTGCAATTATCAGATCGACAACTTTCAACAAATCGGCTTTTGATAATGGCGTAAATATGACGATCTCATCAAAACGATTCAAAAACTCTGGACGAAATTGATTTGAACGAATCAGATCATCGACAATCTGCGGCTCAAACTGGTTAAGCGCGTAGCCGCGTTCAATATACTCGCGAATTCGATCGGCTCCAGCATTGCTAGTTGCAATGATTATCGCATCTCGAAAACTAACTTCACGGTTTTTGATGTCGCGCAATATTCCTTCATCGAGTAGCTGTAGCAGTGTTGCCAAAACTTCGGGAGCAGCTTTTTCTATCTCATCGAGCAAAACGACACTAAAAGGCTGCTTGATGATTTGAGCTGTTAGGCTTTTAGGATCATCAGCGCCATCGGCAATCAAGCGCCTAACGTCACTTGGCTGGACATACTCGTTTAAATCAATGCGAAGCAATCGATCCTCACCGCCAAAATATACATCAGCTAGTGCTTTTGAGAGTTCTGTTTTGCCAACTCCAGTCGGTCCCAAAAATAAGAATGTACCGATTGGTCTTTGCTCGTTGCGAACACCGGTTCTTGCTCGCCTCAAGGCGTCGCTGACAACATGGACAGCTCGCTCTTGGTTAATCATGCGCTCGTGAATCAATTGTTCCATGTTCAATAATCGATCTCGATCTTGCTCTGTATTTGCAACACTGACCTTAACACCAATTGTTTTTTCAATTGCTTGCTGAACCGAGTTCATAGTGACCAGTCCATTTTCGGAATAGCTAGCCGAGGATTCCAGCAACTTAACCGCACGACCTGGCATTTCAAGCTCATGCATGTAACGTTCGCTCAGCCGATAGCTTTCACGAATTGCTTGATAGGTATAAGTCACTTTGCGCCGAATTTCTTGTACCATAGCTTGCTCTTGTAAAACACGTAGTGTCTCTTCTTGGTTTGATGGTGCAATATTGACGCGATTCAAGGTATTGACTAGGGCAGGATTGCGCTGCGCGATTTGCAAAAAACGCTGCTCGTCCATCGATAAAATAACGCGCAGATTGCCAGCTTCTAAGATTGGCTGCAAAACGTTCGTTAAGTCGACTGAGCCAATACCTTCTTCAAAAAACAGCTGGGCATTGTCTAGACAAACGATGATATTTTTTGCTGAGTAGGCTTCGCTAAGCACGCGCATTACTAGCCCTTCTAGTTCACCTCGGCCTGGAGCTGCAGCAATTAATGCACTCGAATCAAGTACAAAAACTTGTCTAAATCTAAGATTTGATGTGACATTACTATTTGCGTCGAGAAGACGTGAGGCAAAAGAGTCGATAATTGTCGACTTACCCACGCCTTGAGCGCCAACTAGCACAGCATTTTGGCGTCCGCCATCGCTAAAAGTTGAGATTAGTTGATCGATTGCTTGGCTATGTGAAAGTGTATCAACGGTCAATACACCACTCTGCACTTGACGACTAATATTGATGCCGAATCGTGACAAAAGCGGGATATAGCCAAAAGACCAATCGCGAGCAATACCGCCGGTTCGTTTAGGTGCATTGTAGCGAGAAATGACATCTCGTAGATGCTGATGCCATCTCACCCCAGCTAGTAAGTCATCTTCGTCAAGATGCATCTGAGCCAATAATTGCTGGTGATTCGGAAAACTCCTCACCAGAGCCGCCACTAAAACACTGCCGCTAATATGAGGAGCGCCAGTTGCATTTCTGACAATCATAGCTTCTCGCATAACTTTCTCGGTCGTTACTGCTTCCTGAGAAGCAAGCTGTTCAAGCAGCGGAATTGTCAATCCAAAACGTGCTGCCATAAATAAACCGCTTGAAACATTGCTAAGCGCCTTAACGATGTCTTGAGGTGTTGGATTTTTTGGCAATTGACCCAAAATATCTCCTGACATAATGGCATCAAGCGTTGATTCCTTGCTAGAAGCAATATGATGCAACTCGCCTTTATACCACGCTACCAGCATGTATCCGACAGCTGCAATTGCAAGCAAAATCCAGCCAGCTGTTACTCCTAATACTAGGACTGCTACACCGCCTAATCCGCAAATTATGGTAAAAACCGTTACCAGTTTGCTTATCATACCGTGCAAGCGAAAACCAAATCTTGCCTTTTGCGCTCTCATCGATTCGTGATCGTAAACTAAATTGTCCATGGCAGATAACCTATCATAAACAATACAATAAAAATAATCGGCAGAAGAGGCAGCACAGTCCACAAAATTACATATATCGTTCCAATAATCACGGTTGCCAACAATCCAAGCAGTCCAACAAGTATAACGAGAGATCTTACGAATGCGCCAATAAGTCGAGAGAATAATCGGTCAAAAAATGCTCGCATCTTGATACCGACTGGGCCATCGACTCGTCCGGCTGATATCTGACGGAATGGCGCGAATAGTGAACCAAGTAGAACATCAATCGAGAAATAGTCGTATGTGCTAGCCAGCCAGTCGCGAATTCTTCTTATCGCCAAACCAAAGCCGGACCGATACCACCAAGTCAAAAATCCGACAAAAACCATAACCATATTATACAGTAGTTTGTGGCATTTTTTGTGTGATATCAGGTATTATTCGAGTCAACTTTTGGTTATACTAATTAAGATGAAGCAAAAGCTAATTATCAGTTTAGGCCAATCGCTGCGCTGGCTAGCGCAAAAACGTGGCGGCAGCGGGTCAGCACTGCCTGGTCTAATCGTTGAGAAGTTATCACCAAACTTTGCAAGCGATATTTTAAAAATGCTACCTAATGGAGTCGTAATCATCAGTGGTACCAATGGTAAGACAACGACAACTAAGATTGTCTGCGAACTGCTTGAAAGTCAAGGACTCAAGGTTTTCACAAATCGAACTGGAAGCAACTTTAGTCGTGGCGTCAGTGCGGCCATTTTAGGCTCTATAAATAATGTCGGCCAACTTGATGCTGATATTGCTGTCCTAGAATTAGATGAAGCTCACGGTGTTCATTTTGTAAAAAAGGTTCGACCAACTCACTGTTTGATTTTGAATGTCATGCGCGACCAACTTGATCGTTTTGGCGAGATTGATTACACGGCCGATCTACTCCAAAAAATTGCATCATCTACTACCACAAGTGTTGTTATCAATCAAAATGATCCGCGTCTAAACAACCCAAAGTTTGTCGAGTCAATTGCTGCTGACATATCCTACTTTGGGGCTAGCGAGCAACTATTGAAGCTATTTCCAAGTGACGATGATATGCGTACAAGTAACTCCAAAATAACGACGAGTAGCGCATCAATTACGAAATCAAAAACTACAATACTGAAAAAAATTGATCCTCAGTCAAACTCAGCCTGTATTAATTTTGATGGTGTTGACCATGATGTCAACCTGCAACTAAAAGGAGTTTACAATTTGTTGAATGCTACCGCTGCGGTTGCACTGGTGCGCCAAATTGTTGGACCGAAACTCGACTCATCAAAAATGTTCCGAACATTAGAAAAAGTCACGCCTGCGTTTGGGCGCGGTGAATCGATCACTATTAACTCTCAGCCAGTTGAAATAATTCTTGTCAAAAATCCGAGCGGTTTTCGACTTAGCCTGACGTCATTCGCTAATTCAAATTATGCAACAATGATTGCTATCAACGATAACTACGCTGATGGGCGAGACATGAGCTGGCTTTGGGATGTCGACTTCGATAGCTTGCGTACAAATGGAGTCTCGATGGTCAGTGGCGTGCGCGCTTATGATATGGCATTACGACTTCAATATGATCTTGTCTCGTTTCAACAAATCATCCCAGAAATTAGTTCAGCGGTCGATGAATTTATCGTCAAGAATGACGATAAACCAAAGAGAATTTTCTGCAGCTATACAGCCATGCTTGCGATTAGAAAAAGTCTCAAACAATATACTGATGTGGAGCAAGTATCATGAATAAGCAAAACCAACCTAAAAGTAAATCGTTTACAATAGTGCAATTGTACCCCAACGATATGAATATTTATGGAGACTGGGGCAATACCCTAACCTTAAAACGTCGTGCAGAATGGCATGGGTATCACCCAACTGTCATCGATTATAATGTTGGCGATACGTTGCCTGCTGAAATCGATCTTGTTGTCGGTGGTGGTGGCCAAGACAGCGGACAAACGCGCGTCATGCATGACTTACACCAGATTGCGTCGAACTTAAATGCCTTGTCGAAAGACGGCGTGCCAATGTTGATGATCTGCGGAATGTACCAATTATTTGGACACTTTTTTAAGACTAAAGATGGGCAAATAATCGACGGAATAGGTATATTTGATATCGAAACGCACGGCTCAAATCAAAGATTGATCGGCAATTCACTTGCCCACTCGCCTATTTTTGGGGATATCATTGGTTACGAAAATCACTCCGGTCTAACCTACCTTGGTGAAAAAGCAAAACCGCTAGCCAACGTTAAAAAAGGTGCTGGTAATAACGGCCAAGATCAGACTGAAGGTGTCATTTACAGAAATACTATCGGCACATACCTGCATGGCTCTTTGCTACCAAAAAATCCGCTGCTGGCTGATTGGCTAATCGAAAAAGCGATCACTCGTAAATACGGTGACTTCAAGCCAAACGTGATTGACGATCACTTAGCAGATGAAGCCAGACAAATTGCAATCGCTAGGCCGCGCTAGGCTTTTTGTAAATTTTTTATATCTTCTACAATTTGCGCACCGTGACCTAAAGATTTAACGCGCCCATAAACTTTTACAACATTTCCATTTGGATCGATGATAAATGTTTGTCGCAAAATACCTTCACGCCCAAACATTTTCTTACCCCATGCTCCGTAGTCACGAATTGTTTGATGATTTTCGTCAGACAATAAGTTGAATGACAAATTGTGATTTGCAGCAAACGACTGATGGCTCTTACTGTCATCTGCACTGATACCAACGACATGAGCATTAATATCCTTTAGTTCCTCATGCGCATCACGTATACTGCAGGCCTCGACAGTACAGACTGGCGTGTCGTCTTTTGGATAGAAATAAACCACTAGCCACTTACCTGCAAAATCGCTCAGTGAAATAATCTTACCCTCGCTATTTGGGAGTGCAAAATTTGGTGCTGGATACGGTACGGCTTTCATCTACTTTTCAGTATAGCAGGTATAATAGACATATGACTCATCAAAATATCACTCGCGCGCAATCTTCAAGAATTGCCGCTTTCGATTTATTGCGTGGTTATTTTATTGTTGTGATTGTACTCGATCATCTATGGCAATACCCCAGTCTCTGGAGTCTGATTACCGGGCAAGGTTCTTTGTGGATTACGGCAGCTGAGGGATTTATCATGATCTCTGGGTTTTTGATTGGCTATATCCGAGGTTATAAAGGTCTAAAAAAATCATTCCGAGAAATATCAGTGCTGCTGCTGAAACGAGCTTTTATGCTTTATGTTTGGATGGTTATCGTCGGCATGGGTTATGTTTATATCGAATGGAATAATTTTTTGCCAGCAATGCCGTATACCGACCTGGTTCGTCATGATTATTGGCAGGCGTTTGTGTCGTTTGCGACTGGCGGCAAGCCACATGTTTGGATCCATTTCCTCTACCTTTACGCCATTTTCTTGGTCATGGCAATCGGCGCGGTCTGGCTATTGCGTCGAAATCGACCGTATATACTATTGCTGCTGACTTCTTTAATCTACTTGGCTGGAATGCTGTGGGATGTTGAATGGATGAAGTGGCAAATGCTGTTTTTCTTGCCAAGTGTCGTCGGCTTCTACTTTGAAGGTCTGCGCAATTGGTGGAATCATTTACAAAAAAATAGACGTAGTAAAATCAAGTTAGCGATTTACCTATCGGCTTTTACTACCGTGTCGATTTCGACCTACTTAACATTTTCGGCCAATGTCTCACCTATAACAAAAGGTTATTCTTGGGCAATTTTTTCCAACGAAGTTTTTTCACCAGCCAAGATCATCATGGCTGCTCTATGGTTCACAGCACTCGCACTACTGTTCAATCGATTTGCAGCTCAAATACAAAAAGCAACCGCCGGCACACTCGAATATATTGGCCAAAATTCGCTGACTGCTTATATAATTCATGGTTACGTAATTTGTCTAATCAATTGGTGTTTTTATAAAACAATTGGCGAACCTGAAAGCTCATGGCTATTTATCGTCAACACGTTGCTCGGCGCAATAACAGTCGCTGTTATGTACCTGTTCATGCGTCTGCCGATTGTAAAGCGCGTCATCCCGCGCTAGTTGTTAATTGGCCTGCGTATCGAATAGTGAGGCGCGGTATTTAACTTTTTTGTCGATATTGTCATAAGCTTCAACACTTTTAATCTTTTTCCAATTTGAGTATGGCGGTTTGACATCTCGATTTTCGACATTATCCATATACCATACATAGCGATGATTTTGAACAAAACTTTTGACATCTTTGATTTTACCAATGTCGCTGGTTCTTAACATTTCAAGCGATCCCATACCATACTTAGTGTTTTCATCAATAAAATAAACATGGTGTGCTGCCGAGTCATAAAATGCCGCTTCGTAATATATCCATGGTGTGGCAATCACGACTGGTTGTCCAGACTCACCCTGTTGTTTTATATGTTGCATAACTTCTTTGACACGGATAGATGTACTAGAATTTTTGTTATAATTTCCATAATAATAAACGTTGCTGATACCTGCTGCGAGGCTAAAAGCTATAACCAATGTGGCTGATATAACTTTGTTCCGACTATTTTTCGTTTGCCAGATAAACCCTAAGCACAAACCAACAAAAGATAATAAGATAAGCTGCGAATACATCACATATCGATCAATAAAGGTCGAAGTAAGAGGTGGTAATGACATCACAAAAAGCAGAATTGGCGGTATTAGAACAACAAAAATAATTAACCAAAAACCTGCTGGATTAACTTTTCTAATGGCTTTCTGACTACGCCATATCAGCCAGCCGCAATTAATAATTGCGACAAATAATAGCACTGCCCACCAACCTATCGACTCTCCGTACTGCTGATAAAATAGCGCGTTGGACAAATAATCAACTGGTGTGTAGGCATCGACCGCAGGAATCCAGAAGCCGCTCTGAACTGATGTAAATTGGATAATCGCGATTGGTAACCAAAAAAAGTAAATACCCACACCTAAGACATGCGCTGCAATCCATTGCTTTGTCCAAAATCGCTGCTGACGCCGCGCTCTCACTTCATAAATTCGCCAGGCCCAGTGCGCAAGCCAAGCCAATGCCACAAAATAATGAGTCAACATGCCAACTACCAATAGTAAACCGTAGGCAATCCACCAGCGACCTTTTGGCTGAGCTTGCATTCTCACTAAACAGTAGGTCCCCCAAATCACGATCGCCAAGACCAATGTATACATGCGAGCTTCATGGCTAAAGCGCACTAGCATCGGCGAAAGCGCAAAGAGTGCCGTTGCCACTAACGCAATATTGGGTGATGAAAATAATCGTCGCAGCAGAATAAACAGTCCGACAATCGCTACCAACGCCCATACCAAACTCATCGAACGTAGACCAATTTCACTGCTTCCGAAAATACCACCCCAAATGTGCAGCAGCCAATAATAAAAAGGTGGATGAACATCAAGCGCTGTCAGCCGCATAATTTCTACAAAATCAAATCGAATCATGTAGGCGCTAAAAGCTTCGTCGAACCATATGGACCAACGTGTCATGTTGCCAAGACTTAGCGTCGCAAAAATCAAACAAATTATTCCGAGCCAGAACCAACTTGGTATCGACTGGACCTGCCTAGATAATTTACTAATTGTTTTTCTCATAGACCTCTATTTTCATATTGCCGTAATCATTGATGGATTTTTGTTGATAGTTATCATCAATAATTAATTGAGGCTCTCCATAGTAAACATAGTTCATCAGCTTTGTGTCCGCCTTAATATTTAACGACGAAAATTGGTTTGGACTGTTCGAAAAGGGTGCATAACCGCCGCCAAGTTCGGCCGTCTGACTATAAAACTTCATAACGCAGCTTGTGGGTAAGTAATAGCTAAGTTCGGTTGCGACATATGGGTCAGCTGCAATTACCGTGCTGTCATTGCAATTGGTCAACTGCTCAGCTGCTTTATCAATTTCTGGATGTTGCATGCGCTGAAAATTAAAGTTTCCGACTGTAGCAAGATGAACCATTCCGTATAGACAAATCGCTGCGACTGCTCCAAAGTAGTATCTTTGGTAACGATTTTTATTAGCAAAAACCACAGTTGCCAGACTAACCGCCAGCCACATAATCAGACCAATTGTAGTGTGTGACAAATATCTTTCGACATACATAGGCCGCGATAGCGACAAGTACATCAACACAACAATCGGCATTAGCCAGTAAAGCGTCAGCAGCAAATAGCCGTCATTATTTTTGTGTTTTTTATAAGTTTTGTTAGCAGCGTAGATCGTAATGCCGATCATTGCCAAGACTAAAACTGTTTCGATCACCGAAACTTGCCACAGTGGTTTGTAGATACTATTGAAACTGGCGATGCCAACGACTTGGTCGAGGTTCATTGGCTGGCCGATTGATGCTAAGGCACCGTTGTCTACTTGTTTGGAAAATGTGGGCAACTGAGGCAAAAACAAAGCTGCACCCGCTACAAAAGACCATACCCAGCCAGACCTCCACCACAGCCGCCACTTTTTTCGCTCAACAATTAGCAGCCAAGTGACATGCGCGATCCATAATAGTGCTAAGTAATATAGAGTTCCAAGACCAACTGCTAGTAGAATACTGTAACCCGCCCACCACCAAAAACTACTTTTGGCGGCACGAGCACGCACCAGTACATAGGTTGCACAGACTCCAATCAGCATTGCAAGCGAATACATCCTAATCTCAAAGCCATAACGCGCCAAAAGTGGTGCAATAATTAACAGCCCCCCTGTCAGTAAAGCTGTTCTTGTGTCGAATAAACGGCGGATAAGTATTATTGCTATAAAAATTGCGCCGCCGTATGCTAAAACGCTGAGACTACGCAGCGCAAGTTCACTCCAGCCAAAAATCCCCGCCCATACATGGACGATCAGATAGTAGAGCGGCGGATGCGTATCGGCAGCCGCTAAATTGACGATGTCTCCTGCCGATTGTTTTGCAACCAAAATCGAATAGGCTTCGTCGAACCATACGCTTTGAGACATACCGATCGTCAGTGCCGTCACCATGCCGATAAAGACTAACAACATAGCTACTGGCCAAAAAAAAATATCAGAAAAAAGTCGACGAAGCGGCTGCATAGTCACATTGTAATCGATCGACCTACAAAAGTCATCATCGAGTCTAGTTTCGAGATTTAGCTTTATTTTCGTGACACGATGTGCTACAATTTCATCTGATACCCACACTATCGGGGTGTGGCGCAGTTGGTAGCGCGCGCGGTTTGGGACCGTGAGGTCGAAGGTTCGAGTCCTTTCACCCCGACCAAATTAAATGACCGGCTTTTAGTCGGTCATTTAATTTGGTTTGAGATGGAGCTCTCAAACACTCGACCTCACGGAGTGAGGGAGAAGGTGAAAACTGCCAGTGGCAGTTTGCAAGAAAACCTTCTGATGAAAACTTGTTTTCAATCATGAAGTTTGGGGGTCGCGGAACGTGACCGAGTCCTTTCACCCTGACTACAATGAAATACCTACCCTTATGGTCGGTATTTTATTGTGGGGTGCAGATTCGAATCTTTGACTTCTTCCAGAGGCAATAATCACACAGCCTAATACTAACTTTCAAATATGTTCAATGGTCTTCTGGTATACACTAAGAGTATGAGTAAATACTGGTTTAGAAAAAGACAAGGTTTAATGTCAAAAGATATGGGATATGGCTGGATACCCATTACCATAGAGGGCTAGCAACAACTATATTTGCGCTATCTAGTCCACAAAGTGTATCGAGCAGTCTATCGCTTGGTGTGATTGTGCTAGCTGCTGTCGGACTAGGTGCGTACATCTCTCGTAGAAAAACTCGACCATAACTCTACAAGACCGTTGTTAAAAAGCGAGTATAGTTAGCATCTATCCTTCTAGCTAGCTTCAACACCTAGAGCAGGTGTATTATTATTTTTGGAAACCAATCCCTGAAAAAATAAAATACCGAAAAACATATAAAATGCTAACCGCCCTTAGAATTGTGCTACCAATTATCAACTTTCCCATATCAACCGCAAAATGCTATCCTATACCTATGCGCAAGCGTTTTTATAATGTCGTTCAGACATTTAGTTATATTTCTATCGTCACGCAGTGGATGTGGATGGTTATTACATTGCTGTTGCCGGTGATTGTCAGTAGCCAGTGGCTAAAAGATATGTCAGCTCCAGATACTAGCGTGGCACCAGCTGTGCAATCTTTCGCTATGCCAACCTGGATCGCAAATATCATCGGTGTGCTTGTGGTTGTCATCGGTCTTAGTCTCACCATCTATGCGCTAGTATCTTTGCCGCGCTCAATCCGAAGAACTGGCGCTAAGACAACGCATGAGACGGCCGTTTTTATCAGCGAGCATATTCCTCATGCCAAGCCGCTGGACAAAAAAGACAAAGAAAAACGCATTTTTCGCTACAGCTGGCTAGTCAGACTAGCACTTTGGCTAATTCCAATACTACTTCTAGCAGTCCCACCGCCACAATCATTACCGCACAACTTGTCAATTGCCTGTGGCCTAATATTAGGTACGATCACCCTATTTTGGCTAGCAGTCGAATACTGCTTGTCAGACAAGTCTAAAGACGCATCGAGGCGTCAGCGTTAAAATTTGTGCAAATAGACGATTTTGCTTATACTAATATAAATGTTGAGTTTGCGAACAAAAAAATCGTCATCGGTTTTGCCGAAAGTTATGACTCTTGCTGGTATCGTACTTTTTTGTAGTGGGCTCTATTTGCTAACTCTGGTCGGCGCACCAGTTATCATGCCTTATGTGATGAGTTCTAGTATCGATCCAGCTAAACTTGAAAGCCCGAAGCAAAACGATAATCGAATTATCATTCCAAAGATCGGCGTCAATATTTCTTATGGTGAGGGTGAAAAATCTCTGAACAATGGCGCTTGGTGGCGTTATCCTGAACGCGGTAACCCCGAAAAAGGCGGCAATTTCATCTTGGCAGCTCACCGCTTTGAAATACAGCCGACACCACAAGCAACTTGGGAAAAGTCGCCATTTTATCGCATTGAACAATTATCGATTGGCGACGAAGTAATTGTTGATTACAATGGCAAGCGCTATGGCTACAAAATCGACGAACGAAAAGATGTCAAACCAGACCAGATTGAGATCGAGGCGGCCAGTCAAACACCAAAACTGACGCTCTACTCATGCACTCTCGGCGGCGCCAAAGACGGCCGTATTGTTTTGATAGCCAAACCACTAGGCGAAGTAACTATCAAAAATAACCCGCAGCCAACTAGTTGATACGATTTTCGAGATAGGTTTCTGGACTATCGGCCGCCCAATTTTTAGGCGCTCGGTTGTAGTGCCTGTCTTGACGTTTTTGTCTAATGTCTTGTTTACTAACCCAGTCGTAACCAGCGATTTCTGATGACTGCAATTTTAACTGAACATTTTCGTCAAGACGATTCTTTAGGCGAAAAACAAATAAGTAAGTATCGGCACGTCGACTGATTCGGTTGATAACGCTAGCAAGTTCTAGCTCTTCGGCCCTAACTTCAAGACCGATCTCTTCATGCAGTTCACGAATCGCTGCGTCGCGTGGCGACTCATTGCGATCAATCCAGCCGCCCGGCAATGACCAATAAGGTTTGTATTTGGCTTTGACGACTAGCAAATTGCCTTGATGACTCTCACAAATGACATTGGCACTGGCAGCCCGTTTTTTGCGAGTTGCATAAAATAGCCACCAAGGGAGATTCATTTTTACTTCGCAAATTCTATCGCCCGCGTTTCACGGATGACATTTACCTTGATCGTACCAGGATACTGCATAGTGCTTTCGATTTTATTGGCAATATCACGAGCAAGTTTGATCGAGCTAAGATCGTCAATTGATTCTGGGCGTACGATCACTCTAACCTCGCGACCAGCAGAAATGGCGTAGGCTTTGTCGATACCTTTGAAACTGGTGGCGATGTTTTCAAGATCGCGCATACGTTCGGCAAAGTTTTCGGCTGAAATATTACGCGCACCAGGACGTGCAGCGCTAACAGCATCGACTACGCGCACAACTAAAGCTTCTGGCGTAGTCGCTTCAATGTCATCGTGATGAGCTTCGATGGCATGGACAACTTCTTCTTTCATGCCATACTTACGTGCTAATTCAGCGCCAATATGGTGATGCTTGCCCTCGATTTTGTGCGTAACGGCCTTGCCAACATCGTGTAAAAGCGTGGCAATTTTGACAGTACGAACATCGGCGCCAACTTCTTCCGCAATCATACCCGCAATGTGCGCCATCTCGGTTGAGTGCAGTAGCACATTTTGACCATAGCTGGTACGGAATTTTAGTTCGCCAAGTAGGCGCAGCATTTCTTTTGGTATACCGACCACACCGACTTCACGAGCCGCGTCCTCTCCGGCACGCTCAACCTCTTTTTCGATTTGTTTTTCAGCTTTTGCAAAGACTTCTTCGATGCGTCCGGGATGGATCCGGCCATCTTTCATCAACATCTCGAGACCCAAGCGGGCTACCTGACGGCGAATCGGATCAAATGAACTCAGAATAACCATGCCAGGGGTATCGTCAACCAAGAAATCAACTCCAGTTGCTCGCTGCATAGCCTGAATGTTGCGGCCTTCTTTGCCGATGATACGACCCTTCATTTCGTCGTCCGTGAGTTTGACAGCAGTGACAGTGCGTTCAGCCGTAACTTCAGAACTCATACGCTCCATAGCACTCAACAAAATCATCTGTGCGTTGTCTTCAGCCTCGTCAACTGCATCTTTTTGCAGTTTGGCGATCAAGCCCGTGAGATCATTCTTGATGTCACGCTCGGTCATCTGCATCAATTTATCAGCGGCATCTTTTTTCTTGAGTCCAGCGATCTTTTCCAGTTTCTCTTGAGCACTGGAGCGGATAGCCCGAACATCGTCTTTGAGCTTTTCAACTTCGTTTTCAGCTTCACGCAGTCGCTCAGATCGCTTATCGAGTTCGTCAAGTTTTTTATCGAGTGAGGTTTCTCGATCACCTAGACGATCTTCGACTTTCTTGAGCTCACGACGACGCTCTTTTTCTAACTCATCGGCTTCATCTTTGGCTTTTTGCAATAGGCGCTCAGCTTTTCGCTCGGCATCGGCTACCGCCTGTTCAGCCTTGTGTTTACCTGCCACTTTTTGTTGCTGATCGTAGGCTGTTTTTCCACCGACGCCTACCACCGCACCAACAATTGCAGCTATAAGTGCTATCTCCATATTATTCCTTTCTCAGACATCCCCAGGATATGTTCGTTACCCTGCCATGATAATCAAAAGACGACTGAAATTCACTAAAATTTACTACGTAGTCGAGTATATGAAATACGATTGACTATCCGTAGTATAGCGATATTGTGGCTACTTCACAAGAATATATTCACTCGACGGACCGAAGTCTGCTAATGGATTGGTGCTACAGTCTCCCAGGATATCACGTTTCTGTGCTTGACCTTCTAGTTTGTACGTTAACGCATATTTTTGCGTAGATGTTCCGCCGCAGTTGCTGCCCATAAGGACATAGTCATAGTTGTAGCCACCAGATATGGCAGCATTAGTAGCTGTTGAAGCCATTGGGTCTTTTGGCAGTGATGATATATATTTGGGTACGAGTTGTGCCTCGAGCACGCTCCACGACCCATCCGATGTCGTTGCCCAGCTAGAGTTGATCTTCTTCGGCGATGGGCACGATGCGCCGCAGCCACTCTGTGGATACGCATTGTTATCCGCAAAATACAGTTCAAGTGCTTTTGCGATTGTACGAACGTCTTGCTGTCTCTGACTATCGCGAGCGCGCTGTTGAATGCCGTTATACGCAACAAAACTGAGCGCTGCTAGTATCGCGATAACAACAATCACAATCAAAAGCTCGACGATTGTAAACCCGCGTGATATGTTCGTAGGTACGCCCCGTCTGTTCATAGTGCTTATGGTAGCACTATCATTATGTGATTGCAACGGCTGATGACCTCAAAATTATTTTCGCGGTTTGGTAATATGTGGTGCCATGCCATAATTTGGCATCACAATTCGATCATTTTGGCCATCATCAAGTCTGCTTCGTACTTTCGCTTGCCAATCTTCGCCAGACTCGCTGATGATTGGTACCTCTAAACTTTCAGCAAGCGTGTTCGCTACAGTAAGGCCAATTCTGAGCCCCGTAAAACTACCTGGACCTTTCTTGATACCTATGCCAGATAAATCATTAAGCGTGAGGCTACTGTCCTCTAGCTTATCAACAATATACCTGAGCAACCCATTTGCCAAGTTACGATCGGCATACCAATTATATTCCTTAATCTCTGATTGGCCATCATCAAGCGCTAGGTAGCAGTTAGGGGTTGAAGTATCAACAAAAATCTTCATCTAGACTCTCCAATCTTGCCATCATAGCATCACTTGTTTTGATATTTAGCTCACGGCTTTGTTCGGTTGGGCTACTTAGATAAATTCTTATGGTATTAACTGGCATAATATCTCGAATAATATCGCCCCATTCGATAATCACAATATTGCTCCCATCTGCTAACGATTCTTGTAACTCTTGCTGCATAATACCCGGTTCGGTCAATCGGTAAAAATCATAATGAAGCAGCATCATATCGTTTGGTAGTTGGTAACGATTACTGATTGCAAAGGTCGGACTTTGCACCTCACCCCCAAAGCCGAGTCCACGCGCAATCGCTCGCGTCAACGTCGTTTTACCTGCACCAACATCGCCGATCAGCTCGATGGCATCGCCAGGTCGCAAACGGTTTGCCAAGTGTTCACCAAACCTCTCCATCGCTGATTCATTATTTATTAGAATTGTCATCTTAGATTGTAGTATACTAAAATCATGCATATCCGACCAGCAACTCTCGATGATATATCAGATGTCGCTCGACTGCTTGGTGTCATTCGGCAAAAAACAGTGCCGGTCGATGATATCTCTGAAATCTTTGATAATATTTTGGCCTCAAAGTATGCGGATGTCCTTTTGGCGGTAAGCGACGATAAAGCTGTCGGTATGGCAATCGTAAATGGTGTCTTGAAACTAAATCGTATCGAATGTCGTCTCGATGATGTCGTAGTTGATCCGGAAGCTAGAAAAGGCGGCATCGGTACGGCACTGATGGCAGCCAGCGACCAGTGGGCATGGGATCATGGTTGCTATAAAATCGAGTTTACCAGTCGTGCCGAACGTGTCGATGCTGTTAGCTTTTATGAAAAGCGCAACTACGAACGTCGTGCCAGTTCAATTTTTACTAAAATATCACCAAATACTGATTATGTCAAGACAAAAGTTATCTGAGTTTGCTGCCAAGAAAATCTTGATCGATAACTATCAAGGTTTTCAGATTCGTCTTGAATCTCTCGATGACGATATTGCAAAGCTAGATGAAAGTAAGCAATATGTCGTCAAAGTCGATCAAGGTGTCAAGCAGCGCGGCAAAAAAGGTCTACTGGAACTAAATGTCGCAAAAACGGCAGTGCGTGATGTAGTCATGAGACTGCAAGAGCAAGGTTTTCGACAATTCTTAGCAGAACCAATGCAAACACACGATGCCGCCGACGAGCGTTATCTGTCTTTTGAAATCAGTCGTGACGGAATTAATATCAGTTATTCGCCGCATGGCGGTATCGATATTGAAGAAAACGCTAATTCCGTCGTCAAATATACCCAGCCAAGCGACGTGCCGCTACCAGATGGCTTTTGTCAGCAAATCGTAAAGTTGATGAAGCAAAACTATATTAGTTTTATCGAAATAAATCCCTTGGTCGTTGATCATGACCAATGTTACATCTTGGATGCTGCTGTGCTAGTCGATAGTGCCGGACAGACTTACGCCGATTGGCAAGAGTCCGATATTGTCGAGATGAGACTTGATAATTCGCACGAATTAGCCGTCAAAGCACTAAATGACACTTCGACCGCAGCGTTGTCTTTTCGCTTATTAAATCCCAACGGTGCGATCTGGCTACTGTTATCTGGCGGCGGTGCTAGTATCACAATTGCTGATGAAGCAGCCAATGAGCATAAAGCCGACTTGCTCGGTAATTATGGCGAATACAGCGGTAGCCCGACCAGCGAAGAGACTTATCTTTACACTCGTGAAGTTATTGCTCAGGCTCTTGAGTCAAAATCAACGTCTAAAGCCTTGGTGATTGCTGGCGGCGTGGCCAATTTCACAGATGTTAAAAAGACTTTCAGTGGTATCATTCGTGCTCTAAAAGAGTTCGAGCCAGAACTAATCGCCCAGTCTGTCAAAGTATTCGTGCGCCGCGGTGGACCAAATGAGGTCGAAGGTTTAGCCCTAATGAAAAGCTACTTAGAAACAGCTGGTTTATTTGGTTCAGTTCACGGTACTGAAACGATTTTAACAGACGTAATTCATGAAGCCTTGGAGTATGTAGATGAATAATATTGAAGAAATTCGTAAGCGTCAAAATAAAATACTGGCGATAGGATCGTATCATCCTGGCTATCAAGCAATTATTGATTTTGATTTTCTCTCTGGTCAATCAGCCCCTTCGATTCAAGCCATTGTCAGCAATTCGGGCCGATTTGAAAAATTCTTTTGGGGCAACCAAGAGAAATTAATTCCTTGCTTTCCAGATATCAAAAGTGCTCGTCAGGCTGGCATAGAAGCCGATTGGCTGCTAAATATTTCTTCATCTCGACGCGCTCTGAGCTCAACAAAAGAGTTCTTCCAGATATACCCTGACGCACTAGGCGCTCATATTTTTGCAGAAGATATACCCGAGTATCACGCGCTCGATCTATACAACGACCTGCAAAAACAAGGTAAATTGATTATTGGACCAGCTGGTGTCGGGATGATTGTGCCAGGTAGTCTAAAACTTGGTGTGATAGGCGGAGTCGACTGGAGGCAAATTGATCATAACCATCTGCACATACCCGGAAAAGTAGCCGTTATGGCGGCTTCGGGCGGCATGATCAACGAGATTATTACCATGGTGGCACGTCATAGCGCGGTTAGTTTTGCGATTTGTTTTGGTGGCGATCGATTTCCTGCGACTAGACCAGTCGATGCTTTCTTGATGGCCGAAGCAGACTCACAAACGGAGGCGATTGTCTACTATGGAGAACTTGGCGGTTATGATGAGTACGCGGTTTCTGAACTTATAAAATCGGGTAAAATTCGCAAACCGGTGATTGCTTATATCGCAGGATCGATTGGCGAGTCTTTCCATGAACCAGTACAATTTGGTCATGCCAAGGCGTTAGCAAACAACCAACAAGAGACAGCGACTGCAAAAAGACAGTCGTTGGCCGATGCTGGTGCAATAGTTGCCCAGTCGATGCAAGAATTTTACACCCAGATCAAAAAACTAGAAGATCAATCAAGGACGATTGATGATTCTAAAAAAATTGCTCTTAGCCGACATCATAGCTTATTTACATCTACAATATCGCGTGAGCAGCCAGACGGCTATTATTATCTCGACCAGTCTCTCTCGACCTGGGCAAATCAAGACATGGCGCTGCTAATCACGACTAGCCTACTTGGACACGCACCAAAATCAACCATCACAACTGATTTTGTGCGCACCGTTTTCATGCTCTCGGTCGATCACGGTCCGCAAGTTTCGGGCGCATTAAACACAATTATTACTGCTCGAGCTGGCAAGGGCTTAGTCGACAGCCTTTGTGCTGGTCTACTAACAATTGGCCCTCGTTTTGGCGGGGCTGTGTCGACGGCGGCTCGTGAATGGTTTGACGGCGTATTAAGCGGCGAATCAGCCGAAATGCGAGTCGAAAAACTAGCCAAACAAAAAAAGCGCATCGGCGGCATCGGTCACAAAAAATACCGCATCGGCCTCGATGATCCACGGACAATTGTACTGCGTCAATATGTCGATAAACTTAGCACTGCTCGTTATTTCCGCTACGCATCTGAAGTCGAAAAAATTACCACCGCCAAAAAAGGTAACCTGATATTGAATGTCGATGGTCACATTGCTGCCCTGATGCTTGATATTTTGGAAGAACACGAAAGTTACGATCAGACGCGATTGGATCAGCTAATAAACGCCGACTTTTTCAATGCACTTTTCGTGCTGCCAAGAGCGATTGGTTTCACTGCTCACTATCTCGACCAGAAGCGTCTTGACGAAGGATTATTTAGACTGCCAGATGACGATGTTTTCCTCTTAGAGGACTAGAGTAGTTGTGCTACAATAGCCATAAGTGGTATGCACATTCCAAATAATACACTGCACCAGTTATTAGTTGAGCGGCACCTTGTTGAAGACGAAGCGCTTGCCGATGCTCAGAAAAAAGCCGATCGCGAAGGACGGCCTCTTCAACATGTAATCCTCGAAGACAACCTCGTCGATGAAACCACTTTGACCAAAAAATATGCTGATTTTGCTGGCTTTCCATTTGTTGAGCTAGTTCCCCAAGAAATTTCTACAGAAGTTTTAAATCGTATCCCAGAACGAATCGCCCGGCAGTACAATGCCGTTGTCTTCAAGATTTACGATCAACAGGTCATACACTTGGCGATGGACGACCCAGACGATGTTCAGGCTGTCAGCTTTATCGAAAAAGAAATTGGCACTAACACCGTCATCTACATGGCAACTACCTCTAACATTTTGGCTTGCTTAGAAATTTATCGCGGCGACGTCAACGAAGAGCTTAACGAAGTAATCGATGTTCAGCGAGAAGATGATGCTTCAACGCAACAAGTTAGCGAAGCTGATTTAGCCGAAGATTCACCGATCGCACAAACAATCAACTTGCTGCTCGAATATGCGATACGCTCCAGCGCCAGCGATATTCACATCGAACCGCGCGAAGAGTATGTTCAGGTTCGCTATCGAATTGATGGTGTCTTAAAAGAAGTCAATCGCCTGCCACGTAATGTTCTTGCTGCGCTAGTGAGTCGTGTCAAAATTTTGTCAAACTTAAAAATCGATGAGCGGCGAGTTCCGCAAGATGGACGCTTTAAAATTAAGGTTGCTGGCAAACAATATGCACTGCGCGTTAGTACGCTACCAGTAACCGACGGTGAAAAGATTGTCATGCGTATTCTCGACGAAACCAACAAGACTATCACACTTAAAGAGCTCGGCTATTGGGGTCATTCGCTCAAGGTTATCAATGAAGCGATCACCGAACCAAATGGCATGATTTTAGTTACAGGCCCAACAGGAAGTGGTAAGTCAACTAGTCTTTTCAGTGTTTTGACACGACTTAATACGCCTGACGTCAACATCAGTACCATTGAAGACCCGGTTGAGTACAAGATCCCTGGCGTCAATCAAACTCAAACCAATGCCAAAGCAGGCATGACCTTCGCAAATGGACTTCGTGCTCTTTTGCGTCAAGATCCGAACATAATCATGGTCGGAGAGATTCGTGACGGTGAGACGGCCAATCTTGGCGTTCAAGCTGCTCTTACCGGACACTTGGTTTTTTCTACCCTACACACCAACAACGCTGCCACCTGTTTGCCACGCTTGCTCGACATGGGGATTGAGCCATTTTTGATTGCCAGTACGGTCAAAGCAATTGTCGGTCAGCGGCTTGTTAGGCGGCTTTGTGTCCATTGCCGCGAAAGCTACCAGCCTTCAAGCGAAGAAATGCCAGAGCTAGTCAAACTATTCAACGTTAAAGATGCGCAGTCATTTGGGCCAATACACTCACTTGAAATGCAAGCTGTTGAACAAGAAGTTGGCGGTGACACGCCGTTAAGCACCAATGAGTCTAGCATCAGGACCCTCTACAAGGCGCATAGTGAAGGCTGCAAAGAGTGCAATCAGACTGGCTACAAGGGGCGAGTCGGCATTTACGAAGTCTTGGGTAATACTGTACCAGTTCAAAAATTAATTATGGCAAACGCAACCAGCAATGATATCCAAGATCAAGCAGTATCGGAAGGCATGACAACTATGTTTGTTGACGGACTAATCAAAGCATTGCGCGGCAATACCACCATCGAAGAAGTATTAAGGGTAACAAGAGAATAACATGGCACAATTCAACTACAGAGCACTCGACACCGACAACAAATCGCATAGCGGCACGCTAGAAGCGGCTGATCGAGTCACGGCAATCAGTATGCTTAGTGGTCGAGGCTTACGTCCAATTAAGGTCAATAGCCCCACGTCAAAGAGCGCTGGCAAAGGCTTCTCATTGAAATCAAAAGTAAAAACTGACGATCTCGTTATGTTTACTCGCCAACTCTCTGCCATGGTCAGTGCTGGCGTGCCACTACTACGCGCACTTGGCTCGCTTCAAGAAAATAGCGATAGCCAAGCCATGCGTAAAGTAGTTGGTGCCATTTATCAAGAAATTCAAGGTGGTGCCGCTTTAGCTGATGCTCTTGAAAAACATCCCGATGTCTTTAACGACATCTACGTCAATATGGTGCGAGCAGGTGAAGCAGCTGGTATTCTCGATGAGATTCTAAAACGCTTAGCAGTCCAGCAAGAAAAAGCCGCAACTATCCGTAAAAAAATAAAAAGTGCCATGACTTACCCGATGGTACTAGTCGCTATAACGGTTTTGGCCTTTTTTGGACTAATGATGTTTGTTATTCCGCAAATTGGAAAAATCGTCAAAGATCTTGGCGGCCCTGACGCCGAATTGCCAGTACTGACTCAGGTGATGTTGTCGATTAGCGACTTTATGCTAACATTCTGGTATCTGCTCTTGCCTGGCATCGTAGGTGGCATATTTTTTCTACTGCGATTTATTAAGACGCCAAAAGGAAAGGCCATGTTCCACCGCTTCGTCCTTAAGGTTCCTGGTATCAAAAATATTATTATCAAAGTGGCGGTGGCTCGATTTGCACGCACCTTCTCAGCACTGATGGGTGCAGGTGTAGCTGTGCTTGAAGCCCTTGATGTAACTGCCCATGCAGTCGGAAACGTCGTTTTTGAACAAGCATTGCTTGATGCTTCAGCAGAAGTCAAAAATGGCGCGCAGTTATCAGGCGTCATTGGCAAGAATAAATTGTTTCCATCTATCGTCTCACAGATGCTTGCAGTCGGTGAAGAAACTGGTCAAACCGACACCGTTTTGATCAAAGTGGCTGATTATTACGAAGAAGAGGTTGATGTTGCTATTGACGGTCTTAGTTCCATCATTGAGCCATTTATGATCGTTTTTATGGGCGGAATGGTTGGTGTCATCGCCGCTAGTGTTATGATGCCTATCGCTAATCTGTCGCAAACCATTAAATAAGCATTAGTTTTATGCTATACTACAACTTAAGATGAACGTGGGCATATGGCGGTAAAATTATTCTACAAAGACAAGCATCCTTTTGGTATTGATATCAGTCAGACTGGTATAAAATTAATGGCCATTCAGAATAACAAATGGACTGCTACCGCTTTTGGATCGATTGACTTAGATCCTCAAAAAATGCAGATTGCTCTCGACGCTACTCAAGACGATGATACTTATCTAGAAGAAAGTGTCAAAGAGTTAGTTACCCAACGCGTAACTGGATCGCTACCGAGTAATCATGTCATCATTGGCTTACCGACTAGTCGTAGTTTTTCACGTACTTTTTCGCTACCCATCAAAGAAGAACGCAACTTAGCAAGTGCCATCGAAGTCGAATGCACACAGTATATACCAATCCCGCTGTCGTCACTTTATGTTGACTACCAGGTAATCGAACGTACTAAAGAAGCGGCGACCGTGATCATGTCGGCCATACCAAAATCAATTGTCGATAATGCTATTCGAGCCTGCGAAGCGGCTGGTCTTCGTCCAGTGATGGTCGAGCCAAGTATCAACGCTGTCGCTCGTATATTAGAGGCAACCGAAGAGGGCAGTTTGGCAACCCTAATCGTCGATATTGGTCAAGCTTATACCGACATAGCAGTTCTGGATAAAAATGCTATCCGAGTAACAGGCGGTATTGGTATTGGCGGCAATACTTTTACACTTGATATCGCCAAGAAGCTTAATATTGCTCTTGATAATGCTCACCAACTTAAAGTTCTAAATGGACTCAACCTTAGTCCAAAACAAGAAAAAATTACAACTGCCCTCCGCCCGAGCTTAACGCGCATCAGCAATGAAGTTCGCAAAGTCATCCGATATTACAGCGAAAGAATTGACCAATCATCAAAGATTGAACAGCTGGTAATTGTCGGCGCAGGTAGCAATGTGCCTGGCATAGGTGATTACTTCACTAACGATCTTGTTATGCCTGCCCGTGTGGCGAGTCCTTGGCAAAAACTTGAGTTTGGCAAATTCAAACCGCCAAGTAAGCAGTTTCGCCCCCGTTATATCGCCGTCGCTGGACTTGCCAGCATCAAGTATGAGGAGCTTTGGAAATGATCAATCTTCTTCCAGATGCTAAAAAACGCGAAATTCAAGCAGGCCGCACCAATGGCCTACTTGTCCGCTATATTATTTTGACAGCAATTATGGTGGCGGCAGTTTTAGCAGCATTTGCCATCGCCTACATGAATTTGCAAAACATCAAAACAACCGATCAGAAAAAAATCGATGATAGCCAAGTCGCTTTTCAGCAGCTTAACCCTCAGGTAAAAAACACCGAAGAATTTAGAAAAAATTTACAAGTTGCTCAACAAATATTTGCAAAACAAGTTAACTACACGACTGTGATCGGCCGAATTTCGTCACAAATACCTGACGGTGTTGTCCTAGACGAAATATCGCTCAACGATCAATCATTTGGCAAACCAATTACCTTAACTGCTCGTTCAAAAAATGAAGATGCTGCCATAAAACTGAAAGATATATTTACAAAAAACGACACCTATTATCACGAGGTCAATTTAGGTAATATCACATTCAAACCTGAAGAAACCTCAGACTACAAATACTCGTTTAGCTTAAATGTTACACTTGATAGAAAGATTTTAGAATGAAAATAGCCATCAATGACAGCGCCGTCCATTTCCGAATTTTTTTGTCGATCATTTTCTTTACTATGATTTCCCTACTAGCAGTCGTCTCTTGGCTGGGCTTCAACTATGTATCAGATAGCGCCAAAGACGTGCGCTCAGTTGTTGAAGTCGCCGCCACTAACGATGCCAAGCTTTCCAATCTCAAACAAGAAATACGAGATATGGAAAAATACCAAGAAGAAGCAATCTTAGCCAAAAATGTGGTAGCCGAATCGCGCCAGTATCAATACCAAAATGACATCATAGCTGATTTAAGTCGCTATGCTAAAGCTAGCGGCCTTCAAGTCCTTAGCTACGACTTTGAGAACACTACTGAGGCTAGTGGCACAAGTAGTAGCAGTGCTGTCACTACACCTAGCACAACATCGTCTGTAGCTGGACTCAAGACAACAAAAGTTAGTGTTAGTTTTAAAAATCCAGTCATGTTTACCGACTTGATGAAATTCCTGCAAAGTGTCGAAAGCAACAACATGCGTATGCAAGTTGCCAGTGTCGCTTTGTCGAGACCGACTGGCGAAGAAGCGGCAGCTGGTACTGTCGGTAGCGATGCATTAACAATTGAGGTATACATAAGATAATGGGCAGCAACATCACACTCAGTTCTATCGGAAAAGCCATTAGTCAGTTCTTGCACCGGTTTCATATTATGCTTTTTACACTGACGGTATTGGTTGGTTTTGCAGCTATTATCTACTTACTAAACGGAACCATCGATACAGCTACCAACACTTCTAACATTGAGGTGGCACCGGTGCGTAAATTTGATCAAGCAACCATCAAGAGTCTTCAACAAAACAAGCTAACCAACGAGTTAAACCAAAATACCAACTCTTACAAAGAGCGTAATCCATTTTATTAGGTGGTCCTATGTTGATCAATAGCTCGAGACTAACAAAAACTCCCATCATGAGTCTTCAGACGGGTACACAACTGGGTGTCATCGATCAGCCAATTATTAATCCAGCCGACCTGCAAATCATCGCCTACCGAGTTGCTTCATCACTGACAAAATCATCCGAAACCTACTTGCGTATCATCGACAGCCGAGAGCTAAGTGATATTGGTATTATCATCGACAGCATCGACGACTTCGTGGTGCGAGGCGACGTAATTAAGCTTGATGAGTTGTGTGATCTAAATTTTAAACTAGATAAAATTTCCGTGATTGATGAAAAACGTAAAAAACTTGGAAAAGTAATTGATTATACAATTGATGTTGATGATTTTAGAGTCCAGCAGCTGATTGTAAGACGGCCGCTAATGAAGAGTTTCAATGATACCGAATTAGTCATTCATCGGTCGCAGATTATCGAAATTACCAACTCGGCTATCGTCGTCCACTCTCAAGCCAAAGTGCCAGAACACACTCGCATAACTACTCCTGGTAGCTATGTTAACCCTTTTAGAAAGTCGAAACCTGCTGCCGAAAGCATCGATCTAGCCAACTAGTTCTTATCTAGAGCGTCACGAACTTGTTGGTAGGAAAAACCTTGACGCACCAGATACTGCATGAGTTTATGCTCATCAGTATACTTCTGACGTTTTTTGGCAATCATTTTTGTTATTTCATCGTCATCAGTCCGATCCGTCTGACTAATCACCCCTTCGATTATATTACTCGATACACCTTTTGCCGCCAGCTCTGATCGCAGCTTTCGAAGGGAGCTACCCTGATTTTGGTGGCGTGTCTCAATCCACCATCGTGCAAAATTTTTATCATTAACATAATTTTTTTGTTGTAATTTTTGCAATACTCGTGTTGTTAGAGTAGGGGAGTATCCTTGGCGCTCTTTTATTTCTCCCTTTTTTGTTTTGTATTTTGTCGTTAGAGTTTTGCGGTATAAATAATCACGTACTTCGCGCACGCTATGCGGTCGCATTAGGCTGTATTCCAGTGCTCTGGCGTATAGCTTACCAAACAGCCCTTCGGTTTCGAGCTCCGCCAACTCCGCTTCTTCTAATTCCCGACCGACTTTTACACCAAGATCGGTGATTTGTGAGATATCTAAGCTAAACCGATACTTGCCATCGATAGATACATTGATCCGATCAGGATTACGAATCTGCGATGAGAGATTAGTGATTTTCATATCTCAAATACAGTAAACGTTCCCTCAGGTAGTAAAACAATCGGCCTACCTATGGCTAATTCTTTCATCTCAGCCAACGCCGCTTGCCAAAATTCATCGGTAAATTCCATCCCGCTGAAGCCACTGCTTCCATAATGAACTATGCAAGCAATATCGACGAGCCCGCTTAATGTATTCGTTTGCTTCAAAGATGGGCTGTAGCCAGCTCTAGCTATATAATTAGCTCCAGCAGAACTACCGACAACAATCTTGTTAGCTAGGTGACTACTGAACTCAGGATACTTAGACATTGTTTTTGCCAATAAGTCAGTACTGCCTCCATGTAGATATATCACATCACTATCGTCTAACTGCTCGATGAACGTGTCCTGATTCGCCATAATCATGTCCGCTTTTGGACCAAAATCAGGTAAGAAGTAGCTACGGTACTCTTCGAACTTCTCTTCTCTCTCTTGACCTTCTACGGCAAACAGACAACTCAATATCTTAGGACTAGGTTTTTCGCTCAGGATTAATCTTGCTAGAGACTGAACATACTCTGGATGTTTTCTATCACATCCGCCAGCAAGAATATACTTTGTCATTTACGCCTCTTGAGTAGCGACTTTTTCACGCACTTTAGCTTCGATTTCTGCCAAGACTTCTGGATTTTCTTTCAAGTATTTCTTGGTCTGTTCACGTCCCTGGCCAATTTTGGCATCATTATAATCAAACCACGCACCAGCTTTACCAACGACACCGTGCAGGACAGCTAGATCTAGCACGTCGCCAGTCTTGCTGATTCCTTCGTTGTACATAATGTCGAACTCAGCAATTCTAAATG
>CAZNEX010000001.1:46427-75356 GCA_964572775.1 uncultured Candidatus Saccharibacteria bacterium
TTTCCTGCTTTTTCGATCATATTATACTTCACACCAACCTCAAGGAGGTCGCCGGCTTTGGAAATACCTTCATTGTACAAAATATCAAATTCAGTAGTACGGAATGGAGCTGCTACTTTGTTTTTGACGATCTTGACCTTGGTGCGGTTACCGACAATATTTTCGCCGTCTTTGATTTGACCAGTCCGACGAATATCCGCACGAACCGATGCATAAAACTTTAAAGCATTTCCACCCGTTGTAGTCTCGGGATTACCGAACATCACGCCAATCTTCATGCGAATCTGGTTGATGAACACGACGGTCGCTTTGCTCTTGTTGATAATTCCAGTAAGTTTGCGCAGTGCCTGACTCATCAAGCGCGCCTGAAGACCCATGTGACTGTCGCCCATATCGCCGTCGATCTCGGCTTGTGGCGTCAAAGCCGCCACCGAGTCAACCACAATCAAATCAACGGCATTTGAGCGCACCAATGTCTCGACAATTTCGAGAGCCTGTTCACCGTTATCTGGCTGTGACACCAGCAAGTTTTCGGTATCAACACCGACTTTCCGTGCGTAAGATGGATCGAGCGCATGCTCTGCATCGATAAATGCGGCCGTGCCTCCTTGCCTTTGAATTTCGGCAATAGCATGTAAAGTCAGCGTCGTCTTACCGCTAGACTCTGGGCCGTAAATCTCTATAATTCTCCCCTTTGGGTAACCGCCGCCCAGTGCGATATCAAGACTCAGACTACCACTTGGCAATAGTTCAACATCAACTTTTTTGGCTTCACCCAGTTTCATAATCGAACCATCGCCAAATTGCTTGGTAATTTGATCCATAGCAAGTCCAAGTGCTTTTAGTTTGCCATCATCAACTCTATTAGTTTGATCTGCTGCTTGATCGTCTGTTTTTTTAGCCACTCTTTGATCCCTCCGTTCTTCTACCATAAATTATATCACTCTGATACAATAAGTACCAATGAAACACAGCCGTGGATTTACCGTCATAGAACTTTTGGTCGTTTTACTATTCTTGACCGTTGGTGCGGTAGTTTTTTTCTCGCAAAAAGCAACTTTTGACGCGACAGCTCGCGACGATAATCGAAAGACCGCCATCAACGCCATGTACTACAGCCTCGAAGAAGTTTACTACGAAAAGCACAAATCATACCCAAGCACAATCGATAGCAAAACGCTTCGTTCAGTCGATCCGGCGCTCTTTACTGACCCGCAAGGTTACAAACTAGGTGACTCTGACGCAAATTATGTATATTCACCGACCAATTGCACAATCGACGGTGCATGCAAATCCTACACGCTATCTAGCACGATGGAGCGTGAAGCAACTTACACCAAAAATAGTCGCCGTAATTAATTGATATCGTCCTCGACTGGACGACCGTTTTTGAAGGACTCAATTGCGTTATTGACCGTAGCAATCTGGATTTTTGGATTTTTGACATACTGAAACCGATAAGTTGTTTCGTCACCTTCTGTGCTGAGACGAATCGTACCGTAATCCAGCAATGATGGCAATATACCATTCTGCTTAAAGCTGGCGTCTTCAATACTGCCTAGACTAACTGTTTGTTCGTGTCTCGAAAAAACACTTGTCTGGACTTCTTGAATCACACTTTCATTTGTTAGATAAAAAGTATTCTTAAGATAGACCCAAACCGCCAAATAACCTCCCACACCAACCATAATAATCAAGCATAACAAGGCAACAGTAACTAGTCCGATCCCCGGTATTTCATCAGTCACTGGATCAGGCTCGACCACCATTGGGTAGCTAATCAGGCCAGTCAACAAAATGACAATTAGGACAATTGTCGATACAACTGGTATCAACATGCCAATCGGATGCCTTTTTATGTCCAAAATGACGTACTCAGCTTTACTGAGGTTCAAATTTGGAAAAATACGTTGTGATTCATCATGCCTTTTCTTTAACTCAGGGCTAATTCCACCGAGATCTGGCTCATAAGGCCTTGACTGATGCACGACACCTGGCTCATTTGCGTACTGAGTGCGGATTCTTGGGTCATAATTGTGACCAGGCATCGTCTCGGGCGCAGTCGTGACATGCGATTGAGGCTCGTAAAGTGGTTGGTGTTGTGGATCTAAGCCTGGATTTTGAGGCGCGGCATACAAAGGCTGTCCTTCTGCATCGTAGGCGACTGGTCGTTCTGGCTCTTCGTTTACCTGACCAAATTTCATACTCGTATTATAGCATTATTTAGCACTAAGGTGTCGTTTGGCTTTAGCAGTCACCTTGCGACCGCGTGGTGTCCGTTCGATAAAACCAATCTGCAGAAGATACGGCTCATAAAAATCCTCGATCGTCGTCGCTTCATCACCAGTCAAGGCGGCAATTGTCGTGAGGCCTACTGCGTTGTCACCATAGGCTTCGATGATGCTCGTCAGCAAATTGCGATCGGCTGGATCAAGTCCCAGTTCGTCGATTTCGAGCATCGTAAGTGCGCTTATCGTCGTGACCGTATCGATAATGCCGTCGCCGTTGACGTCGGCGTAATCACGCACTCTCTTAAGCAAACGATTGGCGATGCGCGGCGTCAACCGCGCACGCGTACTGAGGAGCGCGGCAGCATCACTATGGATTTTACTTTCTAAAATACCGGCAGCGCGCGTGATGATTTTGGCAATCTCATCCGGAGTATAAAATTCCAAACGATAAATATGGCCGAACCGATCACGAAGCGGTGCCGCTAAGCTGCCTGTTCGCGTTGTGGCACCGATAACGGTAAAGCGCGGTAGATCGAGACGGACGCTGCGCGCCGCCGGACCTTTGCCGATAACGATATCGAGTTTGTAATCTTCCATCGCCGCATACAATACTTCCTCAACCGCTCGACTAAGTCGATGAATCTCGTCAATAAACAAAATATCGCCGTCTTGCAAGTTGGTCAAAATGCTCGCCAGATCACCAGTCCGCTCAATCGCTGGTCCGGCCGTGATCCGAATATTTGCTCCCATTTCGTTGGCAATCACACTCGCCATCGTCGTCTTGCCAAGCCCCGGCGGACCATACAGCAGCACGTGATCAATCGGCTCTTTGCGTTTTTTGGCAGCGTCAATACTGAGCTTCAGATTTTTCTTGAGTCGCTCCTGCCCAACGTATTCTTGGAAACTTTGCGGACGCAAACTAACCTCAATCCGCTGCTCTTCCGTGTCGTCATCGTTGACGCTTGTATCAACTATTCGTTCAATCGCCATAAAACCCTAGCCTTTCAACGCCTCACGCACGCGCTCGCTGGTCGATAGTTTCGCATCGACGTGTTCAAGTGCTTTGGTGGCATCTTGCAGGCTATAACCCAGCGCGATCAATGCCTCGAGTGCTTCATCATTGGTATTGATCTCGGTCTGCACAGCACCCTGTTTGTAGACGACTGGCATGCCGACTTTGTCGCTAAGCTTCACCACCACACCTTCGGCGGTTTTCTTACCAACGCCACTCGCTTTTGCGATAAAAACACTGTCAGCATTGGCTATAGCATTACGAACATTTTCGGCAACATCGAGGCTCAAAATTGCGAGCGCTGCTTTTGGCCCGACACCCTGTACCGTAATCAACAATTCAAATAACTTCTTAGCAGCCAAACTGCTAAAACCAAACAATTCTTGCGACTGTTCGCGGATGTGATGATAGGTAAACAATTTGACCTCACTGCCAAGCACCGTCGCATCGTAATCACCAGCTGCCACGCTGACTTCGTAGCCCACACCGCTAACATCAACAATCAACGATCCAGCAAACTTTTCAGCAACTATTCCAACAACATGCGCAATCATATAGTTCTATTGTAACAGATTAAGGAACTGGCGGCGTAACGGGAACTGTTGGCAGATCGGGATTTGTAGTGGTAGTATCCGGAGGCTGACAATTAGTTGTGTCTTTTGAGTACAGCGTATCTTTATAGTCAGATTCTTTGATTGTGATAACCTTGCCTGTTGATAATTCACAAACTTTAATCTCTTTTTCTTTACAATCATCTAGATTTTTTGATTGCTTATTAGCATCAAAGTCTTTCTCATCAATTGTTTCGATCTTTTTTGCCGCTAGATTACAGACCTCAATTGGTTTTGGTTTTTCTGGTGTGCAAGTCTTTGTTGGTAGAGCACTCGACAAATAATACTCGTTAAAAGTACCGTCGGTAATATTGTTCGTTGCAATTCCGTAGTTGCTATAGCAAGTCGCGCGCTCCACAATGCTACTCGGCACTACAAATTTTTCATCGGATTGGTTGGCTAATATATCTTGCATGGTTTTACGCCAAATCGGACCTGCCATATCAGACCCGCCGCTCAGCATCGATGAATTATCATTATTGCCGACCCAGACACCAAGGGCCAAGCTAGGAGTATAACCGATCGTCCAAGCATCGCGGCTGTTGTCGGTTGTACCAGTTTTGACAGCTACCGTATGGCCAGGCACGTTTAGCGACGATCCAAACATGCCCGCACGCGCACTATTGTCAGAAAGAATATTTGATATCAAGTACGCGCCGCCTTGAGTGATGGTTTGTTTAGAAACGTTTTGGGCTATGAATATTTGTTTGTTGTATTTATCTTTAATAGTTTTTATTGTCGTTGTTGTAAACTGTTTACCATTATTTGCAAAGGCCGCATATGCGTTTGTCATCGCCATTGGAGTCGCTTCTCCAGAACCAAGTGCCAACGACAAATTGGCATTGTCTTTTGTTATGGTGTTAATGCCCATATTATTTGCTGCTTGGATTGTATTGTCGATTCCAAAATCTTGCATAATTTTTATAGCAGGAATATTGAGCGACCAGTTTAGAGCTTTACGAACAGTCACGTCACCATTGAAAGTTCTAAGAGCATTATTTGGTGTATAGCCACCAAAATCTGTTCTTTCATCACGATAAACCGTTGCTGGCGTGATCTTGCCACTAGATAAAGCGGCCGCATAATAAATCGGTTTGAAGCTCGAGCCAGGTTGGCGCGCTGATTGAACAATATTAACTTTGCCCCAGTCATTGTTGTTGTAATCGATACTACCTAAAAGTGCACGAATTTCGCCAGATTTTGGATCGATTGCTACACCGCCAACATTTGAGCCGCCGTTAGCTTCAATATGTGCTAAGTTTGCTCGAGCATTATTTTCAAGACTAGTCTGCACAGTCAAATCAAGTGTTGTTTGGATTTGATAGCCAGAGCGCATGACTTGTTCGTAGCCATACTTGTCTGATAGTTCTTTAATAATCATATCGACAAAATGCGGCGCCTGAGGAGTATTGTTGCCAGAATTATTGTAGCTAATTTCTTGAGCCAAAGCCTGGTTCATAGCATCATTCGATATGTAGCCGTTATCTTTCATGCGCGTCAAGACGGTTTTTTGACGTTGCTTTGCATAGTCAATGTTACCGCTAATTGGCGAATACGCACTCGGTGCTGGCAAAACCCCAACCAACATTGCACTCTCTGCTAAATTAAGATCGGCTGGCAACTTGTTAAAGTATGCTTTGGCCGCCTCTTCGATACCGAAGGCATTTTCGCCGTAGTAGACCGAATTGAGATACATGTCCAAAATTTGATCTTTAGTATACTGGCGCTCAATTGCAACCGCCACCGCTAATTCTTGATACTTGCGCAAGAACGTCTTATTAGCTGATAGGAGTGTATTTTTTGCGAGTTGCTGGGTTAAAGTTGAACCACCGTAAGCATTGATACTCCCTCCAGAGACATTCGTCAACAGCGCTCTTGCAATACTCAGCGGATTAAAACCGCTGTGTTTGTAAAAGTCCTTGTCTTCCGATGCGATCAAGGCATTTTTCATGTCTTTAGAAATCTTATCAAGCGGTACTAACGATCGATGCTCGGCTCGACCAATGCTATAAAAACTAGCACCGTTCTTGTCCGTTAGCACAATTCCTGTATTGTTACGGTTCATCAAACGCTCTTGGTCGGCAATGTCATTTGCGTAATAAAAATAAGTAATAATTGGTGTAATTATCAAAAAAGCTAGCAAAGGAGCCAAGATAATTGCAGCTTTTTTCTTACGCGATAAACGCCAGAACCAACGAAAATGACGTTTACCAACCCGACGAACATGCGTGGCTGGGGTAATCGACTTGGTATAGCGGCCTTTACGAATTTGCTTCATCTATAATCATTATACACTTGATTCTGAGCGTAAACTGAAAGCACAAATAATCGCAGCCGCCAAAGCATCGGCGCAATCGTCAGGCTTCGGAGCTTCTTTAAGATTTAGGTGCAGTCGTACCATCTCTTGAACTTGCTTTTTATCAGCCTTACCATAACCCGTTAAGGCTTGCTTGATCTGTAGTGGCGTGTATTCACATATCCGTAAATTGGCTTGTCTAGCAGTCAACATCGCTACACCGCGTGCGTGCGAAACGCTGATTGCAGTCGTCACGTTGCGTGCAAAAAAAAGTTTTTCGATCGACATTACTTGCGGCTTAGTCTCACTGATAATTTCGCTAAGTCCATCATAGATTTCCAATAAGCGATCTTCTAATGGCGTGTGAGCTGGTGTCCGAATAACGCCGGCCGTCACTAATTTACTTTTCTGCTTATCAAAGTCGATAACTCCAAAACCAAGTATGCCAGTTCCTGGATCTATTCCCAAAATTCTCGTCATGAATTACGCGACCTAAAGCCCGACAAGTAATTACGAATTTCTTGTCGCCATTCCCAGACAGCATAACAAGCACCGAGCAACAAAACACCGCCCAACGCCCACCATGCAGCAAAGATTTTTGCACCATCATTGATTGACTCTACGGGAAATGGAATCGCCGCTGCATCGGTAATACTATTGACTACTTTTCGACAGCGATTTGTTTCTGGATTTCTTTCATAGCCAGCATCACAAGGTTTTAAAATGTCATCAGTACTAGCAATTTTTTTACAGCGGCCTGTTTCTGGATTGCGAAATTGGTCGTCATTACATGGCTTTAAACTGCTGGTCGTGGTCGCGATTGAACGGCAACGATTCGTTTCTTCACTACGGTATTGGCCCTCTTTGCATGGCGTCAAGGTGCTGCCAGCAAGAGCGATCGCTCGACACCGACCAGTTTCTTCGCTGCGATATTGACCGTCCTTACACGGAGTTGGCAGCGCAGCTACAGCCTGCTTATTACACCTGCCTGTTAATTCGTTGCGAATGTAGCCATTATCGCATGGCAAGTAGGCAAGCATCTGATTTTGATCTCCAGGTGTCAGACTAAATGTTTGCTGCCACTTATCGTTAATTTTTGACCATGATGTATCTGGGTCGAGATCTTTATAGCTTACACTATCGACCTCGCGCAGGCCGTCTTCAGATAAAAAGTAGACCGTCCCCGAAGTTGTTTTGGTCAGCGTCAAATCAGTCGTTTCGATATAAACACTAAGGTATGCTTGAGTTGTCAAAGTCGTTTCACTAGGGAAAATATACTGCTTTGTTGAGCGATTCGTCATCAAGATACAACCTTTTAGGTCAATATCTCTGTTTGTCGGGTTGTGCAACTCAATATATTGCTTGGCAAGATTAGCGCCAATTTCGCTAATAGCGATCCCCTCGCAATTGTTTTTTACTTCGACAATACTTTCTGTACAATTGCCTGTTTTTTTATCACGCAGCCAACCTTCGGGCACAAGTTCGCTTACGCCTTCAATGTTTAGACAGGCATCGTAAACGTCACGAATACTTCCTATTTGATAGCTTTGACGTAGTTGGCCAGTCTTAAAATCACTCTTGTTATCAAGTGTGTCCTGATAAACTAATGTGTCGATGGCTATACGTTCAATCACTCCGCCTGCTGATGACAAGGCTGCCATTGGATTACCGTCGGCTATCGTACCGCTGCCCCAAGCCACGCCGCTTACAAAGTTGGCACTTGCATCAATGATCCGTATGCTACCGTTTGAATTACTTATTTTACTATTTGCGAAGCTATCGTCTGGCGAAAATCCCTCATTGACATGTGCCGAGACGAATGCAGGAGTTGCTATCACAAAGTAGCTCCTAGCGGGCAAAACAACATAATTACCTGGTTCATTAACAGCAGGAGAAAATGTATAAATAACTGGCGCTGAAGTGTCGCTAAGAATACTCCATTTGGTGACATCAACATCACTGTCGCTGTTGTTATATATTTCAATTAACTCTTCGGCTGTCTTGCCAGTGCCGCCTGAGGTTTGAACTTGACTGACTACAATACCTTGATGCTGAGCCACAGGATCAGTCGGTAAACTCTCGGTCTGCGACTGATTAGCCACTGCGAGATTATCTTTAGTTTCGGCAGTGGAGGCTTGATCTACTTGTTCTAAATTTTCGGCGACTGGCTCTTGGATAGGCTTTTCCGCCACATGGCTTTGGTCTACAACTTGACCAGCTACGTCACTGGCTGCAATCGTACTGTCGGCACTAGATGCCTGCTCGACTCCTGCTTGTGCGGGTATAAGATCTACTGCAGCAGGCTGCTCACTTGACTGTTCATTATTTGCAACATCAACAGCTTCCAGCGCTACCGCCTGATGCGGAATCAGCAACACAACCAGCATTAAGACTATGTAAACTTGTTTGGTTAGTTTAAATAGTCTCTTCATAATCCCCCTTATGCTTTAGCTACAGATTATAATGATACCGTAATATCTGTCAAGCGGGAGCTACGCAGCATCTTCAGCTATGATATCTGCGTTGGTGTGCACATTTGTCACATCATCGAGATCATCAAGCGCATCAAGCACTTTCATCAGTTTTTGAGTCATTTCAGGATCACTAACTTCAACATCGTTATTGGCAACATATTGTAACTCAGCGTCAACAACCTCTAAACCACTTTCGGCTAGCTTTGAGCGCACTGCATGAAGGTCTTTCATATCTGTATAAACAATAATTTCGTTGTCGTCTTCTTGAGCATCTTCAGCACCAGCATCCAAGATGGTTAGAAGTGCTTCTTCGCCACTTGCATTGAGTCGTATGACACCTTTTCGTGTGAACTGGAACAAAACGCTGCCGCTATCGGCCATCGTGCCGCCATTTTTGGTCAATGCAGTTTTGACTTCGGGTAGTGTACGGTTGCGATTATCAGTGGCTGTTTCGATGATAATACCGACACCACCCGGCCCGTAGCCTTCGTATGTAATTTCTTCGAGTGTGGCTGCGTTTTTATCGGCTGCGCGGTCGATACTGCGCTGGATGTTGTCCTTTGGCATATTAGCGGTGCGCGCTTTCTCGATTGCTAGCGCCAAGGCGGGATTCATCGTAGGATCAGTCCCCTGTTTGGCTGCTAGAGCTATCATGTTGCCAATTTTTGTAAATACCGCACCACGCTTGGCGTCATTTACACCTTTATCACGTTTAATTTTAGACCACTTATTGTGTCCAGCCACTAACTACATCTCCATTTTACTTTTCTATTTTTATTATATCGTAGTCATGCTGCAAGATCTATACAGCTGTAGGTTTATGCAGCACCGGCCCAGGCATTCCAGCTGTCGGTTGTCATATTATAACCAGTCGTCAATATTGAACCTGCGCCCGGATATGTAACTCCTATGGTATTGCAGGCAACAGTACCATTAATTATGCTGCCAGCTATAGTACCACTACCTTTGGAGCTCACATAGAAGATTGTTCCCGACCTCGACCGGGCAACAAATGCATAATCACTCTGCGTAGTAGAATCAGAGCAATAGTATAGGTTATGGTAGCTAGTGTGATACGCGTCTTTCACAACTTTACCCTTCAGGCTGGACAAATCTGATATCTGCGAATACCTTTCACTGGTTCCTTCAAAACGAAACAACCGAGCTTTTTTTGAGAAATTGGCTAAGTCGCTTTGTACAACGGCATCATAACCTCGGTTCTGAATACCATTAAAAGCAACGATAGAAATTGCCGCTAAAATAGCGATCACTACAATCACTATCAAAAGTTCTACGAGCGTGAATCCTTTTTTGCCCACTTATACCCGCTTTTTCTGTTATATAGCTCAGTTTATAATACAACGGCTCTAATCAATGATATTTGATTGCCGCAACGAATACTTCGATGCATGCTGCATCCACCAGCAAAAGGCAATCACTATAACGTAGGCGACTACCAGACCAGCAAAAGGCAGCGGCCATGCTGAAATAGCCCAGTCTAGTCCTGCTGTTTGTTTTGTGACCCAAACCATATAGTTTAGTAGAAATTGTGTTGGCATGGCAATAATCTCAGCCAAAAATGGCACTAAATAGCTTGTCAGACCAGTTAAGAACGTTAGTAGCATCGCCAGTGGCACAAGTGGCAACACTGCTAAATTCGCAATTATGGCCACGTTCGATATTTGGCCAAATGCATACAAAAGCAAAGGCGCCGTAGCAATTTGTGCTGCAATCGTTTCGCCAGCCAACTGGCGCAACCAATGCGGCTTTTGGTTTCCAAAGAAGTAGGCTTGCAAAAGAGGTGATAATATCATGACACCAGCAAAAGCCGCAAAGCTCAACTGCCAGCCAAGATTACCCCAAACATAACTCGGATTCCACAAACCTGTTGCCGCCGCCGCAAAACAGAGCAAAGTCGCTGGATGAAACGAACGGCCAAAATACCACGCTATGAGTGACATAGTAGCGATTAAGCCAGCTCGCACCATGCTAGGACTCAGCCCGGTGATAAACATAAAGCCAGTCACCAGCATAATCGATAAAAGCACTGTTAGGTAGCGTGATTTTTTATCGAACAAGCGTTTAATAAATCGTACCAAAATCGTCAGGTTATAGCCGCTAGCGACAACAATATGCGTCAGTCCTGCTGTGAGCAGGGCCAAATCGAGCTCGGTAGGCAAGCTTCGTCTTTGTCCAGTCAAAAATCCCATGCCTAAGCTAGCCGCTGGTTCATCAATAGCAGCACGAACTTTCTCGCCAAAATCATCGCGCGATCTTACAGCAACATCACCCCTCCCGTGGCGACCAATATGTTCAATGTTAGCGCTATAAATACTAGCCGCAAAACTCCCAAAGCCACTAGAGACTTTGCCAGCAACGGTGATACGATCGCCGCGCATCACATCGGCCTTGACTCGGGTTGTTACCCAAATTTCTGCAGGTAATTTCTGACCATTGTGCGCGATATTACTCAGTCGTAAAACCGTCTCGCCTTTCTTACCTATGTCAACATCTTCACTCAAGTCACCTTCTAGTCTAACCATTTTCCCGAAATATTGTTTATAGATGGCTCTTTGCTCGATGTCAACTGATCCACGCGATAGCCCAAACAGACAGCCGGCAATTATTGTTATCGCGACTAGCCAACGCCACCTTTTCCAAAGTACAAATCCAAATATCACAATTGCCGTCACCAGCCACATTTGATTGGCAAAAATCGAAGCAAACGGCAAAACCGATAAACCCAAGCCAAGCACAATCGACAAACAAAAAGCCGTAAAATGCCAAGACTGATGAAGCGGCGTGCGTAATTGCCATAAGCGCATACTATCATTCTAGCACCACCTCTGTATTGACAGAAGATAGTGACGGGTGTTAAAGTAAAATGGTCACGAAAACCCTGGGACCATAGCTCAGCTGGTTAGAGCACCTGCCTTTTAAGCAGGGTGTCGTGGGTTCAAGCCCCACTGGTCCCTCCAAAGTAATAGCCCGATCTTATTAGTCGGGCTATTTCTTTTGCGGTCTGGAAGGTTTGAGAATCGAGGAATCTGGCTACATGTTATTGATTCTATTTATGGCTTCCAATTGCTCTTTTTCGATGATAAACCACATCAACTAATGCCAAAACAATACAAACTGTTATGATCACCGCGTCATACGGCAGCAAGCTAAGTACAATCTCTTTACTGGCGCTATCTAGCTGCACAGCGCTCGAAAAACTTGCATACGTCAGCATGACAGACAAAGCCGCAAAAACAATCGAGCTATAGACTCGATGCATCATCGAGTGCGACTTATTGGAGCGTGCCAAAACAATAAAAGCAGGCAGCAGTGTCAACCCAATCGCCACCACGCTCTCGAGTGGGGGTCGTTCAATCACAACGCCAGATTGCGCTACAATCGGAGTTAGTTCGTCTGTCCAAAGTTTGGCCAAGATCGCTCCAGCCGTCAAGCCAAGTGCTGGCATACCAATATGACGCTTGCTAATGAAGAACAGTGCAAACAGTATGCCAAAATAGATCAGGATAGTAATAATGAAGCTCATGCTCTTAGTATTATACTACGCGCCAATTTTGTCTTTTTTCTGAGTGCGCTTGGCATTCTGTTCGACAAACTCGATAATTGGCGTAGCCACATCACGACCGGTGACTTTTTCGATACCAAAACCAGGACTAGCGTTTACTTCCAAAATTAACGGTCCACGACTAGATCGCATCATATCGACACCAGCTACGTTGAGCCCCATTGCCTTGGCAGCTTTGATTGCCATTTTGCGCTCTTCGTCTGTCAGCTTAACAACAGTACCTTCGCCGCCTTTGTGGAGATTACTACGAAAATCATCGTCAAGGCTCTGGCGCTTCATACTAGCGACCACTCTTCCGCCGACTACAAACGCACGAATATCTGTACCGGCCGATTCTTCGACAAACTCTTGCAATAAAACGTTTGTACCATCTTCATTAGATAAATAGAAAGCCTGTAAGACTGACTTAGCCGCCTTTTTGCTTTCAGCCAAAACCACGCCATTGCCGTGCGTTCCACGTGCCAGCTTGATAATAACTGGTGTTCCACCAAGCTTCTCCAGCAGGTCATCGATATCTGTCGAATTACGGCTAAAAACTGTTTTCGGTATATCGACGCCAGCTTTTGCAAGCAGCTGCATGCTGCGCAGCTTATCACGGCTTCGGTTAATAGCTATTGAGCTCGAAACCGTATAGATACCTTGCATCTCTAGCTGGCGAACAATTGCCGTCCCGTAGCGTGTCATATAGCTGGCAATGCGCGGAATAACCGCATCATAGCCACGAAGATCCTGACCCCGATAACTAACGATAGGGTTATTCTTCTCGATTTCAGCATAACATTCACGATATTTAATAATCTTAACTTCATGACCACGCTCACGCGCTACGTCGCGCAACCTTTTAGTCGAGTAGTTGCCCGTTCCGTTGCTCAAAATTGCAATTTTCATTATGCCTCGATTTCGTTCACATTAAATTCATCAGCTTCTTCTGGATATTTGTATAATTTGGCCTCACCTTGGTCGCCACTATCTACCAAAAAATTACCGCGTAAAGTATTGCGACCAATAAGTATTGGATACGTCTGCGTCGAACGGTCAGACAGTGTAAACTTACTAGTAAGTTTTTTGCCTCTCATTTTTATGCGCATCTCAACCAACGGTCGGACTTGTTTATGACCAGTAGAACTCGTCACTTCGCGCATTTCCAAAACTTCACGCTTCAACACCTTGCCGGTATACCACTGCGAGCCAGTGCCGAATAATTTAAATGAAACTACTCCGTCGACTATTTTTACATTACTCGCCCAGACTGCCGAAGTCCTTGCGCCTGTATCTATCCGAGCAGGTATCTGCTTCAAATTCTTGTAGCCAAAAAAATCTACAAATGACGACACTCCGATAACTGAATCTGGCTTTTTTTGATCAATCATTGTATTATTATATCTCATATTATCTATGTTGCCAATTAATGATTAGGCTGCCAGTTTCACTGCCTCTTCTATAAATGGCTGTTGAATCTCGGCACTCGCAGTTCTATCACTATCAGTGTTTGTTTCTGGATATTCACTCATATTATTTCATTATAACACGATAATATGCCTATGTCAAGCTAGTCGTGTCTAGCTGAACAGCCCTCGCTTCTTTGCAGAGTCAAATTGTTCTAATAGTTCTTTTTGCTTCTTTGACAGTTTGGTTGGTGTATCGACAATAACAGAAACGATATGAGAACCACGCGTGTCACGCTGGAGATGTGGTACACCATGACCAGATAGTTTGAAATCAGTACCGCTTTGAGTGCCGGCTGGAATCTTCATCCTAACATTGCCATCAACAGTGACGACATCGATTTCAGTCCCCAAGGCTGCATCAACCATACTGATGTGCTCTTCGCTCAGTATCAGGTCTCCCTCACGCGTAAACTTTTTGTGTGCTTTGACACGAATATGGACATAAAGATCACCGCGAGCGCCCTCAGCATTGGCCTCACCATGGTCACGTAAGCGAATCGTTGCGCCGTCATCAATACCAGCTGGAATTTTGACCGAAATCTTTTGCTCTTTACGCTCAGTGCCTTTGCCACGACAAACTGTACAGATTTTTTCTGGTGTCTTCCCCTTGCCGTGACAAGTTTCGCAAACAACAGTTTGCTGAACAGCGCCAAACATAGTGTTCATAACGCGTGTTTGATGGCCAGAACCCTTGCAGGTCTTACACTCCTCTAAACTATAGCCAGGCTCGGCAGTTGTGCCTTTACAGTGATCGCAGACAACTTCGATTGCTAGATGTAGTTCTTTGGTTATTCCAAAAACTGCTTCTTCAAAGCTAAGCGTCACAGAAGTCTCGATATCGCGGCCGCGTTGGGGTTGGCGCGAGCTGCCGCCAAAACCACCGCCAAAAAACTGTCCGAAGATATCGCCAAGACCACCATCGCCAAAGTCAAAATTGATATTTTGGCCGCCAAATCCCTCAAATGGATTGCCGCCAGCACCGCCACCTGAAGCGCCGCCAACTCCAGCATGACCAAACTGATCATAACGTTGGCGTTTTTGCTGATCTTTTAACACCTCGTAAGCTTCGTTAATTTCTTTGAACTTGGACTCATCGCCGCCTTCTTTATCGGGGTGATGTTTAACAGCTGCTTTGCGAAAAGCTTTTTTGATCTCGTCGGCTGAAGCATTTTTATCGATGCCAAGCACTTCATAATAATCACGTTTAGACATTGATTACTATTATAATCTTTCTAGCACTCGTCAGTCAAGAGTGCTAATCAACATCCAGTCGCCGGCCTGGTAGACTAACTCTGTTGGTGATTGGCCGTTGCGTGCCAGCATTTGCCGACCGAGACATCATGCCATCAACGCTACGAATAGTCCGTGATGCCCCTGCCGATTTCTGATCGATGACATCACCGGCTTTTTCTAAAGATTTTTGCATTGAGATAGTATTTTTATCGATTTTTTCGCTAGCCGAACCAAGTGCATCGGCCGCACGATTGACACTATCTTCGAAGTTATCAATAGCCCGAATTAAAAAATCATCAAGAAAACCCATAGTTAAAATGACTTCCTGATGTGTTTAAAGCTGTAGTCCCAAGTGGCATCAGTTTTTTTGTGAGGATTGAAGATATTTTGTGGATCATACAGTGCTTTGACTGCCCTAAAAATATCGACGACTTCTTTGCCGTATAGAGCTTCTAGCCACGGGCCGCGAATCATACCATCGTTATGTTCACCACTGACTGAACCGCCGTATTTCAATACCAAATTATTGACCTCTTTCATACATGGTTCTAGTTTGGCACGCTCACGAGGATCTTCGATTTTCATCAATGGGATGACATGAAAATTGCCGTCGCCCATGTGGCCCGCAATGGTTGCAAATAGTTTATATTTTTTGATAATTTTGCGTAGTTTTGGCAAAAATTCCGCCAAATTCTTGGGTGGCACGATAAAATCATCGATAAACGGCGCCGTATGCTTGTCTTTGACCTTGCTGCGTAATATTTGAAAGCTATTACGTCTCATAATCCAAAATTTTTCACTCTTACCGGCTGTCGGTGTCTCTTCTATACCATTTATCTCATACCTCGCGGCACGACGAGCAGTCCGTTCATAGCTTGCAAGCTCACGATGAAGAGTCGATATCTTCTGTCGAACTTCATCTTCGCTATCACCGCTAAACTCAACCATCAAAACAAGCTTTGGAATACCTTTTAATAACTGGAGACCATCGGGAATCAGGCTAAACAGCAGTTTGATGAATTTTTTTGTGCCTAGCATCTTCCAAAAAGTTGGCAAAAACCGAATTGACAGCCATAAAGTCTGGTCGTCAAAACTCTCAAATGTTTCTGGATTATGACTCAATACTGCTGGAATGAGCCTGCCTAAGCCATTGATATCTTTTAAAAAAAGGACCAATAATCCGCTGTGTTTTTGCTGCGGCACAAGTCGTAAATCAGCCTCAGTCATAATGCCGAGCGTGCCCTGGGCGCCAACAAAAAGTTTTGTTAAGTCAAAAACGCCAGTTTCACGGTTCCAAACATCCCACAAATGATAGCCTGTCGAATCTTTGCTAACCTGTGGGCGTGCTGCTTGGATTAAAGAATAATTTTTCTCAAGTAGCTCAAAAGTTTTTTTATAAAGTTTGCCTTCGAAGTCGTTTTGACTCATTTTGCGAACTAAATCAGCTTTCTTGAGCGGTCGGATTGTATATTCATTGCCATCAGCTAGAACCATTTTTAACTGTGTAACATAATTTGCAGTCTTGCCAAAACGTAATGACTTTTCGCCGCCAGAATTGTTATTGACGATTCCGCCCATACCTGCAAGGTCGCGGCTGGCTGGATAACTTGGCATATATGCACCGTGCTTTAGAGTCTGAATTTCAAAATCTTTGTACATTGCACCAGGCTGGGTCGTCGCCGACTGACTTCCGACTTTAGAAATCTTTGTCATATACTTGCTCGAGTCGATAATAATCGAATCGTTGATGGCCGCACCCGACATATCTGTCCCTCTCGAGCGAGCAGTTAGACTCAAGTTTGGCGTTGTGGACTTGTTGGCCGCAACATAACGGACTAGAGCTTTGATGTCGTCTTTGTCTTTTGGCATGACAACTAGTTCGGGGCGCATCTCAAAAAGACTGGCATCATGACTATAGAAAGTCCGCGTTGCATCATCATCTAACACATCGCCTTTAATAAGTTTTTCTATGTTGGTTTTTAAATCCATACTGTCTCTATTATAGAGGGGTTTGAGAAAAGCTCAAGTATTATGGTAATTTAGCGTATTAGCGACTACGTATTAGCGACTAAATGTATATGTCTTGGTGCCGACATTACCAGATGGATCGATCGATTCAACGTATAAATTATGCTGGCCTTTGCTAATCGTCACACCCTGAGAGAAAAATCCCGTAACCGTTCCGAGCAAATTGCCATCTAAGTAAACTTTTAGCAAAGGCGTTTGGTTGCTATCGTTGGTTGCTTGAACAGAGATGGCGATTGTCCGACCAATCGAAGTGGAAGCGTTTGGTGAGACAATTGTGATAACTGGTGCTGTCACATCGATTGAATACAACCCTTCCGGCACATTGACTGTGGCCGTGTTTGTAGTCGTCATATTGACATGTGTATCGTAAACCTTGGCACTAATATTGTATTGACCAGGGACTACATTTTTTGGACTCCAGTAGTATGTATAAGCTCCTGGGATTGATCCATCGAGCTCTGATGGCTTGGCGCCCGATTTGTGCTGCGTAGATCCAATCATGTTATCGCCGACATAGAAATCGACTCTTGATATTCCTGAGTTATCAGTTGCTTTAACGGTCAACTCATTACGCGTTGTCATCGTTAGGCCGTCAAAGTGGCAGTGCAAGTGATGCTTCGGGAGCGGTCAGATCTTGGGGATGTATGGACTGACCTAGATTGGTCCAATACTACAATTAATGTCACCGTATCCAGCATAAATATTATTATTCCAAGCAACCAATGATCTTAAGCTTGAGGCTGCACCACTATATTTTGATGCTTGAGGATGCAACCCAGCAAATTCCAATCGCATGGCATAAGAATAGCTTGATGTAAAACTTACAATTGCTACCGATAAAATCGTTGCTATAGCAATCCGTTTGCTTACTTTTGTTAATCTAAACAATATTTCTAGGCCAGATCTACGGCTCATATTACCCCCCTGTTGTTGTATGTTATACCACATAAGTGACATTACCGTAAGTATATAGTAATCTTGTAAAAAATATATATTTAGCACTCTTGACATGTGAGTGCTAATTACGATAAAATGGTTACATTGGCACTCCGTGCGAGAGAGTGCCAGGGAAGAATCCCAAAAATTAGCTAACGAAAGGAAAAGAATATGGGTAAAATTATTGGAATCGACCTCGGTACAACCAACTCAGCTGTGGCTTATTTGGTAGCCGGTAAACCAGAAGTAATTGCAAATTCTGAAGGCAATCGCACAACTCCAAGTGTTGTTGCTATCAACAAAAAAGGCGAACGTTTAGTTGGTCAAGTTGCTCAACGACAGCGTGTTACCAATCCAAAAGACACAATTTTTGGTGTTAAACGTCTAATCGGCCGCCAATATGGCGACGACGAAGTTCAAAAAGACCTCGACATTATGCCGTTTAAAATTGTGAAGCACAAGAGCGGTGTCGCAGTCGAAATGGGTGGAAAAGACTATACACCAGAAGAAGTCTCAGCTATGATCTTAAGCAAAATCAAGTCCGACGCTGAAAGCTTTTTGGGCGAGCCAGTTACTGAAGCAGTTATTACTGTTCCAGCATACTTCAACGATGCTCAGCGCCAAGCAACAAAAGACGCTGGAAAAATTGCTGGACTTGAGGTCAAACGCATCATTAATGAGCCAACGGCAGCAGCACTTGCCTACGGCCTAGAAAAAGGCAAAGAAGAAAAAATCGTTGTTTTCGACCTTGGTGGTGGTACTTTCGACGTTTCTGTTCTCGAGCTAGGTGATGGCGTGTTTGAAGTTAAAAGCACCAACGGTGACACACACCTAGGTGGTGAAGATTTTGACAACACGATCGTCAACTACTTTATCGATGAATTCAAAAAGACCGATGGCATCGACCTCAAAAAAGACAATGCCGCTATGCAGCGTCTCAAGGATGAAGCCGAAAAAGCCAAGAAAGAGCTTTCATCCACAACCGAATACGAAGTCAACATTCCGTTTATTACGGCTGATGCGGATGGTCCAAAACACTTCGAGCTCAAACTAACTCGTGCCAAGCTAGAAGACTTGGTGTCAAAACTGCTTGATCGCCTTGATAGTCCAGTCGAAAAAGCTCTAAAAGATGCCAAATTATCAAAAAGCGACATCGACAATGTGGTGCTCGTAGGTGGTATGACTCGAATGCCTGCAGTTGTTGAGCGTGTCAAGAAACTATTTGGCAAAGACCCAATGCAAGGTGTTAACCCAGATGAGGTCGTTGCTGTTGGCGCGGCGATTCAGGGTGGTGTGCTAGCAGGTGATGTCAAAGATGTCTTGCTACTAGACGTCACACCATTAAGTCTCGGTATCGAAACTATGGGTGGCATATCGACTAAGTTGATTGAGCGAAACACAACAGTCCCAACCAGCAAGTCTGAGACCTTTAGTACAGCTGCCGACAACCAGCCACAGGTTGAAATCCATGTTCTGCAAGGTGAGCGCGAATTTGCCAACGACAACAAGTCGCTCGGCAAGTTCGTACTTGACGGTATCGCGCCAGCCCCGCGTGGTGTGCCACAAATCGAAGTAACATTCAACATTGATGCCAATGGTATCTTGAACGTAACCGCCAAAGATAAAGGTACCGGCAAAGAACAATCGATCACCATCCAAAACTCTGGCAATATGAGCAAAGAAGATATCGAAAAAGCACAAAAAGAAGCAGAAATGCACGCTGATGAAGATAAGAAAAAGCGTGAAGCAATTGATGCTAAAAATGCGCTTGAGAACGCTATCTATCAAGCCAAGAAAATGCCTGATGAGTTTAAGGATAAGATTTCTGATGACGATAAAAAAGTTATCGAAGATGCCGTCTCAGAGGCTGAAAAGCACAAAGAATCTTCAGATAAAGATGAGCTTGAGGCAGCCGTAAAAGCACTAAACGACACTATCATGCCGATTGGCGCCAAGATGTATGAGCAGGCCAGTCAAGAAACTCAATCTGATGAGAAGCCAAGCGATGATGGCAAAAAGAAGAAGTCGAAAAAAGATGATGAAGCTGTCGAAGGCGAAGTTGTCGACGATAAGTAGACCTTCTCAATCCAAAAATACTGCCTAGAAGTCTAGGCAGTATTTTTAATTGATTGATTTTAGTTAATTTTCACTAGTTCAATGTCAAACACTAGATCACTATTGGCAGGAATATTTGCAGCAGCACGAACCGATCCATAAGCCATTTCGCTTGGGATAATCAATCGTCGCCAGCCACCAACCTTCATGCCAGGAACTCCCTTTGTCCAGCCTTCGATAACTTGGTCTAAACTAAAACTAATCGGTTTACCAAAATCGTGTGAACTTTGAAAAATAACGCCGCTCTTACAAAGTGCACCAGTATAATGAGCCGTTATCGTCGCGCCTTCAGCTACTGTCTCACCATCGCCTTCTTCGAGATCGATAATTTCAAGCTGATCGACCTTTACGATTGGTTCAAAGTCGGCTAGCTTTGTACCTTCATACTTCACCTAGCTAAAATTCTTTCCAACTAGAGATCCGTACCAAGTGGTTCCGCCGTTGACAGTCTCAAAAACAAAACAGTCAACAGCATTTGCAGTGTTAGACACATTTGCAACAGTTCCGCCTGCCCACTTCACCTTACCAGACTGCCAGTTTAACGTCCGCGCTGTCGCTCCTTGTTGAGTATAAAGTGTGAATGAAATAGCGTAGTTGTTGGCAACAGTCGGGAAATAGATTGTAGTATTGGCATTGAGTGTCAAGAAAAAGACGTTGCCATTGGCAAGATTAATCGTATAGCTTGATGTCGTGATCGCTTGTTTGACAACTTTTTCCATGCCGCCATTGACACTTTGAGCAGCAATATCGGTGATCGGTTTGTTTTCCCACTTCTTCGAAATCGCTGCATTGTTGTAAATCAACAAGTCACGATCTGCTAATGCCGAAACATAACTAACGTCTTTGAGATCTACGATATTGACTAAGTTTGGATCCATCGTTGCCCCGAATTATTTTTTACCAAATACTATACCAGTTAGAACCATCAGCCACAAATGTGACAGCTTTGTACTGAATATCGATATCAGTAGCACCTTCTGATGCCGCGTCGATAAAGCCAGAGGCCGCAACCACGCGTGCAGCAATGCCAGAGCTTGACATCTGTTTAACGACCACTTTGCGTCCAGCTACACTAGCCGGCAATGTAACAGTGACTAGACCGCCCGAAGAGTCGACAAGTAGAAAATCACGATCAACGGCAGTTGTACTGGCGCTAACTGACTTGACGTTTAGAGTATCGCTGCCGCCGCTAACTGTTGTTGGCGCCCAACTAGCACCATTAAAGCCTAGAACATTGCCTGCTGCTGCACCTGCTGTACTAACATCTGAAAGATCGTCTAAAGTTGACGTAGAAACGGTTGGTGCCGCCCAAGCCAATTGGCTGCCGTCCCACGCAACTACATCATTGGTCGATGCAGTGCCGCTGATGGCAAGTTTACTAGCTGAAACAGAGCCATTAGAAAGCTTGCTGCCAGAAACAGCGCCGTCAGCAATCACAGTCGCATTGGTTGGACCGTTCACGTCGCCGCTCAATGTAGCTGTACCACTTGGTGGTGTTGCCCATGTCATGCCAGTTGATGAACTAGCGTCTTGTACCAGGACATCGCCGTCATTCCCACCAGCCGGCGCTAATGTTGTAGTATTTACAGCACCATCTCTAATGCTACCGTCAGTATTGTGTGCTTGCGACAAAAAGTCGTTTAAGATATTACCCCACTGACCGTCGTCAGATCCTGGTTGTGGTAAACGAGCCATACTCCCTACTTCTCCCCTCTATTTTCAATATAAAAATACATTGCACTTATTTTAGCATAAGCCATTTTAAGACTCAACTAGCGACCGCCGTAGCTGCTAGCACCATAGCCGCGCGAGCGACTCTGCTGCTGTGTACCGCTTAGACCGCGCATGATCAGACCTCCACCGAGCAACATAACGGCACCCATGCCGACTTGCTTGAGAAAATCTTTTCGATCTAGTGGCTGGTCTAGTAGATCTGTGATTGCTTTCATATGATGATCCTTTTTGTTTTTATGGTGATACATACAAATAATAGCATCCGGCGTCAAAACAAGCAATAGCGTTTTTACTAAATGGCACGCGCCCTAGCTTCTAGGTTAAATGATCCACGGCTGCCGATCGCCACCGTACGACGTGACTGGTCAATCGAGCGACTCATTTGGCTAAGCGAACGCTCAACTTGTCGATTGACCATACTTGGGTTTATCATCTGTCTGTTTATGGAAGGTGCTTTTGAGATTGGCGTGCTCACTAGATTGCTATTGCGAGCTATTACTGGTTTTTTGACTTCCATAAAAACCGCTGGCTTCGGAGTGTTTACCTTCGACTGAGCTACGGGACTCGGCTTTAAGCGAGGCTTGTTTTGATTAATTACCGTATTTGGTCGAATCATTTTCGTCTTGGCACTCAACTCACTAAGTTGATTTTTTGGCGCGAGCACGCTGAGCGATTTTTTAGGTTGAATATGTGTAGGACGCATCATAGTTGGATTTTTGAGTGACTGACTAAGGCTAGGTTGTCTCAAGCTTGGCGACATCGTCTTTGTGCTCAGTACTGGTTTTGTTAGTTGCTTGCGTAGTTGTGGTTTTTTGTCCGATGAAATCAACTGAGAACTAGTCTGCTGACGACTAGCCAATTTTGGACGAGAGCGACGATTTTTAAGCCAAATAATCACAATTCCTATCTGATACATAATAACAATTGGCGCTGCTAGTAAAGTCTGATTGACAGCATCGGGAGTTGGCGTAATAATTGCCGCCACAATAAATGCACCAACAATCAGGTAACGTTGGTAACTCATTAACTTCTTAGGTGTCAAACGAGAAACCGAATTGATGATTAGCATTACTAACGGCAGCTGGAATAACAATGCTCCAGCGATAATGTAAGCGGACGTAAACGACAGGTAAGCATCTAGTGTTAGAAGCGGATTGACTTCGGCTACTTCAATTCCTGTCAAGAAATAAAGTGAGGCTGGCAAACTCACAAAATACGCAAAAGCAATACCAAGTGCCGCCAGAATGACTGAGGAAAAAGTATAAATCACTAGTGATCGGGCGCTTTTCTTTTGCATGATTGGCGACACAAATCGATAAAGATGGTAGATCAAAACCGGTAGCATGCCAATCAGACCAGCAAACATGCAAACCTTGATAATCAGGCTCAAACCGCCAGCTGGAGTAGTGTAGTAGAGTTTTTGATCACCAAGCGGCGCCACGATAGCGTGGATAATCTGCTGGTAAAAAGGATAGGCCGCACCAGCAGCAACAATAAATGCCATCGCCACCCAAAACAGTCGACTTTTTAGTTCGTTTAAATGATCCAGAAAAGTCGGCAGCTTTTTGGCAGTTTCAGCAGGCCTATTGCTTTGAGTTGGTTTTTTTGTCATCCTTCTTATTGCCATCTGCTAATCCGTTACGTAATTCGTTAACAGACGTACCGATTGTACGACTAAGCTCTGGTAGCTTCTTTGCACCAAATAGCAAAATAATTATAAGTAGTATAATGATTAATTCTGTTGGACCAAGACCAAGCATGTTTTTCCCTCTTTTATAAGTTCAATTTTACAATATATAGTATACACTGCTTATGCTATGTAGTACAATACAAGATATGAATAGCGACTTATCAAACACAAATATCCATTTAACAACTTTTGGAGCCCTCTATAACTGTAATTCTTATGGGGCAGGCTCTTACAATAATGGTCAGGAATGTACCACTACAACCGATGGCGGCACAACTGGCAACTCAGGCGGTTCGCTAGTTGATACCGGTCTGAGTGTCGTCTTGCCGTTGGTAATTGGAATCGTGCTAATTGCCATACCAGTAGTCTACTTTGTCAAGCGCCACTTTGGCAACAAGCAAACATCGATCAAAAATCGATAGTCAAATCTTGCTGTCGATGTCGATTATTGTCGCGCAGCTTTAACCATAGCTGGTCGAATCGTTTTTCCGCCCTTTGTGTAGCCCGACTGCAATTCTTCGACAACTACTTCTTTATCGCCGACTGAATCTTCATCGAACTGAACTGCCTGATGAATTTCAGGATTGAAAATTGTGTTGCTGGCAGCATCGATACGCTTTAAATCAAATGCACTCATAACAGAATCTAGTTGCTTGACTACTCCAGAGATTCCTTTGACCCAGCTGTGATCTGCGATGTCAGCTGGAATATGCTGAACCGCACGGTCAATTGTATCGATAACTGGCAATAGCTTCATGATCATGGCTGATTCACCATTTTCTTTAGCCATCTGTTTTTCCGAATCAACTCGTTTTCGGTAATTCTCAAAATCAGCTCGCAGGCGCTGAAGATCAGCCGTTAGTTCTAAAACTTGTGCCTGACTATCACTTGCAGCATCTTTAGTAATTTTTTTCATTGCATTTACCCCTTTATAATAATTCTTCTAGCATCTTACCGGCATGGCTGACAAGTCGCATAGTCCGCTCGTAGTTTTGCCTCGTAGGCCCTAGGACGCCTATGTAGCTATGGTCGCTAAATGGTGATCGAAACTTGCTAATGATCAAGGTTGCACCGCTAGTTTTACCGACTGGATTTTCAGCACCAATATAAACATTCAGCGGCTCATTTGGTGCAGCTTCACGCAACCACGGCTCGAGATTGTCGAGTAACCGTGCTACCTGCTGTGTGTGATTACCTGTCAAAAATTCTGGCTGGCTAAACAAGTTACCGATACCGTTCATATAAAGTTCATCGCCAATCGTAGCCATACCTAGATTGCGAGTCAGTTCAACAAGACTATCGACGGCGCCGCGAATTGCTCGATCAGCGCGCGTATTTTGTGAGTGAACCCGGGCTTCGAGTGCTTTGCTGCCACGATCAAGTAGAGGCGCATCGCTTAGTTGCGCTTCGGTGATACCGTTTACATAAGTTCGGTAGCCTTTGTCAGTTGGCACACGACCAGCACTGGTATGAGGCTGCATGATCAAGCCCATCTCTTCTAGACGAGCCATTTCACTGCGAATTGTGGCACTAGAAACGCCAAACAACTTCGCCAGCGTAATACTACCGACTGGTGAGGCTATCTCGGCATACTGCTCGATAATAGCTTCAAGAATTTTTGCTTGACGCTCAGTCATACTCTCATTTTAGCACAAATTTGGCACTCATGCAAGGTGAGTGCTAGTTGGATAAAATACTAGCCAACAAATCCCTCGCTACTAGTCGCGCTTCGTCATCCTTGCGCGTAAAATTGTCATGATTTGCAATTATCTTATGAACAGCGTCGATAGCAAGATTGATGTCATCATTAATCACAAAATGATAGTAAGGGACTTTAAGTGCATAGTCTAGTTCACGTATAGCTGCTTGCCTGCGGTCATCCCATACAGCGGCAAATTCTTCTGCACTATACCGCATTTTTAAGCGACGCTGCCACTCATCAAAGCTTGGAGGTACAATAAAAATTGCGATTACTTGCGGCAGATATTTCTTATAATCACTGACACCCTGAACTTCAATATCATTGACGGCCACTTTGCCTCCAGCATTTAATAGCGTGTCGTATGCTGTACCATAAACATTGCCGGCATATTCTTTGGCTTCAATAAATTTTCCATCGCGTAGCATTATTAAGGCTTCATCGACTGATATAAAATTATAATCTTGTCCATCTTGCTCCATGACTCCTTTGTTAAGTCGTGGTTTTCGAGTTGTGTAAGATATAAAATTATAGTATTCACTTTTAGTGAGAAGTGAACTTTTAATCGTATCTTTTCCTGCTCCAGTTATACCAACCAGTAATACAATGCTACTATCTTTTACTTTTGCTAAGGCTTCTAGGTTTGGTTTATAATCTTTGATTGCTTCTTCTAGTTCCATATTAATCCCTCTTTAACATCACCGTAAATGCTTCGCTCGGTATATCGACTTTGCCGAACCGTTTCATGCGCTTTTTGCCTTTTGCTTGTTTGGCCAGCAGCTTTTTCTTGCGTGAAACATCACCGCCATAAAGATAACCTGTGACATCTTTTCGATAAGCACCGATATCTTCGCGGGCAATAAACTTGCCGCCGATCGCTGCCTGAAGGCTAACTTCAAAACTTTGGCGCGGCACAACTTCTTTCAGTTTTTTGACGATCTCTCGACCTAAACCTTGCGACTCAGAGCGGTGACACATGACGCTAAGTGCATCGACTATTTCGCCAGATATGTAAAAATCGACTCGCACCAAATCTTCTGGCTTATAACTCGATAGCTCATAATTGAAGCTACCGTAACCGCTCGTGACGCTCTTGAGCTGATCATAAAAATCAGTCAAAAGATTTGCAAGCGGTGCTTCAAAACTAACCAAAGCTCGTTCATCGATATAACTAAGGTTTTTTTGACGACCGCGTTTTGCAATGATTAATTGAATAACCACGCCAACATATTCGGTCGGCACAACGATCTCGCCATTGATCCAAGGTTCGCGAATTTCAGCAATCTTGGTCACAATTGGAAGTTCTGAAGCACTTTTGATGTCGAGTTCGCTACCATCATTCATAGTGACTTGATAATCTGTGCTCGGGTTTGTAACCACCAAATCGAGATTGTATTCGCGCTCCAAACGCTCACGAATGATATCCATATGAAGTAAACCTAAAAATCCAATACGTACTCCAAATCCCAAAACCGGCGAATTTTCTGGCTCAAACTGCAGCGCACTATCGCTAAGACTGAGCTTTTCGATGGCATCTTTGAGATCTTGATAATCTTCGTTTGAGACTGGAAAGAAACCTGCGTAGACAAATGGCTTAACATCCTTGTATCCAGGTAGTGGTTTATCGGCTTTAGCCCGACGCACTGTGATGGTATCGCCGACTTTTGCATCACGAGTAGTTTTTAGGTTCGTAACAATGTAGCCAATCTCGCCAGTTTCAAGAGCATCTTCTGCTTTCATTGTTGGGCTGAGCATACCGACTTCAAGTGCCAGACCGCTAGCGCCAGTCGCGATCATCTGGATTGTATCGCCCTTTTTTATCTGTCCATCGACAACGCGAGTATACAGTATCACGCCTCGGTAGTCGTCGTAGTAGCTATCAAAAATTAAGGCACGTGTCGGATCATTTTCTTTGCCAACGGGCGGCGCGATCCGCTCAATAATGGCATCGAGCACTGCATCGACATTCATGCCAGTTTTGGCGCTAATCGAAATAATCTCATCTTTTGAACAGCCAAGTAAGTTAACTACTTCTTTGCTAACTCTCTCGACATCGGCCGCTGGTAGATCAACTTTGTTGAGCACTGGAATGATTGCCAAGTTGTGTTCTAACGCCAAGTAAACGTTGGCTAGAGTTTGGGCTTGAATGCCCTGCGAGGCATCAACTACCAAAACCGCACCCTCGCACGCTTGTAAGCTGCGTGAAACTTCATAACTAAAATCGACGTGACCGGGCGTGTCAATCAAATTTAGATCGACGTTTTTATAGCGCATACGAACAGGTGCCAGCTTGATGCTAATGCCTTTTTCGCGCTCTAGATCCATACTGTCGAGCAGCTGACTTTTCATGTCGCGCTTTTCAACCGTATTAGTTATTTCCATCATGCGATCGGCTAGTGTTGATTTGCCATGATCGATATGGGCAATGATGCAAAAATTACGAATGTTAGCCTGGTTCATCTCGTTCTCCTAGAGAAAATAACTGACTTTATCTTAGAAACAACCGGCCTTGCTTCTTCCAATTTTAGTAACTGACAGAACCATAAATACGCCCCAAAACTAATCGAAACAATTGCTGCAAACTTTGGCAAAGTCGAGACCACGCTTGTATCGTCGCCTTGTAGCTGGAGAACTTGAATTGTTAGATAAGTAACAATCGACATAAAACCAGTTGCGCTCATCATACGAGTCACTGCATGAACCATCGGCCGATCAATTAGTCCGTATTCAGTCCGTTTTTGCATAATCGTAAACAAAACTACTACCTCAACAAAAGCAACTATCGACTGAGCATACGCTAGACCATAAGCACCTAGGCCGAGTGATTTTGTAAACCAAAAGGCTAGCGCTACATTGAGTGCAATTGAAAAGATCGATATGTAAAGCGGTGTTTTTGTGTCTTGTTGAGCATAGAAACTGCGAGCAGCAATGTGATAAATTGTTCTAAACAATATAGCGATTACCAGTGCGCCAAGTAGGCCAGCGATCAGTCTTGCAATTGATAAGTCGCCACCCGACTTGATAAAGCTAACTACGTAGCCACGCGCAAAATAAGTTATGGCGGCAACTGGCAGTGCGAGCCATATAATCACTCTGATGATTTTTTGTAGCTGTGTTACAAATGACTGACGATTTTCTTCGGCTAGAGTTTCTGTTAATTTTGGAAAAGCAGCCGTACTAATGGCGACGCCAATTAAGTTGATTGGCATCAAGTGAAGAGCCGTTGCCTGCTGGTAGGCGCGCGCTGTTCCTGCTTGCATATCGGATAGCAAACGTAGCTCGACCATACCGACAATATAGTCCATGCCTTGGTCAATCGAACGCGCGGGCAGCATCCGAATTGCTCGCAAGAAACCTTTATTTTTCCAATAGATTTTAAAGTTGTAGTCAAAACCAAGACCAATCAAACCAAGCGAGCTCACAACTAGCTGCATAATCGAGCCAAGCACCACTCCCAGTGCCACTCCCATGATCCCGCCTTTAAAAATTTCGATACCAAAAATGTTGATACCGTCTGTAAACACCATAATGCCAATAATAATGCCGATGTTATAAATCGCCGGAGCTAGCGCATAAAATGTAAATCGCCCAATCGCCTGCTGCATACTGGCAATTACGGTTGCAATTGCAAATAAGAATGGATTGATAGCAATCACGCGCATCATACTGATCGCTAGCCCGCGTCCTGACTCGTCAAGTCCAGGCGCAATCACATAGCGAATCAATGGATCGGCAAAAATCATGATTAAAATACTAGCAACCAGTGTCAAAAGCGCCATAAAATTAATCATGCTGGAGCTTAACTCCCACGCTGATTTTTTGTTACCGCTAGCTAACCG
>CAZNEX010000001.1:75366-93092 GCA_964572775.1 uncultured Candidatus Saccharibacteria bacterium
AACCGCTGGTTAAACACTGGAATAAACGTCACGCTAAGCGCGCCAGAAACTAGAATAAAAAACATAAAATCAGGAATCGAAAATGCATAAGTATAAGCATCGAGGCTGACCTTGTAATTATCGCCATAAAGACCATTCAAATATCGGTCGCGATAAAGCCCTAAAAAGCTCGACAGCAGCGTAGAACCTGCTAGCAAAATAGCGGCCGACTGAATCGTAAGCCGCTTATTTGCTCTTGAGACTACTCGCTGTACTCGACCCATTGTTTATCCTTTATGCAGCATGAAGCATCGCTGGTTTTGGTAAAATAGCATCTTTGAGAATCTCATTAACGTCATCTTCATCAAGTGTCTCTTTTTCTAATAGTGCATCTGCCAAATTATCGAGGATTTTTCGGTTGTGCGGATCGCTAATGATCGCTTCGGCGCGACGACTTGCCTCTTGAATCAAATCCTTGACTTCATCATCTATCAATTTTGCAGTTGCATCGCTATATGGTCGCTCGTGTGTGATTTTGTCGAAAACCATACCACCATTGTCTTCATGGAAAACCTGGTCGCGCAAAACCTTACCCATACCTTGCTCGATAACCATATCGCGTGCGATTTCAGTCGCCTTACGAAGATCTGATCCAGCGCCAGTTGTGATTGCATCGTCGCCATAAAGGATTTTCTCAGCGACACGGCCGCCCATTGCCCGCGCCAAAATGTCTTTGAATTCGTAGACATTGGTGTAGCGCTTGTCCTCGGGTGGCAAAAACCATGTCACACCACCTGTGCCGCCGCGTGGAATAATCGTCACTTTGTGAACAGGATCTGAATCGGGCAGTACATGTCCGACAATAGCGTGGCCACCTTCATGGTAAGCAGTCATGCGCTTTTCGTCTTCGCTCATCACACGCGCTTTACGCTCTGGACCAATTGCTACTTTCTCAAAAGCTTCAGTCAGATCATCGTTCGAAATCGTTTTACTATTGCGTCTTGCAGCAATAATCGCAGCTTCGTTCGCAATATTAGCAAGGTCAGCACCTGACGAACCAGCTGTTTTGGCTGCTAATTTATCGATCTTAACAGTACTATCAACTGGTTTGTTCTTAAAATGCACTTTCAAAATCGCTTCACGATCAGCTCGCTCTGGCAAAGTAATATTTGTTCGTCGATCGAAACGACCTGGACGAAGCAACGCAGGATCGAGTACATCGGCACGGTTTGTAGCCGCTAAAACAATTACGTTTGTATCTGTCTCGAAGCCGTCCATCTCAACCAAGATCTGGTTCAATGTTTGCTCGCGTTCATCGTGACCGCCGCCCATACCACTACCGCGCTTTCGTCCGACGGCATCGATCTCGTCAATGAAAATGATACATGGAGCATTTTTCTTGGCTTTTGTAAAAAGATCACGCACACGCGAAGCGCCGACACCGACAAACATTTCCACAAATTCACTACCAGAAATCGAGAAGAACGGCACATCTGCCTCACCTGCGACCGCTCTTGCGAGCATTGTTTTACCTGTACCAGGATTACCGACCAACAAAACGCCTTTTGGTATTTTTGCACCCAATGCTTTATACTTTTTTGGATGTTTCAAGAAATCAACGACTTCTTCTAAATCTTGTTTAGCATTGTCGTTACCAGCAATATCACTGAAAAGCACTCGCTCTTTATCGATACCATAAAGCTTGGCTTTTGACTTGCCAAAGCCCATCGCCTGACTATTTTGCCCTTGAGCTTGTCGCATCATATACATGAAAAAGGCAGCGATCAAAACGACTGGCACAATAATCATGGCAAGGTTCCACAAAGTCTCGCCAGTTTGCGACGGCGCGCTATCAGAAATAACCTTTTTCTTGTCGGCTGGAATCTTATCATCAGCTAGCAAAGTAGAAACTCCGCCCTGAACATAAGATTTTTCGGTCGGTTTATCGCTATCTTTTGGCGTTACTAAAATATTATCACCTTGACCTTCAACTTTTTTGACATCGCCAGCAATGATCTTTTGAATTACTTCACCAACTGGAATATCTTTTAGGTTTTGATGACCGCTACCAAAAGCCCAATAAAGACCTAGGCCTGCTATCAAGAATAGCCAAAATAGGACTAGCCTTACTGAGTTGTTAAAAGTCGGTCGATTTTTTGGCAATTTTGCACTCGGCATTGTAGGCGCCTCCTTCTTGTTTCGTGATAAACCTTTCCCTGTATTGTATCACTGGTAAAGCTGCTGCACAATGAATCGATCACGACTAACTTTGATCTTCAAATTTTGAGTCACTTCAATCGTACTGTCAGGAGCTGCCGTTTTGATAAAAAGCAGTACGCTTTCTTGTTGCGGCCTGGTCAGCGATTGACCGGTTTGTCTGATGACAATTGCTCTTAGCAATTCGCGGGCAGCTGCTTCTGGACAATGAATTAGCTTGTAGCGAGAATTATCGAGCCAATCGACTTGAATCGTTAGCTCTTTTTCGATCATAGGCATAAGATGAGTTTGCTGCCGCCAAAGATCCAGAAGCTTAGTGCGATCTAACTCTGATAAATTATTGACAAACGGCCTGAGTCGATTTCTAAGATAATCAAGCGATCGATTGGTGCTGTCTTCGACCCACTCCAAACGATTTTCTAATGCGTAATCGATAATTTGCCGTTTGGTGTAATGCCTCAATGGCCGCACAATTCCCAAGCGTTGCATAACCGCTAGACCTCGCCAGCCAGTACCGCGAATATGGTTGATCATAATCGAGCCAACTGCATCATCAGCATGATGAGCGGTGATAATCTGAGCCTTAAACTGTTTAGCAATCGCAAATAAATACTTATAACGCTCTGTTCGCGCCAGTTCTTCGCTGGCTTTACTGTCAAGGTTCAACCTTGATGATACAAAAGGGTAGCCGTAGTAAGCCGCCAGTGCGGCCACGAAGCGCTCATCATCATCGGCATCGGCTCTAATGCCATGGTTGACATGAGCAACTAGATATTTATTATGCTTATCATGACGCCGATAAATTTTATCAAGCAAAACAATTGAATCGACACCGCCTGATACAGCAACAATATAGTTCATCGTTTTAGTTTAGCGACTTTTATCAGCCAATACTAGCTGATCGAATTGTCGTAGCGTCGAGCTTGAACTAGATAAACAACACCTGCAGCAACTGCTAGCGGCAAAGTTGCAAATAGCCAAAGCCAAGGATTCTTCCACCAGGCGTCACCATCGGATCGACTATTATCAACATTTATTATCTGAGCGACTCGGCTTTCACTGCCGTCATTGAAGACAGTGCGCTCGTAGACAACATATTGGCCTTTGGCTAACTTGGTAGAATCTAGAGCAAACGGCCGATTGGTTACTTTATCGATTGTCTTCATGTCATCGTTCAGATATTCGACGTAAGAGATACTGCCTGCACGTTTTTCATCGAGCACATTACTGACATCAAGACTAACAAGCCCGCTGACTGCTGTCTCGCTTTCGGCATTACTAACCGCTCGCTGTGCAATAGAATCATAAACGCGCTTATTAGTTGAGCTAGGCAAAATGGTCGGCTGCCTTGGTCGTGGCTCTGGATTTGGTATTTTGTCGCCGACTGTAACACTGATTGACTGCGTGGCTACTTTGCCGTTACTGCTTACGCAGGTCAAGCGGTATGTTGTCGAATCTGTTAGTTTGGCGGTTATCCACGATCCACTCGAGCGCACCGACGTCATCAAGCTTGGTTGAATTCGACAGCCGTTAGGCCTTGCGCCATCAACTTGCCACGACAAAGTTGCTCGTTCACCTGGTTCAAAATTGGTTTGATTTGATCGGAAGAATACAATATTGAGATCAGGCTTAATGATATTTGCTTGAACTTTTACATCTAGCAAGTCACTTGTTCGTTCGCCGGCATCGTTACGGCACGTAACTGAAAACTTTTTCTCAGACCGAATATTCTCGACTACTCTAGAGCCAATACCAGATTTAGCCGTGAAGCCGCCTGGATTGAGGGTGCACGATTTGGCGCGCTCACTTTGCCATTCAAGAGTTACTTTGCCACCAAGAACAACACTTTTTTTATCAGAGGTTAGGCTTGGCTTTGATGGCAACTTATCAGTATCAGCTTTTGGCTTTACGATAACTGAGACTGCTTTTGTGGTTGTTTTACCTGTCGCATTGCTACAACTTAGGCTATAAGTCTTGGTGCCTTGATTGTCATGAACAGGAGTGCGCCAAGTTGTTTCGGTTGTTTTGCTTGGGCCACCTGGACTGACGCTACATGCGTTGGTATTGCTCGTTGACCAAGATAGACTAGTTCGTTCGCCAACTGTGGCCAGTTCTGGGTCAGCCTTAAATGAATTAATGATTGGATCTTTAGGTGCGCCAGCTACCTCGTTATTAACATTGATGGTTATCGAGTCTGAAGATTGACGATTGCCAGAAGTATCATAAGCAATAGCCTGAAGTTTTTTACTACCGTTGCTTAGAGTGCTGGAATTCCACTCAACGCTAAACCAAGGTGCTGATGAATCGGTGGCAACAACTTCATTATTGACCAAAACTTCTACTCTGCTAACTGATTTATTGTCAGCTGCAGTTCCTTCGATCTTGATGACGCCCTTTACGCTTGTGTCAGTTTTTGGAGAAGATAGCGAGATTGTAGGTTTTTCGGTGTCATCACTGCCACCATCCGATGATTCGGTCGTTAGAATCATACCCGAATGTGCCGGCATTGCATAGCTGCCCGAAACTTGGTTGCCATCAAAATCTTTGTACTTAACGCCGCCAAGATCAACAAAGCTGGCGTCATTTGTTGGGTTGACCAAAGCCAGACCACCAGAGAATGTTCTCATATAGACAGCTTTGTCGGTTACTTTTTTGTATGCACCTGAGGCCGATCCAAGCGACATAGCTTTTTTGTAGTCATTTTCATACCACTCGGCGGCATTGCTTTTACTGTCGGCGCCGCCGTCACAATCACCTTGATCGCACTTATCGACATCGTAGCTAAAGTAGCTTTTGTCGCCAGCTCCCATGAGATATGACACCATGACAAAGCGCCTTACCTTATCTCGTGCCACATCACCGCCTGAATCATCTAGGCAAGTATCTCGCTTTAGGCTACCGCCACCTGACCAACATTTTGACCACCAATAACCGCGCTTGCCTTTAGACTGAACATCGATAATCATGTCGACATCTTTTTTCCAAGCCGCTTCACCGATCCATTCATCGACAGACTTGTGTGGTTCACGGAAAATCCTCTCTGCCATACCGCCATAAATGGCATCGCTAAACAATCGTTTTGCACTGTCTTCTTGAAAATATGAGTTGCCGTTTGCTAGACCGTTAAAAATTAGCGACTTGCTATCTGATATACCGGTTTTTTTGGCCTGCAAAAGTTTAGACTGAGCATCAAGCCACTCCAATTTTGAGTAGGTACCACTTGTGCCTTCTTTCCAAACTGGGTCAACTAGGTAGCCAGGGCCAAGCGGAGCCACACCCATACTGTCAGACAAGATACCATCATAAGTTTTCACCTTTTCAGTAGCTTCATTTTTAGCATATTCTAGAGCCGCTGGGCTATCAGGTAAGATCAAAAAGTTATTTTCAAACTGCACAGCGTAGGTAGCTAAATTATGATTACGCACTTGGCGGGCAACTGCATCATTTGGCAGCTTATCAGCTCCAGCCTTGCCACAATTTTCTTTGATACTAGCACCAATTTCAGTAGGAATTAAACTACAATCCACGTACCTAGAGGTGACGTATGGACCCAGCGTGTAACGATAAACTTTAGCATTTGGAGCCAGAGCTTTGACTTTTGCCGGGTCCATGTTGGTGAAAATCTCATCAAAATATTTAACATTAGCCTTGTTGGCATCGCCACCAAGCATCCGCCAGGCTGGTGCAAACAACTTGAAGGTTGGCTTATCAACCGCTGCCACTAGTGACGCATTGATGTCTTGCTCGTTGACTGTCAAGGTCTCGTCTTGAACGACTGTTTTAGAGGCATAATATTGCTGAATAGCAACTCCACCCGACAGCAGAGCGACAATCGATGCGACCACTGTCACGCTCAGCAACAATCTTAGTCCCCTTTTTGAAAGCCTGCCTCGTATCAATCCCATAATCCCCCTTGTCCGATAATTGTTAAGGTTAATTATATATAGATGTCATGCTGCCGTCAATCAGGCATCTAATCGCCAAAATATCTCGATAGCCAAACTGCCACAAAGATTCCCAAAAATCCGCCAATCATGCCAAAAAAAACACTCGTCAAATCAAAAGAATTATAATCACCCCACAGCCAAGGCAAAACACTGCCAACCGTCATACCACCGACTGCTCCCATCATAGCTGTTCGCTTGTTCATAAAAACTACTATACACCTAAAAGTATCGGGTGCTGCCAAAAGGTACTTTTTGTTTGACCATGTCTGTTTTTATGGTGTGTGCCGAATGAACTGTTCGGTCGCCGTAGCGTTGATTAATTTCATCAACCGCCCTAGTTGCCGAACTAATTTTGGCAAGTTCGTCACCAAACAAAACCAATTGGCGATCGTCTGGCGCCGATAATCCATAACAGTGAATACCGATTTCTTTTAGCGGGTAGGGTGCTGTTTTAAAAAGCTCTTTGGCCAGTGAATAAATCGCTGCATCAGAAAAAAACGGTGCCGCCATCATGCGTTTATTGTGCCAGTAGCCCTGTTTATAACTACGAGCATGCACACCAACACCCCTTGCCACGAGTCCCTGACCTCTCACCTTACGACCAACCGACTCACAGAGATGATGTAGTCTCTCGAGCACCAGATTTTCTGGCACGGCATAAGCCTCCAGCACATACTGACGGCCAGCGGTACGAATTGGAAAGTCGAGTTTATCAACTTCCCAACCACGCAAACGATGATGCCACTGCACCCCTGGTACACCCTTAAAAACAACTTGGCTCAATGTTCTTAGGTCTGCTTGCAAAAAATCGACTGGCGTTTTTATACCACCTGCTTCAAGCCGATGATGATTACGACGGGCAATACCAGTCAAATCCTCCAGCTCCAACTTCTCAAATGTAGTCAACAAATTCTTGCTATTGATAACATCTAGGCCGTCTGGCTTATGCAAACCTGCAGCCATTTTCGCCAAAAAGCGATTGGCGCCAATACCAACATTGCAGCGCATCCAACAGCCAATTTCATTTCTCAAACGATTTTTAATCTCACAACCAATCTCTACTAAATCTTGCTCGCTAGCCCCCCTGAGACAAGCTTCCGAAAAATCAATCACGCCTTCATCGATACTTTTCATTCGAACATGCGATGAATAATCGCTCATGATCCTCATCAACTGTTTATAAACATAGCGATACTTCGACGGATCACTCTCGACGCCAACAAGATCAGGGCACAGTTTTTTAGCTTCTTTTAGAGTCATGCCTAGGCCAACTCCACGCGCCTTAGCTTCATAACTAGCTGTCACGATCATGGTATGTTCACTCTGACGATTAACCACCGCCACTGGACGACCGCGCAGCAAAGGCCGAGCCTGCTGTTCGACAGTTGCAAAACAACTATTGAGATCGATATGCATGACATGCGGCACCGCCTGATTGTAGTTTTTATGTTCAAGATTCATGCATTGCCGATAGCACTCAACGTTAAAAGACATGGTCGCCCTCTTGTGTTAAGTGCCAAGTCAGCCTCTCGCTATCAAACTCCAGCCGATAGTCAGCCTCACCACTTGTGACGTCAAAAATATGGATGGTTCGTTTACCCTGCACGCTAGGATGCCGCAAGCCAATCTCTGTTATCTCGATCTCGCGGCCATTTGCACGGCGAAATTTATGAGGAAGACACGGATTTAATCCACTACCAAAACTAGCAATCACCTGGACGCGTTCATTCAAAAAAAGTTCATCATTCATATAGAAAAATCTCCAAAATTTTGTTTGAAGAAACGATTTTCTAGCTAGCGTTGTCCGTTCTATATCGCCGTTTCCTCTACGAAAAGCCCGAAGACAACTGATGATTCCTACTGACGAGGGACGCTTAGCTATAAAAAGCCAGTGAGTATCGTCGTAGCTATACAAAAATTATATTCTAACTGCTACCAAACGTCAAAATCGTCTAGAATCTCGTGCATTATCATAGTCGACAGACCCATAATCGTCTCGCGGTCGCCATCTACTCGTTCAATCATCGCAGGTGGCAGTGATTGTACACCGTATGCCCCGGCTTTATCCATCGGCTCGCCAGTTGCGATGTAGTCTTCCATCATCTCATCAGAGAAATTAGCTAGAGTAATCTGAGCCGTATCTACTTTTTCGATCGTTTTATCAGCACTGACCACAACAATAGCTGTCACCACTTCATTAGTGCGACCGCGCAGACTCTCGAGCATTTGCCTAGCCTCATCAACATCGCGCGGCTTCCCGAGCTGTTTCCCATCAATCGACACAATCGTATCGGCCCCAATCACAATCGCATCGGGATGTTGCCTAAAAACATCTATCGCCTTGCCTTTCGCTAGTTCGGTCGCCACTTCTGTAACTGGCCGCGATAGATCGAGTTGCTCTTCAAAATTACTTGGGACGACATCAAACTCTATACCGAGTTTCGACAACAATTCACGCCGACGCGGTGAACCGCTGGCCAATATAACTTTTTTCACAGAGTTAGTATAGCATCAAATTTGCCAAAGCCTCTAGAACCAGCGTCCAAATTTTGCTACAATATTCGAGATACACGGCACCGTAGCTCAGCTGGTTAGAGCGCAGGACTCATAAGCCTGAGGTCACAAGTTCAATCCTTGTCGGTGCTACCAAATTAAACATCCGGTTATGAGACCGGCTTTTTTATTTCATAAACATTTTGCTGCCTTGTAATCATCTTTCAGTATTTTTTCAGAAAGTATCGTTAAGATGCTGTTTATACCGTAATGTTTTCCCCCAAAACTGCTCGGTAATCGCAAATAATAACTAACGAGAGGAGAAATTTTTGAAGAAACAACTACTCACAGCTGGCATTTTGTCGGCTGTCGGTCTTGCCGGCATCACTGGAGCCTCAATGGCTTTTGCCGACGACAATTCATCAACCAATAACTCACCGATGAGCGGTATGGTGACCGCAATTGCAGACAAGTTCAACCTCAATAAAGACGATGTGCAAAAAGTTTTCGACGAACAGCACAGCAAAATGGAGCAAGAGCATGAGCAGCGCGTCAAAGATGAATTGGCAACTCTTGTCAAAGATGGCAAACTGACTCAAGAACAAGCTGACAAATTGGTGGCAAAGCGTGCCGAACTTGAAAAAGAACGCCAAGCTAACCGCGCCAACAATCAGCAGAAATCACGTGACGACATGAAAAAAGAGATGGATACTAAACGCTCTGAACTCGAAACCTGGGCGAAAGACAATGGTATTGACTCACAGTATCTTCGCTTCGTGATGGGACGTGGTGGACATGGCGGCGGCGAGCACGGCGGGCCAAAAGGCTAGTTAGCGCACCGACCACTCTTTTGTAATCTAAAACAGCACTCCCAAAAAAATAGTTAGCGCCAAATCTGCGGCGCTAACTATTTTTAAATTGTCTTTAGAATTATACTTCGCGGCTACCAGTCAAGGTGAAAGCTTTTGCAATTCCCCAAGCAAGTAGTGTATAGACCACGATTGCAACTAGACTACTAGCATCGAAGTACATGCTACCATACGTTGGTTCACCAAAAATACCTTGGAAAGGTGCTGAGAAAAATCCACCGACATTGTAAACTAGATCGACAAAGAAATTACCTTGCTGCGCGCCCAAGAGTAGTAGCACTAGGCGTAGCGCCAAAAATGTAATGATAAAACCGGCAATATACCAGACAACACGCTGTGCCACAACATTGCCATCGGCTTTGCGAGCTGTTGCAACTGTTTGACGCTGGACATTAGTCGCGCCATCTTGCACTTCACTAGTTCGAACTTCTGTCGTTCGCTCTTCTTCGTTCATACGTCCTCCATTTTACTGGTTACGTTTTTATGATATCACAAATCAAAAACTTCGTCGTCAAACATATCATCGATTGCCTGATGTCGGTCCTCAACAAAGCTCCGTAGTTCGTCGATACTACGCTCTCTGTTCCATGATAGATTTTCGTGCAACACTGAAGATTGTCCATTGATTGTGGCTTCCATTTGATTTCCTTGTTGTTTGTTTTATTATCTTATATATCTATTTAAGCATAAAGTTCATAAAAAAGCAATAGCTTTTTAACATTTCGTTCTTTTTGTCTCAAAAACTATTCTCAAGATGATACCACTTATGGTATTATGAGCTAGTAAAGGTACAAAAATAGACATGAGCGTATACGAATCTTGGGCAATTCTCATCTTGGCAGCAGCGATACATGCTAGTTTTCAGCTGAGTGTTAGCATGTTAACGATTCTTAGCGGTCATGCCTTGACTAAGAAAACTGCTCAGGCTCGCTTGATGCGCCTAATCAGCAGTTTTTTTGCAGGCGTGGCACTGATGGTAACTCTATCGCTATCGTTCTTAGCTTTTGCCGCTCGTGATTTGCTGCACAATAGCTACGCGCCTTCGGTTGTCTGGGCGGCAGTATCTGGCTTTGCCATCGGTGTTGGAGTGGCGGTTTGGGCATTTTACTACCGACACAAAACCCGAGGTACGGTTCTTTGGTTGCCGCGTAGTTTGGCAGATTACCTAGCTAGTCGAGCCAAAAAAACCAAGCTTGCGGGAGAAAGTTTTGGACTTGGTCTAGTTAGTGTTGTGGCAGAATATCTATTTTGCCTAGCGCCACTACTAATCGCTGCACTCGTCATCATTCAGATGCCGCTTTCGGTTCAACTTGTTGGATTAATTGTTTACGTCGTGATTGCGACGCTGCCGCTTGCTACATCGGTCATCCTGATCGGTAGCGGCCACTCGATTGCCCGCATCCAGCGTTGGCGCGAGCAAAACAAGCGTTTTCTGCAATTTGCGGCTGGTAGCGCTCTGATTATTCTCGGAGTTTATGTCTATGTCGGCCAAGTTCTAGCGCCAACATTATCTGGAGGTTACTGATGAGCGATCTGGCACTAATCTACGACAAAACGACTCAGACCACATCATCGTTCTCAAGCGACTCGTTGGCTCATAGTCTCAATAACGCTTGTCTAGCCGTTGGGTTGTCCGACGGCGTCATTCAAGATGCTGTAACGAGGGTTTGTCACAGCGTTAGTCAATGGCTTTTGCAAAAAGACGAGGTGACGAGTGATGATGTTCGCCGTCAAGCCGCCGCTGCGCTTTCAGTTGTTAGTGCGGAGGCTGGATACATATACGAAAACGAAAACGCAATGATATAGGAGAAAATCGTGGCACAATCTGGACAATTTGATTATGATCTCATCGTTATCGGCAGTGGTGCAGCTGGCAGCACGGCGGCTTTGATTGCCACCAAGCAAAAAAAGCGGGTTGCCTTGCTCGAAGCGGGCACTTTTGGCGGCGAGTCACCAAACTGGGGCGATGTTCCTACTAAGGCTATGCTGCACGCTGCAAATCTATATGAAGAAGCCCGACTTGGCAATCGTTTTGGAATTCGCAGCTCGATGCTCGGTTACAATTACCCATCAATCTTGCAATGGAAAGACAAGGTCATCTCACGCACAGGAGCCGCTGATAATCGCCAGTATTATGAAAAAAACGGCATTGCCACCTTTCACGGTGTCGCTCATTTTATGAGCCCGCACGAGATTAGTATTAGTCGTAAGCACCTTACAGCTCGCAACTTTTTGATTGCAACAGGCTCACATTTTGCAACACCAGATATCTACGGTATCGATAGCATCACCTACCAAACGCCAAAAACAATTTTGTCATTGCCAAAGGTACCGCATAGCATATTTATTGTTGGTTCTTCGAGCGAAGCTGTTGAGTACGCTCAGTTATTTGCGATTCTGGGCAGCAAAGTCTACATTGCCGAGCGCTCAATGCGTCTAATGCCAGAAGAAGATGCAGAAGTTGGCGAGTTGATCGAGAAACATCTACATAGTACCAAAGACATTTCTTGCCTAACCCAAACTCAAGTTGCCAGTGTCGAAAAGCGCGGCCTCGGCGTGCGAGTCTCGTACGCACGCGGCAACGCCATGCGATCTGTGCAAGTTGACGAGATTTTATTTGCCAACAACCGTGTCGCTTCAACAGATCTTGGGCTTGAAAATGCACTGGTCAATTACACAGCGGCAGGCATCACCGTCAATGATAATCTTCAGACTTCTTCACAGCATATTTATGCAGCTGGTGGCGCTATCGATGCATCGAGTCCAACCCAAGTCGCTATGCTTCAAGGACGAGTCGCTGCCCACAATATGTTCCATAAAGCCACTAGTCAGCCCGATTCAAGCCTAATCCCGCGCATTACATTTACCAACCCTGGTATTGCCTCGGTTGGACTAAGCGAAAACGACTGCATAAAACGTGACTTGGCGATCAACCAAGCCGTGGCACCACTAACGATGATCGCTCGCAGCAACACGAGTGACTTTAGCAATGGTTTTGTCAAACTTATCACTGACAAAAAAGGCATTTTACTAGGTGGCACCGTCGTGGCTCCACACGCAGGTGAAATTATCCACGAAGTAGCTCTCGCCATCCATGCAGGAATGAGTGCTAGCGACCTTGCCAGTATGCAGCACGCCTTCCTCAGCTGGAGCGAGGCAGTTCGGGTGGCCGCGGGAAAACTGGCCCAGTAGCGGTTCGTACAGCATTCGGTGGTGCTGAATAAAGACTGCCTTCTTCATTTTGTCTCACGAAACCGGATCTCTCATAGAATCTATTTCGGTCAGGATGACCTCCAGTATTAAGAACGATCCTGCTGATATTATTTTGTAGGCTTAGTACGGCCATATGGTTAAGAATTCCTGCTCCAAATCCTTGATTACGAACACTTGTAGTAATAGCCATCCTATCTATGCACAATGTTTTACCTAGAAGTCCTGATAATTCATAGGATGAGCAGGCACCTACGACCTCACCCATATCAGCAAATAATACGTCAAGATCAGACTTGCATATCCTATCAATTACCTCTGCCAACTTTTTATCTGTGATTTTACGATCAGGAAATATCGACTCCAAGAATAACCGTGCTGCATATTGAGTAATATTATCTGGAGCTTTTTGGTCGTCGTCATATCTTACAATTTCAACCATATCTCTTGTATTTTATCATACTACGTAATATTTGTCAATATAATCAAGGTGAGGCCGTCAAAAATACGTACGGTACCAAGAAAATATCCCACACCTGAAGGTATGGGATATTTTCTTGGTGGCGGGGGCAGGATTTGAACCTGCGACCTGTTGGTTATGAGCCAACCGAGCTGACCGGGCTGCTCCACCCCGCGATATTTGTTCCAGTCATACTATGTTCTAGCTTGCCATAACCAAGGTTATGAGCTAATTTGATCGACGGGGAGCTGACCGGGCTGCTCCACCCCGCGATATTTGTTCCAGTCCTATTATGCTCTCACTTGTCATAGCCAAGTTGTGAGCCATTTTACCGATGAAGCCGACCAGTTTGCTCCATATATCGATACGTCATATTATTTTAGCATATTTGACTGATTTATTGCAAACGCTGAACGTTTTTGCCCGATAAAAAGTCAATCCATAGCTGAAGATTGGTTTTTGGCTGAGTAGTTTGAGAAGTGTTAGCGCCAATATCGGCTTTCTTGGCCTCATCTGAATTTGGCGGCAAGACCAAAACTTTCTCATCTGGATTGCCCAAACCCAAATAACCACGCGCCGCCAACTCTTGATACTCTGTACTCTGATAATAGTTTTTCTGATACTCAAGCGTCGAAACTTCTAGTTGATTTAGTGTTAGCTGTCGCTCTTTGGTATCGAGCTTGCGCTGCAAGGCGTAATTACGCTGCATCATTGACACCGAACCAAGCGCCCAGCCAAAAGCAATCAAAAGCGCAACTGCCAACACCAAATTATTTGGTGTCGCGTAGCGAACTTTTAGCAGATAGTAATACCTGCGCCAGTTTGTCATAATATACTTAAGCGATACCATCGTACTTATTGTAGCCTGTAAGTTGATTTTAGGCTATAATCTAAAGATGTATCTAACCGCAGATACAATTTTTGAGCGGGGGTGTAGCTCAGCGGTTAGAGCAGCGGGCTCATAACCTGTTGGTCGCTGGTTCAATCCCAGCCACCCCCACCAAATTTATTTTTTTGGAATTACCATTTCATCGCAAAACAGATTCGACTGGCTGCCTAAGGTTCTTTTGAATCTTTCTCTCTTATTGGGATCTTTTAATGCCTCACGAATACCGTCCGATGGTCCAACTGTGTTACAAAATTCCTCCAATGGACAGGCTCTACAAGCTGCTGCACCTCGTGCACGATACGATCTTAGCTCTTGCAATTCAAGCATTCTAGCATGATCAGAACCTCTATAACGTGGAACCTTGTTACCTCGAGATAGTTTAACTGCTGCCCCGCCATGACGATTAGATTTTGCAATTCCTGCTGCCATATCTAACAATATTTCATTACGCTCACTGAAGTCTGCTGTAAGCTTTATTCGAATGGCTGGATCTTCAACTAAGCGCTTCTTGCGCATGCGTGCAATGCGGCCTGGATTAGGCATCGGAGTGGATAAAAAGTCGGCTGCAGACTTGACATCACCATTTTCATCAACAACACAGTTACTACCAAGATTCTCAATCGCTTCTGTCATTCTTGTATTATATCAAAAACCATCAATTTTGTCAATCAAAATGCCCTCCAAGACGTATCCTGGAGGGCTATTTTGGCACCTGTTTGTTTGTGCTTATACTATAGCACTAGGTAACTTTTTAGTGCAACTATTTTTTCTTAGAAACAGTCAAGAAACCGTTGCGTGGGTTTTCTTTGACTACACGGTCTGCTGGTAGATCGGTAGGTGTACCCTTAGCGTTTTTTTCTACCTTAGCAAAGAAGTAGATAGTTTGCTTTTTGCCACCGCGTAGTTCTACGTCGGTCTTGTGTAGGTAGTATGTGACACCCTTCGAGTTTGTGTGCTTGTAAGCCATGTTGTAATACCTCCTATTAGCTTTACTCCTCTAGAGTAACGCCTCTGTTGGCCTCTGTCAACACCTAGATTGCACGATATTGACGTTTTAGCATAAGTTTTAAGATAGCGTATAAGATAAGTCGGATGATAATAAGCAGTCCAAAAAATAACGAAATAACAACCGACCAACCAGCAAAATCAGCCGACCATAGCGGTGAGACAAAGGTATGTCGGTACTGGATTGGATTTGGTAGACTGATCGAATCGCTCGGATTTTCAGATGGCGGATATTTTTCCTGCTCGGCTCTAACACATTGAACATAGCCTTGAGTGTAGCCGCTGTAATGCGGTCGACAAGCATCATCAGCCAGTTTTAGAATATTGCTGTGCTCGGCGTTTTTGGCCTGAGCTTGCTCGACAATATTTTTGACATCTCGTTCGTACTGGTGCATCAAATAAATATCTTCTGGCTGGGCGTTCATGTGAGAGCCTGCGTAGCGTTGCAGATCGTAAAGCCGTTCTTGCATAACAACGATATCCCCTACTTCGTCGGCTGAAACGACTGCTTGCATACGCTCATTTAGACCAACTCGATTGAGCCGCAAAAAAGTAGCGCTAACAAATAGCGACAAAACCAATAAAATCAGCAATTGCCATGTCTTGATCCGCTCGATCAGCCCAAGATTACGCTTAATTTGCTGGCGCTTCACAATGCCCTTACCTTCCACCCTTCATACTACTTGCTAGTATAACACAATCGGCCTCTGATATAATGCTTGATATGAGGATATTTTTCTCTGGTATTGGCGGTGTCGGCATTGGACCATTGGCACGAATAGCTCACATGGCTGGCTATGATGTTGTTGGCAGCGACTTAGCGGCTTCACCGATGACAATGCAGCTTGAAGCTGAGGGTATCGACATATTACTTGGTGATCAAACCGCCGACAATCTGAAAGCTGAACATGCGAAATCACCGATCGATTACTTTGTTTATACAGCTGCCCTATCTGTCGATCATCCAGAACTAGTTGCTGCTCATCAACTCGGGATAATTTGTTTAAAACGCGATGGCATATTGGCGCGTATCATCGCCGAAAAAAAGCTTGCCATGATCGCAGTAGCGGGCACTCACGGCAAGACGACAACCAGCGGTCTGCTGGTTTGGGTAATGAAACAGCTCAAAATACCAGTTAGTTATTCGGTGGGGACAACTTTATCTTTTGGGCCAAGTGGCGAATATGACGCCTCTAGCCAATATTTTGTTTATGAATGTGACGAATACGATCGCAATTTTTTGCACTATACCCCAAAACTATCTCTAGTCACCAGCGTCGACTACGACCATCCCGACACTTATCCGACACTTCTCGCTTACCAACAGGCATTTGGCTCCTTTCTGGATCAGTCAGATGCGGTAATTTTGTGGAATAAAGATTACCAACAGCTCGGTCGGCCACATGTAACTTGCGACTTGCAGCTTTTGAGCGATGATACGGCGACTGATCATATCCAGTTGGCAGGTGAACATAATCGACAAAATGCATTTTTGGTAGAACGGGCTATCTTACAACTGTTTCCAGATACCAACTACCATCAGCTGATTAAGGCTATCGCTAATTTTCCAGGTACTGATCGCCGTCTGCAAAGGCTAGCCAATAACCTTTACACCGATTATGGGCATCATCCCCAAGAGATCAAAGCAACTCTACAGGCAGCGTCTGAGCTAGCAGATCGAGTCGTTTTGGTTTATCAGCCGCATCAAAATGTTCGTCAGCATCTGATCGCTCTTGAGTACAATGCCGATATTTTTGCTAAAGCGCACGCAGTCTACTGGCTGCCGACATATCTGAGCCGTGAAGATCCAAAACTAGCTATCTTGTCGCCTGCAGAACTAACTAAGCAGCTACCTGGTCACTTAGTACACTTTGCCGAAATGAATGATGATCTCTGGCGCAAAATTCAGTCGCACCGTGCAAATGGCGATCTAGTCCTCTGTATGGGCGCTGGATCTATAGATAGCTGGCTCCACGAAAGTCTCAGTCAAAATGTTGATCAGTAGATTTGCCTGCTAGTTTAGGCTGGTGCTTCGAACCATTTTTCTAGGAAGGCTAATGTTTCATCTATTGCTGTGTAATCCTCCACGGACGGCTCTGCAAGACCCTCTAGACGACTATCGAACACAGATCTTATTTTTTCTTCAATAACCGTAACATCTTCATCGTCATATCGCGTACCATTAAAGATATTGCTTATAGCTTTTGCCGAATTATCCTTATCGATACTAGTATGTTCCAATTTGATACTTTTATCTACTGGCTCGACCACTTTTTCAACTTCACTTACTACACTGTTACCATCAGCATAAAACATCAGGTACTTATCTACTAAGCCTTCTGGATCAACAAAGTGCACTGATAAAACATTACCTCATCTATCATCACCAAGCTCAAATTCTCGCTGATACAAAATCCTGGTAATTCCACCGTGACCGGCAATATTAGGAACCGTTCTTTCATCCAGTACAAAACATGTACCATCATCACCTAAATCACTCTCTCTCTCTCTCTCGAGAATTCCGTATACTATACATAGTTCAGCTGATCTATGAAATATTTGGTTTATATCTGGAATTGGGTCTCTGTCTTTTTGTATTTCACCCCCATTCCGTTTTGAATCAGGACACCAACACTAGACAATAACAACTATGAGGA
>CAZNEX010000002.1:0-25559 GCA_964572775.1 uncultured Candidatus Saccharibacteria bacterium
CCACCAGTGCATGTATGAGGTAAATGAACTCGTAGTTTAGTGTCTTTTGCGGACAGTTTTAGGTAATGCTTGGGCGGAATCGGTAGACGAGTCTACTGATTTTTCTGGGCATCGTTTCACGATGACCCGCCACCAGTGCATGTATGAGGTAAATGAACTCGTAGTTTAGTGTCTTTTGCGGACAGTTTTAGGTAATGCTTGGGCGGAATCGGTAGACGAGTCTACTGATTTTTCTGGGCATCGTTTCACGATGACCCGCCACCAGTGCATGTATGAGGTAAATGAACTCGTAGTTTAGTGTCTTTTGCGGACAGTTTTAGGTAATGCTTGGGCGGAATCGGTAGACGAGTCTACTGATTTTTCTGGGCATCGTTTCACGATGACCCGCCACCAGTGCATGTATGAGGTAAATGAACTCGTAGTTTAGTGTCTTTTGCGGACAAGTCTATGGCACAATATTATAGTTAATCTACGGGGTTTTGTAAACTGATCTCTGCTCTACTGTCCACAAAATAACATTGGCATAGCGATCAGACGATATAACGAACTTCGCCTTATCTACCATCGCATGAGCATTATTTGCCCTGACATATGTAGCAACTTGCTGGTACAGACCGATCGCAGGAACATCAGACAACCATTGTTTGGCAAATGTAATATACTTGACGTCACGCAACTTGGTATCAAGGCGATCGCGCGCACTGATCAAAGCTGTATCACTGGTATCGTTTTTATAATTAGCGAAATTATATCCAGACACACCCAGTTGAGAAGAATGCCAATAAGCATAGACATCTGGATCAGCCCCAATCGGCAGCTCATAAAGCAACATATCGTAATCACGTGGCTGCAAAACATTTGTGATGAAATTTGCACTAGGATTTGCTGTATCAGTAACCACTAAATCAACATCAATGCCTAGATCGAGCAGCTGGCTTTTGATGTTTTCTGCCGACTGACTGAACTGTTGCGTTTTTGTCGTGGCAAGTCGGAGCTTCATCTTGGTATCGCCTTTTTGCAAAACACCGCCACTCATCTTCCAGCCTTCTTGCTCGAGCATTTCTTTAGCTTTTTTGATGTCTACGGCCGGCTTTGATGGCAGATCACCACTAATCTGGCCACTAATAAAAGGTAGATCGTTTGCCGGTAGATTGCCGCCAGCAGCCGTACGAACTTTCGCTGTATCTAACCCATGTTGGATCGCTTTACGTACTTTTTGATCTTTCAAGATATTTGATGTGGTATTAAACATCAAGAAAACAGCGTTATCTAAACCATAACTCTGAATTTTGTACTCATTCGGAACATCAGCTGTATCGCCAGTGCTTAGGTCGGCAGCGGCTGTAATTTCGTGTGCTTTTAGTGCGGTTGTTAGCTCTTTGGCACTCGGGTAAGTATAGATTTCAAATCGGTCAAGTTTTGGCTTTCCCATATAGTAGCGATTATTTGCTGTCATATGAACTGCTTTATTTTCAAGCAAAGTCGCTGTATCGCTAGTCTGTAGTAACTTAAACATAAACGGTCCGCTACCAATCGGCGATCTGGCAAAAGCATTTTCTTGCATCGCGCCTGGGCTCACTTGCTGCAAAGAATGCATTGGCACAATCGGGAAAGTCAGTGCATGTACAAATGGTGCGTAGTTAACAGGAAGCGTAAATACGACGGTCGAATCATCAGTCGCTTTTACAGATATATCTTTCCAGTTAGCTCGCAGTGACGAACGCACCCTTGCAGCTGGATCTTTAATGGTTTTAACTGTAAATACCACGTCTTTAGCGGACAACTTAACGCCGTCATGCCAATAAATATTGTCTCGCAACTTAACAGTGTAATTTAGGCCTTTGTCGTCGACTGATACTTTTTGAGCGGCGTCAGGTTTTAAGTGACCGGTGTTGTCATAGGCTAGCAGCGATGAAAACATCAGCCGACTGGCCGCTGTTTCTGCACTAGAAGACGCGTACAAAGGATTCAAAGTCTCGAGCTTGCCGATCACCCCTTCAACATATGTGCCGCCCGGCGCACTGGCAACTGTAGTAGCTCTCGAGTAAAATAAATAGCTTTGCAGACCAATGCCTGCCAAAATTAGAGCTGCTACAGCCAACCAAGTCACAATATGGCGTTTTGACTGCCGCAAACTATCTAGGCGCTTGATGATAAACTTGTGAGCATGACGCTGCGAGACATTTTCAGCACGTCTTAGGCGCTTACGGATCAACTTTTTATCAACAGTCAGCCGCTGAAAACGGCTCCAGCTTGATTTTTTATTGTCTATTTCTGGATCACTCGACATCTGTCTTCCTATGATGGCAGCAAAATGCCTGCCAAAATCGATAACACAAATATAACTGTGAAGATAATCGATGACTCAAATAAGTTCTTGTCGAAGCCGCGCCGAGTAGTATAAAGTTCGCTCGATCCACCAAAACCAGCACCAAGCGATGCACCGCGCTGCTGCATTAAAATTGTCAAAATCAATAGTGCAGCTGAGATTAGCATTGTCCACTGTAGAATATCACTGGTCATTATCGTCTCCTCTCTTTGGTACAGCTGTGTACCTTAGATCAATCACATTACTTAATATATAGTTTACCAGACTTATGACAATTCCGGTTACAACTGAATGCCAAAATGTCATTGTCATACCTGCACCAGGGGCTAGTTTCATTGAGATGTAGACTAAAAATCCGTTTACGATAAACATAAATAGTCCAAGCGTCACTAGGAGTGCTGGCAACGAAAAGATTATTATCAGTGGCCTTAACAAGGCATTAATAATCGAGAATATCAATCCTGCCAAAAGAAAAATACTGATACCTTCAGGTGATTCTGTGTAGCCAGTCCCAAACAACTTAACCACTAGCCATAAGCCAAAAGTATTCAATACCCAGCGAATCAAAAATGAGCGAAATTGTTGACGCATTATTAGTACTAGTATAGCAATTGTTTACGGCTCTGTCGATAACATTCGGCTCATGTTGGTGTGACCTTTGTCGGTCACTAAAATATCGTCTTCAATCCTCACCCCAATACTCTCCTCAGGAATATAAATTCCTGGCTCAACAGTCAAGACCATTCCTGGTTTAAAAACTTCGGCCTTGCCTAGCGACTCATGGACATCTTGACCAAGTCCATGACTAATTGCGTGTGGCATATATCGTCTCACTAAATCAACCTGGCTGCTAGCTTTCAACTTGAGGTTCTTGATGGCTTCGTGCATGCGATTATCGACATAGCTGAGATAATCAACGACTGCTAGTCCTGGCTTTATTTGATCGATAATATCTCGTTGGGCTGCAACAACTTCAGAATGAACCGACAACTGGCGATTAGTCGCTTTAGAAAATTGCAACGTCCGAGTTATATCCGCCGCGTAGCCATCAACTTTTGCGCCAACATCACATAAAACAAGACTGCGCGCACGTAGTCGTGAGCAATTATCAACGTAGTGCAGTGTACAAGCATTTTTGCCCGACGCGATTATTGGTTCGTAGGCATGCTTAGCGCCGCGACGCTCGATTTCATAGCTGAAAATCGCTTGAGCCTCATATTCATAATGCAATGTGTTGATGGTATTTCTTAACTTATGGAAGCCTTCGCTGGTTATTTTTATGGCTTTTTCTAATGTCTTTATTTCGATGGGCTGCTTAATCGCACGCAGTTTTGCTAGATCATCCCGAATATCGATAGTTTTTTCAAAAATTCTATCTAGCTGCTGACATAATAATTTCTGAGCCGGGTTAGCTACAAAATTACCGAAATCTTTTGGTGTAATCGAATAGACAGTTGTATGTTTACGACGTATGTTTTGCAAAAGTGCTTCAAAGTTCACCTGGTCAATTATTTCATCGGCACCTGATATCACTAGTGCCTCATCATTGCTTAGCGCCCCATCGAAAATCATTTCGTTTATATCGATCGACGGTCTGACTAACCAGGTATGATTTCGGATACCGTCATGCACCATCAGCCAGCCAGGCTTACCGATGCCGCACAGATACTTAAAGTTGGCTTCTTGCTCGAAATCAGCAGCCATATCATTGCTTTTTTGCATAGCATGGTATGAAGTCATGACGACAACTCCGCCCTGAATCAGGTTAGACAAACTTTGCCGATTACCAATAAAAAAATTATTATCCATGTTTTATCCCGCTTTTCCAAGCAATTATTTTTTGTGCCTTATCGTTACCAATGCATTCTTGTAATTCAACAATTGGTGCTTCAATAATTTTTGATATACTGCCAAAATGTTTGATCAGCTTTTGCTTGGTTTTTGGTCCTATACCATCGATATCATCCAACTGGCTCTTCAGTGATTTTTTAACGCTTACGGCACTGTGATAGCTAATCGCAAAACGATGCGACTCATCGCGAATACGTTGCATCAGATAAACTATTGGGCTAACTGCATCATTTGAGTCGATGAAACTGCGTAAGTTTTTGGCATGCGATGATGTTTTATAATGATTCGACAAAAAACTTATAATATAAAAATCGCCGCTATGTCTAACGCTAAATGATTGGTCTTTCGCGTCAGCCATTTTTTGCAAATAACTGATATCAATATTGGATCCTTCAAAACTGACGATCATTTCTTCATTTTGTTTTGCAAATCCAACGACAGGGTATTGCTGGCCAGACTCTTTCATTGCTGCAATTGCTGAGTTTAGTTGCGACTTACCGCCATCAACAATTATCAAATCTGGTTTTCCCCATTGTTGTAAATTGTTTACATTAAGTCTTCGACGTATCGTTTGCCGAATATTGCTGGGATCATCGTTCTTATCATCAACTTTAAATTTACGGTAAGACGACCTGTCGCTTACACCATTTGTAAATACGACCATACTCGCAACGGCACTACTGCCTGCATGGTGGCTAATATCAAAACACTCCAGACGCCGAGGCTCATGATCCATTTGCAGCAAGTCTTTTAGCTGGCTAAGAGCTTTGTCTTTTTCGATATTGATAAACTCACGATCGCCAAACATTACCCGACGCTGTAACTCCTTCATAGCATTGAGCTGGTTACGTAGATGAGCGGCTTTTTCATATTGGTGTAAGTCGGCCGCTTTTTTCATAGCTTTTTCTAATTCTTTTGCGATCAAAACACGATTGCCCTTGATATAGGAAATTAGTTGACGCAGCGTAGCCTTGTAGTTGGCACTTCCATCAGTTTTGTCTGGATGAAGACCGATCTGCATGTTTAGCTTACTATCTGTAGTTTTTTGTTGTTTTGTGTAGTATGGAAAGATCCGCCGCAAATATCGAAGTGCTTTTTTGAGTGCATAGCCGTTATAAAACGGACCAAAATACTCGGCCTTATCATCCATTGGATTACGCGTAAAACTAACTGTTGGCCACTCGCTCTTCATATCAATCCGAACATACATTTGCGACTTGTCATCTCGCAGCAGCACGTTATAGCGTGGCATATAACGTTTGACCATTTCGCTTTCCAAAAATAGCGCGTCGATTTCTGACTCGACCTCTACCCAATCGGTATCAACAATTTCGGCAACTAGTGCTAGGGTTTTTACGTCCATCGTTTTTGATGATTGAAAATATTGTCGAACACGATTACGAAGTACGGCGGCTTTTCCGACATAGATAATGTCACCTCGAATGTCTTTATGAAAATAGACGCCAGGTCGGTGCGGTAAGTCTTTAAGCTTCTGTTTTAACGTGTCATTCATTGATACTTAGTGTATAGCAAATATGACGTCTCGTCATGCGCTTTTATTCCCAGCGGAAGAGTTTTATCGCAGCGATGTAGATGACAACGCCCCATGCCGCAATAATAGCAATCTCTGGACCGAGATCAACAAGAGTCGCATTTTCGGTCATGATACGGCGCAGGCCATCAACAACTGGAGTTAGTGGAATGTATGCCGTAATATTTTGTAGAAATTCTGGGAACAAGAATCTTGGGAAAAATGCTCCCGATAAGAACATCATTGGAAATGAAATTAAGTTTGATACCGGAGCCGACTGATTTTCGTTGCGTGCCCAGCCGCCAATCAAGAGGCCAAAACCAATCATCATCCAAACTGACAAAACAATAAATGGTAGCAGTTGCAACCAACTTCCGCGCATGTCAAAGCCGAAGAGCAAAGTACCAACCAAGAACATAGTAGCAACACTGAGTAGCGTGATCGCTATGTAGTACAATCCGTTACCCATAATCAATTGTCCAGCTGTAAATGGTGATGCACGTAGTCGTCTAAATGAACCTGTCTTTTTTTCTTGAGGCATACTATTTGCTAAGCCAAATATACCCATGCTAAGAATCGTAAAGCCTAGCAATCCAGAGAATGTGTAATCAAACTGACTGAGACCTGAGTCGTTGGTAGCTTTTTGCTCTACTGTCAGCTGCGCAGATGGTCGACCAAATTTTGCATTGATCTCGTCGAGAATACTCTGCATAACGGCGGCAACTGTTTGGCCTGACTGCTCCTTGCCTTTCTGATAATAGACATCGAGCTTTCCACTTGGCACACGCTCTTGCCCCACCGCGCCAAAACCATTTGGCAGAACAATGATACTATCTATTTCGCCGCGACTCATTTTTTGACGTGCAGCATCTAGACTAAGATTTTCATCATTTAGCTTAAATGTGTCTGATTCATTTAAGTTCTTGACAAATTCTTCGCTAAACTTTGTTTTTGCATCGTCGATTACGGCGACTTTGAAATTGACAGAGTTGTTATTGAAAATCGAGCCAAATACAAACAAGAAAATTAGCGGAAAAAGAAAGGTAAAGAATAGACCAACCTTGTCGCGCGAAAAACGCAGAAGATATGCCTTTGTGATGCCTAAAGTTGCTGCAATATATTGTTTCATAATTAGTCCCGTATTGCCTTTCCAGTCAAGTCAATAAATACATCTTCTAGATTTGCTTGTTCGACAACTTGTTTCTTTTTGAAGCCACGACTAAGTAGCGACTTAATCAGATTCTTTGGTGTATCGATAGTGATTATCTTTCCGTTATCCATAATTGCAATTCGGTCACATAATAGCTCTGCTTCGTCCATGTAGTGAGTTGTTAGAACGACAGTGATGCCACGCTTTTTTATATTTTGAATCAATTCCCACAAGTTACGGCGAGCTTGTGGATCAAGCCCAGTAGTTGGTTCATCTAAAAATAATACGCGCGGTTTATTGACCAAGGCTGCTGCTATACTGAAGCGTTGCTTTTGACCACCCGATAAGTTTTCTACATAACTTTTGGCTTTGTCGGTTAGCTGAACATCTTCCAATAATTCGTCAGGGTGAACTGTTTCGCCGTAGAGACTAGCGAACATACTCAACTGTTCACGTAGAGTAAGCTTATCAAAAAAGGCTGTTGATTGTAGTTGTATACCAATTATTTCTTTGACACGCGATGGATTATCGGCAACATTGATGCCATCAAGCATAACAGTGCCGCCATCGATTGGGCGCAGTGCCTCAATCATTTCTAGTGTAGTGGTTTTACCTGCTCCGTTTGGACCTAGTATGCCAAAAACTTCGCCTTCTTTTACAGTGAAAGAAACGCCTTTGACCGTCTTGACCTTACCGTACTGCTTTGTTAGTCCTTCGACTTCAATAATGTTCTTCATGTAATTTATAGTACATGAATAGTTAATATGATCAAAATTAAAGAAGATTTTTTAGATCATCTTTAAGAATTTGAGCTGGTCTTGCGCCAATAAGCGTTTCAACAATTTGACCATTTTTGTAGATTGTCATATTGGGAATACTTTGCACTTGATGTTCGGCTGCAAGCAGGCTATTTTCTTGGCTTGCTTCAACGTCGACTTTTACAATATCAACTTCATCTTTCATTGATTCTGAAATATCGTGAAGAATCGGCGCCATCATTTTGCATGGCGGACACCAATCAGCCCAAAAATCAACCAAAACTAATTTGTCATTTTTGAGTACATGTTTTTCGAATTCTTGTCTTGTTGTTACATTTGTTAGCGACATTTATTGCCTCCTTTTATTACAATTTTCACAATTTCCTTGAATCTTAATCGAACTGCCCAGCCGAACACCCGATCCAACCGATGTACGGATAATTTGTCGGCATTGATGAGACAATAAAATATCACGTATCATGCCACAACTTTCGCATTCAAAATGATCATGTGGCATAACATTTGTATCAAAAACCATTGAGCTATCAATCGAAAACGGCGCTAGTGTGATCTCGTTATCTTCTAGCATGCGTTGAGTAATGCGATGGATTGTTGTATCGCTCACTAGAGGAAATGACTTACGGATTTCATCCAGTATCTCGGCATTGGTTGCATGACCGTACATCATAAGCGCTGAACGAACAGCCAATGTATACTTACTTTGTCGACGTTTCAAGCTAGTCATGATTCTATTGTAAACTTTTTACAATAAAATCACAATCATGAGCGTTTTATTTTGCCAGTTTTGTATGTAATCGATGCGCTGGTGGGTTTTGTGACTTTGAAAGAATCAGCAGGCACAAGCTTATAGCTCTCTAGGCTGCCGAAAATATCTAGATATAAGCTAGCGGTGTCTTCGACTACTTCGCCACTACTTGACATAGATATCAAATCTTCTTTACTCAGCCACCGCAAGTCATTTGATTCACCGTCAGAAACAGGCACGGCTGGATCGTCATTAGCAACAAAACCGTAACAAATATCAGAATGAAAATGATCGCTACCAACAAAATGAGTATTCATAGCCATCGGTATTGGGTGGACGATATGTTTTGCTGGCACTTGTTGACGATCATTATACTGCAAGATTTTTAACTGGCTTAAAAAATAGCCGCTCTCTTCTTGAAGCTCATGCGCCATTGCCTGCCAAGGCGTCTCATTAAGTTCGATGTGCCCACCTACCTGCATGTAAACTTTTGTTTTGCGATGAAAATGAACTAAGCCCTTCCATTGATTGTCAAACTTACGCATAATATACGCACTTACCGTCATGTCGTGTTGATCAGGTTCGGTGTGAATGTGAGCCATGCACACATAATAACATACACGGGATTTAGATCTTGGTTACACGTTTTCTAAATTCATCTGCCATCATATAAGATTTTGTATCCCGCACATGATCGATGAATAAGACACCGTTTAGATGGTCGGTTTCGTGTTGAAATACTTGCGCAATAAATCCATCAATTATTTTTTCATGATATTTACCAAGCTCATCATGCCAACTTGCTTTTATTTTTCGGTACCTTAGTGCTTTAGCGTACAATATATCTTTCTTACTGCCACAACTTTGACATCCTTCCCACATTCCTGTTCGCCGACCAATTCCAACATATTTTGGATTGATAATAACTTGTTCAAATGTCTCAAGCTTTGGTCTAGTTGGTGTTGGTTTTATACCGATCACACTCAATGCCAATGATTCACCGACTTGTGGCGCAACAATTCCCATTCCATATTTCTTTTGTTGATTGGTGTAGCGAATATCGCTAATTAGTTGCTGGACCTTATCACTAGATATCTCGCTTAATGATAATTGTCGAGCTTGATCTCACAAAATCGGATTACCGAACCGTGTTAATTTTAATATCTTATTTGTCATACTTCTGGAGCCAATATGACTTTATCCAACCAAGCGTTAGTGTCGATAATAGAAATCCAATCGTGGGCACAATGGCATTTATCCAAGGATCAACCCCAACGACAAACTTCAGATAAATATAGACCACGATGTACGTCAAAAAAGCTATTGCCAGCTTCCGAGTCCAACTAGACTCCCATGCTTTGTCTGCTTCAACGCGTTTATTACGTTTTTCGATTTTTGTTAAGCGATCTTTTATATTGTCACTCATATCGATGCAGTCGCTTTTGCAAGATGACGCTGGCTGCAATCTTCAGTATGAAAAAGACGCTGTGGATCTTGTTTACAATCTTCACAAATAAGCACTAAGTCATTGCACTCGGCAAGCGCACAATTTTCAAAGTTACTTGTTTTGCCCTGGCAGTGAGTACATTGGCCAATTGTTTTTGTGTGGTCGCTAAAATCAATCGTCATACGATTATCGAAAACGCGCAAACTGCCTTCCCATAGTCCGTCATCGCCGTATTTTTCGCCGTATTTTACAATGCCGCCATCGATTTGATACACATCGTTAAAGCCGCGCTTTTTCATCATTGCTGATATGACTTCGCAGCGGATACCACCTGTGCAATATGTGACGATTTTTTTGTTCTTGATCTCGTCGTATTTGTTGCTATCGAGCTCAGCTAAGAAGTCACGGCTGGTGTTGGTGTTTGGTACAATTGCGTTTTTAAATTTACCGATTTTTGCTTCGTGCTGATTACGACCGTCAAAAAAGACCACGTCATCGCCATACTTCTCGACCAACTCATGAACTTGCTCGGGTTTTAGATGCTGGCCGCCGCCAATCACACCTTTTTCATCAACATCAAATTCATCATCACTGTTTTTAAAACCAACCAGCTCGCGTCTATTTTTGACACTCATTCTTGGAAAATCTTCGCGTGAACCATCACTCCATTTCCAGACAATATCTTTGAATTGCCCAAATTGTTTGGTTGATTTTATGTATGCCTTGAGGTCATCGATATCACCACCGACGGTTCCATTAATGCCTTGACGGCTGATCAATATGCGACCTTTTAGATTTAGACTATCACACAAAGACTTTTGCCAGAGCTTCACAGCTTCAGGGTCGCTAAGTGGGCTAAACTTGTAATACAAGAGTATTTTCTGCATAGCTATATTGTAACACTTAGTGATTAGTGGAGGCTAACAAAAACTAGATCTCTTTGGCTGCTTTGTTGAAGTGCTCAAAGGTAGCGTCAATTTTCTTCTGGAAATTGCGCTCTTCGATATTTTCTTTTTCGGTCACATCCTGAAGGTCAGAGGTTGCATTTTGTAGATCTTCTATGGCAATACTCAAGGCGGCCTGATCTTGAGCATCATAAGCCTTAACAAAACTTTCAAGTGCAGCTATCATTTTGTTTCAGTTTATCGTTAATCTAGTGTGAAGTCGGTTATCTATGTTATAATTTTAGATAATATGAACCCCTAATTGGGATCCACTATTTGCTTGACGTTGATTTAATAAATATTTAAGGAAAAAAATGTCATCTCACAATGCTCCAACAAGTGCCATCAAGGCCACTTTGAAAATTTATTTGCGACACATGCTCAAAAATTATCGCTACACACTGCCAGTAGCGATTCTAGCGAGTTTGGGGTCGATATTGGTATTTTATACACCAGCGCTGGTTGTTGCTGATATCGTTTCAAAGGCTTCAGATCAAAATGTTTTGAATATTTCTAATGCCTGGCATTATGCCGTTATATTTGGACTGGCTTGGATGGTTGGAGAAATGCTTTTCCGAGCTTGCTTCTGGTTTATACAAAGATACGAGGCCAAAGCGCTACATGATTTTTATCAGTTGGCTGCAGTTACACTTTTTGAAAAAGATCTATCGTTTTTTAACAATCGTTTCGCGGGAACGATCACCAAGAATGCCGTTGGTTTTACGCGTCGGTTTGAAAACTTTTTCGATACAATCGCCATGGAAATTTTTACAAACTTTTTGCCAACAATTTTTGCGCTAGTTGTTTTAGCTACGATCTCACCAATCTTGGCATTAACCCTTTTTGGCATGGTACTTACAGGCATATTGATTATCAAGCCATTGATATCGAAACGACTAGTACTGGTAAAAGATCGCGAAGATAAGCACGCAAAACTGGCTGGCCATATTTCAGATATTGTTACAAATATCGGTACAGTCAAAGCGCATGGACTTGAAGATCGCGAGCTGGCAACACACAATCGCCACAGTCGCGTTTATACGGCAGCTGCGCTAAAAAGTTGGTCTTACCAAAATAATCGAATCGACATGGTTATTTCTCCATTTTACGTTATGACGAATGTTCTGGGTCTACTGATAATCTTGTCGATGGGTATTGATAATCATACCAAAGCTAGTTTATTTATTGCATTTAATTACTACGCAAATATCACACGCTTTTTGTGGGCGTTTAGCGGTATTTACCGTCGACTTGAAGAAGCTCTGGCAGAAGGCAGCTTGTTTGTACAATACATGCTTGAACCAGCCAAAGTGGTTGATCGTACAAGCAAAGAACTTGTCGTAACAGAAGGTCGAATTGATTTTGAACATGTCGACTTCTCGCACTCATCCAAAAAACTTTTTGATGACTTAAACATCAGCATCAGTCCAGGTGAAAAAGTTGGCTTAGTCGGACATTCAGGGGCTGGCAAAACAACTATCGTTTCCCTGCTTGAAAGATTTCGAAATGTGGATTCTGGTGCAATCTTGATCGATCGACAAAACATTGCCGAAGTGACTCAAACTAGCCTACATCATGCTATTTCGTATGTGCCTCAGGAGCCATCATTATTCCATCGCAGTCTCCGTGAGAACATAGCCTATGGTAAGCAAGATGCTCAGGAAGACGAAATCATTAGAGCTGCCAAGCAGGCCAATGCATGGGATTTTATCGAGGAACTACCCGACAAGCTTGACACCATGGTCGGTGAACGCGGCGTCAAACTTAGCGGTGGTCAACGTCAACGTGTGGCTATTGCTCGTGCGATTTTAAAAGACGCTCCCATACTAGTGCTCGATGAAGCAACTAGTGCGCTCGATTCGGAGAGCGAGAAACTAATTCAGCAGTCACTCGAGACTTTGATGCATGAGCGCACTAGTATCGTCATCGCCCATCGCCTATCGACGATCGCAAAACTTGATCGCATTATTGTCTTAGATCAGGGCAAAGTAATCGAGGATGGTAATCACAGTTCATTACTGACAAAAAATGGTACTTATGCAAAATTGTGGCATCATCAAAGCGGAGGTTTTATAGAAGAATGAAAGTTTTTACGCGCGCCGATAGTTCAACAATCAAGCCAACTTTAGAGATATTCCGCGCCCAAATGCGAGCCGATAAAAAGCATGTCGTATTATTTTCTATCTTAATACCGATCGGCCAGTTTTTACGATTCATTGCGTTGCCACTGATCGTTAGCTTCATCATTCAATCATTGATTTTAGAGCCGCACAATATCAATAAGCCATTGGCGTTAATTGGTCTTGCGACGATTGTCATGATAATATCAACGATTACAAATAACCGGGGCTTTACACTACTTTTTGACCACCAGGAAAGAGCTCAGACGAGTTTAATGCATGATGGAATTGATAGTATAATGAAAAAAAGCTATCAGTTTTTTGCTGATAGAAAAGTTGGTACTCTGAGCGGCGACCTACTGAATTTCTCAAGGTCATACTTGGAAATAATGGACAATTATTTCTTGCATACAAATCACCTAATCATCAGCTACCTGTTTAGTCTCATAATCATTGCTATCTTGGCGCCAATCCTGCTACTGCCTGCACTTGGATTAGTGATTATTATTATCGGTCTTAACATTCGCAATCTTCGCGAACGAGCAGTTTATCGTGATCAAAGAAAAATCTTGGCATCACGCTTAGCTGGTTCTGTCGCCGACATCTTAGGCAACCAACAACTTGTGCGCATCTTTGCTACCGAAAAATCCGAATCAAAAACGATTATGCGTGAACGTCACAAGATTGCAGAAATTGCCGGTAAAGAAATCCGCATAATCGAAAGAGAGTCGTTTTATCGGCAGTTTTTTCTATACGCATTTCAACTTTCGATACTACTAGCATTCGTCTGGATGGTCTCGCATGATATGGTCTCAATCGCTGCCATGATTTTTACTTTTACATACATCAACCGCACTACCGATACAATTTTTGAGATCTCTAGTATAGTTCGTAAATATGAACAAGTTTTTTTAGATGCAGCACCTATGATTGAGGTCCTCAATACGCCTAACGATATCGAAGATACTTCCAATGCTCAAAAACTAATTGTCACAAAAGGCCATATCGCACTGAAACAGTTAGAGTTCTCGTACGGTGATAGGGTTGATGAGTATATTTTCAAAGGCCTTAGCATTGATATTCCATCGGGACAAAGAGTTGGTCTAGCTGGTCCAAGCGGCGGCGGTAAAACGACTCTAACCAAATTGTTACTGAGATTTGCCAATGTCCAAGCAGGCGAGATAGCAATCGATGGCCAGAACATCGCTCAGGTTTCTCAAACTAGTCTTCGTCAAAATATTGCTTATGTTCCACAAGATCCATTTTTGTTTCATCGCAGTTTGCGCGAAAATATTGCCTATGGAAAACCTAAAGCATCTGACAAACAAATTATCGAAGCTGCCAAACAAGCACACGCATGGGAGTTTATCGAAAAACTACCGAATGGACTAGATACGGTTGTTGGTGAACGCGGTGTAAAACTTAGTGGTGGTCAACGTCAACGTGTGGCCATTGCTCGAGCAATCCTGAAAGACTCACCAATTTTAGTACTAGACGAAGCCACTAGCGCACTCGATTCGGAGAGCGAGTCAATGATTCAGCTGAGTTTAGAAAACCTGATGAAAGACCGGACTTGCATCGTCATCGCCCATCGTCTATCAACTATTGCAAAACTTGATCGCATTATTGTTCTAGATCGAGGTCAAGTAATTGAAGACGGCTCTCACCAACAGCTACTGAGTGACGGTAAACTTTATGCTAGTTTATGGCATCGGCAATCGGACGGCTTTATTGATACAAAATAAAAACACTGCATTTTATCGATGCAGTGTTTTTTGTAACTTAGACAGAATATCTATTCAGATTTTTGATCTGATTCAGCGTCTTCTGCAGGTGCTTCACCACCGTTCTCACTTTCAACTTCTGACTCATCAGTAGCTGTTCCAGCAGTTGCGGCATTAGCGGCTTCTAGAGCAGCTGGCTCCCAAACACTGGCAACCATCAAATCACGAATAGTTGGTTTTTCTTCGTCTTCGTTGTCGGCATGTCCATCGTCGTGGTCGACTAGTTCGACGCCTTCTGGTATCTTGGCATCAGCAAGCAGAACTTTTTCACCGGCTTCAGCAAGATTGGTGATGTCGACTTCAATTGACTCAGGTAAGTCCATTGGCAGTGCCTTAACTTCTACGCGATCAAGTGCTTGCAAAATGATAAGACCGTTTTTCTCAGCGACCGACTCACCTTGACCAACTAATTGAATAGGCACTTCTGTTACAACTGGCTGATCTGCTCGTACGGCGTGAAAAGAGACATGCTGGATGGTGTTTTTAGCTGGATCAATATCAACTTCTTTGATCATTGCAATCCGTCGCTTGCTACCAGTCAAGTGAACTGGCGTATGTTTACCAGCCACCTTGATGACTTTTTTTAGATCACCTTCTACAACTTGAACACTTAGCGGGTCAATCCCTGGGCCATAAACCACACCGGGCACAAGTCCCTCTTTACGTAAATTTGCGACTTTTTTGCCGTGGATTTCGCGTGCATCAACAGCAAGGGTAATTTTGTCTCCCATCTCTCTTCTCCTTTCATAATGAAGAATACTTTTTCGGAGTTTCTTTAATATTGTTAATTATTATAGCATATCTGTTATAATAATATCAATGGAAGCACTCCTACATTTTATTACTGGTCTCGGCGTTATCGCTGTTTTGTTCGTTGTTTATGCTGAATCTGGCTTGTTGATTGGCTTCCTTTTTCCAGGCGACAGCTTACTGTTTACGGCTGGCTTTTTAGTCCAACAAGGCATTGGCTCATTTGGAAATATTAGTATCCATCTTTTTGCATTTCTGCTGTTTTTGTGTGCCTTATTTGGCCAACAGACAGGTTACTTTTTTGGTAAAAAAGTTGGTCGTAAGTTATTTGAGCGGCCAAATAGTCGATTTTTCCGAAAAGAAAATCTAGTGCGTACCGAAAAGTTTTATGAAAAATACGGACCGCTTGCAATTGTACTGGCTTGTTTTGTGCCTATCGTTCGCACTTTCGTCCCAATCGTTGCAGGCGTTAGTAAAATGACCTACCGTCAATTTTTGCCATACAACATCATTGGAGCATTCATTTGGACTTACCTATTTACTTACCTTGGCTTCTATGCCGGCAAAGTTTTGCATGACATGGGTGTTAACATCGAAGTTGCTGCATTGATAATTATCTTCCTAAGTATCTCGCCTATCCTTTACCATGCCTTGAAAGATCCAGCTCATCGTAAATCTCTATGGAGCGGCACAAAGCGTGAGCTAAATATCTTATTTAGAAGAAATAAGTGATTTTAAGTATTTGCCCGTAAACGATTGCGAGACTTTTGCAACCTCTTCTGGCGTACCTTCTGCAACAATAGTACCGCCGCCATCGCCGCCTTCTGGACCCATGTCAATGATATGATCTGCCGATTTAATAACGTCAAGATTGTGCTCGATTATGACCATACTGTTGCCTCCTTGGACAAGCTGCTGCAAGATCCCAAGCAATTTTTTTACGTCGGCCGAATGTAATCCGGTAGTTGGCTCATCCAATATATAGAGCGTTTTGCCAGTGCTGCGTCGGCTAAGCTCGCTAGCTAGCTTAATTCGCTGTGCTTCGCCGCCGCTAAATGTGGTCGCTGGCTGACCAAGCGTAATATAGCCGAGACCAACATCGACTAATGTATCTAGTTTACGAGCAATTGCGGGAATGTTGGCAAAGAACTTGGCGGCTTGTTCAACAGTCATTTCTAGTATCTCGCTGATATTTTTGCCTTTATAAGTAATCTCTAAAGCTTCACGGTTATATCGCCGACCTTTACATTCGTCACATACAACATACACGTCTGGCAAAAAGTGCATCTCGATCTTTATCGTACCGTCACCCTGACAGTTTTCGCAGCGACCGCCCTTGACATTGAAGCTAAAACGACCAGCTTTGTAGCCACGAATATTGGCTTCGGGCGTACCAGCAAACAACTCTCGAATCGCTGTAAAGACACCAGTATAAGTCGCTGGATTTGATCGCGGCGTACGGCCAATCGCTGATTGATCGATAATAATCACTTTGTCTAGCTGCTCAATACCCTCGATGGTGTCATGCGCACCAGGAACTTCTTGAGCACGATGCAGCCTGGCTGACAATTCTTTGGCCAAAATATCATTGACGAGTGTTGACTTACCACTACCCGACACGCCGCTAACAACCGTCAAAACTCCAAGCGGAAACCTGACATCAATATTCTTGAGATTGTTTTCAGTGGCATTCTTGATGACTAGTTGCTTATCTTTCAAAATTTTGCGTCGTTTTTTGGGCACTTCAATTTTCTCGAGACCCGACAAGTAGCGCCCAGTGATGCTATCTTTGTTTTGTGAAACTTGCGACGGCGTACCAGCAGCTACGACTTGACCACCATGGACACCCGCGCCAGGACCGACGTCGACAAGGTAATCAGCCGCACGAATCGTATCTTCGTCGTGCTCAACTACAAGGACTGTGTTTCCAAGATCGCGTAGATGATGCAATGTTGCAATTAATCGATCATTATCGCGTTGATGAAGACCGATCGAAGGCTCGTCGAGAACATACAACACTCCTTGCAAGCCAGAGCCGATTTGTGTAGCCAATCGAATACGCTGAGCCTCACCACCCGACAGTGTATTGGCGGCTCGCCCAAGCTCCAAATAGTTAAGGCCGACGTTATTCATAAAACCAAGTCGTTCGGTAATTTCTTTTAGTATCTGTTTGCCGATTAGTAGTTCGTTGTCTTGCAAGTTAAGATCGCTGGTAAATAATTTCAATGATTTTTCGACACTCATACTGATGATATCCATGATACTGTGGCCATGAACGGTTACTGCTAAAACAGCTGGTTTTAAACGAGCCCCCAAGCACTCATTGCACTGACGCTCGCGCATGAAGCGCTCGATATCTTTACGCATAAACTCACTCTCGGTGTCTTTGTAGCGTCTCTCGAGATTCGGTATCACACCTTCATAAGTCGAATCATAGAATCTACCGTTGCCAAGTTCGACGCGATACTTTTGGCTGCCTGTTCCATAAAGAATTAGCTGCATAACATCTTGCGGTAAATCTTTTACATTAACCTGCAAACTAAAGCCATGCGCATCTGCTACCGCTTGCAATCTTTTGATGTACCAGGTATCGGAGTTGACACGGTTGTACGGCCGAATAGCACCTTCACTGATAGTCAGATTGGGGTTAAATACTAAGCTAGGATCAACTTCTAAGCGATGACCAAGACCGGTACAGACTGGACACGCACCTTGCGGCGAGTTAAAACTAAAGATTCTTGGCTCTAATTCGGGTATCTCAATATCAGGGTGATCAACACAAGCAAAACGCTGGCTGTACGTTGTAGTTTGCTCGGCATCAACATCAAGAAACTGAACTACTCCATCAGCTAGCCCTAGCGCTTGTTCGACAGACTGAGAAATTCGCCCGCGTTCGCTATCGCGCACGACGATACGATCAACGACAATCTCAATGGTGTGCCGATAGCTTTTTTGAAGTTCTGGAAATTCATCAAGCGCATAAACGATACCATCGACTCGCGCACGGGCATAGCCTTGACGCAAGTACTGCTCGGCAATATGGGCAAATTCACCTTTTTTGTCGATAACAACTGGCGCTAGAATCATAGCTTTGACTTCATTGTGTTTCATAATTTCATCGACGATTACTTGCGATGTTCGTCGATGAACCGGCTTGCCGCATTCGGGGCAATGCGGCACACCAATGCGGGCATAAAGTAGACGAAGGTAGTCGTAAATTTCAGTGACAGTCGCTACTGTCGATCGCGGGTTGCGACTGGACGATTTTTGATCAATTGAAATTGCTGGACTCAAACCATCGATACTATCAACATCTGGCTTGTCCATAATTCCCAAAAATTGCCGTGCGTAGCTACTAAGGCTCTCAACATAACGACGCTGACCTTCGGCATAGATGGTATCAAAGGCCAAACTGGACTTGCCAGACCCAGACAGACCAGTTACTACCACTAACTTATCACGCGGTATCTCTACCGACACGTCTTTAAGATTGTGCTCTCTAGCGCCTTGAACGCGAATTACCTCTGCCATATCTAGGCTATTATATCATAAATAATCGCAAAAAATTAGATAACGCTTATCGTTGCAATATCATCGCAAAAAGACTATCCTACTTACAACATGAAAAGCCTAATTAAGTCAAAAATGATTATCACTGCTGCCGTCGGCCTGGTAATCTTAGCGTTGAACATTCCATCAATGCTAGTATCATTGGTTTTATTCGGCAATATACCAGGTTTTGAAAAGTCGATTAGCCCAACTTTAATGATATATCTTTACTTATCTGTGACTGCAATTGTGACATTCGTAGTGTTACGCCGTATTATTCAATTCCTACGTAGTCGCAAGCGTTGGAATAATTTAGCCAATCATCGTCACTTACCAAAAAGACGATATGCGCGAAACTCGCTAAAAACCTAGTCCGATATATCATCGACAGACGGAACAATCGATTGATACCAGAGCTGTAATTCTTCTAGTACAAATTGCTGGTGATCACTCAGGTCATTTTTCTTCAGAAAATAACTCATGTCTTTAATAAACGCTGGCTCCTGACGAGCAATCCTCTGGCGTCGAAACTTGTCGTACTGTTCTCTCTCTACATCAGTCATGGCCGATGGCGCATTGTAAGCCTTGTATCGCGGCAACATACTAGCGAGACGTTTGTCTGCAAAATTGACAGTAATTTTTTTCAACTCATTGGCTGTGGCGTTACGAATCGCTTCCATGCGCAAATTGTCTTTCGGCGTTACAAAATCATCATACAGACTGGCTTCAGGCTCGATATTATTTGAGTATTTAGCCTTTGCATTTAGTAGGTCGCTAACTCGTTTGATAAAATCGCTGCTAGTTTTTAGTTTTGCAATCCGCTGATTGATTATTTCTTTTGATAGATCGAGTCGCTTCCATCCATCATCTGTGTCAAGAACTCCAATCGGTGCTACTGCCGGACAACGATTATATTGAAGTTTCTTGACCGGTAACCCCACATAATCGTCACCTCTTTCGGCATATGGTGTTTCGACTATTTTCTTTATCTCTTCAGCCGAAAGCCTTAACCACGGCTCTGGGTCATGGTGGAGATCATAAACCAAAACATTGCCATGTTCGGCTGGAGCTAGCGGATAAGCAATCGTGGTTTTCTGATACTGCTGACTATAACGTCCGCTTGTATAAACGAAACTCTGAGGATTTTCAAAACTAACAAGTTTTTTGATTTCGTTTTTGTTGCGGATTGATAATAAATAATTAAACAAGCGCGGTTGCTGCTCGGCGATTAGTTTCGTAATAGCTATTAGTGCCTTAACATCACTCAGCGCATCGTGGGCATTGTCGTGACTGATATTGTTTTCCTTGGTTAACAATTCGAGACGGTTAGCGGCTTTGCCATCAACAACTGGCCACTTGATGCCGTCTGGCCTAAGGGCGCGCGTCATCCGAATTACATCGAGCATATCCCAACGGCTGCGTCCTTCGCTGTAGCTCCATTGATAGGGATCAAAATAACTACGCCACAAGATGGCGCGTATAAATTCATCGTCGAAACGAACATTGTTAAAACCAACGATAGTGGTATCGCTAGTGGCAATTTGTTCATAAAATATTTTGCAAAATTCTAATTCGCTATAGCCCTCATCAACAGTCTTTTGTGGCGTGATTCCAGTCACCATTAGGGCGCCAGGACTTGGCAAGGTATCGTCGCTCAACTTGATCATTATATTGATTGGCTCACCGATTGGCGAAAAATCCTGATCCGTCCTTTGACCAGCAAATTGCATGATCCGATCATCGCGCGCATTTAAACCGCTAGTTTCTAAATCGTAAAAGAAAAAAGTTTTAGCCATAGACCTAGCATAGCAAAAACAATCCGTTATTGCTCTACTAAAGTAAGTTCGCTATCACCGATTTTAATAATCGAATCGCCCTGAGCGCCTTGACGGATCAACTCATGAGTAATGCCTGTTTTTTTCATAATGTCGCGTAGACGATTAACTGCTTGAAATTGTTCAAAGTTGGTACGTCGAGCGAATTTTTCAATTTTTGCGCCAACAACCCGATAATCGTCTTGATCTTTGCTGACAGACCAATCATCGTCATGCTGCTGATTATCGAGTGTCAAAACAGGTATTGATTGATCGTCGTCATTTGTTGTTGCATCGTCTGTCTCTTCAGCGGCCATCTGACGCTCGTATGCCACCTTACGACGTAACTCTCGAAGAAGCTCCAATAAGCCAGTGTGAGCTTGTGATGATATCGCAAAAATTGCAGTACCACTGGGCACAACAGTTCTCAGCGCATCAATTTGCATATCGATCAGTTCTTTATCGAGACCATCTACCTTTGTCAGCGCAACTACTTCTGGCCTGCTCGTTAGCGACTGGTTATAGGCTGCCAGCTCGTTGCGAATCGTTTGATAGTGCTCGGCAACATCATCCTGATACGCATCGATCAGATGCAGCAAGACACCAGTTCTTTCGATATGGCGCAAGAAGGCATCGCCTAAGCCCTTACCTTCACTCGCTCCCTCGATCAAACCAGGAATATCAGCAATCAATATGCTGCCATCATCAACATCAGCCACTCCAAGATTAGGAGTTAGGGTTGTAAATTGATAATCGGCAATCTCAGGCTTGGCATTGGTTACAACACTCAAAAATGTTGACTTCCCCGCATTTGGAAAGCCGACTAGACCAACATCTGCTAACAACTTCAGCTCTAGCTCGGCTTCAAAAGTATCTCCAAATTCACCTAGCTCAGCGATCTTTGGAGTCTGACGCGTCGAACTCTTGAAGTGAGCGTTGCCAAAACCGCCGTCTCCACCTTTGGCAATAATTTGGCGTTGACCGTTTTTGGTAAAATCAGCAATAACTTGGCCACTTTTTTTGACCAATGTACCAATCGGTACTTTCACAATCAGATCCTTGCCTGATCGACCGCGCATATTGCGTTTTGAGCCATTTGCTCCAGGCTGCGCTTTTAGCTCTGGTTTATAACGAAAGTCTAGGAGAGTATTGAGATTTTCGGTAGCTTCAAAGATAACGTCACCGCCTGCGCCACCATCGCCGCCATCGGGTCCGCCCTTATCGACATAGATCTCGTGGCGAAAACTAACAACACCATCGCCGCCTTTACCAGCTTGAACAAACACTTTGGCGGTATCAATAAACATATCTTTATATTATATCACTTTTTAAAAAATTATACAAGTATTTATTAGTGGATGTAGCGGTATGTACTACTTGTGGCAGTCGCCCACGGCATATCACCCTGACCAACTCTATTAAAGCCGCTGCCAAACCGTCCATAACCATTCATTTCGCTGATCGTAACTGAAACACCAGGGTTGACAGCTTCAACTATCGCCACATGTCCGTAGCCGCCGCCATTTTGCATAATTGCGCCTACTTCAGGGTTACCATCTACTCTAAAGCCAGCAGCCGAGGCATTAATGGCCCAAGTACTCGCATTGCCCCAGAAGCTGCCGATTGGCCGGCCTAGCTGCATGCGTCGTTCGTATGCCCACCAAGTACAGTTACCGAAAGCATACTTATTGCCTGCTGAAGCTGTTGCCATAGACGTATTGACGCCATAGCTTGAACTCGAAGTGTAGCTGCGGGCCTGTGGCGCAACATAGCCAGGTCGTTCATTATCAGGCAAACTACCGCTAGGAATAATCAGTTCGCTGCCTTCAGCAATCGCAGTTACTTCTAGGTCGTTTATGGTTCGGATTTGCTCGACGCTTGCCTTATATTTACTGGCTAGCGACTCAACAGTGTCACCAGCTTTTGCTTTATAAAGAATACCATTAACAGGTAAGATCTTGAGGTCGCGACCTGGTTCTAGTGCATCAGAAGTTAGGTTATTGGCCCATTTGATTGTATCGGCTGATAGGCCATACTTGCTAGCAACACTTGAAACGGTATCACCTGTACTAGACTTGTACGTCTTAATCGCTCGACTATTTTCGGTCAACTGGACAATTTGCGGCTTGGAGACGATGTTCATATCGTTTTGCGAAAGCACACTTTCGGCTGCCATTGACTGAGACATATTGGCAACATTGGCAGCGACTGGTAAATTAACGGTTTCAGCAATATTGGCTGCGACCGATGTCGAAACAAGATCATCAATTGAAACAGTTTGTTCGGGTTGTGCGGAATTGGCTGTTTTTTCCGATGATCGAGCAGTGACAGTTGTCTGCTCTGGTGGTTGATAACCAACCGCCACCATAGAAACAATCGCCAAAAAAACACCGCCATAGGCAGATATCGTACCAAAGTTTACTGAAGAAGAAGGCGATGATCGCCAAAAAGCACGCTTAGTGCTCTGTGATTCGTGCCGCTTATTAAGATTAATTAGCGATTTTGCTCGAATACGAATAGTAGTTCTCCTGCGTATGTATTACTACATGCGCGTCTACCGTACTCTGTCTTTCTCCTTTGGTTTGGAAGGGATACGCGTGTCGACCGTGTGAGTTAATTAATATTACTTATCATCCGTTTTAATCGGTATCCGTAACGACATTTCAAGGTAGGCTCGTTATCTATTCATACCCCACTCGCAGTAATGATACATGTACCATCTGTTGTGATGAAATCGTAACGCGCTTTCATAAGTATAGACTAACCGCAACCCTTTTGTCAACCCAAATAGAGGTATTAGGGGCTTATCAAAGCTCATTACAGAGTTGCTGACAGTGCTTTTGGATGTTGTCCTCGTGCTCGGCTTGAGTTTTAGCGAAATAGATCAAACCATCATCGCCAGCAATAAAGAAAAGATAGTCAGTCTCCGAAGGATTCCCTAGCGCCATGAGCGCATGAAAACCTGGCGAAGCAATTGGCCCTGGAGGCAAGCCAGTATGAACGCGTGTATTGTAGGGCGAGTCGATATCAACTGTCGGTGTGACACCTTTCATATCGGCAGCATAGATAAACGTGACGTCGGAGCCTAAAGAGATGTTCTCCTTAAGACGCTTTAGAAAAATCTGCGCAATCGTTCGCTGATACTGATAACATCGATTTGTGCGCTCAACTGTTGGCTTGCCCTCGCAATTGAGCTCGCGCTGAATTATCGATGCTAAAGTAATCGCTTGGTAGAGATTGAGCTTTTGTTTCTGGTATTTATCGATTAGCTTATTGTCTTTCAGCACGGAGTACATCTGATCGAAGGTGGTCTTTAGAACTTCTTCAGCCGACGCATCGGTTGCAATGTGATAGGTTTCGCCATAAATATAGCCCTCTAACGACGTGTTGGCTGGCTTATCAGCAAATAGCGGACTGTCGTATTGTTTGTCTAGAGCCGCTTTTATTTGATCGCTACTGTAGCCTGCTTCTTTCAAAATATTTTTGACATACATTGTTTGATCGAGCGTAGCGCTAGGTGGTTTATACAGTGGTTTTTCGATTGTTGCTCCAGGATAAAACGTGACTGATTTGAAGTCATGGCAACCAGCCGTAACTTTTTTGATGATAGCTTCGGTCGATTCAGATGGCTTTAATTTGCAGCTGCCTTCTTTTAAATGATTGCGTTCACCCGAAGTAAATCCGTATATTTTGGTGGCCAATTCACTTTTGATTAGCCCGCGCTCTTTGAGCCGTTGCACTAAAAAGTCATAGGTTGTATCTTTGTTGATGGTGACAGTATGATAGTCATTGCTGCTACTGACAGGCTTTAAGGCCTCCTTATACCAGTAAAAAGTGGCGGCACTTGCGGCCATGACAATCAATATGACTGCCAAAAAAATCACCCATAGCTTTTTTTTGAAAGACTTCGGTCTTTTACTTGAGTCATCGCGAGCGACATAATTATTGATTTTGGGTGATTTATCGGTAACATCAACCTCACTTGCGACAGTATTTTGCATTACGACTGGCTGATCATTGGTCATCAACTGTCGATCTGCTTGCTTGGGCTTAGGCTGTCTCAAAAATCCATCCATTAACGAATCCTCTCTATGTAATCTTGTAGTATTAGGCTGGCTGCTAACGAATCGACATCGCCTTTTTGAAATGGTCGATTGTGCTGACTTAAAATTTCTTTTGCTTTGACGCTAGTTAATGATTCGTCGCAGTATTCAACTGGTAGTTCGAGATTTAGTTTATCGACAAAATCGATCACGAATTGCGTTTGCTGAGTTGGTTCGCCTGACTGATTGCGAGGATAGCCAACTACTATGCAGTCGATCTTTTCGGTTTTTATTAGTTGATCAATTTTTGCTTTTTCAGTACCATCAACATTGATTGTTGTTAGTGGAAAAGCAATTTTAACACTGCTTTCGGCTTTGGCTAAGCCGATACGTTTTTCACCAACATCTAGTCCGAGTAAATTTTGCTTATGAACCATTCGTCACAAACTCAACAGTGATTTTTTTGTCATCATTTGGCACCGATCGCACCCAAAACGGCGAAAATTTTACATCGACGTTATCAACGCCTGTTATACCGTCTAGCTGGCTTTGAACCTCGCCGTAACTCTTGCCTTTAGCAATTGATTTTACCTTTGCCTCATCGATAATTGGACCAACTTTACCATTAGTCGATAGTTGTACACGATAGTTGTTATCATTTTTTTGAGCATTAGCAAACTTGACCGATTTTAGACCATTATCGTAGATTTTTTGCTCTTTTTT
>CAZNEX010000002.1:25569-44620 GCA_964572775.1 uncultured Candidatus Saccharibacteria bacterium
GACTGCTTACAGCTGCGTCGAGATAGCTCGATAGCTGATCGTGTTTGACCGCTAACATTGTAAAAACAACTCCGCCGCTAAGCGTGGCTTTGCCATTTGGCGCTTCACTGTCAACGGCGACTGACGAATTGACGCCGCCAATATCGCTTGATAACGTGTCGCCAAGTACTGTGTAGTCGCCGCCAAATTGAGCGCTTAGTTCAGTTTTTGCTTGGTCGGGTTTGACTTGATCGGCAATTTTTTGCTTAGCATTATCGATATCACTTTGTGTAACAACGGTTATAGTTTTGTCGGTACCGCCACTGGTGCTGCCCACAAAACTTGCGTTTAATCCATTGGCGCTAGCTGCGCCGCTGGCAGCATTGTATTTGCTGCCCGACTCGGCAGCCGTCACCGCAACAGTAACGCTCTGTGCACAATAAGATGGAAAACAAGGCACACTGGCTGGTATAGTAACCGCTGCGTCAGTGGTGTATTTCAAACCAGAATCTTGATCAGAAACGACTGTTCCTGCTGGTACTGTATAATTTTCTTCTGTCAACTTAGATAGTTTGACCGATCCGGTGGCTTTTTCACCAACATCTTTTTTACCGCTAGCAGCATAGTCAATTGAGACATCCTTTTTAACCTGACGTGACTCGGCTTTGAGTGTAGTTTTTGCAAAGTCAGTCGTCTGCTCCGTGCCTAAAGTCAACGGTTGATTTATGGCGGCATCGGTCGTGCGAGTTGTCAAAAGGACGCGAGCATGTGGTGCAAACCAAATTGCCCAAACCAAAAAACTAATCAAAAGCAAACCGAGTGCACCAAAAAGCAATAATTTTTTGCGGAATGTGTCAAAGTTTGGTACTTTTGGACCACTTTTTACCTTAGCAACCGGCTCAACACCATCGGCAGGCGGAACAGCTTTTTTGACATCTTTGACAGCCAAAGCAGCTAGAGTCGCTTTGGCATCATCGTCTACTTTGTCGGCTGGCTTAGAATTCTCGATCGGCAGTTCATCGCCTTCAATAACATCTTCGCCGTCATCAACACTCAAAACTGCCACTTCTGCAAGCTCTGGCTTCGACTGAAGATTCTTTGCAACTGGAATACTAGCCGAGGCAGCCAGACTAGACAAGGCGTGATTACTAGTGACAATCACTAAATGTTTTTTGTTTTGCGAGGCTGCTCGAGCCAGCAATCGCAAATTGACCGCACTTTGCAATACACCAACCCGTTTGGGCGGCACCAGTGCTATTACCTCATGCTTTGAATTCTTTAACTTACCGATTATTGCCGTGATATCGTCGTCAACATCGATGTATACTACGTCTTTTTGCATATTATATTCTCAAAAATTTATTTAATTTTTCTTTGACTGAGCTAGCTGAGTCTTCACTTGATCCCATTGTATCATAGCCAACTCTCAGTAGACCCATGGCTGTGACGTAGGTGTGATCGGTTATTTTGCCAGTTGGATCGGTAATACCAACAACTTCTGAAGGCTGAATATGCTGAATAACTGGCCTTTTGGTAAACGGTAAATCTTTGTACCACTCACGTTCGCCCAGTGCGGTAACTAACCTCTCTAAACTAGCGCCTCCTCCGCAAAGCAAAAACCTGGTCGGCAAATGATCGACTGAGTCGAACTCGCTTAATGCTAACTCAACCCCATCTAGCCAGACATCAAGCGTTCGATCAATCGCTTTTTCGGCTTGAGTGCGTACACTGGGCTTAATTTTGTCATGATCGATATTGACTTTTAACTTCTCGGCAGCATCATAACTTAGGTCAAGATCGCTAGCAATCGTATTTGTAAAACTCCGACCACCAATCCCAAACATCTTAGTTCCCTCAACGCCGCCATCATTTATAACTGCAATGTCGGTTGTACCACCACCAAGATCAGCGATAATCGCCGTGAAGGTGCTACTAGCATCGTCGCCTAACACGCTGCGGCTAACTGCAAATGGCTCAGCCACAACTGCCAATAGATCGAGGTTGAGCTCATCGGCCACCTTTTCAAGTGCTCCAATATGGACCATCGGCGCAAATGCCGTATAAATCTGCACAGCTACGTCTTTGCCCTGAAAGCCGATCGGGTTACTCACTTTGTAGCCATCGATATGAATACTGACAAGTGCCGAGTTGACCAATTTTACTTCGACATCTTCATTGCCTGTCTCTAGTGCAATCTGCTTTTGAGCTTTTACTTGTGCACGTTCTTGAACTTTTTCGATTATCAGCTCCATTTCTGGCACATCGAGTGGGCGATCGGGTTGCGGTCGACGATACCGAATTGTATTGGTAACACCTTTGACCAACTCGCCAGCGATACCAATCACCACTCTTTTGGCTTGCAGACCAGCCTCTTCTTCGGCCTGTGCGAGTGCATCTTCACAGTTCCGTACCACACCACTGATATCGGAGATCGCTCCAGAGTGCATGTCGCTCACTGCTTGTCGAGTTCGGCCAACACCTATGATTTCTAGCTCGTCCCCTTTGACTTTAGCAATTAGAGCTTTGACAAACTCCGTACCAATATCGAGACCAACGATATACTCGTCCGTTGTTTCTTTAGCTAAGCGCTCGCGCAGTTTTGAAAATACCATACTTAGCATATTATACCGCCTAACATGGTTATGACAAAATGTTGCATTTTTGTTATGTTTGTGCTATAATATAAGGATGGCATTAGAAAACGATAGGTGGCAATTTCCACCCTTCGCCAACGGCGGCGCTAGGCAAGCACTGGCCTCAGTTTGCTTTTATGTATTGGATCTACCTGAGCCTCCTACCGTAATTATCGCTGATGATACTAGCGGACGCATTCCTTCGCTAGTTCTAAGAGAGGCTTTGAGATCTGAAACTGATATGCCTCCTAAACATTATTTTATTAGCGGAAGTGCTACTCCCGATTCAAAGGCTGGATTTAGACTCAACCCTGATGACTCTGTTCTAGTAGTGTCAGAAATGATTTATTCAGGCCGGTCAGTATTGTCCATTATCCGACGTATTGTCTCTGACTTTGGTGTACCTGAGCACAATCATAGGGTAGTTTCCGTTGCAGCTAACGCGCAAGGACGTAATAACCTCAAGTTTTACTTGCCAAAAAATGAGTTATTTATTGGTTCAACAAATGAGCAGGACGGGAACTACTATGTTGATCGAAATAATTTCTCTGGTGTGCAAAAGCGTGTTGATTCTGTTCATTCGGTTCGCCGGTTCGGACATGACCAGCCTAGCGTTAGATTAGCTCGAAATGAAGCACGGGAGCTTGGACAGATTATCCACTCAGATTGGCTAAAATCGAAAAATACTTAAGCCAGAACCGCTTTAATTCGGCGAATGCCGGCTGAGCTAGCTTCTTCTTTGGTGATTTTAAATAGCTTGCCATCATCTATTAGCTCGTGAGTATGATCAACGTGAGGGCCTCCACAAATCTCGAAGCTAAATGGCCGTTCATTGGCCGGTGAGTTTGGGTCTTTCATACTGTAGACCTTGACGGTGTCGCCGTAGCGGTCGCCAAATTGGCCGAGCGCGCCTAGTGGGCCGGTTGCCTCATCGGTAGGGTATTCGGCAAAACTAATTTGTAAATCTTTGGCGATTTCGCGATTGACAATCGCTTCAACCTCGTCGAGCTGCTCACGAGTAACCTTCCCGTCGTGCGAAAAATCAAAACGCAGTCGCTCCTCAGTGATATTGCTACCGCGCTGAACAACATGATCACCCAACACATCGCGTAAAGCTTGATACATCAGATGAGTCGCGGTGTGATATTTGCGGTGCTGCAATGTTTGACCGCCAAGACCGCCCTTGAATACACCTTTGGCGGCTGTCTGACTACGAGCCCGCTGCTCAGCCATACATGCGTCAAACTGCTCACGCCAGTCATCTGGCAACTCGATGCCTTGCTTGAAGCACTCTTCGACCGATAGCTCGACCGGAAAACCGTAGGTGTCATAGAGTGTAAACAATATCTCGCCCGCCGACACCGAAGCAGCCAAATCGAGCGAACTATCTGCATCCCGAGATTTTGATTGCAAGCTGTCGATCTGGAATGCCTGTTCTAACTTTTTTATGCCTTTCTTGAGCGTCTGTCGAAAGACTTTTTCTTCTTTGATAAGTACCGCGATAACCGCCTCGCGCTGCTCGGCGACTTCTGGAAAATCATCGTGATATAGGTCGGCGATTACTGGCACAATTTCTTGCATAAAATTTTGCTCAATTCCAAGATCAAAACTGTAGCGAATTGCTCGACGTAGTAGTCGCCTCATGACATAACCTTGCTGTTTATTACTCGGTGTACAGCCATCGACCGCTAGGAATGTCGCTGCCCGCAAGTGGTCGGCGATGACGCGCATACTCTCAGTGTGACTTTCGTAGTTTTTGCCGCTGAGTGCTTGCAGTTTTTCGATGATCGGCCACATCAGGCTGATCTTGAAGACATCAGGGTCATTCAAAACAGCAGCTGCAATCCTCTCGAGCCCTGATCCTTGATCAATATTTGGTTTTTCGAGTGGCTCAAACACTCCTTCAGATACTTTTTTGTACGCCATAAAGACATTGTTGCCAATCTCCATAAAACGACCGCAATCACAATTTGGATGACAATGCTCACCGAACGCTGGATTGTGGGGAATGTCGAACAAGTAGAACATTTCGCTATCTGGACCGCATGGATCGCCGACTGGCGTATTGGCTTCACTGCCGTTGCGACTCCACCAGTTTTTACTGCCGTCATAAAAGAAAATGCGCTCACCCTCACGGACACCGCGTCGATAACCAGCTTCTTCACTGCCAATATCTGCCATCTCATTGCTCAAGCCCTTTTCGGCAAAAAGTTTAGCCCAAATGTCAGCCGCTTCGGTATCTTTAGGGATGCCAAATTCTTCATTCCCCATGTAGCACGTCACATAAAGTTTGCTCGGGTCGAGACCGACAACATTTGTCAGAAACTCAAACATCCATGGCACTTGCTCGGCCTTGAAATAATCGCCCAAGCTCCAATTGCCGAGCATCTCAAAAAATGTCGTATGACGATTGTTGCCGATGTCGTCGATATCCTGAGCGCGCAAACAGGTTTGACTATCGGCTAGTCGCACACCATCTGGATGCGTCTCGCCTAGCAAATAAGGAATCATCGGCTGCATACCGCTGCCGGTAAAAAGCGTCGTCGGATCGCCATCAAGTACCAATTTGGCGCGCGGTATCGTCGCATGTCCCCGTTCGGCAAAAAAATCTAAGTAGCTTTGGCGGATTTGTTGAGCATTCATGAATGCCTAAATTATAACATAACGTGTAATAAACCTAAAGACTAGATGGATGCTTGATAGTGTAAGCACAAGTCGTAACGCCATTGCCGCTTGAATATCGTGGAGCACGCGTCATCGCAAAAAGAGGCTGAGCGGTATTATCGTTACCGGCCTTGAGACCAACACTATAACCGCTACCGCAATCCTGCATATTACCTTTTAAATAAAAGTATACAAAGAACGGTTGCAACACGCCATCTACACCCCACCCAGCTCTACCATATGTTATCATCACACCACGATACTTGGTGCCGCTTGCTCCAACCAACTCTTCGGCTGGAAAGCTTAGACCTTTGATACCTGCATTGTCCAACGCTGTGACAGCGGCTGGTTTCTCGACGGCTGAGTACACTCCTGAGGCGTTCGTTGCTCCACAATCGTTCGTTCCGTTTCCATCGGTGTCTTTCGCACCTGCCGGCAGGCAATACGAAGCGTTGGTACCAAAATTGGTACCGCTGTGGATAGCCGCTGCATCCAGCGCTTTAACGATCTGCTGAGCGGCACTAATCCGACTTGTATTTGATGCTCTGTCCTGAATGCCCTTAAAGGCCACTATCGATATTGCTGCAAGGATCGCAATTACCACTATCACGATCAATAATTATACTAATGTAAAACCGCGCCTGGATCGATTATTCATCATAGTTCTATTGAAGCATAAGCGTTTTATTTTTACAATTAGTGAATAGCGCTAGTCTACAATACATAGCTGGGCAATATTGGCTGCTGTAACATTGGTTTCATTGAAAGACAATAATTTTGTATTGGTATTTGCTAGATACTAATAATTCCGCCGCCAAGGCACTCTTCACCGCTATAAATTACCGCTGACTGTCCGGCTGTAACGGCGCGCTGTGCTTCGTCAAGGTCGAGCTGACTGCCATTTAGGCTGGCTTTGATGAGCGGTGCGCGATGACGAATACGGACTTCGATATCGGTATTTTTTGGCGCATCATCGATCCAATGCAGCTGATCAAGCTCAATACTTTTTTGCCAAATTTCTGGTGAATCAAGTTGCTGACTGACGTAAACTTCGTTTTTGGACATATTTTTACCGACCACATAATACGGCAAGCCGCCGCCTAGTTCGAGACCATGGCGCTGACCGAGTGTGTAAAAAATCGCGCCGTCGTGCTTGCCGATAATTTTGTCGAGACGACGGTCGATCACATTGCCGACGGTCGTCTCGACATACTGCCCCAAAAAATCGCGCATGCCAACTCGACCGACAAAACAAACTCCCATCGATTCTTTTTTGCCAGCCGTCCATAAATTACGCTGCTTGGCCATTTCACGAACCTGACTTTTGGTGTATTCTCCGAGTGGAAAAATCGTTTTTAGAAGTGCCTGTTTGCTAACGCGATACAAAAAATAGGTCTGATCTTTGTCACTATCAACTGCCTGAAGCAACTGACCGTCTTTTGTACGCGCATAGTGACCAGTCGCAATATATTCTGCGCCATGACTGACAGCCGTATCGAAAAACAAACGGAATTTGATCTCTTGGTTGCACATGATGTCAGGGTTTGGCGTTCGTCCGCGCTTGTACTCATCGATCATGTACTGGACAACACGGTCGCGATAATCTTTTTCAAAATCAAATACCAAAAAATCGATGCCAAGTTGCACTGCCACGCGCTTGGCATCGGCTAAATCTTCAGCCCATGGACATTTCATACCAGGCAAATCTTCTGACCAGTTTTTCATATAGACGCCCGTCACATCATGGCCTTGTTCAACCAGTAATGCTGCCGTTAATGACGAATCGACACCACCGCTCATGCCAACAAATACCCGTGCCATCAGCGACTACCACCGGTTTGAACAATAATAATTTTTACTACTTCTGAGAGCGCTAAATACCAACCGCCAGGTGTCAGCCACCACCAATTTTGCGACCATTGTTTATCGTCTGGCACAGGATGAGAGCGAAATTCGATATTTGGAGCGCGACGACGAAATTCAATCAAAACTCTTTTTTGATGATAGCTGGAGCTTACAAGCAGGGCCGACTTTATGCCACTAGATTGTAAAATGTCGACAGTCTTTTCGGCATTCTGTTTAGTTGTTTCGCTATTTTGCTCGATGACAATCGCTGTCGGTGATATGCCAGCTTTGATCGCTAATTGACGCATGACAGCTGCATTGCTTGGTCCTGATTTATCGGAAGCTGCACCCGAAAATATCAACTTATCTGCCCAACCATTTTGATATAAAGCAATTGCTTCTTCGGTTCTGGCCTGCGTATCACCCCCACTAACAGCAATAATCGCATCGGCTTTTTGGCAGCCACTTTCACCAGACGGTGTATCGCCGCAATCGACTAAGCTATCGGGCGCCAAGAAGACAGAAATTGCAATTACAATTACAAAAAAAGTAGCAGCAATACTAATCAACCATTTCATTTGCTGACTCGCTGATATTCGCTATTAACTTCCTCGATGATGATCGATAGAGCTTTTTGAACCGACGACAGATCATTGAGCTTACCCAGTGTTATCCTCATACTGCCGCTTATGTACTGGTCATCTAGACCGAGTGCCTGCAAAACATGCGAAGCTGACCCTTTATTGGCAGCACATGCGCTGCCTGTAGCAACAAACACTTGGCGGCTTTCGAGTCTAAAAACCAATCTCTCGGCATCGAGTCCTGGAAACGATACGTGGAGCGCGCCAGGCAAACGACGTTTTCTATCGCCAGTAATCTGCATATCAGGAAATGCTTGTTGTAAACCGTTCTCGATAACACTGCGAAGCTCCATCAGTCGTTTGGACTCTGCTTTACGATGTCTTTCAGCTCGATCAATTGCCACAGAAAAGCCAACTACACCTGCTACGTTTTCGGTACCGCTACGCAGGCCAAGCTCTTGGCCTCCACCGACTATTAGAGCGTTTAGCGGTACACTTGCACGCCGCCACAGTAAACCAACTTGTTTTGGTCCATAGATTTTGCCAGAATTTAGAGTTAGCAAATCAACCTCAAGCCGAGCCAAATTGCAATCAATTTGTCCAAAACCTTGCGACGCATCACAGTGCAGCCATAGCGGTGTCGCATTACCATTTTGGCGGCGACGATCACGTTCATGTTTTACAATCTCGACGATCTTTCCGAGCGGTTGAATCGTGCCGAGCTCGTTGTTAGCCAAAGCAATTGTAATAAGTTTTGTGCCGCTTTTGATTGAATCTTCGAGTTTTTTTAGATCAACACTACCCTTTGGAGTTGGTTCAATTATGGTATGAGCATATCTCTTGACGGCAGCCAAAACAGCATGATGCTCAATTGCCGATGTCAGTATATGACCGTCAGCCGCTGCAGTCATCGCAAGATTAATCGATTCAGTTGCACCTGCAGTCACAATACAATCGTTTGGCTTGGCGCCAATAGTCATGGCGATCTTGTGCTTTGCCTCGTCATACTGACGGCGCACGGCTACAGCCGGTGCATAGGGACTTGATGGATTAAAAAAATGATCAGAAAAAAATGGCTGCATCGCTTCAAGCACTAATTTATCGCACGGCGTCGCCGCTGCATGATCTAAATACATTGAACTATCGCTCATGTTAACTATTATAGCAATTACGCAGCCAGTTTTTCACCAGTATCTGGATCGCGGTGATATAGTTCGCGCATCACGCGCTCATAGTAAACATTGATAGCTGTCATAAAGTTCGTTAATTCCTGGCCTTCAAGATAGTTGTAACGTGAACCAGCTTGCACCTTTAATATACCAGCATCTTGGACTTCATAGCGCGTCGTCGCCGATTGCAGCTTGCGATTTTGATCAAGCCATTCTTCGTGCCAAATCCAAGTTGTTTTATCGACATTAAAAAACTTTCGACTGTGGCCTTTTGGAATTGGACCAAACAGCTGAGCACCAATCTCGGCCTCAAGATTAATCAGATCTGGTTCGGTCAGTGACTTTAGAGGTCGTTTTTTTGGTAATTTGAGCCAGTCTGACGGTTTCTCTTCGCTGCCAGTTAGTAATCCAATGGCCTTGGAGAGAATCGTTGGCATTAGGCGGCTAGTCCAAACTGATCTTGAGTCGCTTCTTTTCGCGCGAAGGCTAGGTTATTGCCAATGACACTGGCATCAACAACATTAGGATTTTTCTTATAAGTCTCAGGTCTGATTGCCGCTTTAACGGCTGCGCCAACAGCATATTCACCAAATTGAGGAGCCTGATCGTACGTTGGGCTTGTTTCTGGATGAAGATTATTATAGGCAGCATTGACCGCCTCATTCAATTTCACAATCTCAGGTAAACGAAATGCTTCGATAGATTGTGGTATCGGGTATTGGTTCTGAGCTCCAGATGGTGGCATGGATCTTCCTCGCATTAGATTGCAAATAGCTGCTTCGCGTTGGCGGTAGTGCGGTCAGAAACTAAACTAAGCGATACGTTTTTTCGTATCGCCATAGATTCTGCCACCCTCCCGACATAACTAGGCTTATTCATTGTACCACGAAACGGTGTCGGAGTCAAGAAGGGAGCGTCAGTTTCTAGGACGGTATTTTCTAGAGGTAACCAGTCAAAAATGTCAATTTGCTCTTTATTTTTCGTAAAAGTACTGATGCCATTAACACCGATAAAAAAGCCGCGTGACAGCCCACGCTCACATTGTTCACGTGTATCGGTAAAACTATGCAAAACCCCGCCCCGCAGTCGCGAAAAATTATCAACAATCGGCCAAAAATCATCCCAAACTGACTGCTTAGCAGGATTTTTGGCTTCACGAACATGAAAACTAACTGGCAAATTGTAGTCAACTGCAAGCTGAAGCTGAGCTTCAAGCTGCAAGATTTGCGCATGTCGTGGCGAGTTAAGATAAAAATAATCAAGACCGATTTCTCCGACCGCTACAATATTTTGATGCTGCTCTAGCAACTTGGCGATCTCGTGGACATCATTGCGATCAGCATCGTGTGGATGAATACCAACAACAGCAAAACATGCTTGATGTGAATCTGAAAATTCGATAGCTTGTCTTGAACTGGCAATATCGGTGCCGACACAAACTATTGTCACATCATCAGCGATTGCTTGTTGATAGAAATCTTCTTGTATTGTCTTGTCGGGGTAGAATGAACTATCGTGCAAGTGGCAGTGAGTATCGATCATGACTTTGGCGCACGCGGATCTGGCGTATGAAGGTAAATTTTTGGGAAAAGCGGTTGAATATCATCTGGCACCACACCGCCCGCAAAGATACGTCGAATTTCTTGAGCTGTACTCGGCATAAATGGCAGCAATAAATCAGCAATTTGCACCAAGCTATTGGCTGCGTGTGCCAAAACATCGCTTAAATGGCCTTCGGCTTCAGGATCACTATTTTTACGTTTAGCAATCTCCCAAGGTTTGACATGCTCAAGGTATTGATTCAGACCGCGAACCATCTGCCATAGTTCATCAAAAGCTTCATTAAATGCTAGACGCTCCATGGCATCGTTGTAACGACCTTCGTCGTGATCACCGGCCGTAATTTCACCAATTACACCAGACTGATAACGGCCAATCATGGCGGCGACCCGCTGCACAACATTACCAAGGTCATTGCCTAGTTCACCATTGTAAGCCGTCTCGAAACGCTCCCACGTAAAGTCACCATCGTCTAAAGTTGGAATGTGCCGCGAGAAATAATATCGAAAAGCATCGAGCCCGTAGTTATCGATAATATCAAACGGCGAGACAACATTGCCAACAGTCTTACTCATTTTGGCACCACCAACATTGACGAAACCATGCACCAAGATAGTTTTCGGTAGCGACAAGCCAAGACCAATCAAGATTGCTGGCCATATTCCAGCGTGAAAACGTAAAATATCTTTGCCTACAATTTGCACATCTGCAGGCCAAAATTCCTGCCAAGTATCTTGCTCTGGGTAACCAAGCACCGTAATGTAGTTTGATAGTGCATCTAGCCAAACATACATAACTTGATCAGGATCATTTGGTACTGGTACTCCCCAGCTAAGAGTTTTACGCGGCCGCGAAATCGAGACATCTTTTAGCCCGTCTTTGATCAAATCTAAGAATTCATTTTTGCGAAACTCTGGCACAATTTTCATGCGTCCACGTTCGATCGCCTCACGAATTTGGTCGGTAAACTGACTAGTTTTTAGGTAGTAATTTTCTTCACTAATCCGCTCGTATTTGGTTTGGTGATCTGGACAAACACCTGAAGTTTCGGCAACTTCTTTATCTGTAAAAAAGGCTTCATGACCAACACAATACCAACCTTCGTAAGTTCCTTTGTAAATATAGGGCTGCAATTTTTGCCAAATATATTGAACTGACCTCACATGATGCTCGTCGGTAGTTCTAATAAAGTCTGTGTACTGCGAACCGATTTTTTCGGCCATTGTCTTAAACGGTAAATACATTTGATCGGTGTAACTTTGCGGATCAAGACCAACCTCAGCAGCTTTTGCTGCAATCTTATTGCCATGTTCATCGGTACCAATTTGAAAACGGACAGCTTTACCTTGTTTCATTTGGTAGCGAGTCCAGATATCAGCAAGCAAATAGTCAAGGGCATTCCCAATATGCGGAGCACCGTTGACATATGGAATGGCCGTCGTAATATAGAGATTTTTCTTCATGTTTCTAGTGTAACAGATATCAACCGATCATTGCCACAACTGCGAAGCGCGCTGATTTATCGCCTTGACTGTGCGAAAAATAATTGGGATCAGTCGCCGTATCGACTTTCGAGACATGTATATTGGCAGGCATCGCCCCGCAAGCGACTGCTCGTGCTCGATTGTAGCCTTGCAGATCCAAGTAAAATCCGCCGTCTTTCGCCTGACAAAAATCACGCCATTTTTGATCATCATGATAATCAAAATACTCCATACGATAATGTTTCCGACCAACACTCGGCGCCATCCAAATAATTAGATCTTGTGGGCGGCTGCCTTTCATCGTAAAAAAATCTATCGTTTTTTTGATAGTATCTGCCACAGATGCATGACGTCCGAGATGCGCCAGCGCTATAGCTTTTCGAGTTGGATCATAAATGATAGTGCCTATACAGTCGGCAATTGGCAAAAATAATCCAACCTTAGGCTGCTCGGTATACAAGACATCAGCATGCACATCAATCGACTGCGATGAATCTAGTTGAACGATTCGGTCAAAAGTGTTTTCGGGACCGTAATTTATAATTTGATAAACGCATTTCTGGTAATCGATACCGATTTTCTTACAATATTGTAAACGGTTTACAATAATTGAATTATGATGACGGTCGTCCAATGTGCGATCAAGCATTGATCCGTCCTCACGCGATGACACGCCTGCTATAACATCTTTTGGAAAGCATGTTGGCTGATCTTGTGCAATCATTTAGACCGCATCTCTAGCTAAGCGTTGCCAGTCTGCAATTGATAAATCCTCTGCTCGTTTTTCAGGATCGATATTAGCATGATTGAGTAATTCTTCGGCAGCTGGTTTTGAAATTGCAAGTCCGGCCGATATCGAACTGCGTAATTTCTTGCGCCTACTTGCAAAGCCGACTTTGACTATCCGAAAAAAAGCCCGTTCGTCTTCTGTAGCAATGATTGGCACTGGCCTTGTTTCAAGGATCACAACTTGTGAATCAACTTTTGGTGGTGGCGTAAAATAACTTTTCGGAACTTTGACACCGAGACTAGCGTTGGCAAATATTTGTGTGCTAACGGCTAAAATGCTCATGTCACCAGGTTTTGCCACGATCCGCTCGGCGACTTCTTTTTGTACCAACAAAACCGCCAAGCTCGGTTTGTTGCTGGCTGTCATCAGCATTTGAACAATTTTACTAGTTATGTAATACGGCACATTGGCTACAACTTTGTAGCCAACTGGAAGGCTATTTAGATCAAACTGCAAAATGTCGGTCGCAATAACTTGCAGATTTTTTCCTGGAAATTGACCTGGCAGTTTGCGTGCTAAATCACTATCAAATTCGTCAGCCACAACTTGCTTGGCGCGGCGCAACAACTCACTAGTAAGCGTGCCTAGACCAGGCCCAATCTCTAATACCGTATCATCAGCTGCAATTTTTGCCGAATCAGCAATCTCGGCAATGATCGACCGATCTTTCAGCCAATGTTGTCCAAGTGCTTTATTGGGCATAATTAATACCAGTGATTAGACATCCAGAAATTGTATGCGCCAGCCCAACCGCCGTAGCGACCCTTGACATAGCCATCCATCCAGCGCAGTGAATCGACAGGATTGTATGGATTACCCGGTACTTTACTACATGGCAAAGCTTGAGCTAGTCCACAAGCACCAGAGGATCGGTTGGTTGCATTTGGATTCCAGCCACTCTCGCGTGAGACTATGGCATCGGCATATCCCCAGTCCGATTCTGGAATACCAGCTGCACGCAGCCATTCGTCTTTGCTGCCGCCGCCTGTGTATGGTGCGACTTTTGGCTTAGTACCGACGATAACTACTTCTTTAACTGGCTCTTTTGTGGTTACGCTGGCAATTTCTTTTCTAGCAACTTCCTTGCCGTTACGCATCTCGATCTCATAGGTAACGTTTTTTGCTCCATCAGTGCCGGGTGTTTTGACTTCTCTGAAGCCAGTCTCTTTGTCAGCATCTTTGATTTCTTCGATCGGCTTATTGATCACTTCTTCTTGTGTTGTAGTCTGTTTACCATCGCGCCAAACCTCAACCTTCATTTTTTCGGTTAGTCGTGTCGAGATGTTCGGACTAACTGTATCGCTTGACTCAAGCTTGATGCCTTTTTCTGCTAGCATTTCGCCAACTGTACTTTTTTGCGTGTAGCTAACGGTTTCCTTGCCGTATAAAACAAGATTGATCTCAGTTGCTCGTTGAATCACCATTTTTTCAAAAGCACCATCAGCAATTGGATCAGTACTGGCCTCAAACTTAACCGTATCTTCATGATTCAGACTCAAATCAGCTTGTTCGGCAATTTGTTCACCTGTTTGATAAGGTGTTAGAACTTTTGAAGTCTTAATGCCGTCAACCACCAAAACAGGTCGAGCACGATATACATTGACCGAATAGGTAGCAGCTACCAGTTTTTCCGATAGCGCTGGCTCAGTCACGTCGTTACGACTAATAGTAATACCCTCTTGTTTTAAAGCTTCTTCAAGGGTGTCAGCCTCAGTCACAAAACCTTTTTCGACGCCATCATCATAAACAGTAATGACATGTTTACCGGTACGAGAGTCGAGCGGGGCAGCATTGGCTTTTATACTAAAAATTAGACCAGTTAGAGTAAGGATTGTCATAAATAATGACATAAACAACCATTTTGCAATGGCTCTTGGCGAAACGATAGCCAAATGAGGATCACTTATCCAACCTGACATTCTTGTCATTATAGCAAAAAACTAGCTAGTTTTCAATCCGCTCAAGCCGCGCAAACTCAATATTGAGCTTTTTGACAGTTCCATCCAGAAAACGCACTGTGACTGCCAGTCCATCGAGATCGATAATTTCGCCCAAACCAAACTGTTGCGATTTCACAGCGTCGCCTATATCGAAATCGTTGACGATATCATCAAAGTCATTACTGCTTGGCAAGTTAGCGGCTTTTTTGATCACCTCATAGCCCATATCATCAAGAAAACGTGATGGTGTTGCATAATTATGTGTACCAAATTGCGAGCGTGACTGAGCATAAGATAAATGCAACTCTTGACGGGCTCTAGTCATGCCAACATAGCAAAGACGTCTCTCCTCCTCGAGCTGGCGCGGACCTGCTTCAAGCGCTCGACTGCTCGGGAACAGTTCATCTTCCATGCCTACCATAAAAACAACTGGGAATTCTAAGCCTTTTGCAGCATGCAATGTCATGAGCGTTACTTTTTGATCTTCACTCGATGCATCAACACTGCTCATGAGCGCCGCCTCTTCTAAAAAATCGGCTAGATGAGCAAAAATCTTTGCATCACTGACTAAGACGCCTAGGTTATCGTCGCGCTCTTCGGCTTGCGGAGAACCATCTTTTATAAAATCACGATAGCCTGTTAGCCGAATGGCGGCTTCGATAATCTCACTGGCGCTGGCATCTTCGAACACCATTGCCTGAAGCGATCGCAAAATTTGCGCCAGCTGCAAAAAAGAGTTTTTGGCTCTAGCTGTCAGTCCTGGTATCAATTCAGCATTTGCAAGTGCGGCAATTATATCCAGTCCGCTAATAGCCTGCCAGTTAATAAACTTTTCAAAGCTTTTGGCACCAATTCCACGAGCTGGAATATTGAAAATTCGGCTAAAACTAACTCGATCATTTGGCTGATAAACCAGACGTAGGTAGGCTAAAATATCTTTAATTTCTTTACGATCATAAAAACGCACGCCGCCAATAATTTGGTAAGGTACATGGTGCTGCAAGAAAGTTCTTTCGAACGCAAAGCTCTGCGCATTGGTGCGATACAAAATAGCAAAATCACCAGCTTTGCGACTGCCGTTGTCGACTTGAGTTTTAATCCGATTCATCACCATATACGCTTCTTCGGCTTCGTTATAGACTGCCTGAACACTGACTGGCGCACCAACCCCTTCGTCCGTCCATAATTTCTTATCGGTTCTTTCGGTGTTTTTAGTGATGACATTGTGAGCAGCCTCAAGAATCGACGACGTTGAACGATAGTTTTGCTCTAGTTTGACAACTTTGGCGCCTGGAAAATCTTTTTCAAAATTGAGAATATTTGTAAAATCAGCTCCTCGCCAACTATAAATTGATTGCCAGTCATCGCCAACCACACAAATATTTTTACTTTGGTTGACTAGCAGTTTGACAATAGCGTACTGAGCAGCATTGGTGTCTTGGTATTCATCGATAAAAATATGTGAGAATTGCTGACGGTATTTGGCTCGCGTTTCGGTCGATTGGCGGAGCAACCTCACAGTTTCGATCAATAAATCATCGAAGTCAAGCGCGCCAGCTTGCTGCCTAAGCGTCTCGTAACGCAAATAAATATCGGCGACAGTTTTTTGAAATGGATACTGAGCTGTTTCTCGGTATTGTTCGGCACCGACCATCTCATTTTTTGCGGTGCTTATAGCCGCCGAAACTGCTCGCGGCTTGACTTTATCGCTACTAATCGCCAGCTCTTTCATAACTTGTTTGATAAGACCTTGACGATCATCTTCATCGTAAATAATAAAGTTTGGCTGTATATCGATAGCTTGACCTTCTAGCCTCAACATACGGACGCAAATACCGTGAAAAGTTCCCATCCAGGGCATAAAACCGCGGTCTGGTTGTGCTGATATTGTGGCATTGGTCAGACTCCACAACCTCTGACGCATCTCTTTAGCTGCTTTGTTGGTAAATGTCACTGCCAAGATTTGACTAGGCCAAATTTGCTCATTAGCCAGTAAATGCGCTATACGATGAGTCAAGGTCTTAGTCTTGCCACTGCCTGCTCCAGCCAGTAATAATAGCGGACCGCTTTTGGTCATCACCGCTTCGACTTGCGATTCGTTTAAGCCCTCTAAAATATCCATCTGTCACTATTATAGCTTAGCTGGTCACGATTGGGTGTTCATAAGATAAAACAAGACGCCGCCAACTGCTCCAGCCACCAAAAAAGCAATAATAATGACAGGGACTAGCCAACTATGCAAGCGTGAATTTGCCTGAACTTGATGCGGATAGGCCGCCGTTGCATAGATTTGCTCATGGGCTGTCTTGCTGTCTTGATCGTGATTGGTTTTGTTTTGCCGTGGCGGTAACGAGTTTACTGCTAACGATGGCTTGGCTGGCTCTGGGGTCTGCCGTTCGTTCTCTATTGGAGCGGCTGACGGCTGGGCGTCGGAGCGATCTTCAAACTTCTCTGTTTCTATCTCAAGTAATTCGCCTTGAAGTTCCGCTGGAACCGTTACGGCCATTTTTTCGGTTTCGACTTTGTTTTCGGCGGTTTGCTTGGCTTTCATGTCATCAATCTGCAACGTGTCGGTAAATACGGTTTCACTATCTGCTTTTACTTCTGGTATTGCCGATTTTGGTGGTCCTAGCGGGCGTTTTTCGATCTGCGGATTGGCAATGAATGGCGACGTCATTGGCTCTGGTAGTTTATCTTCGGCTTGACTGGCTTCTTCCATAATTTCATCCTGAAGATGATCAACTGAAGTTTTTTCTTCGACTAACGAATGCTCTTCAGGCACGATAATTGCGGCTACTTCATCGATATCAGGGTATTCTTCGTCTTCATAAGCCAGCGTTTGGGCACTTGTCTCAATTGAAACATCGCGCATAGAGTGCTCTTTTTCGATATTATCGTGAAGTGGAGCAATTACTGGCGTCGCATGATTACCTAATCGGTTGGCCCGAGGAGAAATCGGTGGTTTGATGTCCATGAATGGTGAGCGCGGCGATTTGCTCGGTTCAGATTCGGTCGTAGTAGTCATACTTTCTTCTAGAACGCTAATCGGCTGGTCACTAGACTGGCTCGAAGTTCCTGGTACAATATCTTGCAGCATACGTCTTGGAGTCGAGGAACTACTCGGTTGCTTATCGACTTTTTTGTTGATCTGGTTACTAGCTGCGTTACTCTCAGGCATATTATTTGACGGTGGTGCAGCTGGACTACTTGGTTTAGACTTATCCATGGCCGCTTTAACGGCTTTGTCCAATTCTTCAAAGTCAAGGCCTGTCATTACTTGCCACCTTTCTTGGAGGCCAAAAAACAGGCTTCGACAATAGCCGCAAATTGTTCTGGGATCAAACTAGCTCCACCGACCAACAGACCATTGATACCAACGGCGCTGGCAAATGCTGCTGCGTTATCTGGACTAGCACTTCCACCGTATAAGACTGGTATTTCATCGGCAACTCTCTTGCCAAACATGTGCGAAATTTGTCGACGAATCATCTGAGCGACTTGAGTACAGTTTTCAGGAGTTGGAGTTGCGTGATTGCTATAATCTTTTCCACTGCTAATTGCCCAAACCGGTTCATAAGCAATTATCACTTCTTTCATGTCTTCAGCTGTCAAATTAGCCAGTCCAGCGACTAGCTGATCGTGAATTACATCATTTGTCTCGCCAACATTCCTTTCGAGGGCGGTTTCACCAATACAAAGTACTGGCTTGATGCCATTGCGAACTGCTGCCTGAACCTTTCGTCCAATATCACGGCCGCCTTCGGCAAAAACATGACGTCTCTCTGAGTGACCAACCAGGACGTAGCTAACTAGACCACGCAGCTGGTTTGCTGACACTTCGCCAGTAAATGCGCCATTGTCGCGCCAGTAGCAGTTTTGGGCAGCCAACTTGAACTTACTGTGATCGATCTGCAAACTAAGCGATTGCAGCGCCAAGTAGCTAGGCGCCAAGACGATTTCAACACTGCGATGGTTAACAGTCGCATGGTCAATTTGATAAGTCAATAAACTAGCCTCATGGATATTGAGGTTCATTTTCCAATTTGCTATAACTATTTGCTTGCCCACGCTTTATTCTTGCTTATGTTTACCTTTACATGTAGTTTATCAGTTCGAGAGATTTTTCACAAACATTGTTGTCTTTAATCATATTAGCTATCAATCAAGGCTTCAATGCCAGGTAACTTCTTGCCTGCCATCAACTCAAGGCTAGCGCCGCCGCCAGTTGATATATGGCTGAAACTTTCGCCATGTTTTTTGTCCCAGTCGAGTACAAAATCCGCTGTATCGCCGCCGCCAATTATCGAATCGGCCTTAGAATCAATAATTGCCTGTGCAATTTTGGCTGATCCCAAACGAAAGATTTTATTTTCAGCCATGCCCATTGTACCGTTCCAAATGACAGT
>CAZNEX010000002.1:44630-59480 GCA_964572775.1 uncultured Candidatus Saccharibacteria bacterium
TGAATTGCTTCTTCGAAACGTTTGATCGAATGTTGACCTATGTCGAGCATTGAGTCCGTCTTATCAAATGAACCAACCATCTTTTCTTGACGACTTTCGGTGCTGTCTGATGACTCAGCCACCGCGCCGTCACTAGGTAAAACCAAAAAACTATCGCTGTATTGAGAGCCGACTTTTCGATCAACATCTTTATAAATTTTGTCGATTATGGCTTTTTCGCCGACCTCTTTACGACTCGCGCCCATATCAAAACCTGCTTCGGCCAAAAATGTATTTGCCATCGCACCGCCGACAACGATTTGATCTGCCACTTTGACGAACTCATCGATCAATTCGATCTTGTCGCTAACTTTGGCGCCACCCAATACCGCCACCAACGGCCGACGCGGTTTTTTAATTGCATTCATAATTGATAACCATTCTTTTTCAAGCAACAACCCCGCCACGCTCGGCAAGAATCTGGTAATTGCTTCGGTGCTTGCGTGGGCTCGATGAACCACACCGAAGCCATCTTGAATAAAGTACTGAGCGCCGCTATCTTTGGCGATTGCCTGAGCAAAAACAGCATCGTTTGCCTCCTCGCCAGCATGAAAGCGAAGATTTTCTAGCACCATCAGACAATTTTTGGGTGCCCGTTTGACTGCCATGCGCACCTTGACGCCGACGCAGTCATCGACAAACAAAACCTGTCTATCGACCAACTTTGCAAGACGCTGCGCGACAGGTTCGAGGCTAAATTCGGTGTTTGGCATACCCTCTGGACGACCAAGATGAGATATCAGCACTACTTTGCAATTGTCTTTTAATAATTTTTTAATGGTTGGCAAACTAGCACGAATTCTGAAATCGTCCATGATTTTGCCATCTTTCATCGGTACATTGTAGTCAACTCTAACTAAAACTGTTTTGCCTCGTAAAGGCGCCTTGCGCATATTGCGTTTATAAAATTTCAGTCCCACCATCTTCATTGATTTCAGTATAGCAATTTATTCGATTCTGCGCACGCGAATTGTATCTGTCCCGCCAATTAGTCCTGGCTGTCGGCCGCTAACTAAAACAACTGTAGCAGGTGAGGGCAAAAAACCTTCGCTGATAAGGTCGGCGGCCAGCTCTTGACCGACACGTTCGCTATCAGGGCGATAAAAACTTTTATTCGCATAGAGCAAAGCCAACTGCTGTGCTACCCGTTTGTCGCTCGTCACAGAAAAAAGTGGACGATACGGTCGATGTGCTGAAACATTTTGAGCAGTTGCTCCAGATCTAGTTTCGACCACTAAAGCATCGGCGTGAGTTTGCTTGGCGAGCGCTACCGCTGCCGTACAAATCGCCGTCGTAATTTTATCGTTATTCATAGGAATATCGGTCGATACAGTCGGCACATATTCTTGAGTGTGTAAAATCACTCTTTTCATGCTCTTTATAGTTTCAATCGGGTAAGATCCATTGGCAGTTTCATCACTAAGCATCACTGCATCAGCACCAAACATAACTGCCGTTGAGACATCGCTCACTTCGGCTCGAGTCGGCTCTGGATTATCGACCATACTACTCATCATTTGTGTAGCGACAATACTAATCTTGGCGTGCTGTTGACAAAGACTAATGATTTTCCTCTGTACAGCCGGTACTAACTCAGCACCAACCTCAACCGCCAAGTCACCGCGCGCTACCATCACAGCATCACTAGATGTGACGATTTTGCCTAATTCTTCATCAGCTATAGCACGCTTAGTTTCAATTTTGGCAATGACATGGGCCGATGATCCCTTGGCTGCCAAATAACCGCGTAACACTTCGATGTCATCAGATGTCTGCACAAAACTTAGCGCCACAAAGTCAATATCATTTTCAACTCCAAAATCAATATCGGCATAGTCTTTGGGCGTTACGACATCGCCGCTAAAATCCGTATCGGGCAGATTTAGCCCTTTTTTGCTCATTAACATGCCGTCGTTTTCGATCTCGACAGTTATTGTCTGACCATCGATTTTTTGAACAGTTGAACGAATTTTGCCGTCGAACATGTATAATCTCTCGCCGACTTTAACCTTTTGGCTAAGATCATACTGGATCGGCAGATTATTGCCGCCATCATGAGTAATGCCATAAGTTAGCGATAGACTATCGCCTTTTTTGACCAAAAATTTATTATCGATAATCTCCCCCAGACGAATTTTTGGTCCTTGTAGATCCTGAATAATCGCCACAGGCTTATCAAGTTCTTGGCTGGCTCGCCGCACCCAATCAATCGATTGCCGATGACTTTGGTGAGTGCCATGACTAAAATTGAGACGAATCGCATTGGCACCTTGGTGGATCAGTTCTTTGATCATCTCAAAACTCATCGTGGCCGGTCCCACCGTCGCGACAATTTTGGTGCGTTTTAGTGCATCTATACGGTAATCTAGATCGCCATGATGAATCTTCATAAGTCTACCCCTACATCAATCCTTCCATCTTCCACCATTGACCGAAAATGGAAAACACCACGATCATCGGTTTTGTAACTCCAATAAAACCAGCCTGCGCAACCCGAGAATGCCTCGAGTTGTTTTTTGATATGCATATCAACAATGGCTTGGTGCGAACTTTGCGGATAATTATTGAGTTTTTCACCACCAATTATGCCGTTCCATTCACCAATAATAATCGATTGCGCTCTAGATAGCCGTCTTAAGACCAGTCTTTTGTATCGCAAATATTGATAATAAAGCCAAAACGGCAAGCGCGGCTGTAGCCATCGATGGATAAAAAAGTGATACCAATGATGATCCATCATGACAGGAAATTGCTCAAACGGCCATAATGCACCCGACATCAAACGCGGCATAAATGCATCCGAATAAACCACCACTAGACCAGGCCTACCGACCGCACAAATCGCCCGATAAGCATCTTTATAAAATCGTCGCAGTGTTGGTTGCCAGATCTTCACAAGTGGTTCATTCAATAACTCAATGCCCCAAACTGCCGGCTGATCTCGGTAGCGCTCGGCCAGTTTGACCAATACTTCAACCGTCCTCGTGCGGTAACGATCATTGTCATACCAAAGCGCCTTACCAGTTTGGCCAGAGTGGTCGTGACCATTTTGACTGCCAGGCGCACCGTGCAGGCAAATCAATGCCTTGATCTGATATTTGGCGCACATTTGCACTGCCCAATCTAGTCGACCAATCGATGAAATATATGGATCATCACCATCGATTATCCAGTAGCCAATCGGAATCCGAACCGCGTTGATACCATTTTGCTGCATCCATCTAAAATCTTCTTCTTGGATAAATGTTTTTTGATGCTCGCGAAGTTTGGTTTTGGCACCAACTGTTTGCATAAAACTATGTTCATCAATCGCATCAGTACCTTCAAAAACCGATGGCGTCATCCAGCGCTCTAGAACGAGCCAACCACCCAAGTTTACTCCCTGTAACTGATTCATAATTTTATTATATCAGCTATCTGATACTAGCCAACTGTTGTGCCAAATAATACGCCAACATAGTAGGTTATCAGCATCGCCAAAATTCCACCGCCAACCACACGCAAAATCGCACGTGATTTAGAAGCATTACCGACAGATGCACTGAGGTAGCCAACAATTGTCAGCGCCAAAATAACGGCGATAATAGTCGTCACAAGACGTAAATCTTGCGGCATAAAAACAATTGTCAAAAACGGTAAAAGTCCGCCGGCTGTAAAAGCTAAAAACGAAGCAATCGCTGCATGCCACGGATTGTTGATGTCCTGCGGATCAAGATTAAAATGCATCCGTAGGTGCGCCGTCAATGCATCTTTTTCGGTCAGCTCCTTGGCAACCTGTAGTGCCAGTTTGTCGCTTAGACCATGTTTTATATATTCGCGTTTTAACTCATCAAGTTCTTGCTCAGGGTTATCGCGCAGGTCCTCTTTTTCCAGTCGAATATAGGCTCTTTCGGCATCACTTTGGCTACTGACAGAGACGTACTCGCCGACCGCCATCGACAAGGCGCCAGCAATCAGGGCAGCTAGTCCAGCGATTGTGATAGCTTTTGAGTCACTGCTTGCACCAGCCACACCCATCACAATACTCGAAATGCTAACAATACCGTCATTGGCACCAAGAACCGCGGCTCGTAGCTTATTGAGCTTGGCATTATCAGCCATGTCGCTCGGTAGATCGTATGTCGTATTGTCAAATTCAGCCACGAAAACTAAACTTTCTGACTAGTTGTTTTCAAATTGCCTTTTTTGTGCGCCATCCACAACATGACGGCGCCAATTGCGGCACCCAATACCATAATCGTTAGTGAACCCTCTGGCCCAAAATTGCCGCCAGTTACAAGATGCGACCCTGTCACTTCTTGGTGCTTAACAAACCCTTCGGCAGCTGGCAATCCAGAAACAGCCAGACCATAAACGCCACCAAGCGTAAAATTCCAGCCTAGATGAATGCCGATAGCTAACCAGAGCCGCTTTGTCAAAAAGTAAGCGCCTGCGAATAGCAAGGCTGTTGAAACGATTATACCAATCAAGCCAAGTGCTTGGTCGCCGCCAGCTGAAGTTGAAGACATCAAATGCATTAAACCAAAAACAATCGACGAGTAGATGATAGCGCGAGCTGGCGACATTACTTTTGCAAGTCCGCCCAGTAGGAAGCCTCGATAAGCTGGCTCTTCCACAAATGCCGCTCCGAAACCGAGTGCTAGTCCATACAAAATACCAGGCACAAGCTGTAAACCAACTGGCTGGTAACTGCCGTTCATCATCATCACTAATACAACCAGACTAATTAGCCCGAAGCCAATCAAGATACCGGTTGCCAATTCTTGCCAAACACCTTTTTGTCGGTGATCAAAATCTTCGGGAAGCTTCTTGAAAGCTCGTCTGTAGAGTCGCTTGTACAGCCAAATACCGACAAAACCCTGAGCAAACATAGCAATTGTTAAAGCTGGCCACGCGTGCTCGGTCAGATAACCAATAATCGCTGCCGAATCCTGCGGCGGTTTCTGGCCAGTAGTTGATATGATCCAGGTCACAAATACTGTTGTCATGATGATCGAAGCAATGACCTGTAGTCCAAACGCTAAACCGATTGATAATAGAATTTGTCTTCGTTTACTCGTCTTCTTAGGTGCACCGCTGTCTTGATTCATAAAACTATTGTATCACTAACTTGAAGTCATCTAAAATCAACCAGTTGCAAAATCACCAGAGGTGGTGTATATTGGTAAGGCACTAACTGCGGCCTCATCGTCTAACGGTTAGGACACCAGGTTTTCATCCTGGCAATCGGAGTTCGATTCTCCGTGAGGTCACCACAAGGGACTCAAGACTTTCTTGGGTCTTTTTTGTTGCTTCAAAACAGAGCTCAAGTGACAATATAGTGGGTGTTCCAGAATTTATTTCCGAGTATCTTGGGATTTGATTAAAAAGTACACCAAAGAACTTAGCTTTTTTGACTGGATCAATCTGTTTAAGCATCAATTTGTCCATATTTTCCAGAAAGTATTTCACCCTTGCAACAATTCGCTCTATTTTACTCATGTCTGCACCTGCTACGGCTTTCTTGTCGGACTCTAGTTGTTGTATCTGTGTTTCGATATGCATTAAATCTTCCTCCATATATTTTATTGCTGTCGCCGATGTTAGTGACTTCATGCTTTGGAGTGTCTGTCGCAGCTCGGCTTTTAGACCGACTATACGCTCATCGTAGCTTTCAAGTATTTTCTTGGTGTGTTGTTGACGTTTTTCCCACTCGGCTAGAACGGCATCGGTAAGCATAGTGATTTGCTTCTGAGAGGGCTTTATAAGGCCAATAAACTCAGCTACTGTTGCTTCAAGTTCGTCTTTTGGTACTCGGAAGTAGTGGCCATGATTACTGCAGTGATATGCTGGGTAATATTTACCGTTCTTGCCACGCGATGCACTGCCAAGTAATGGGCGACCACATTCTGAGCAGCCTACAAAGCGCTTATAGGGAAAGTCTGGGCTACGCACACCAGCATTAACAACAACTCGCTCCGATTCTTTGGTAGCAAGCTCTAATTAGTCACCCTTCTCAATTATCGCCAACTTCCCTTTATTGGCTCGATTGAATTGTTCAATACTCACCAGACCATCAAAAGCACATTTGATCGGCTTTCCTTCCGTCCATTTCTCAACATTAACGCCTGCATATATTGGATGCCTGATGATTTTCCATAGAGATTTTGGTGTTAGCGGATTGCCACCGGTTTTACTAATGATTCGTGTTCGGTCGTGTTTGCTTCGTTTGTATCTAATCCGTGTTTTGAAACCCAAGGCGTTTAGCTGGTCGCATATTTCTCCATCTGTGTAGATGCCTTGAGATCGCATCTCAAATAATTTACGTATTAAAGGTGCCTCTTTGGGGTGTGGTCGTAGTACGGTTCGTTTACCGTTGCGAGTTTCAATCTTTTCGCTAATAAATCCATAAGGTGCTTGGCGCATCCAGTAGCCTAGGCGCGTATAACGTACTTCAGCACCAATCATGCGACTTAATATATCGCGTAACTCATCTTTGGCGCGTTCAGCCTCTAAGTATTCGGTCTTTTGGCTTGGGGAATATTTACTCCATCCATACTCAACACCTAAGTGTTCGAGGGTGTTTACTTTTTGTGAGCTAATAACGCCATAAATATCTACTAGTGTGACGTTTAGTCTTTCAAGCTGCAGCTTGAGTTGATCGTATGGTGATCCGCCACCACGTGTAAAACGATCGATTGATTTAATAATGAAGAATTGAATATCGTTTTTAGGATCTTTGCAGTAATTGATAGCTTGCTGCATTGGCTGCTCTTCTTTTGAGCCAGACTCCAGAAAGACAAACTGTTCCTTTACGTTGATATTATGTGTTTCGGCGTAACGAAGAAGCTGCTCTCGCTGTGCTTCGGGGGAGTCGCCATCCGTACCTTGCCTAGTTGTACTAACGCGAATAGCAATAACAGCGTTTGGCTTTAATCCTGACTGCATAATTCCTCGCATATTATGTCTGTGAGTAGGATTGCCAGTACCTCGATCCGCTCATCAGGCGTCATTTCAAAGACTTCTGGAAGCTTGATTTCTTTATTGCTTGATCCTACTGTTCTAGCCATAACTTTTACCCTCGGTACTAGCTTTAACTATCCTTCATAGGTATAGTATAGCACCTATATAAGGATAGTTGCAATACTTTTTATGAATAAAATTATTATCAAAAATCCCCATTAAGGACAGTGTGATATCTTTACATGTTTTAATCTGTTATATATTTACTTTTACATTCTCTACTTTTATATATACATATAAGAGAAAAAACATGAGACATGTTCAGGTAAAGACTAGGTATACAATTAGTAAATCGCAGGAGTCTATATTACGGGCTTTATACAAATATCGATTCTTAACCAGTGATCTATTAGCAGCATTACTGAAGAAAGATAGATCAACTATCTATGAGAGATTGGCAGTATTAGTAGATCAGGGTTATGTAGCAAAGAAATATAATGGTACCTACAGAATAGACAGACGACCAGCCGCCTATTACTTAGCACCTGCTGGAATACGTTATCTCAAAAAAGCTGGCTTTAGTCGTACACAGATACATTACAAAAGCAAAGACTTTACTGAATCACAGATTGATGAATATTACCGCTATCCCAAGCTTAGTATGGCTGTGCAGAGAAACTATCCCCAGACATTCTATACAATTACAAAGTATCAGTTGAATCCAGAAGAGTACATAAAACCCTTGCCATGGATCATGCTAGAGCCCGATGATGAAGATGCGCCGTCCTTCTTCATGGAATATGTACCAGCTGGTGAACAGGGCTGGATCATTCGGAAGCGTATTAATGCCCATATAAACTATGCTGACGAGGAGGCTGAATATACCTATCCATATTTATTATTAGTGGCCGGTAACGATAATACCGAGAAACGGATTATTAAAATGTCCACAGACCTTATATGGGATTCGGAGTTATATACTACTACGGAAGAACGGTTACTCAGTAGCAATAAGGATATTTGGCTACGACCACAGGAGGTAGACTGGGATGAAGATCCGATTTACCACTCCTTGCCAATGGAATACGAGGAAGATTAAGCGAATATCAGCTTGTATGTTACCCGAAGGTATAAATGCTATATCTGTAAAAGTGAGATGTATTTACAGTATTAAGTTAGATATTACCCCTGTTAATAATCTAATTGTGTTAGATAATGTAAGCGTTGTAAGTGAGATGTTATGTTACAATATAAGCTATGATTAAGACGCCAGCACCAAACTATAACTCCAAGCTCACGGATATTATTATTCAGCTAGAGCATTTGCGTGGTCGTAGCGTCTCTAATACTACGAGTCGGCAGGTGTTTGTGCAGCTTAAGAACTTATTTCATATCATTGAGGCATTGTCATCAGCCCGTATAGAGGGTAATCACACTACGCTGGCTGGATTCGTAGAAAAACGTGTTCAAAAAGATCAAATTAGCCAAGCTAAAGATGAAAGCATGAAAGAGATCGTCAATCTCATGCAGGCACTAGACTTTATTGACGAGCATATTGCCGATACCGAGGTAGATAAGAGCTTTACGCTAGAACTTCACAGAATTGTTGTAGACGGCCTCGCCCGTGAGGGAGACCCCAATGCTGGTAGCTATCGCGATGGTGAGCGTAGTATCGCAGGATCAGACCATGTTTTGCCAAGTCACTACGATGTCCCTGATTTAATGGAAGAGTTGTTTGCTTACATCAACGATGAGGCGAATAGTCGTGATGAGCTACTCAAGATCGCTTTGTCGCACCACCGCTTTGTATGGATTCATCCATTTGGCAACGGTAATGGCCGTACCGTTCGCTTGCTTACTTATGCGATGCTATGCAAAAAAGGTTATATTGAGCCAAACGCACTACGTTTATTCAATCCCACGGCAGTTTTCGCTGGTGATCGCCAGAAATACTATTACATGCTGGAGCACGCCGATAAGGGTACAGACGAGGGCCTACTCGGCTGGTGCGAATACTTCTTAAGTGGTATTAAAGATGAGACTGAGAAAACACTGCGCCTTGCTGATAGCAACTTTGTTAATAACAAGCTACTACTCCCAGCTGTATCTCGTCTAAACTCCGCCGGTGTACTTACAAAACTTGAAACAAGTATCTTAGAGAGAGCTATCCGTAAAAAAACCATCCGAGCAGCAGACATTGCCGACCTGTGGGATAAAGACGTTACATCTGGTGCTATCGCCAACCAAATCAGGCGTACGCGCGAAGCTGGTTATCTAAAATCTGAAAAAGAAGGTGGCCGCGAATACAGCATAAACTTCATAGACAACCAACTAACCCGCCTTGTTCTTGATCAGATGGAAAACGAAAAATTATTGCCAATTCGGGTGGATAATTTAGCAAAAGGACGAACTGAGTCATGAAAGTTACACTCCGCCAAGTCCAAGAATCAATTGCTAATATCGCTAATCGCGCCACCTACACCGAAGATATTTTGTATGAGCTATTGGCCGCTTATGGCCGCAGCCCAAATGCTATCACCCAGCTACGCACCGGCCAAACAAACCGCGCGACCGAAAATGGCGAAGTACTGCAAAAAGATGTGGTCTATTTCAAAGTAGTCCCAGCGGGCACACAGCTTGAACATGCCGTAGAAGAACTCGACGAAAGTACACTAACACAGCGCTACAAACCCAGATACCTAATCGTTACCGACCTAAAAAACCTAGCCGCCAAAGACACATTAAACAGCGCCAATACTCCTATCAGTATCAAGCTAGCAGATATCGACAGTCACCTGCCATTCTTTTGGGGCTGGACCGGCGATGAAATGATTGACCCAAAGACCGAAGCGCAAGCCGACCGTCGTGCCGCCGACAAAATGAACCAGCTCTACACGGTGATAGAAAAACTAAACCGCGAAAAACTAGCCGACCCCACTAGCAACTTCCGCCACGAACTAAACGTTTTCTTCACGCGCTTGCTTTTCTGCTTCTTCGCCGAAGACACAGGGCTATTTAGTGACAAGCAATTCACAAATGCCGTAAAGCTCACCCAGATGGATGGTTCCGATCTACGCGACTTCTTTACCCAACTATTCACCGCTCTCGATAGTCCTGATAGTTCGCACATGCCGGTTCCATACTCAGGCTTCCCGTACGTCAACGGCTCGCTGTTCAATACCAGCAAGCACGCGATTGCTATACCTGAATTCAACCACGAAGCACGCCACCTAATGCTAGAATGCTGCAGCCAAAACTGGGGCGAGATTAACCCAGATATCTTTGGTACGATGTTCCAAGGCGTGGTGGACCCAGACCACCGCGACGAAAACGGCATGGACTACACCAGCGTGCCAAACATCATGAAAGTTATAGAGCCACTATTTCTGAATAGTCTATGGGAGCGCTACTACGAGATAGAGAACACGCCAAGCTCACTACGAGAATTACTAGAGCGCGTCCGATCTATAAAGGTTTTTGACCCAGCCTGCGGCAGCGGCAACTTCCTAATTATCGCCTACAAAGAATTGCGCCAGCTTGAAAGCGTCATCCTAACACGCCTAACCGAGCTAAAACTAGCCAAGCGCAAAAACCCAATGGGCAACACCAATCTTTTTACTAACGAACAAATGAGCGCCATGAAAACAGACGTTGGCCCGATGAGTCTATTTAGTGATGAAGAAATGGCGGCTATAGAATCAGACACGGTAGAAGTAAAACTGTTTAGTGGCATAGACCTAGCAAACTTCTACGGCATAGAGATAGACGACTTTGCGCACGAACTAGCGATACTTTCGCTTTACCTTGCCAAGCACCAGATGGACAGCGAGTTCGAAAAACAGTTCCCAGTCAAGCTAAAGCACCTGCCGCTCATAGAAAACAAAAATATCGTCAAGGCCAATGCTGCACGCAAGGACTGGAATGAAGTCTGCGAAAACAACGGAACCGACGAGATATATTTGATTGGAAATCCGCCCTACAAAGGTAGCCGAAAACAAAGCAAGGATCAGAAAGGAGATATTTTTCATGTTGCGAGAAGTATTGAAAACTACAAAAGTCTTGATTATATCTCGATATGGTTCTTGTTAGCGTCAAAGTATATCAAGCATACGCAGGCACAATTTTGTTTTGTATCGACTAACTCAGTTACCCAAGGTGAGCAAGTGAGCTTAATGTGGCCGTACATTCTAAACGGGCTTGAAATCAGCTTTGCTTATACATCATTCGCATGGCGCAACTCAGCCCGAGATAACGCTGGTGTCACGGTTATTATTTTAGGTATTCGTAATGTCAGCACTAGGCCAGTAAAACGATTATTTAAAGATGGAATAGAAAGCTCGGTGTCAAACATAAATGCATATCTTGAGGATGCTCCAGATGTGTATATATCAAGGCGGTCTAAGCCGTTATCTCAACAGTTCCCGGATATACGGTCTGGCTCTATGCCGAATGACGGAGGTAGCCTGGTTCTCGACAAAAATGAAGTAGATCAATTACTTAGCGGTGCGCCACATACACAAAAATTCATTAAGCGCTTTATTGGTTCAGCTGAATTTATTCGTGGTCTTGAACGGTGGTGTTTATATATTACAGATGAACAGCTTGATGAAGCTGTTCAGTATCCAGAGATAAAGGAGCGACTCGCGAGAGTGCGGGAGCATAGGTTAAAAAGCACTGAGACAAGTACAAAGAAAATTGCATCAAAACCAAATAGGTTCTATTACAGTCCTCATAAAAATTCTGACGCAATTATCATTCCTCTTGTATCGTCTCAACGAAGAAAGTACGTACCGATTGGCGTAGTGGATCAAAACACTGTTATATCTAATCTTGCGTTCGCGATTTATGATACAGCTCCTTGGCACTTCGCCGTACTCACATCTGCTATGCACATGACCTGGATGCGGGCAACCGGAGGCAAGATGAAGACAGACTACCGCTATTCTTCGGCACTTGTGTATAATACGTTCCCGATTAAGCCACTGATTGAAAACCAAAAAAATGAACTAAACCAGTCTGCGCGTCGAATTCTACTTGCGCGAGCCGGCCATCCAGACAAGACCCTAGCAACTATGTACGATCCAGACAAAATGCCGGCCGAACTCCGCGAAGCCCACGATGCCAACGACCGCTTAGTGGACAGTCTATACAAACCCTCCGGCTTCACGAATGACGAAGACCGCCTCGCCGCCCTATTCAACCTCTACGAACAGATGACCGCTAAATCTAAATAGAAATCGTTCTCATTGGTATTGACAATACGAACAGTTTTTGATAAACTGTTCGTATAAGGAGATATTTCATGAACGAAGACAAGGTAAGCGATTTAAACAAAACTGCCCGCGAGTCAATCGACAAGGTAGTTAATCACCTAGGCGCAAAGCCCATTGTAGATGTAAACGATGTAGCCAAGTGGACTGGCTACACTACTCGTGGCGCCTATAAGGTAATAGACCGCATGGTCGAGCTCGGTATTCTGACCGAGAACGGCGACAAATCTTATGGCCAAACATGGATATCCGCCGAACACCTCGTAGAACAACAGGCCAACCGTGGCGTCACTAGCTCGGACACTATAAACATCGTAAGTGTCTCCTACGATGCAGATGGCTCAAGCACCAAAACCGATGAGCTAGGTATGCGCGAAATGCAAAAACGCGCATACGAAAAGCGTGACAGCCAACACCTGCTAATTAAGGCTCCGCCAGCCTCTGGTAAATCGCGTGCGCTCATGTATATCGCACTCGATAAACTGGCCAATCAAGGACGCAAAAAAGTTATTATTGCCGTACCAGAGCGTGCAATTGGCGCAAGCTTTGCTGACGAAGATTTGACCGGCGGCGGCTTCTTTACGGACTGGCATATCGATGATCGTAATAACCTAACTAACGAAGATGGCGATACAGACAAAAGTAAGGTTAGTGCCTTTATGCGCTTTATGGATAGCGATGATCAGATATTACTTTGTACGCACGCTACCCTGCGCTTTGCTTTTGAACAAGTGACCGTAGAAAAATTCAACGACACAGTGCTCGCAATCGACGAGTTCCATCACGCCAGTACCAGTGAAACTTCTCGCTTGGGCGAATTACTCCACCACGTTATGCGCGGTTCGAACGTGCAAATCGTGGCTATGACCGGCTCATACTTCCGTGGTGACACAGTGCCAATCCTAACGGCCGAAGACGAAGAGAAGTTCGATAAAGTCACCTATACCTACTACGAACAGCTCAGTGGCTACTCATACCTAAAGACGCTCGGTATCGGCTACCACTTTTATACCGGCAAATACTACGAACCCGGAGCCCTGGATGCCGTACTAGATAGCAAGCGCAAAACTATCGTGCACATTCCAAACGTAAATAGTCGCGAATCTACGCAGGTTGGTAAGCACGAAGAAGTCCAGCGCATTTATGACGTACTGGGGACCTGGATCCGAAAAGACGAGGCGACAGGCCTAGATATTATCGAAACAAACGATGGCCGTCTACTAAAAGTAGCCAACCTAGTAGAAGATGAAACGAATCATCGCAGCAAACTGTCTAAGTATCTATTCAAACATGCGCGCAAAGAAATTGACGCGGTAGATATCATCGTAGCCCTCGGCATGGCCAAAGAAGGTTTTGACTGGCCATACTGCGAACACGCGCTCACCGTTGGCTATCGTTCTAGCCTGACAGAGATTGTGCAGATTATCGGTCGCTGTACTCGCGACAGCTACAACAAATCACACGCACAATTCACGAACCTAATCGCACAGCCAAACGGTACAACCGATGATGTAGTCGTGAGTGTCAATAATATGCTCAAAGCCATTACGGTTTCACTACTCATGGAACAAGTGCTTGCACCAAGCTTCACATTTACACCCAAGCCACGCGAACCACGTACTGCGGGACCGGGCGAGGTGTTTGTAAAAGGCATGAAACAACCAACAACCGACAAGGTAAAGCGCATCCTAGAAACCGATCTCGAAGATTTAACTGCCACCCTGCTGCAGAACGACCAGGTTCAAAAACTGGCAGCCAAAGGTGTGACCGGCGATGTAATGAAGCAAGTCCAGTCAAAGATTATTCGCGAGCAACATCCTGACCTAACGGACGAAGAAGTTGAAGCTACTCGCCAATACCTAGCGGCCAATGTCGCATTCAAAACGGCGACAATCATCAAGGGTGAAGATGGTAGTGATAAGTTCATTAAACTAGCAAACCGTTTCGTGAAGATTGATGAGCTAGACATGAACCTGATCGACTCAGTTAATCCATTCCACCATGCCTTCGAAGTCATCTCTAAAAAAGTGGGTGCCGGAACATTTAAGATTATCCAAGACGCGATACTTGGTAGTCGTATCAATATGACCGAAGAAGAAGCTCTGGCCTTTGTACCCCAGCTGCGTGCATTCAATGTAGCCCATAATGGCAAAATGCCGTCTGCTAATAGTAACGACCCAAACGAAAAGCACCTAGCGCAGGTTTATGCATTCATTATGGCCCAAAGGTCTAAATGGGAGCGCGAAAAAGCTGCTCGTGCAGCGGAGCAAAGCAATGAATAACTTCGACGAGTTTGACGCCCTATTTACAGGCGAGGATGCCGACCTATTCAAGCCGAAAGCCAAGAAACACGTCGCCACGCCAGATAGCCGCCTAGTCGACTCATTCGCCGAGATAACGGCCTTTGTGCGCGACAACGGCCATCCTCCCATCGACAATGGTGGTGTAATGCCAAATGAGATCAAAGAAGCTGGGCTTGCGGTGCGTTTAGCGGCCATCCGTGGCAATAAAAAGCAGGTAGAGATTTTGGCCGACTACGACGAGCTAGGCTTGCTGGAGTTCGAAAAAGCACCAGAAAGCTTCGATGAACTATTTAGCG
>CAZNEX010000002.1:59490-70902 GCA_964572775.1 uncultured Candidatus Saccharibacteria bacterium
TTTATTTGAAGCCAGTGGTCTGTTTGACGTTGGCAAACTACCCCGCGCAGCCGTAGAAGACAAACAAACTGGTGACATCGCCAAGCGCAAACCGGTCGAAAACTTCGAGCCGTACAAAGCATTATTCGACTCAATCAATGACCAACTAGCAGCGGGAACAAAAAAACTTAAAAAGTTCCATAACGTGAGTGAAATCGAGCTCCATGGCTTCTACGTCATAGACGGATTAATGTGCTACGTGGAGGCTATCGGTAAAGCCACAGAAGTATTTGGTCGCCAGAAAGAGCGCTTGCGTGTGATATTTATCAACGGCGTCGAATCTGATATGTATCTGCGAACCCTTTCTAGTCAGCTATATGAAGATACTGGGTTTACAGTGGTTGATGCCGACTACAAAGCACCGATCGATAGCAGTAGCGCCACCGGCCGAATTTATATTCTAGAGTCGCTCAGTGAAGATCCTAAGATCAAAACGATTGCTAACCTTTACAAAATTGGAGTTACGCACGGTACGGTCGAAGAGCGCGTAAAGAATGCCTCAAATGAACCCACTTATCTAATGGCGCCAGTTAAGGTAGTCGAGGACTATCGCTTGACTGGTAGCTATAATCCTCAAATGGTCGAATCGCTAATACACCAAATATTCGGTGCAGCTCAAGTTGATGTAGACGTGATTGGACCAGACGGAAACTACTACAGTGCTATTGAGTGGTATTCCGTTCCCCTATCTGCGATAAATGAAGCCATTGCGCTAATCGACAGCAGAGAGATTGTTGATTACCACTACGATCCAAACACTCAAAAGCTGGAGGAGAATTAGCCGTGAGTAAGTATTTTACCGTCGAAGATTTCAAGAATGCCTATCCATACGATGAGTTTGTAGCTATGATCAAGCGCGTCAGCGATCAGGTCGCCATAAATAAGACTACCGGCAATGCTACCGGCGGACGAGGCCCAAAGCTTGAATTTAGCTCTGGTGCAAGACTGCACATCAGCTACGGCGTGGGTGGCGCATCGAAAGCTCCGTATGTGAACTACGTGTGCATGAACATCTACTGGGATACAACCGTGGATAAAATCAGACTAGCAATAGCTCTAGAAAACTACGGCGATTATTACGGCAAGTCCGCCATAACCGAATACCCGGAACTTGATGACTTCACAACCGTTCAGGACGTAATAATCCCCGGTAAAGGTAAAGGCCTGGCTATTCAGGTATTAGAATATCCTAATGACAATGTGGACTATGCCGAATTATACGAAGGGTTTATAAAGCTATGTGCAATGTTCGATAAGCGTGAAGTTGATACAAATAGCTCAATATACCTGAACGAGCACCGACCAAGCCATATTGGGAGATTATTAATGAGTGCCTAAGTAATTAGCTAGAAAGAAGTAATGACATGATACTAAAGACCATAATATTGAAGAATTTCCGTGGGTACAAAGGCGAACATCGCGTCGATGTATCTGACGGCATAACGGCCCTGATTGGCAAGAACGATGCGGGTAAATCTACACTCCTCGAAGCATTGGATATATTCTACGGTGAAAGTAAACCCGAACTATCCGATCTAAATATATATGCCAAAGAGCGTGAGATGGCCTTTGGTGCGGTGTTCGGTAACCTACCAGCAACAATTAGTGTTGACACTAGTGCAGCCACCTCATTGCCGGAAGAGTATCTGGTTAACAAGGATGGTGATTTCGAAGTTATTGTTAAATATCCATGTACGGCCGCTACGGTGTCAAAACCGGAAAATTACATCCGATGCCAGCATCCCACTAGTGATAAATACGCAGATTTGTTGAAGCTCAAACTTGCAGAATTAAAGATTCGCGGAAAAGAGCTTGGCGTAAAGGCAGAAGACGAGCGTGTAAATAATTTATGGCGTAAAGCAATATGGGCTCAATCAGCAAACTTGGACATAAAAGAAGATGAGCTCAAGGTTGATGAATTCGATACAAAGGCCAAAGCAATCTACACTAGTATTGCTTCACTCTTTCCTCAATTCTTCTTGTTTAGGGTAGATCGCCAAACGTCGGACGGTGACTCGGAAGCAAAAGACCCAATGCAACTAGCTGTCAAAGAAGCTCAAAAAGAGTTTCAACCAGACATACAGGCGCTGCAATCCAAGATACAGGAGCGCGTAGATGAAGTTGCAGCTCGTGCATTAGTAAAACTTCATGAGATGGATAAAACCCTGGCCAATCAACTGAAGCCCGAGTTAAAGAGCGCTCCAAAATGGACGTTTGACTATAAGATTAATGATGACCGCGGAGTATCGCTCAATAAACGCGGAAGCGGTACACGACGACTCGTATTACTGAACTTCTTTAGGGCCGAGGCCGAGCGAAAGAGCCAACAAGGTTCTGGCAGTATCATATACGCTATTGAGGAGCCAGAAACATCTCAGCACCCGAACAATCAAGAGATGATAATAGACTCATTACTAGAACTGTCGCAAGATGAAACACGCCAAGTAATTATCACCTCACATTCTCCTCATCTTGTCGAGAAACTGCCCCACGAATCGGTCCGATTTATTGAGTTCGATGATACGGCCAAGAACACCACCATTGAATCGGACAAGAGTGGCCTAATGAAAGCAGCTGAGTCATTAGGTATTCATTCGAAACAGAGGTTTGGTAGTGCGAAAGCAGTAGTGCTCGTTGAAGGCAGGAGCGACGATTGCTTCCTGTCACACGCCAGCAAGACCCTTAAGGCCTCTGGCGATATAGTTAACGACCATATAGGTGACCACAAGATTGAGATATTGAGTGCCGGCGGTAGCGGCAATGTGGCCTTCTGGGTCCAAAAAACTACCCTGGAAAACCTAGGGCTTCCATTCTTTGTATTCCTGGACAGTGATAGGCTGGCAGCTACTGATCCTCAAACAAAGAACGAAAAACTTGTTGCCGATATCATAGCGGCCGGACATAAAGCAGCCGCAACCCGCAAGCGTGAGATTGAAAATTATATCGACTCAGTACACACCAACTCTGCGACATATGGTGAATTTGATGATGCGAAAAACATAATTGCCACAACTGACACATTGAAGCCAGGTAAAGTCCTAGAAACGCATTGGCCAAAAATGACATCAGCCCAGATAAAATCTACTAGTGAATATACTGGTGCGACCGGAACGGTAGCTGAAATTGTCGAAATAATAAATGAGATTAACGGATTGATATAGGAGAGGTGTAATGAACGAAATTAAATGCCCCCACTGTGGCCAGCTAATAGATATAGATGACATCCTAGTAAAGGATGTGGAAGCTAAGGTACTCGCCGAGCAACACAAGAAACACGAAGCCGAATTGGCCAAGGTGAAGGAAGAGGCCGCTGCATCTGCCCAGAAAGAGCTGCAGGCAAAACTTGATATAGCCAACAAACAGAAAGAGCAAGACCTAGAGCTTGAGCGCGAGCGTATCAAGGCTGAATTCGATGGCGCCGCCAAGAAAGATGCGCAAGCACAAGAGCTACTGATTAAGAAGCTTGAGGACGATGCCGCATCGGCAAAAGAAAGTGCCGACAGTCTACGTAAACAGCTGTCAGAGTTAATGGATGAGTTGCGCGCAGAGAGAAAGGCCAAAGAAGATGCTGAACTTGAAGCTAAAAAGAAGTTGGCCGAAGAAGAATCTAAAATACGCGACGAGGCTAAGAAGACTGCCGACGAAGAGCATAGTCTAAAAATCAAAGAAATGGAAAAGAAGTTGGCCGATACGCAAAAATCGTTGGCCGACGCTCAGCGTAAAGCCGAACAAGGCTCACAGCAAAACCAAGGCGAAGTACTAGAGCTCATACTGGAAGATGCGCTAAAAATTGAATTCCCTACTGACGAAGTCGATGAAGTTAAAAAGGGCGTAAATGGTGCTGACATTGTACAGACTGTAAAGAACCAGCGCTTAGAAAAGGCCGGGGTTCTTCTATGGGAATCAAAGAATGCTAAATGGCAGACTTCTTGGATCGCGAAATTCAAAGAGGACATAAGAAATGCCAATGCCAATATTGGCGTGATCGTGTCTAAAGAGCTACCAGACGCATACGGTGACATGAAAGCCGTAGAGCCGGGCGTATGGGTTGTAAAACCAAAGCTAGCTCTCGCATTGGCATCTGCTATGCGCGCGCAAATATTGAACGTATTTATCGCCAATAATAACTCCGAGAATAAAGGCGAAAAAATGGAAGTCCTCTACCAATACATTTCGAGCCCAGAATTCCGTCATCGCATAGAGTCCATAGTTGAAAACTATAATTCCTTACAGTCCGAGATTGAAAAAGAAAAACGTACTGCCAACCAACGTTGGGCACGCCAGGAAAAATCAATACGCGCGGTCATAGATAATACGTTTGGCATGTATGGTGACCTTCAGGGAATTACCGGCGGAACCATGGGTGAAATCAAACAGCTTGAGGCTGGCGACGACGAGTCTCTATAGGGATACGAATTTAAACAGATTGTCTACTTCTGGTAAAATAGGACAAATGAGTAACTTATCTTTGTCAATCGGAAGACGGCTACAGCAAGCTCGCCAGCGTAAGGAGTTAACTCAAGCTGAAGTTGCCAAGCGTGCTGGTACAAATACGAACTATTACGCTAAGTTAGAGCGTGGCGAGGCTGTGCCGTCTCTCAAGATGCTTGAAAAAATCATTAAAGCACTGAGTATAAAGTCATCAGATGTTTTACCGTTTTAGCTAATCTTTTGTTTTCAGGGATTGTTCGTAAGCTTCAAGCATAGCCTCGATATTGTCAGGGTTTTCTTTGGCAATATCGTGAAGTGCAGACTTTGTATATTCCAAAAGCGCACGTGCATAGTCACGATCTGCACGGTCAGGGTGATACACCTCAAGGTAGCGTACCATCCCGTCAACATCTGCTTCCGTAATCTTATAGTCACTCATAATTACTTATTATTATACCACCTAGACATTTTGGTGAATTTTATCAAATCACCGACATACTCCGGTGATTCGGTGCGCCGCATAATCTCGCAACTATCGGATTGCGACAAGATATTTAGGCTACCCTCCCATACTACATTATCCACTATCGCTATTTTTCGATGCAAAGCGGTGGTGTAGAAGATACTTGCATCTGATTCTTGCAGCTTAGCGATGCAGTCACGGGCTTGCTTCCGCATCCATAATTCGTGTTCATGAGGATTGCGAGTATTGATGACTACCCTTACACCGTGTCTCATGGCACGTTCTAACAGAGGGAGTAACGTATAGAATCGATGATTGGTAATGAATGGACTCTCGATAATAATGCGTTGCCGAGCACTGCACAGATCTTTTTCAAATTGTCGATAAAAACTTGTCTGGTCAAACAATCTAGAAGTTGGCATGAGGATATTGCGCCTAAACATCATCGCCTTCCATGATTTCATCAATCCCTAACTCAACGAGCCGCACATCAATATCCTCAAAAGTTTTCCAGATTTCTCCCCAAGAGTTCACCACTAAAAAAGCCCCAGCAACGCTGGGGCTTTTTTAGTGGTCATCAACAGATACCAAACTCTGAGCAAAGCGAATAGGTCAGTATTTGCTATCGCATGTCGTATAAGCCAACATCTTAGTTTAAGCATAACCATATTATAAATATATATTGACATAATGTCTATGTTGTGCTAGAATGAAGTCAAACCGAATAATTGCATGTGGAGTGCAGGAAGGAAATGGTTTATAGTCATGAGAGGACTAAAGTATTATCTAACGGGCGCTGTAATTGCAGTAGCGGCTTTTGTCGGCTACAACAATTTCTACAGCACTGCTACAGCTCAAAAATGTAGCGACAACAATGTTATCACTTGCGGTGTAAACAACATTGGTGATCTACGCGACAAATATAACAATGACAACCCTGATGGAACTCAGAATATCTTTTCATGGTTTGGCATTACTAAAGATATGGTCAATAATGGCCGTGTTGTTAATGGTCTAGTTCACAAGACTGGCATCATTACTGTCGATGGCAAAACTGTTGCCACTGACGCGTTGACAGCTGGTCGCCAGTATATTCCTGGCTCAACCAAGCAGGTTGTGGGTGGTACAACTTTCTATACCCGCACTCCAAGCGTTTCTTTCCTTTCAAGCTCACTCGAAGCCTATGTCTTTACAGATAAAGACGGTCGCTTTTTGGCCGCAGTTATCAAAGAATGTGGCAACCCAGTTAAAGGTAAGAACACCGTAACTCCACCTACTCATCCAAAAGTTTCTATCGACAAAAAAGTCTTGACCGACAAAGATCTTAAAGATCCAAAAGAACACGGTACTGTTGGCGAAGACAATCCTTTTGCTTACCGCGTAACTGTCACTAACACTGGTGATGTAAAGCTCAAAAATGCTGTTGTAACCGATCCAGCTCCAAAGGGTGTTACCTTTACTGGGGCATCTCTTGGCAAGGTCAGCGGCAATGTTTGGTCATACACTATACCTGAACTTGCTCCAGGCAAATCAGTCACTGTTTTGATCCACGCTGTTGCCAAAGAACAATTCCTAAAAGAAGTTGAAAACATCGCTTGTGTCGATGCCAAAGAAATTACTGGCACTAAAGATGATTGTGATAACGCTTGGGTACGAACCCACGACCGTAAGGTAACTATCGACAAAAAAGTAAATGGTGTCGAAAACGCTACTGTTGAGATCAACAAACCTTTTGTCTACACTTTGGTTGTAACTAACAAGGGTGATGTTGCTCTCGCTGATGTCAGTGTATCCGACAAAGCTCCAGAAAATGTCTTGTTCCTCGATGCCGACAAAGGCACAGTTGCTAAAGACCAAAAATCTTGGAACTTAACTATCAAGAGTCTTGCACCTGGTCAAAGTATTACAGTCAAGATCACAGCTAAGGTTACTAAAGCTGTAAAAGGCCTAAAGAACACAGCCTGTGTAAATGCGCCAATCACTGAAGAGAATCCAGATGACTGTGACGATGCAACTATTGATACTCCTGAGCCAAAGCCAGTGCTTGCATGTACCGGTCTAGACGTTAAAACAATCTCACGAACCGAGTTCAAATTTACTGCAACTCGCGAAGTCAAGAATGCTGAATACATAACGACTCGTTTCGAAATCCGCAACGCAAAGGGCGAAGTTGTCGCTACAGTCGCAAACGTCGATGGCGCTATCAACTACACGCAAAACAACCCAGGTACTTACTCGGTACGTGCTACAATCGTCGCTAAAGTAAACGGTGAAACTAAAACAGTAACTAGCGACAACTGCGTCAAGCAATTTACAGTCGCAAAACCTCCAGTTGAAACTCACCCAGCAGTTAAGATCGACAAAAAAGTCAATGGCCAAGAGCACGTGACTGTCGATATCAACAAGCCATTTACCTACACTATTACCGTTACAAACACCGGTGATGTTGACCTAAAGAACGTAGTTGTTACGGACAAGCCTCAAGATGGTATCACCCTAGTATCTGTCGCAGGCAATCTTGGTGAGATCAAGAACAACGCTTGGATCTACACTATTCCTGAGCTTAAAAAAGGCACCAACAACGCCAAAACATTCACCCTAACAGCTGTTGTCAAGAAATATGTCGCTGGCAAGCTAGTCAACAATGCTTGTGTCGATGCACCTACTGTACCAAACGGCGGCAATCCATCAGATGATTGCGACGATGCAACTATCGATGTTACAAAGCCAGTCGTTGAAACACCTGGTGTTGATATCGAAAAGTATGTTGTCTTGCCTAACGGTGGCAACGCTGAAACAATGCCTGTAAAAGTTGGTGAAACATTCAAATACCGAATCGTTGTCACAAACACTGGTAACACTGACCTTAAGAATGTAGTCGTAACCGACAAAGCACCAGCTGGTGTTGTCCTACTCGACGCTAACGCTGGTCAAGTTGCTGCTAATGGCCAAACCTGGTCAGCAACAACCAACATCGCCAAAGGCAAATCTGTTACCTTCACTCTAACTGCAAAAGTTACTGTTGAAAGCGACTCTGCCCTCGTAAACACTGCCTGTGTTGATGCGCCAAGCGTACCAAACCAAAATGGCAACAACAACGATGCTTGTGATACTGCCAACGTTACAACTCCAAAAACACCTGTTGAAGAAGTTGTCCGTGCATGTAACACTCAAACTGGCAAAATCGAGTTTGTAAAAAAGGGTCAAGAAAATGTTGCTCCTTACACTTCAGACTTGAGCAAATGTCAGGTCAAGATGTGTGAAGTTCCAGGTAAAGAGCATCTTCCTGCTAACAGTCCAAACTGTAAAGAAGATGAAAAAATGTGTACTATTGACGGCAAAGAACACCTCCCTGCAAACGACCCAGCTTGTAAAGAGGATGAACAACCAGCTGAAGACGAAACACCAGTTGAACTACCACGTACTGGACTTAGCGGTACAGTCGTTGGTCTGATCAGCCTTGGTGCTACAACCGCTGCTGCTGCATACGCCGTAGCTGGCCGTCGCAACAACTAGAGATTGACCGCTCTGACAGCTTACTCGAGAGCACGTCTCTCTTGCAAAAATCACCCACAGATAGATGTGGGTGATTTTGTGTAGTTGGGCTATACTAGGTTTATGATTAAGATAGCTGTTATTGAAGATGATCCAATAATATCCCAGATGTACCGCATGAAATTTGAGGCGGAAGGTTTTGAAGTTGCAATTGCTGACAATGGTGAACTCGGTGTCGAGATGGTTGAGACCGAAAAGCCCGATATTGTACTACTCGACTTGCTGATGCCACAGATGAACGGCGACGAGGCACTGGCAAAAATCAGACAGCAAAAACATGGCCAAAAAGTGCCTGTCCTAATTCTCACTAACTTTGACGAGCAAGAATCACCCGATAGTCTCAAAAAACTCGATGTTGCGGGCTATATTATCAAAGCCGATTTTACACCGACTCAAGTTGTTGCTAAGGTCAGGCAGATTGTTAAGAAACCTGCTGGCGCTGAGCCGCTAAAATAACGTGGTCAAACATCACCGTCACGGTCAGCGGCCCGACACCGCCTTTTTTTGGTGTCATGATTAGATCGGATCGTTCGTATAGTTCGGCCGCCGCGTCACCCATAATCACGCCTGCCTCGCTGGCTGTACCAGCATCGACAACGATTGAGCCGGGCATAACGTTGGCATTGTGTAGTATTCCAGGGCTGCCTGTACCGCTAACAATTAGCTTACTTGCTTTAAGAGTAGCATCGTTGTCAGTTGTTGTTTTGTCGAGAACTGTTACATCTAGCCCCCGTTCGCGCCACATCTGACCAAGCGGACCACCGACTAGACGACCGCGCCCGACGACGGCAATTTTTTTGTCTTCAAGTGAAATACTATTGCCAGCTAGCAGCCAGTCGATTGCCTGAGCAGTCGCCGACATAAACTCCGCCCTAGCACCTAGACCATCGACATCTTTCTGCGGTGCAATTTTGTCTAGAACTGCCTGTAATTTTGACTCGTCGCCAAACGGCAATTGAACAATTATACCGTGAACTGCGTCATCGCTATTGGCTTTATCTAAAACTTCAAAAACTGTTTCTTGATTTGCTTCTCGAATCTCCACATCTATCAAAATATCCGCTGCGTAGCGCCGTTTCATTTCGACATATGTCCTGATGGCCTGCGTCGCATTTTGACTCATTACGATCACTAGTTTTGGAATGGTATGATGAGCTTGTCGAAGTGCGCGCACTTGTTTTGCTTGTCGCTCTTTGACATAGAGTGATAAATCCGTGCCATAAATATACTTCATAATTTACAACTGATCTTTGCGATCATCAATAAATGCGCCCCACTGACGAATCAGGCGCAATACTGTTTTAAGCGGCAACTCGATCAACATATCAAGAATAATTGTAACGATATTGACTTTGCTATATTTGTCGCTCATCCACTGACCAACAACTACAAACGGCAAATATAAGAGATCGCGCACAAATGTCATGCCATTTTGAGCGGCTCGAACAACTTCAAGTTCACGAATAAGTCGGCTAAGGCGAAAGCCCAAAAAGCTTGCAGCCGAAAGGAAGAAGAAGAAGATCGCTACGTGCACCAGTGAGAAGTCTAGTTTCAACAACAAGTAGATGACGCCAGCAAATATTAACAAGCTAATCAACACATAAATTATCGAAAAGACAGGACCATATCGCCGTCCGCTCATACTTGATTTGGTCAAAACAATTTTTTCGCCGTACAGCATGGTGTCGATCCGATCAATCAGTGCCGTCGTATTAGCAAAGCCTGGCAATCGGTGAGTCGCTCGCAGCGCTATCATATAGAGCGGCGGGAAAAGTAAGTTAATCACCAACGGCAGCCACAAAATTGCACCATGAGCCCATAAGTCATACGGCACTTCAATAGCAATTCCAATCAAGAATTTGGTAATGACCAAAAAGATTACGCTGCGGACAATCGCTCGGTTGATGCGCTTTCCGACACGCTCATATTCGTTGATGACTTGTTTTTCATACTCGTTTAAAAATGCTTCGCGCTTTGGCAGTAAGCTATCGAGATCGGTTCTTTCGTCAATCATGCGGCGCAAAATTCGTAATGGCGCACCCAAACGATCAACAGTGTGATGCAATTTGTCGACATCTGATGAACTAAGCAGGCTGTCAAGATGTTGATTGAGCACCACGTATTGATCAAAATTCTCGACCGATGCATTGTAGCGCCGCAAAAGCATTGTACGGATTGTAGCTTCGTCTGATTTTATAAGCGCCTGATGAACAGCCACATAAAGAGCAGCGTCAAAATTTTCTATCTCTTTACCAAATACTGCCACTTGATTGATTTGCGTCGATAACTGGCTGTAAGCAAATTCAACGAAAGCATTTGTCCTGGCATGATCGTTAATGCACGACTCAGCTTCGACAGCTAAAACATCAAGCGACCACTTGTTTGCACGATCAGCGCCAATCCCTTTTAGGTGCAAAATTCGCTCATATGCCCGATAATAATCACGCGCCAAACCCGATATCTTATCGACTTGTGCTCGTGTCAAATGATCATTTGGAATATAGCCAGCTAGAGTTAGTTCGACCGCTAGTTCACTACCGCTTCGCTCGATCAGGTCGCTATCTCGCGTAATAAACAATTGGCGATCAAAGCGTCGAATCGCGTTTTGGAGCAGCAAATGTTCTTCTGTATTTGCGGCGGCGTTTCGAAGTTGCTCGTAAGCGGCTGTAACCGCACCGCCAGCACCAACGACATTGACCTTCTCAGCTCGCTGCGTTTCTAAAGCATGAACTGATTCGTATTGGTAGACTTGCGTCAGATGATGCGCTAATTGCACACCTTTTTGATTTAGTGTTGATGACATATTACTTGTCTAATTATAGCGCATTTATGGCATTTTTACCAGATATAGTCTATACTGTTTAGAGTTATGCACCCGTAGCTCAGTGGATTAGAGCATCTGTCTTCGGAACAGAGGGTCGTAG
>CAZNEX010000003.1:0-70486 GCA_964572775.1 uncultured Candidatus Saccharibacteria bacterium
GTAATCTGTTACCATACTAAGCACAGGGCGGTAGCCCTGTGCATGAAAGGACTGTATTTTGTTATGCCAAAAGGCAAGCCAATTGACCCACAACTTAAGACTGAAATTGTCTCAAAGATCCGTAATGACGGCATGAGCGTGAGCACTGCAAGCGCTCACTATGGCGTTAACGCCAAGAGTATTTACTACTGGCTCCGAGACGGCGTGGTTGACGGCAACCGTAACCTCATCCTGGAGAACAATAAGCTCAAGAAAGAGCTCGAGATTGCCTACCGTATCATTGGGCGGTTTACGGCCGAGTCACAGCGCCCTAAAGCCCCGCCGCCTCTTCTGCTTTTGCAGTAGGCGAACCGACAGAAAACACCCTTTTCCTTTTCCAAAAAAAATCTCGGCGGGGGAAAATCTCAAAAAATAAGGCAAAGGGTTTTTCTAGTGGGGCGAGCGCGGGCTTGCCCGTGCAGGCGTTGGGGCTGAGCCTGCACGGCTCAGCCAGCATTGCGTTGGAAATAGGTTCGAATTTCAGCGTACAAGGGAGCCAAGCATAAGCATTATCGAACTCCACCAAGGAGTTCTTTTGTTTTAGGGTTGTTTATATATTTATAAATTCTAGAATGTACAATGTTATGAAAAGTATTACTCAGAAACTAGACTATGGTTGTGGTGTCGCCTGCTTTGCATTCGTATGTGATATGAGTTTCGAAGAAGCAGTAGCCTTTCTTGGAAAAGAATATAGTGTAAAACATGGGTGGAGGCCTAGTGATTTAGTGATCGCTCTCAAACAATTTGGCGTAAAGTATAAAAATCACTATGTACGCAAGAAAGGACGTGTTAAATATCCAGTAGGCTCGATCGTTTTGATCGAATCATCAGACACCTATCCTGTCGGACATTATTTAACATTATCACATCAAGGCTGGATGGATCCTTGGATCAATTTGGCTGAAACTAATAATATTCACGAAGCAAAATCAGGATTCAGGAAAGAATTACCAGGAAAACCTATGTACGCATTGATGCCAATTTCCTCCTGAAATACACTCATTATTTCTCGCCAAGATGCTTATGCTCGCAGGTGGGAGAAGTAACTGATACAATACACCCATGAGAGATTTACCTCCTGACATATCGCAAGAATTAACACGACTCTATGGCCCTGTACTTGCAACATTCACACTAAATCAAACACCAGAAGGCGCTGCTCCTGTTTCCATACGTGAGCAATGGGTGGGCATTACTTTGCCAGTCCGTGAACGTGCGCTAGCTCAACTCGCATTTGGACAGATTGAATATTTTGACTTCCTTAGTTTTAACGAAAAGAGTAACCCAGACCCCGTGTCAATCAGTGGCTACGAAGCTGTTGATGCTTTAGATGAAGCCGGCAAAGATGACGCAGTAGACTTTTGGGCTCCGTATTCCGAGGGCTTGTTTACGTTTCGAGGTTACGAAGGCAGATTGACTTCACTCGAAGATTAAGACTCGGCTGAACAATATGAATTTCTACTATCTTTGAATACGCCTTCTACAGTTCGAAACATATCCACTATCCCCAGCCAAGTTAAGATCCACCCTCGTGGTGGATTTTAACTTGGCTATGTATTCCGGTTGGAATCCCCGAATTCAATTATGCTCAAGCAAGATTATTCGCGGGGTTCGGTGTAATGCAGCGCACAAAAAAGGTGCTTGCACATTTTTTGAAGCAAACGGAAAAGGTACTAGCCGCTATCCCTCATCCCCAGTCTAATAAAATCTCGCAGACATAAAGCGAGATTTATCTGAAAGAATTGTTTTTGGGCTAAATTATAAGCTATGAAGCACTAGCCCCGATAGAAAACCAACCAAAATAATTCCACCACCCAGAATTAGGGTTTCGATAGCGTCGTGCCAGCGCGGCATGTGAAGCATGTAGGCGCGCCACCAGCCAGCAACAAACAAAATCAGCAGCGTGACAATGATCGACCATACTACTGCTAGCCTAAGATCAGTGATAAAAATCAGCGGCAAAATTGATATAAAACTAATTGCGAAGTACGACAAAAACTCAACTAACGACGGGACAAAGTATAGTTTGTAGGGATTTTTAGTGACTCGACCGTCGAGTTCGTCCAAGTAATGTTCGCTGGAGTATTTGACTGAGGCATTGTTAAAGCCGTTGACGATAATCGATATGACGGCTGTCGTCAGAAGCACGTGCTGGGATAAATCGGCAAAAGCCAAAGCCACGACGATGCTGGTGCCGATCGCGAAGCCGCCCTCAAATCCTTCAAATGCCGCCAAAAAACGCTGCGCTCCCATTGGCAGATTGAGGTTGCGTCGTTGTTGATTGAGCGGATGATGTTTTGAAGCCGATGAAATTCGCGTTGTCATAAAAGTAGTGTAGCATGTCCAACCATAAGGACGTATACTAGCAGCATGGATATAATAATCAGAATTATTGCAGATGGATTTGTTGTTTTAGTAGGGCTGTTGGCACTGTATAAGTTTTATAAAATTCCGCGCAGTCAGTGGCTGCGTTGGGGCATCTTGATCTTTCTAGCTGGGGTAACTTCGTATCTTGCAGCAAAAGTAGCTGGACATTTTTTTCAGCCAGAGACGCTTCGACCATTTGAAAAGTTGGCAGTCGATCCAGGAGCAGCTTATTTGAATAACCCTGGATTTCCGAGTGATCATGCACTTTTTGCAACTTTTTTGACCTTGGCAGTGTGGTTTTCGACCAAAGACCGAAAGTTTAGTTTGATCATGCTGACTCTGACAATTGTTATGTGTATTGGCCGGGTGTTGGCGTTGGTTCATACACCGCTTGATGTGATAGGCGGCATGATATTGGCGCTGGTCGGGACAGTTTGGTATGGACGTTTAGGTGATATTGTACTACAATATATAAAACCTAGAGGAGACAATAATGAACGAAGCACCAATCGTCGCTACAAACATTGAACGAACTGATCCGATTGTACCCATGTCGGGACGAGAAATTTTATCGATAGCATCGGTTGGAGCTTTGGTTGGCGCTATCGTCTACGGTGTTTTTGTGGCTCTTGTGAACTATGTATTTCGTCCAGCAATGTGTCATAGCGAGGCATCAGCATCTTGTGCTCAAGCCGATAATTACGCCTTTATTGTTGCTGCTGTACTGGGCTTTGTGATTGCGATGGTGCTGCTTGTCCGAGTGCGGACTTACCGACCGCTGCTGGTAGCGATTGGCGCCACTATTGCCACATGGGGTCTAGCTAATTTGTTGCATGCGCACGTGGTTTGGTATATTGCGCTGCTTGTTGGTGTTGTTGTGTATGATCTTTGCTATAGTTTATTTGCTTGGCTGGCTCGCTTGCGATCGTTTATTTTTGCAGCAATTCTAACGATTGCGGTTGCTGCCTTGAGTTGCTGGCTGCTCCATAGCTAGTGCTATACTAGAGTCATGGAAGAACTTATGATTATCGCATTTATTGTTGTTGCGGCGATTGCGATCGGCTTTTTTGTGGTCGTTGTCATCTTGACTAGTCGGATTCGCGAGTTGCGTAATCAGTCGGCTGTCGAGTTGGTCAAAAGCGACATGGTAGAGCTAAATCGATCGGTTAGTGATTTACAAAAAGCGCTAGGCGAGAGATTGGATCGCAGTAGCCAGAATATGCAGCAGTCTGTACAGCGGCAGCTGAGCGAGAGCGCAAAATTGGTCGCAGACGTGACGCAGAGATTGACCAAGCTTGATGAGACGAACCGACGCGTTGTTGATGTTGCTGATGAACTCAAGACGCTGCAAAACGTCTTGTCGAATCCAAAACAGCGCGGGGTGTTTGGTGAGTTTTATCTGCAATCTGTACTGGAGAATGTTTTGGCAGTTGGACAATACGAAACGCAGTACAAATTTGTTGACGGCGTGATTGTTGATGCGGTTATATTTCTAGAGAAAAATAAAGTTTTACCAATCGATAGCAAGTTTAGTCTCGAGAACTACAATCGTATGATTGAAGCCACGGGCGATGAACGCACTCGACTGTTGCAGAAAGTTAAGTCTGATTTAAAAGCGCGTATCGATGAGACCAGCAAGTATATCAGGCCAAGTGAAAATACAATGGATTTTGCATTTATGTTTATTCCTAGCGAGTCGCTTTATTACGACTTGTTGATCAATAATGTCGGCCAGGGCGGTAGCAGCCGCGATTTGATAGAGTATGCATTTCGTGATAAACGAGTAATCATCGTAAGCCCAACAAGCTTTATGGCCTATTTGCAGACCGTTTTACAGGGTCTTCGAAGTTTGCAGATTGAAGAACAAGCCAAAGAAATTCAAGTTCGGGTTGGTAAACTAGGGAGCCATATTGGCAAGTTTGAGACCTTTATGCAAAAACTAGGTGCGTCATTGTCGACGACAGTTGGACACTACAATAACGCGCATAAAGAACTGGCCAAGATTGACAAAGATGTTATCAAGATTGCCAACACAACTAGTGTTGTCGATGCCAATACAGTCGATAAACCACTGCTAAACGATTAGACATTTATCAATAAAAATCCGCCTAGAGACGCTAGGCGGATTTTTGATCGACACGGTCAATTACTATCTAAAACGGTAGTTAAGTAGGCGTGTCAAGTTGGCACCGATCGCAGCACCAATTAGTGTACCAAAGATTACTTCCCAGCTAATTCGTGAGAAACGAGTTTCGCTTTCGGTCTTAGCCTCAGTAGTAGAGTTATTGCGAAGTTGCGACTCTGGTATTTCTGTAGTAGCTAGAGCAACTGCAGGGTTAAGTGTCGCGCCGCTGACGTAAAGGAAATGAGGAATTGCCATTTCTTTATCTGACTTAGCGGCTTCAGTTTGGTAGTTTGTGATTGCTTGATTGCGAGCTGGCACGTATAGGCTAGTTGAAACCAAGATAGCAACAAATAGCGATAGACCAACGCCGAAAGCTTTGCTACCAGCCGAAAGATCGACGCGGCTGAGTGCAGCCGTTAGACCCCACAAGAAGACAGCTGTTCCGATCAACTCAATAAAGAAGATCGTCCAGCTAAACTGGCCAAAGTGACCAAAGAAGTCAATATTTAACTTTGTACCACTAACCATAGTAGTTACGACTAGAGCAGCAACTGCACCTAGTAGCTGGGCTGCCCAGTAGAATGGCAGCAAAATTGACTTTAGTTTTTTGCTTGCCCATAGACCAAAGGTAACGGCTGGGTTGACGTGTGAGCCCGAAACCGCGCCAATTGTCATGACGAGAACAGCAAGCGTCAAACCGACAAATAGCGGCATAACATCGCTGGCAGTCATAAGAACAACTGTGGTTAGGACAAATGTACCGACTAGTTCTGCGAGTACAATGTTGATGACATTGCTATCGAGCCTCGAGAAAGCGCTGGTGCTACGGTTTGCGGTTGGTCGCGAAACAGCACTACTTGCGCTAACTGTCCGTACAGTTGTAGTTGACTTTGAAGCTGCGGCTTTTTTTACCACTGGCTTTTTGGTGACTTTTTTTGTCGCCATATATTCCCTCCTTTAAAAACTAGAATATACAGCCAGTATAACATATACTATTATCTATGGGATTATTTGTGAACCAAAATGAGAATCGCACAGAGCTACAGCAAAGACTTGATGCTGAGCTACGCGCCAAGGCGGCCGCCCAGCGGAACGCGTCTGGCATGTCGGATGATCCAATCGATATCAACGACAGCGCTTATCTAAAAGGCACCAAGCAGACTACTTCGCTTGACTGGGCGTGGTTATTGATCGGCATAGCGGTTGTAGTGCTGCTGGCGGCTTTTGTGTACCTAACGAATCGAGGCTAAATGGATTTTTCAGAATTAGAAAAGATATTGCTTGACAGGGTGGCTAATCAGCCGCAGCCGAAAAATGTTTTGAAATCACCAGAAATCACTGAACTTTATCGTGCGATCAAAGATCAAGCGCCAGAAGAGCGAGCGGCTTTTGGTCAGAAAGTTAATAGTCTAAAGCAGAAGCTAGAGCAAGCAATTTTAGACCGTGAGAAAGCTAGTCTGGTCGATGATCGACCGCGTCTCGATGTGACAGCGCCGATGGATGTCAATTCTAGAATGCCAGTTTTGCCAAGTGGCGCAGTAGGTACTCAGCACCCATTGTCGCGTGAGATTAGTCGCTTATCAGAGATTTTTGAACGCATGGGATATGTTATCGAGCAGTCACGCGAGATCGACGATCAGTATCATATGTTTGAGTCGCTCAATTTTCCAAAAGGACATCCAGCGCGCGACGATTATGACACTTTCATGACCGTTGAAACCGACAAAAACGGCGATCAACTTATCGCGCCAGCTCACACCAGTACCATGCAAAATCGTATCCTAAAAAAGTACAAAAACGATCTCGATAACGGCCGAGCCATTGCTGCTGTTGTGCCTGATCGAGTGTTTCGCAACGAAGATCTCGATGCGCGGCACGAGCACACTTTTTATCAATTTGAAGGCGTCTACGTCGACAAAGGTGTGCATGCTGGCATGTTGATTGCGACGCTGCAAGAATTCTTACAAAGTTACTACCAGCAAAAACTGGAAGTGCGCGTTAATCCTTTTTACTTTCCATTTACGGAGCCAAGTTTTGAATTTGCGTTATCATGTCCATTTTGTCAAAAAGCTGGCTGTTCGGTTTGTTCGTACGAGGGCTGGATTGAACTACTCGGTTGCGGCCTGATCCATCCAAATGTGCTTCGAGCCGCCGGCATTGATCCGCAGATTTACACCGGATTTGCATGGGGCGGCGGTGTCGATCGACTAGTGATGATGAAATACGGTATCGAGGACATTCGACATTTTCAAAGTGGAAAACTAGACTTTTTGAGGCAGTTTTGAGATGTTAGCGATAGTAAAAAGTATCAATTAAACTGAGGTAAACATGAAAATTAGCCTAAATACAGTCAAAGAACTAACTGGTCTCGATTTGCCGCCAGTTGATGAATTGGTGCATCGAATCAACCAACAGCTTGGTGCTGTAGAAGAAGTAATTGAGCTTGGTGACATTTACCGTGATGCCAAAATAGTTCGTGTTGTCGAGTGTCATAAGCATCCAAATGCTGATAAACTGAGCGTTTGCAAGATTGATGCGGGCTTGGGAGAGCTGGTTCAGGTGGTTTGCGGAGCGCCCAATGTACATGCAGATATGTGGGCAGTTTGGCTGCCGCCAGAATCGATTGTACCGAGTACATACAGTGATGCTGAGCCATTTCGTCTAGGTGCTCGCGAACTGCGCGGTATAATGAGCCACGGTATGTTGGCGGCTGGTGATGAACTGGCGATCAATAACGATCACGCTGGTATCGTTAAAATTCATGACAACGATCTAAAAAAATCAACAGAACTTGTTCCGGGGCAGTCATTTGCCGAAACTTTTGGTCTTAATGATACCATTATCAACATCGAGAACAAGATGTTTACTCATCGTCCAGATCTGTTTGGTCAACTTGGTGTCGCTAGAGAGATCTCGGCAATTTTGAAAGGCCTGAAGCAACAGTCTGAAGACGTTGGCGACACGCGCTTTGTCAATCCAGACTGGTATTGGCAAATGCCAGTTTTTGAGACGGCCAATACTCTGCCGCTAGAGATATTTAACGATGTTGCCGAAAATGTGCCAAGATTTATGGCGGTAGCTATGGAAAATATTGTTGTGGCACCGAGTCCTCTTTGGCTGCAAACAACTCTGTTGCGTTGGGGTAGTAAATCGATCAACAACGTCGTTGATGTAACTAACTACATCATGCTTTTAACTGCTCAGCCAACTCATGCATACGACTACGATAAGCTGATCGGTCACAAACTTGGGGCTAGAATGGCGAATGATAATGAAGCGATCACTTTGCTGAATGGCAAGACTTACCACTTAACACCTGACGATATTGTCATCGCTGATGGCGGCAAAGCAGTCGGTCTAGCAGGCATCATGGGTAGCGGCACCAGCGAAGTCGATGATAAAACCGAACGAATTGTGCTTGAGGTGGCCAGCTTTGATATGTACAAAGTGCGCAAAAGCAGTATGCGTCACGGTGTTTTCACAGATGCGTTGACACGGTTCAATAAGGGCCAATCTTATCTCCAAAACGGGCGTGTTTTGGCGGAGCTAATGCAAATTATTCGGCAACTTACTGGTGCCAAGCAAGCGTCTAATGTTTTTGATCTACCCGATAAGCACGACCAGCTAGATGAACCTTCGATCAACGGTGCAATGACGGTTAGTGCTTCCTTTATCAATGACCGATTGGGCCTTGACTTAGAAACACAGCAGATCGGCGATCTATTGCGCCGTGTTAATTTTGCCTCATATCCGCCTGGCGATGATCCGACAATTCTCGAGATCACAGCTCCGTTTTGGCGAACCGATATCGAGCAGCCTGAAGACGTTGTTGAAGAAGTCGGCCGACTTTATGGGTTTGATAAATTACCGCGCGAATTGCCTCGTCGCTTTACGGCTGCTGCATCAAAGCTCGCAGTGATCCAGCTTAAGCAAACAATCCGACGGGAGCTCGAAAAAACTGGCGCAAATGAGGTGCTAACTTATAGCTTTGTCCACGAACAGATCATCAAAAAAGCTGGGCAAGATCCGACTCACGCTTTTGGTTTGTCAAATGCTCTTAGTCCCGACCTCCAGTACTATCGTTTGAGTGTGCTGCCGAGTCTTCTCGATAAAGTGCAATTAAATGTGCGAGCCGGCTATCGAGAATTTAGGCTGTTTGAGATCGGTAAAGCTCACTTTAAAGGTGTAAATGATCGAAGCGAGCCAGAGCTGCCAGCCGAATTGGAGCGATTGGCCACTGTCTTGGTGCAAACTGATGCCAAGTCGAGTCCATTTTATGATGCAAAACTACTACTCGAGCATATCGTTGGTAGCTTAAATATCAAAGAAAAAATTAGCTATTTAGCACTCGATACAGCTGATTTAAGCGATTATCCGGCGTTTTATGAAGCGACTCGGATGTTTGCTGGTCAGAGAAGTGCCGTTGTCTACATCAATAATCAGGTACTCGGTGTGGTGGGCGAGTATCGAAACTCTGTTATCAAAGATTTCAAATTGCCTAATTTTACAGCTGGCTTTGAGATAGATCTTGGGGTATTAGTCGATTCCGCTTCTCGTCCGAACTATCGTGCATTAAGCCGCTACCCTTCGATTAGCAATGATCTATCGTTGAAAGTTAGTGGAGACACCTCTTATCAGCAGGTTCATGATGGTTTGGAGCAGATTTTGAGCCGCGAGGTCGGCAATCGGATAAATAGCGGTGTCTATAAGATCGAGCCAGTGACAATTTATCAGCCCGAGCAGCACGGTGATAAGACGATAACGATCAGGGTTGAAGTTGCTAGTGGCGAAGAAACATTGCGTGATGAGCAGGTCAATCGTTTACTCGATCAATCTGTTAGTAAGCTAGCCGAACAGATAAATTTGACTAGAATTTAGACTATTTTTTAAAATATACTTGACAAAAACCAAATAATGGTGTATCATGAGTGATGTTCGAATAATTTGGGAGAACATATTTATGAAACTAGTCAAGACAATTCTATCAACAGCTGTCGTTGCCATGGCTATGGGTGGTGCAGTTGTACTAAATCCAATCCTAGCAAGAGCAACCGACAATCCAAACACCGTATCTTGTGTAAAGGGTGAAGTCAAGCAAGACTTTACTGGTGAGTGGACTAGCCGCAACACAGTTAAGTTTTCGACTGCAGACGGCAAAAAATTGTGTAAAGATGTTGACGTTTTCGTTAGCTCTTACGTTATGCCAGACAATTACAATGGTGAGAAGTTCTGGAACAACCCAACTGCAACGCCTCAGACAATGTTTGCCAGCAAAAAGATTACTCTAAAAGCTGGTACAACTGGTGCGACAGTTACTACTATCAATGTGCCATCGGTTTGTAAAAACATCCAGGTTGATGCTTACCTTGGCCCAGAGCTAAAAGTTGTTGGCCCTGAAGGTCACGATGGACGAGCATTTGCGACTGCTATCTACAAAAAGACAGTTGACTCATGCGAGACTCCAAAAGTTGACACATGTAACACTGAGACAGGTAAAGTCGTTAAAGTTGAAAAAGGTAACGAGAACAAAGCTCCTTACTCAACAGACTTTACTAAATGTGAAGACAAGCCAGCTCCTGTAAAGGAAGAGGAGAAAGAAACTCCTGCTGAGCTACCTCACACTGGTGTTAACCTAGGTGTCCTAAGCGCTCTACCAATCAGCCTTGCAGTTGCAGCTGGTGTAGCTTACGCTCAGAAACGCCAATAGTTAACTCGTAAAAGCAAAATACTCGCTCTTAACCAGGAGCGAGTATTTTTGTATTGTATAATAAAACCATGACTAAAAAGCTGTATCGATCAACTACGGATAAAAAGATTGCCGATATTTGCGGAGGATTAGAAGACTACACGGGTATCGATTCGACTGTTTGGCGGCTAATCTTTTTGGTTTTGTTACTACCAGGCGGTGCGCCGGGACTTGTGCCATATCTCATCATGTGGTTTATTGTGCCGCAAAAACCAAGCCACTAGTTTTGGATACAAATTACCGATCTTAAGACTGGTTAAACTTGAAGGCTTTAAGCGAAAGCGGTATAGTAGAGACAAATGAGCACCCAGTCGGCTAAAAAATATCCAATCATTGTTTCGCTCGTGATTATTGCGCTGTTTGGCATTGGCTGGTGGCTGTTGCGCGATGCGCATCTACCAGTATTGTCGCCTAGTGGATCAATTGCCAATCAGCAGCGCGATCTTATTGTTTTTACGGTTGTTTTAGCGCTAGTTGTGGTTGTGCCAGTTTTTGTGATGCTTGCTGTGTTCGCCTGGAGATACCGAGATGGTGCCAAGGCGCATTATCAGCCAGAGTGGGCCGATAACAAAAAGTTAGAATTCATTTGGTGGGGTATACCGATTGCCATAATTATTCTGCTTAGTGTTGTGACCTATATAACTAGTCATTCGCTCGATCCTTATAAACCGATTCAGTCGACTAAGCCAGCGCTAGAAGTGCAAGTAGTTGCACTGCAATGGAAATGGCTGTTTATTTATCCTGACCAAAAGATTGCTACAATTAACGATTTGACGATTCCGGCTGGCCGACCAGTTCATTTTAACTTGAGCGCAGATGCTCCAATGAGCGCTTTTTGGGTGCCGGCTTTGGGCGGGCAGATTTATACAATGGGCGCGATGAATAGCCAGCTGCATTTAATCGCCGATCATCAAGGCGTCTACGACGGTTACAATACCAACATCAATGGCCAAGGCTATGCCAAGATGACGTTTAAGGTCAATGCACTTAGCGATGAAAAGTTCGAAACTTGGGTGAAGAATTTCGATGGCAGCAATCATGTCTTAAATCAGATGCATTTTGACGAAATTAGGCAGCCAAGCATTGAGCCTATGCCAATGTACATGCGTCTTGAAGACCAAAATCTTTATCACAATATCGTCATGAAGCAAATGAATAGCACATCGGATAGTAAACAACACGAAGGGCATGGTATGTGATGGATTGGTTATTTGGTCGTTTGAGTCTTGATTATTTGCCTAAAGATCCTGCTACGATTGGTGCGGCAATCGGCATGCCGCTGCTTGTTTTTGCGGTAGTCGGTCTGTTGTGGAAGTATAAGAAAATCGGCTGGTTATGGCGCGAGTGGCTAACCAGTGTCGATGCCAAGCGGATAGGTGTTATGTATATTGTTGTGGCGGTTTTGATGCTTGTGCGTGGTATTGGCGATGCATTTATGATTCGCAGTCATACGGCGATGTCGGGTCCGGGGCATGAAGGGCTCTTTTCGTCGGATATGTTTCAGCAGGTGTTTACCGCTCATGGCACAATCATGATCTTTTTTGTAGCAATGGGGTTGATGTTTGGTCTGATCAATGTCGTTCTGCCGCTGATGCTTGGCGCGCGCGATGTGGCTTTTCCTTGGCTCAATAGCGTTAGTTTTTGGTTATTTGTGGCAGGCATGCTGCTTTGTAATGTAGCGCTGATGCTCGGCGGCTTTAGCAATGGCGGCTGGCTTGGTTATCCGCCGCTAACAGAGCTGGCCTATAATCCAGGTCCTGGCGTTGATTACTGGTTGTGGAGTTTGCAGATCGCGGGTATCGGTAGTTTGCTGTCTGGCATCAACTTTATTGTTACTATTATCAAAAAACGTGCTAATGGTATGACATTGATGAAAATGCCGATTTTTTCGTGGAGTGTTTTGGTCAGTATGGCGCTGGTGGTAATTTCGTTTCCACTTTTAACAGTTAGTTTAGCGCTGCTGTCTCTCGATCGATTGATGGGCATGCATTTCTTTACAACCGAAATGGGCGGTAACCCGATGCTTTATGTCAATTTGATCTGGGCGTGGGGACATCCAGAAGTATATATTTTAGTGTTGCCCGCCTTTGGAATTTATAGCGAAATCGTGGCAACATTTGCTCGCAAAAAACTATTTGGCTATACGACAATGGTGGCAGCGCTTGTTGCGATAATGTTCTTCAGTTTTGTGGTTTGGCTACATCACTTTTTCACAATGGGAGCAGGCGCCAATGTCAATGCATTTTTTGGGATTATGACGATGATTATTGCTGTACCAACAGGTGTAAAAATCTTTAACTGGTTGTTTACGATGTATCGCGGACGGATTCGTTTTACTAGTCCGTTTGTCTGGTTTTTGTGTTTTGTGGTGACATTTACGATTGGTGGTGTAACTGGTGTAATGATGTCGGTGCCAGCCGTCGATTTTCAAGTTCATAATACATTGTTTTTGGTGGCGCATTTTCATAACACGATTATTGGCGGTGTTGTTTTTGGATTTTTGGCAGGTATAACTTACTGGTTCCCAAAACTATTTGGTTTTCGACTCAATGAACGAATTGGTAAGTACGCTGCATATGCTTGGCAGTTGGGCTTTATTGTGACATTTATGCCGCTTTATGCACTTGGTCTAATGGGAGCAGTGCGGCGGATTGACTCGTATAGTGATCCATCTTGGAAACCATTGTTTATTGTTAGCGCTGTCGGAGTTTGTATCATTTTGCTTGGCGTTGGCTTACAAGTCTTGCAGTTCATCGTTAGTATTATTAATCGAAAAAAGAATCTCGATTTGACGGGCGATCCTTGGGATGGGCGCACACTCGAGTGGTCTGTTCCAAGTCCAGCGCCTTTTTATAATTTTGCGATCGATCCGAAAGTCTCTCGGCGCGATGAGTGGTGGTATGCAAAAAAAGAAACCAATCGTCGTCCGCACAAGAGTGAATATCACGATATACATTTGCCAAAAAATAGCGGTGCAGGTGTCTATGTGGGACTTGTTTCGGCACTCGGCGGTTTTGCGATTGTTTGGCATATGTGGTGGCTTGCTGCGTTGTCTCTGGTTATTATTATCGTTGTTGTTGTCGCCAAAACGTTTGATGACGACAGTGAGTATAAGGTCAGTGCGGCTGAGTTATTTGAGTATGATAAAAAACGATTTATCAAAAATGAGAAGGCTGTAGTATGAAAAAAGATCTAAGTCAAAATCTAACGACCAACTATGGTTTTTGGCTCTACTTGATGAGCGATGTGATGATTTTTGGTGCTTTGTTTGCTTGTTTTATGGTGCTGCGTTCTAGTATTGCCGATGGTCCGAGTATCGCAGAAATTGTAGTGCCGACAACCGCCTTATTGCAAACGATTGCGCTATTGTCTAGTAGTTTTACGGCAGGGATGGCCCAAGTCGCTCTGCGTTACCAAAAACAACGTGACTTTGTAATTTATATGCTGGCAACTTTTGGCTTTGGCTTATTCTTCTTTATTTTGGAAATGCAAGAATTTAGCCACCTAGTCAGCGAGGGCGCTAGCTGGCAGGTAAGTGCAGCAATGTCGGCTTTTTTTGCGCTAGTCGGTACGCATGGTCTGCACATACTTATTGGCTTGATTTGGCTAGCGACGCTTGGTTATTTCTACTGGCGCCGTGGTAATACAACTAACTTTCAATCAAAGCTAGCATTGTTTGTGTTATTTTGGCATTTTCTTGATTTGGTCTGGATTTGGCTATTTGTGATTGTCTATCTATTTGGAGCAGGGAGAATATAATGAAAGATCATTATCTTAAATCTACTATCAAAATGTCGGTCGGCTTCGTTGTGGCACTTGGACTAAGTTACTTGGCTTATTTTGCGGCTACACAAGGTTGGTGGGGCAAGTATCTTGCACTTGGTCTGATGATTCTAGCGGCCACTCAGTTTGTTTGGCAATTGGTGGTTTTCTTGCATGTCGGTCGTGAAGCCAAGCCGCGTTTTACATTGTGGAGTTTAATTTGCGGTATATTTATGATGTTAGTTGTGGTTGTTGGGTCATTGTGGGTGATGGCGAATCTCAATTACAATATGCACATCAAGCCTGCCGATGCCAACCAGTACATGCTTGAGCAAAATAAAAAAGGTTTTTAGTGTCGACAATAGAAGATTATTACCAACTAGTAAAGCCAGGCATTGTCTACGGTAACCTGATCCACGCCGTTGCTGGTGCCTTGTTTGCGGTTTCTTATAGCTGGTCATGGACGACATTTATAGCGATGATGGCGGGCGTCAGTCTAGTGATAGCATCAGCCTGTGTTGCCAACAACATAATCGATCGCCGTTATGATAGCAAAATGGAGCGCACCAAGCAGCGTGCAATGGCGACACATCGTATTGGCATCAAACAGGCAGTTTTGTATTCGTTTGGATTGGCCGCGATCGGCTTTATTTTTTTGATATTATTTACCAATACCCTAACGGTGCTGCTTGGAGTGCTTGCATATATTAGCTACGTTGGTTTTTATACGCTCAGCAAACCGCGCACGCGTTGGAGCACGTTTATCGGTACAATACCGGGTGCTTTACCTGGCGTTGCTGGCTATACGGCTCTTTCGAACCAATTGACATTTGAAGCTTGGATGATTGGACTTATTTTGATTGCTTGGCAGCTGCCGCATTTTTTTGCGATTGGTCTACGGCGCAGCAAAGAGTATGAGCGTGCTGGTTTTCCGCTATTTGTAGTTGGTCATCAACCGAAGCAAGGGCGTCTAATAATCATTGCGTCGCTAGCAATCTATGCACTATGCGTATTCATTTTTTCTGCATTTGCGCTAAGTCCGGTTGCTGGCGGCTTATTCTGTGCCCTGACAGGCTGGTGGTTAGTGTCGGCTGTTTTTGACAAGCGTTCAAGCCAGCTGTGGGCCAAGTCGGTATTTTTAAAATCATTGGTGTTAACACTGGCATTGCCAATCATCGGATTGGTAGAAGTGGTTTTTGTACGCTGGTTATAGTAAAATAACCATAAACAGCTTCAAATAGAAAGACTAGAGGACGGACGTGAGAATTACAATTGTTGGCGGTGGGTTTGCTGGCGTAAAGACTGCTTTGGAGCTAGCGAAAGATAGTAGTTTTGAGATTCTTTTGATTACCAACAAGTCAGATTTTCAGTATTATCCATCTCTCTATAGTACCGCAACTGGCAAAAGTCACCTCGAAAGTTGGGTGCCGTTAGGTGAGATTTTTGCAAACCATGACAATGTCAAAGTTGTTATTGACACAATCATTGGAGTTGATACCGAAAATAAGAGCCTAGTTGGCCTATCGGAAAATCGATATGATTATGAAACCTGCATCATTGCCGTCGGTATGGTAACGACTTATTTTGGTATACCAGGATTGGATCAGTACTCGTACGGCATAAAATCGGTCGAAGAAATACGCCGCTTAAAAGAACGTCTCTACAAAGATTTGGGCGAAAATAAGCAACTTGATAAAAATTATGTTGTTGTTGGTGGCGGTCCAACTGGTGTGGAGCTAGCCGGCGCTTTGGGGACATACATCAAAAAACTGAGCAAATATTATGGTATTAAAAGACCGCGAGTCAATATACGACTAATTGAAGCTGCGCCGCGAATTTTGCCTAGGTCGCACGAGAATTCCAGCAAAAAAGCTGCAAAACGGCTCGAAAAGCTGGGCGTCAAAGTGCAAGTTGGTCAAGCCGTTCAGAAAGAAACAGCCGAAGCGATTATTGTGGCTGGTCGACCGATTGCTTCACATACGGTTATTTGGACATCCGGTGTCATGAATAATCCATTATTTTCGGCTAATCCATCGCTATTCGAGCTAACTGCAAATGGACGGGTTAAAGTCGACGAATACATGAGCGTTAGCAAAAATATTTACGTTTTAGGCGATAACGCCGCTACGCCCTTTAGCGGCTTGGCGCAAACTGCTCTTCACGATGCAAAATTTGTAGCCAGCAATCTCAAAAGAAAAAAAGCTGGTCAACCACTCAAAAAATACCAGCCTGTCCAGCCAGCCTCGTCGATTCCAATTGGCAATAATTGGGCGATTTTTGAGTGGAAAAAACTACGTCTTTACGGATTTTTAGCATCTATGATTCGACGTTGCGCAGATTTTGTCGGCTATTCCGATATTTTGCCGATTGGTCAGGCAATTCGACCTTGGCATGCCTCAACGATTTATGAAAAAGATTATTTCGCACCAGAACCATATAAAAAAGCCAAACGATAGCCTAAATTGTGCTATAATATTTATCAGTAACAGAGAGAGGGGTATATGGCGACAACCAAGAGCCAAAGAATTGGCATATTGATAATTTTGATATTTACGATCGTTGGAACTATCGGCTCATTTGCGGTGATGATTTTATCGACTAGCAATAGCCAACAAGATTCTAAACGATATCAAGCAGCGTTCGATAAGTGGCAGGCTGGACAAAGCGAGTACAACAAGAAACTGGAAGCTCAGAACAAGGAGCTGTCAGATCGCTATTATCCAATCTTGCAACCGTACACCAGTCGGCCAGCTAGCTTCAATAAAGATGATGTCAAAGAACTAAAAACCGAGGATTTGGTTATCGGTGAAGGCGCCGAAGTGACTGAAGACTTAGCATTTGCGGCTTACTATATTGGCTGGAACCCAGATGGCAAAGTCTTTGACCAATCGGTTGACAATAATGCTTTGAAGCAACCTCTTTCAATCGAAGGTTTAAAAAATGGCGGTGTTATTGAAGGCTGGGTAGAAGGGATAAAGGGCATGAAAATCGGCGGCGTGCGAGAGCTGACGATTCCATCAGACAAAGCTTATAAGGAAACAGGCAAAGGAACTGATATCCCGCCAAATACACCGCTAAAATTCATCGTCATGGTCGTTGAAAAGCCAGCGACAATCGCCCAGCCAGAAATTCCAAAAGAACTAATGAGAGGCTACTAATGTCGGCGAATCAACATGAACTGATTGTTATCGGTGCTGGCCCTAGTGCGTTAGCGGCTGCCATCTACACCACCCGCGAAAATATCACTACGACTTTGTATGAAAAATCTGTTATTGGCGGGTTAGCTGCTATAACCGATCAAGTCGATAATTATCCTGGTTTTGCAGATGGTGTTCCTGGTATGCAACTTGCTGAGCAGCTCGAGGCGCAAGCCCGTCGTTTTGGAGCTGATATTCAGTTTGGCGAGGTTTCAAATGTCATTCGTGAAAACAACCAAATCAAAGTTACAGTTGACGGCCACGAACACACAACCAAAACACTGTTGATTGCAACAGGCAGTGACTACAACAAGATCAATGTGCCAGGCGAAGCCGAGCTATATGGGCGCGGTGTTCACTACTGTGCAACTTGTGACGGTGCTTTTTATCGAGACAAAAAGTTAGCGGTGGTTGGCGGTGGTAATTCGGGCGTACAAGAAACAATCTTTTTGACAAGATTTGCTAGTCATATTGACTTGATCGTTAGAAGCACCCTAAAAGCCAGCGAAGTTTTGCAAGAAGAATTGCAAAAGTATATCGATGAAGGCAAAGTGACGGTTCATTTGCAGACGACGATTTGCGAAATCAAAGTCGACGACAATCGCTTGAATGGCGTTACCTTGAGCCATGATGGTAAATTATCTGATCTAGACGTCGACGGCGTGTTTGTGTTTGTTGGCCTAAAGCCAAATACTCAGTTTCTAGTAGGTAGTGGTGTTGAGCTTGATGAAGTTGGGCTGATCAAAACTGATCAAAAATTGATGACATCAGTTGAAGGTGTTTTTGCGAGCGGTGACGTTCGCAGTGGCGCAACTATGCAAATTGCCAGTGCTGTTGGCGAAGGCGCTACAGCTGCTTTGAGTATTCGCGAATATATCGACGAGCACAAAAACGACTAGTCGATTATTTGTGTTTGCAAAAAGTTTTCGAGTTGTCGAATGACACTGCCATCCGACGTCAAAAGCGCAATTTCGCGCGTACCTAGCGTGCCGCCGCTTGCTACGAAATTATGCGAGCCAGTGATTGCTTGAACACTGCCATCGCTCATGTAAAACAAAACAAACTTGGCATGAAGATAGCTCTTTTTTTGGTACGATGTTTTGATGCGATGAAAAGTACTGCTTGCCAAAATCAAAATCGAATTGAGAGAATCTTCAGCATTGCGCCAGTTATTAAAATAATACTGCGTGTCTTTAGACTTTAAAATGCGGCTAAGTTTTCCAGTTGGGCAATACTGCGAGACGTAGACGATGCGCTCGGCCTGTTTGGCTAGATCGCAAGCCGTACGATAAATGATAGAATCGAACATTCGACCGCCATCTATCAAAATACGATCATTATCGATTGAAAAATGATGACTCGGATACGAGACGCCGGCTTTGTCGGTGTTGATGACCATATCGTGTTCGCTAGCTAAACGTTCGGCAAGCTTCGGATGTTCGCGTCGCAAAAAAAAGTCATTGTTGTGCAGACCTTCGGCATAAAGATTGATGCCGCCAAATGAGTAGACGACATTATCGACGATCGACCACTTGATATGAGTACGACGCGAAAAAAAGGTTGCGCCAAATTGACCTAGCCATCGAACCTTGATGCCATGTTTTTGTAATTTTTTGCGCGTTGCTTTCATAGATCGAACTTGGTCTCTAAAATACGCCCAGCGCGAAGCAGTTCCGGCCAACTCTTTGAAGGTAAAGTAAGTATCGAGTCCAATACTAACATGGACGCCGCGTCTACCAGCTCGGCAAAGTGCCTCAATAATGTCGTGTGTCATTTCATCTTCAGAAACGACCAGTGCAATGATATCAATTCTTTCAGTAGCAGCATCTATCGAGCGAACTAGATCTTCAGTGTACTCTGTAGGCAGCAGCAGTTTATATCCTGACATAGATACTAGTATACATGATTTCGATGACTAATTTTGCTATAATACAACTAGTTAACTATCAAAATATGGAGGAAAAATGGCTGATTTTAATCAAGTACTTACGCCAGGTGACATAGATGCCGGTGTTTTGAACACAGTAGTCGAGATTTCTGAAGGAAGTCGTCTAAAGATTGAATGGGATCGGAAACGAGCCGTTTTTATGCTCGATCGGGTCGAGCCGCGGATTTTTGCTAAGCCATGTAACTATGGTTTTATACCGCAAACACTCGATCAAGACGGAGACGAACTTGACACCTTGATCATTTGTCCAGAACCTTTGCCAACTGGTATTTGGCTAGAAGCGCGCATTATTGGCGTCATGAAGTTTGAAGACGACGGTGAAGTCGACGATAAAATCGTCGTAGTGCCAGCCGATAACCGTGACGATGCCGATGCTATTCATAGTCTTGAACAGCTATCGCAACTCACTAAACAGCTAGAAAATCACTTCACCCACTACAAAGATCTCAAAAAACCTGGTTCTACAAAAGTGCTTGGTTGGGGCGATGTTGATGAAGCAAAGGCTATCATCCGCGACTGTATCGAACGCTACAAAACTGAAGGCTAATATGCAAAATATAAATATTGGTAAGGTGCTTGTTCGCTGCAAAGTAGATGGCAAATACCTTATTTTACGCGAAAGTATGTGGCCAGAGAGACCAGACCGATCACAAAAACCTGATTTACCAGGTGGTATGGTTGAGAGTGGCGAAACAATATATGAAGCAGCAATACGCGAAGCTCAAGAAGAAGCCGGTATTGCTATTGATGAAGACAGTTTGCTGCCAGCTTATACATACTCATTTTTTCGCCCTGATAAGCTTGATTATGGTTGTTGGATGCTGTTTTTGGTTGAACTTGAACAAAAGCCAGAGATCAAACTTAGTTGGGAACATGAAGCCTATATGTGGCTCAATGCAGAAGAAGTTTTAGCATTAGAAATTAGAGATCCATACCCCGAAGTATTTAAGTTTCTCCAAAAATCAGGACAGCTAATTTAGCGGTGGCGTAGTTTGCGGCTGATGTTTTGGGCAGTGTTGGTCAGGTGTCCTAAGACGCCGCCTGAGCGAGCAAGTTGCTGACGCAGTTTTTCTTTGGCGTGATTTGTCATCAAAAGATCGCGCCATTCTGGTTTTGGCTTGGCTTGTTTAGAGGTCAAAACCTCGACGGTATCACCGTGTTTTAATTTGTAACTAAATGGTTTCATTTTGCCATTGACGATAAAGCCGCTTGCGTGCGATGCAATATCTGAGTGCACTCGGTAGGCAAAATCGAGTGGGTAAGCGCCACTAGGCAAGTCCCAGATGTCGCCTTTTGGTGAGTAGACAAAAATTCGATCACCAAATAATTGCATCCGAAACTTGTCGGCATTGAATTTTTTGCCTTCACTGGCTCTAGCCGCTGCTTCTTGCAACTCACGGATCCAGTTTAGATCGGCTGGTAGTTTCGCGATCGCGCCGCGCCGATAGGCATCGCTGAGCTTTGCTTCGTTGTAGTGAAAGCTTGCTGCAAAACCGCGTTCGGCATAGTCGTGCATTTCAACTGTGCGAATCTGAAACTCAACAATCTGTCCACTTGGCGTCATAACGGTGGTGTGCAAACTTTGATAACCATTGGCTTTTGGATTGGCGACATAATCTTTGATTCGATCAAACATTGGCTTATACATTTGATGCAGCACGTCGAGAACCAAGTAACCAGTCGATAAATCGTCGATAATGATGCGAAGAGCGATAAGATCATGGATGCGCTCAATATCGCCCTCGACGCGATCAAGCTTTTTATAAAGACTGTAGGCCGACTTGATTCGTCCATCCATTTGAAAATCGATTTTTTCATTTTTGAGTTTTTTCTCAACTTCGCGGCGAACTTGATCGAGTTTGCGCTGGCTCTTTTTGAGACGGCTATCCATTAGCGCCTTAGTGCGTGAAAAGTCCTTTGGCATCATATAGCGAAAACTGAGCTCCTCAAGCTGAACACGAACTCGCCCCATGTTGAGGCGGTCGGCTAGTGGCGCAAAAACTTCCATTGTCTCGCGTGCGATCTTCTTTTGTTTTTCGCGCGGCATATGCTCAAGCGTACGCATGTTGTGCAGGCGATCGGCTAGTTTGATAATAATCACCCGGACATCTTTTCCAACAGCGATCATCAGCTTTGAGAGGTTATCTTTGGTCGAAGGCAGATAGCTTGAAAGATCACGCATACCAGAGCGGGCTCGGCTTACTTTGGTTACACCATCGACTAGCAGTGCGACATCACCGCCAAATAACGATTCGATTTGCGCCAGTGTTAAATCGGAGTCTTCGACCGTATCGTGCAAAACGCCGGCGATCACCGTATCGGTATCCATGCCCCATTCGATCAAGGTTGCCGCCACACCTAGCGGGTGAATAATGTATGGCTCACCACTAGCTCGTTTTTGGCCCTGATGAGCATCGGTTGCTACATCTATGGCATGATCGAGTTCGAGAAGCTGAGTTTCATCAAAACTCTCTTTAGCTAAGCTTAGTAACTCCTCTTTATCCATGTAGCTAGTATACGCGATTTTGCAAAAAGCTGCCCAAAGGATTATACTTATGGTAACAGATAAGCACATCAAGGAGTGGGAATGAGTAAAACTAAAATTGGGATTAACGGCTTTGGTCGAATTGGTCGTAACGCATTCAAGATAGCCTGGGAAAGGCATGATCTTGAGATTGTTGCTGTCAACGATCTAACTGACACGCGTACGCTGGCGTATCTGCTCAAAAATGACAGCAACTACGGTACCTACCAGCATGAGGTCGGTTTTGATGATGAGTCGATCATCATTGATGGCAAAAAAGTCAAAGTCTTGGCCGAAAAAGATCCTAGTTTGTTGCCTTGGGCTGAGCTCGACGTCGATATTGTAATCGAATCGACGGGCTTTTTCACAGACAAAGAGGGAGCTTCAAAGCATATTGCGGCTGGTGCCAAACGCGTAGTCATCAGTGGTCCAACCAAATCTGATGGAGTCGATACGATTGTTCTCGGTGCCAACGATGATGCAGTCAAAGGTGCGACTGAAGTTGTTTCCAATGCTAGCTGTACAACCAATAGTCTTGGTGCTGTGATGGCAATTCTCGATACTAAGTTTGGTGTCGAGAAGTCAATGCTGACTACAGTCCATAGCTACACTGCTAGTCAGAAATTGCAAGATGCGCCGTCGAAAGATTTGCGCGAAGGTCGCAACGCCGCCGAAAATATCGTACCGACCAGTACTGGGGCAGCCGTAGCCGTCACGAAGGCTTTGCCGCACCTGGCTGGCAAGTTTGATGGTATCAGCATGCGCGTGCCGACACCAGTGGTTTCGATCAGCGACGTAACAGCCTTACTCAGTAAAGATGTCACAGTCGATGAAGTCAACAAAGTCTTTACAGCCGCTAGTAAAGAACCTTTTTATCAAGGCATTTTGGCGGTTAGTGATGAGCCACTAGTCTCGCGCGACTATATCGGCAACAGCCATTCTGGCATCGTTGACCTAGAGCTAACGCGCGTCGTTGGCGGCAATCTAGTCAAAGTCTGCGTTTGGTACGACAACGAATGGGGCTACTCAAACCGTCTAGTGGAGCTAGTGGCAGATATTGGCAAGGTTTTGAAGTAAGACTCGATTTTACTTTATCTCTAGACGAGCTTAATAAGCGCCCATGGCCCCGTCATTTATACTTATTATACACTAGTGTTTGCCATATGTCAAATACCAGATCACATAAAGCTAGTTTCTCTATTGCGGGAGTGAGGCGGGTTATGTAAAATACGTTAATATTAAAGTTAACTCTCTACATGGGGTGAATGCGTTAAATGCAATTGGCTTCATTTTTATATATTTATTGTATAAAATGTCAAACTGCGACGAGAGTCTATCTTTACATCAAGCCAAAAAACGCTTATACTTAAGATATGAAAGTATTCTTGGGTGCGGATCATCAGGGCTATCATCTCAAAGAGAAAGTCGAAGCGTATTTGTCGAAGCGAAAAGTTGACGTTGAAGACATTGGGGCGCATGAGCTCGATCCGGTCGATGATTTTCCGCAATATGCTCAGATGGCTGTCATGAAAATTCTGGGCGAAGACGAGAAAACTGATCCGCGGGCGATTTTGGTCTGTGGTGGCGGCCAGGGCATGTGCATGGCTGCCAATCGTTTCAAGGGTATACGCGCCAGTGTTGTTTGGGATAGCTTTGAAGCTAAAATGACGCGTAATGACAATGACAGCAACGTCTTGTGTTTGCCAGCTAGATTGCTCGATGATGAGGCGGCATTGTGGCAAGATATAATCGACACTTGGCTCAAGACGCCGTTTGCCAATGCACCGCGTTATCGTCGGCGAAATATGGAATTGGATGAAATCTAGATGGCAGAAATTGCACCATGTATAACCACCGAAACACCTGAGGAGTACCAGCAGGCAATTGTGCGGCTTGAGCCGTTTGCCGAGAGGGTTCACATCGACATCTCTGACGGTGAGTTTGCACCACGGCGACTGCTTGGTGTTGAGCAACTGTATTGGCCAGCCAATTGGCGTGTCGATATTCATGCTATGGTCAAGCGGCCGAGTGTTTATGTCGATCAACTGGTGCTGCTCAAGCCGCAGACGATAATTTTTCATGCTGAAGCTGAGGAAGATTTGGTACCGGTATTGCAACGCGTCAAACAAATGGGTATCAAAGCTGGTGTGGCATTGCTGCGTTCGACTGTACCCAAGCTGGTGGCGCCGAGTATTGAGGCGGCTGATTATGTGCTGATATTTAGCGGCGACCTTGGTCATTATGGCGGTACGGCTAGTTTGATGCAGCTCGAAAAGGTGCGCTTGGTTCGGATGATTCATCCAAATATCGAGGTTGGTTGGGACGGTGGAGCATCGATCGAGAATGTTTTTAGCCTTGGTCAAGGTGGTATCGATGTGGTCAATGTTGGCGGTGCGATCAACAGGGCAGATGATCCTGAGGCTGTCTATCGCAAGATGGTTACAGAAGTCAATAAACGTAGCGTTATGTAGTAGGTGGGGGTTTTGGGATGAGCGATAAGGTCTATACTGTTAAACAACTAGAGATCATTGCAAACGATATTCGTAAAGATATTATTCGGATGCTTGAGGCTGCTGGCAGTGGTCACTCGGCTGGTCCGCTTGGCCTGGCTGATTTGTTTAGTGCGCTGTATTTTCGGATTGCCAATATTCGACCACATGAGCCGGAGTGGGACGAACGAGATATGATTTTTTTGAGCAATGGTCACTGTGTTCCTGTTCAATATGCGGCGATGGCTCATAGGGGATTTTTTGACCGAGAAGAATTGCTGAGCTTACGAAAATTTGGTAGCAGGTTGCAGGGTCATCCTGAGAGAACTCGTTTGCCAGGCCTTGAAAATACATCGGGGCCTCTTGGTAGCGGTCTTAGTCAGGCAGCTGGTGTGGCTTATAGCTGGCAATACATCGATCATATTATCAATCGCTGGGTTTATGTGGTAACTGGTGATGGCGAGCTGGACGAGGGCAATATCTGGGAAGCAGCTATGTTCGCTGGTAAAAACAAGCTCAGTCAACTAACAGTTTTTATTGACCGAAACAACATTCAGATCGATGGCACGACCGAAGATGTTATGCCGCTTGAAGATTTAGTCGGTAAATGGCGATCCTTTGGCTGGCATGTTCAAGAAGTCGATGGCCACAATATCGAAAGTATTATCGATGCGGCGGACATGGCGAAAGCGATTAGTAATAAACCAAGTGTGATTATTATGCATACGATTCCTGGCAAAGGGGTTGATTTTATGGAGTATAACTACAAATGGCACGGTATGCCGCCGAATAGCGAGCAAGCCCGCGAAGCGCTGCGTGATCTGCGCACACTGAGGGGCAAGATTACCCACGAAGGAGCTGGAATATGAGCCAATATAAGTTGAATCCGCATTATGCATCGGATGATGTCAAGAAAGAGCCGACGCGAGCTGGTTTTGGACGCGGACTCTGGGAGGCGGGCGACAGCGACAAGCGTATTGTGGCCTTGTGCGCTGATTTGACCGAAAGTACGCAGATGCATCATTTTCGTGATGCTTTTCCAGACCGGTTTGTCGAGATTGGTGTTGCCGAGCAAAATTTGGTAACTGTGGCCAGCGGTATGGCGAGAGTCGGCAAGATTCCATTTGCGGCTAGTTATGCGGCATTTAGTCCGGGGCGTAACTGGGAGCAGATTCGGACGACAATTTGTCTAAATGAAATGCCAGTCAAGATTGTCGGTGCGCATGCTGGCGTGTCAGTTGGCCCAGATGGTGCGACACACCAAGTGCTCGAAGATATTGCTCTGATGCGAGTTTTGCCGCATATGACTGTGGTTTATCCGGGCGATGCAATCGAGGCTGAAAAAGCGACGTTAGCTATCGCCAAAACCAATGATCCAAGCTATATTCGTTTGGCGCGCGACAAGTCGGCGATATTTAGTACTGAAGGTTCGCCATTCGAGATCGGTAAGGCTTACGTGCTACGCGAAGGTGATGATTTGACAATTTTTGGGACTGGACCATTGACTCATCAAGCTTTGATGCTATCGCGCATGCTCGAAGAAGAGGGTATATCGGCTGAAGTCGTTCATGTGCCAACTATTAAGCCTCTCGATGAAGCAACAGTTTTGGCTAGTGTCGATAAGACAGGTCGAGCGGTTTCGATCGAAGAAGCTCAGGCAGCGGCTGGTTTTGGCGGTTTATTGGCGGAAGTTTTTTCTGAAAAATTGCCAGTGCCGCTGCTACGGGTGGGCATGGAAGATCGTTTTGGCGAATCTGGCAGTCCAGACGAGCTACTTAAACACTTTGGACTTACGGCCGAAACAATGCTGCCGCGCGTCAAAAAATTTATCGACACAGTACCGCAGTACAAGAAAGGATACCAATGGGGCTAACAATTGATCAGATTCGCGATCGAACATTACATGCTAGACATCTGATGCAAAGAGCGCGTCAGCAAGGCTTTGCGGTTGGCGCATTTAATATCGACAATCAAGAAACTTTGATTGCTGTCTCACGAGCAGCTCAAAAAACTAACTCGCCAGTCTTGGTCGAAGTTAGTGATGGTGAAGTTGAGGCAATGGGGCTTGAGAATATCAGAGACATGGTCGATAACTACCGCGAAGAATACGGTATCGAGATGTACGTTAACCTCGACCATAGTCCAAGTGTTGAAGCTTGCAAACGAGCAATTGATGTCGGCTATGAGTTTATTCATATCGATATATCGCAGGCAAACAAAGACGCTAGCGAAAAAGAAATTATTGATTTCACGCGTGAAGTTGTCGACTACGCTAAGTTTACAGGAGCAATTGTCGAAAGTGAACCGCACTATTTTGGCGGAAGCTCAAATGTTCATAATGAGTCGATTGATTACGAGACAATTCGTAAGACGTTCAGCACGCCAGAGGGTGCTCAAGCTTTTGTTGAAGCAACTGGTATAGACACTTTTGCGGCGGCGATTGGCAATTTGCATGGTAAATATCCTGTGCCAAAAGAGCTCGATCTTGATCTGTTGCGGCAGATTCGTCAAGCGATTAATTGCAATATCAGCCTCCATGGTGGTTCTGGGACACCTCTACACTATTTCGAAGAAGCATCGAAGATTGGTGTTAACAAGATCAATATCAACAGTGATATGCGCTACGTTTTTCGGACTACTTTAGAAAAAGTATTGCAAGATAATCCCGATGAATACGCTGTTGTCAAACTAATGCCGGTAGTTTATGATGCAATTCAAGCTGTAGTTGAAGAAAAAATCACTGCGTTTGGCAGCGCAAACAAGGCAGTTATCTAGATAAAGTAACTTGTTCTAGGTGATTCAATAGTCGAGTTGCAACTCGACTATTTTTGTTGTTTAGTAGGATCATTATTCTTATGTATATAATAAGTATTGACATGTGTCAAGTATTGTACTACAATCCTTCTAAATTTGTAATCATGGGTGGGGTCTACGAGAGCAGACACCATGGTAATATCAGGCTCGAAATCGAAACGAATTTTGTCTGGCCTAATGGCATTGATGCTTGTGGTCGTGCAAGTTCTATCAGCAGCGCAGGCAGCTTCTGCTTGGACGGTTGATCCAACTGACAACCCTAATGAAAATCATAAAACATTAATCTGCAAGATGACTGGTACGCCAGGGGTTAACGAAGTTTTGCAAACTGGTAATAATCCAGTGTCGCGCAATCGTAAAGATGGCGATCAAGTCGGTACACTGTTTAATGATGCGCAAGGTGGGTCTTATGTCATGGGCTTTGCAAAGCCCGGCGAAAGGCCAGAGCCAACCGTAGCTGATTGTTATGCAGTGGCCACTCCAGCTGTTTCGGCGAGTGCACCTTGTGCAAATCCAGGCAGCACCAGTACGGCTTCGGTAATAGTCACAAATAGCGATCAAATCATTGGCAATTCAGTTATCTACACGGTAACTGTCGGTGGTGTCACGAAACAAACGCAAGCACTGGCCGACGGCGCTAGTCAAACCTTGACTTTCGATGGTCTATCAGCTGGCTCGCACGCTGTCTCAGTTTCGGCTCTTGGTGGCATCGTTTATAGTGGCAGCGTGACAGTTGCGACATGCGAGCAGCCAGCTGCTGAGGAAATCGATGTGCCAGTTGTACCAGTTGATGACCCATGTGGACTTGGTAATGCAACTTATCTAGACGTTCCAACCGGTAATTATACGGTCGTTCGAAACAGCGATAGCTCACTGACTTTGACTGCAAATGCTGGCTATGTCTTCAAGGTAGTCGATGGATATACATACTCGGCTGACAATACGGTCGTGACGATTTCTGCTCCTGTAGAGCAAAACACCCAAAGTTGTGCAGCCGCAAATTTGGTAATTAACAAGGTTGACCAAAACGGTAATCTACTAACTGGTGCAGTTTATGCTGGCACATCTTGTACGCGACTTTCGACGCAATTTGAGTTTACTTGCATCAATTTGTCAGACTACAACTGGTTCAATGAAGGCATTACTGCAAGCGGTACAACAGCCGACAATTTCAATGCCAATATGCCGCTCACAATTGCCGGTACAACTTGTGAAGACAGTTTGCAAACTGTCACAATTTGGGAGACTGCAGCACCGAGTGGCTACGACATGCAAACTGGCAAATTAACGGTTTGTTTGACCGAAAACGGCTGGGTGGCTGGCGAGAACACAGTTGGTGTAAATGGTACCGTGGTTGCAACGCCAGACCTGACTACTATGAGCATCGTTAATCATAAGATTACTGTCCAGAATGAGGCACCACTAGTCAAGAAAGTTGACCAAGATGGCAAGCCACTGACTGGTATGGTATTTGACGGCGTGTCTTGTATGCTAGCGGGTAATGAGCCTGGCTGGACATGTCAATATTTCCACGACTACAGCTGGTCAAATATGGCTGGCGTATCGGTCACTAATGGCATCACTCAAGATATTCCAATTTTGTCGACAACAGCTACCAGTTGTGAAGACACCAACCAGTTCTTGCTTTTAGTTGAAAAAACCGCACCGATCGACTACCAGAAAGCTGAAGGTGCTATCGTACTTTGTAGCACAGTCAGTGGTTGGATGGTGGCGACTGATCTCGGAGACAATGCAATCAACGACTACATTTTGAACAAAGACGGTCGCATCAGTTATGACGCAGCGAGCAATTCAGTCGTATTCGTCAATAACCGAATTGGTCGCGGCGGCGGTGTTACGCCAACCCCAATCACACCAGTTGTCACAAAAACGACTCAGCCAGTTGTTGTAGCCGAGGAGCTACCGCACACTGGCCCTAAAGCACGCTCAGTCAACTTCCTACTCATTGGTCTGATCGCAGCAACAGTTGTTTACGGCGCAATCTACTTTGCGCAGCCACGACGCACAAACTAATCGTAAAAATCATAAACAGCATCCAAAATTATTCGAGGATGCTGTTTATTTTTGATCTAATTTATGTCAAAACAAACATAAGTGGTATACTGTTATTATGAGTGGAAAAATACCAAAAATCCTAACAATCGGCGCTGCCGTTCAAGATGTTTTTTTGAGCAATAGCGAAGAGTTCGTTGCAGTTTGTAAAAATCCTGAAGAATGTTTTATGGAACTAACTTTGGGTGCAAAAGCCGATGTCAACAAAGTTAATTTCTGTACAGGCGGCGGTGCGACTAATGCTGCTGTTACTTTCGCTAGGCAAGGTCTTCGAGCTGAATTTATTGGGGCAGTCGGTGATGATCCAGCTGCACAAGCAGTACTGGCTGATCTTGATAAAGAAGGTGTCGACACTAGCCGTGTGACAGTTTCGAAACGTTACAATACGGGCTATTCGGTTTTGCTTTTGGCGCCAAATGGCGAACGTACTATTCTGACTTATCGCGGCGCTAGTACGCATTACCAAGTTGATGATTTTGCGATTGCCGATGCCGACGCTGATTGGCTTTATTTATCGAGTATGTCAGGCAAGATGGATGTACTAGACCAAATTTTGGTTGAAGCCAAGCAACAAGGCATGAAAGTTATGTTCAATCCAGGTAAAGGCGAGCTCAAGCAAATGGACCGTTTGAAACCACTACTTGATGATATCGATATCCTCTTGGTCAACCGCGAAGAAATGAAGATGATTGTCCACGGCGAAGATTTGGAAGAACTAGTGCTGCACGGGTTGAACTTAGTGCCAGTAGTGATTGTGAGCGATGGTCCTAACGGTGTGGTTGCGAGCGACGGACAGACAATAGTGCGCGCTGGAATGTACGAGGATGTCAAAGTGCTTGATCGAACTGGTGCTGGTGACGCTTTTGGCTCTGGGTTTTTGAGTCAGTACGCCCAAGGTAAAAGCCTCAAACAGTCAATCATTTTTGCTAGTGCCAATTCGACTTCAGTTGTTACAAAAATCGGCGCCAAAACAGCAATTTTGCACAAAGATGTTAAATTGCACGACATGCCAATCCAAGAAAAGAAAGTCAAGGCCGTTTAATGTCACGTTTAGCAGAGCTTCTAGGACACGATCATCCGCTGTTTGTGGCGAATGTTGCAGCCATGGAAAAATCAGCTGGCAATGCAGGCATAGATATCAAACTAATAGCCGATATTACTAGAGCAGGCCATGATACGATGCGCCAACTGGGGCTAGACACTGCCGACACGACGCCAGACGAATTATTTCAGGCTCTAAATTCTGCCGTCAAAGCTGGCCGTGGTGACCTGTTTTTTGACACCAAGTACGTGATTGTTAATGTAGGTGGCGAAGCCATTTCGCTAAACGAAAAAGACATTCAGGCCAACATTGATCAGGATCGATATTTTAATGAGCGTAGCCTAGAACATGCCAGACGCCAATTACGTTCAGAGCTGATTAAACGCTATGCCGATCACGAAAGAACCAATAACAAGACAATCAATAATCTTGCTCGAGAAGCTGGGCTTCAGCTCGATAAAGACAGCGACAACAGTTCAGTGAAGGAGGATAGAAATCTGAAAAACACAAATGCACCATTGGTCTTGTGCATTGGCGACATTGTTACCAATGCATTTATAAAATTGTCAGAAGATTATGCCGAATCTTACACCGATGACAAAGGCTACAAGCGATTGAGTTTTGAACTGGGCGCTAAGTTACCATATGACGAAGTTGAGATCGTAAAATCGGTTGAATGCAGCCCAAATGCAGCAGTTTCGATGAGCCGTATCGGACTGCGTACTAGCTTGATGTCATGGCTGGGCGATGACGAAGCTGGACGCGGTATGCGTACCTATCTCAATGACCAAGCTGTAGATACCAGAAATCTGGTGGTTGAGCGCGGTGTTAAGTCTAACTATCATTATGTTTTGCGCTATGGTGCCGATCGGACAAAGTTTCAGAAGTTTGAAGACTATGCTTATCATTGGAAAGAGCCTGTCGAAAAGCCAGACTGGATTTATTTAGGTGTTTTGGGTGAAAAAACTTGGTTATTGCACGAGGCGATACTAGATTATCTCGATAAAAATCCAGAAATTCGTTTGGCATTCCAACCAGGCATGTACCACTTGATGTGGGGGGCCGAAAAGATGAAAGCTTTTTATCAAAGAGCAGAGGTTGTTGTGCTCAACCGTGAAGAAGCAGCTCAGGTAACGGGCAAAGATCGTGCCGATATTAAGGTATTGCTTCAGGCCATGCATGATCTTGGAGTCAATGTGCCAATTATCACCGATGGCGCCGATGGAGCATACGCGTCTGATGGTAAGAGCCAGTACAAGATGCCAAATTATCCAGATATTGCACCGCCAGTAGATCGAACTGGCGCTGGAGATGCTTTTGCGAGCACACTCGTGGCGGCTTTGGCACTCGGTCATTCGCTAGATGTTGCCATGACTTGGGCGCCGATTAACAGTATGAATGTTTTGCAGCATCTTGGCGCTCAGGCTGGACTACAGACTTTGCCACAAATCGAAGAATGGCTTAAAAAAGCGCCGTCTGATTACAAACCGCAGCCGATCGAATAAGTTACTTAGCGAGCGTGCGAAGCACTGTGCGTCTTAGAGATGGCTGGGTCGTAGTTGCAGTAAGTTGTACTAGCTAGTATTTCTTGAACGACGTCATCAATATCGTCTGTGATGCGGTAAAGTTGCTCATCGCCCTCAGAAATAGTACCTTGTGCCAGCATGGTGTTTTTGACAAAATCATCAAAGAAGTGCCAGAAATCTGAGCCGATCAATATAATTGGCACACGGATTGTTTTACCTGTTTGGATCAAGGTTAGGATCTCGGTTAGTTCATCAAGAGTCCCAAAACCGCCCGGAAAGTATACATAAGCTTCGGCATAAAGCGTCATAACGATTTTGCGCGGCGCAAAATGCTGAAATTCATATGATTCTGTGGCATAGGGATTGAGCGTTTGTTCGTGAGGCAATTTGATATTGAAGGCAATTGATTCACCCCCAGCTTTTCGAGCACCTTTTTGGACAGCCGTGTGGGCGCCTTTGTTGGCTGCACTCATAATTCCAAAACCGCCCCCAGAAACAATAGCGTATCCATGATTGGCAAGAGTTTCCGAGAGCTTAACAGCTTTCTCGTAATATGGATCATTTTCTGGCGTGCGCGCCGATCCAAAAATAGTAACAGTTTTGTGATACTTGCGCAAAATATTGTAACCAGCTTGGATTTCTTTATCGATATCGCCAAGACGCAGCATCGCCGCTTGCATCAAGATATCACGCGGTATGCATGAAGCTGGAATATTGTCGGTTGGTTTTGGTTTCATAAGGTTTGAATATATTCTAGCACAGTTATTGATGTTTTGCTTATGTTTCTATGGGCCATACTTGGCGCAGCGAATAAATACATTTTATAGAAAGCCAAGTCTTGCATGAATTTTTGCGGGAGCGCACCTAGCTACACGTAGTATAATAAGTCTAGATGAACAATCGATTTCGACTTAATTCTCAGTATCAACCAACTCGTGATCAGCCAACAGCAATCCAGACGCTAAAATCTGGTCTTGATTCGGGCGTTGGTCAACAGACCCTTTTAGGAGTGACTGGTAGCGGTAAGACTTTTACAATGGCAAATTTGATTGCGGCCGAAAATAAGCCGACTTTGATTTTGGCGCACAACAAAACTTTGGCTGCGCAGCTTTATAGCGAGTTCAAAAGTTTTTTTCCTGATAACGAAGTTCATTATTTTGTAAGCTACTTCGACTATTATCAGCCAGAGGCCTATATTGCATCGAGCGATACATATATTGAAAAAGATTCAAAAATCAATGAAGAGATTGATCGTCTGCGCCATGCCGCTACTAGTGCGCTGTTGACGCGGCGAGATGTTATCATTGTGGCGAGTGTCAGCTGTATTTATGGTATTGGCTCGCCCGATAGCTACGAACTGATGTCGATTTTGGTGAAACAGGGCGAAAGACGCGTTCGTGATAAGCTGTTGCGCCAACTGACTGATATTCAGTATTCACGCAACGACATCGACTTTCATCGCGGTGCATTTCGTGTCAAAGGCGATGTTGTTGATGTTTTTCCTGCGGGACAAGATAGCGCTTTTCGTCTTGAGTTTTTTGGCGATGAAGTCGAGCGTATCACGCAAATCGATCCATTGACTGGTGAAATCATTAGTACACCGAGCCAAGTTCATATTTTTCCAAGTAGCCACTATGTGACGCCAAAAGAACGGGTTGATCACGCGCTGGTAGGTATCAAAAAAGAGCTCGAAGAGCGGCTAGCTTGGTTCGAATCGAACGGCAAATTACTAGAAGCTCAGCGGCTGGCGCAGCGTACCAAATATGATATCGAGATGCTTGAAGAAACTGGTTTCGTAAAAGGCATCGAAAACTATTCTCGCTACCTAACCAGTCGCGAGCCAGGTGAACAACCAGCTACTTTGCTTGATTATTATCCGGACGATTGGTTGATGTTTATCGATGAAAGCCATGTGACGCTGCCCCAAGTGCGTGGTATGTATAACGGTGATCGAGCCCGAAAAGAAGTTTTGGTTGAACATGGTTTTCGTTTGCCCTCGGCACTAGACAATCGGCCACTGCGGTTTGAAGAATTTCAAAAGCATATCAATCGTGTTATATATGTGTCGGCGACGCCAGGCGATTACGAACTCGATAATTCACCAGCACCAGCCGAGCAGGTTATTCGTCCGACGGGCTTGCTTGATCCGAAAATTGAAATTCGTCCAAGTGACCATCAAGTCGATAATCTTATTGATGAAATTCATCAGCGTATCGAAAAATCGCAACGCGTTTTGGTGACAACTTTGACCAAACGCATGGCCGAAGATTTAACAACCCATCTTCAAGAATTAGGTATCAAAACAGCTTATATTCATAGTGAAGTCGACACGCTGGAACGCGGCGATATATTGCGTGACTTACGCGCTGGAGTCTACGATGTTTTAGTAGGCATTAACTTGCTACGTGAAGGTCTCGACTTGCCAGAAGTCAGTTTGGTGGCAATTATTGACGCTGATAAAGAAGGTTTTTTGCGTAGCGAATCATCATTGATCCAAACAATCGGACGAGCGGCTCGGCATGAAGAAGGTCAGGTTATTATGTACGCCGATAGAATAACCCGTTCGATGCAGGCGGCAATCGACGAAACAAATCGTCGCCGCAGTATTCAACAAGCCTACAATCAGCAGCACAACATAACGCCTCGTTCGATTGCTAAGGCGATTGACGAAGGATTAAGAGCGATCATTCCTGAAAAAGACAAAACTCCAAAAATTAATTTAGCAAAAATTCCTAAAGACGAATACGCCAGCTTGATCGACGACCTTAGTGCTCAGATGGAGCTTGCAAGCGCTAATCTAGAGTTTGAAAAGGCAGCAGAACTACGTGATTTGATTAGTGATATTCGCGCAAAAATGTAGTATAATGAAGCCACTAAATCTGGAGGTATCAGTATGGTAAAACTAGAAAACTCGAAAAAAACAAAGCTTGGCACTCGGCTGCATGCGACTAATTCATTTAGTATTGAGCTAATTTTGGCTATGGTCGGCATATCGGCAGCAGCGGTTGCACTTGATGTGCTTGTTGGCGGCTTGATGTCGTATATCTACAATGGTTTTAGCTTGCAAAAAAGTGCGTTATTGGATGGACCACTGTTGTTTATGGTGGCAGCAATGCTGATATGGCTGCCTGTTGCTGCTGTATTATATTTGCGTAGTCGCTCTGACTTAGATAAGCAAAGTTTTCGACAGCGAAACTTTTTCAAAATTTTTAATACCGCTTTTTGTTGTGTGCATTTACTAGCAGCAGTTGGCTTATTAATTGCCGCATTTGCGACGGCACTATATTTTAGTTTTAATAACGCCGCCAATATGACATGGAGCCAGTTGCTTGTAACGCACAGCTTGCCAGTCGTGCTCGCCTCGATGGTGCATGTTTTTGTTGCGATGGCATTTTCACGCCGCATCAAAATGAAACGATTTTTATCGGTCTTTTTTGGCCTTTGCTTAGCATTGACACTAATTATGCTTTTTGTTCTTTTGGCGGGATCTGGATCGGTAAAACACGATAGGCAAAAAGCCAATGATTTGTCACTCCTTCAGACTTCTATCAATCAATACTACACTAAAAATAGTAGCCGTCTACCTGATGATATTAATCAGCTTGACTTAAAAGACCAGTCACTCAGTCAATCGCTCGCTAACTATACTTATAGCAAAAAAACTGATCAAGCCTATGAACTTTGTGCAGATTTTGCCACGAATACGATTGAAACTGGCAATATGACTAAGGCCATGCGCGCGCCAGATAGCTACGAATATTACGGTGATTTTACAAAGCACCCAAAAGGACGCCATTGCTATAACTTGGCTGTTTATTCGCCGCTACTGCCAGAAGTTCCTGCTAGCGATCTGCCAGTCAACGGCAGCGGTATGGAGCCAGCCTCTGCTTATTAACTGGCGGCTTTAGTTCGGTTTTGTTATACTAATAAGCAATGACAACAATAGTAAACGATGACGTAAGGCAACTTGCTGCTCTAAGTGCGATTGATCTTTCTGATGATGAAATCAGCGCGCTGCAGCATGATATCGACAACATCCTAGGCTACGTTAAAAAACTAGACGAGCTAGATACTGATGGCGTCGAGCCGACCTATCAGGTGACAGATCTTGAAAACGTTTGGCGCGAAGATGAAGTCGAAGAATCGCCAGTATTAGATAAGCTCCTAGAACTAGCGCCTGAACACGCTAAGCAACAGATCAAGGTACCAAAAGTATTATGAGCCAGATTTCTGCAATTGTCAGCCAGGTTATTTCTGGTCAAAAAACCGCTAGGCAGTGTGTAGAAGAAGCTTTAGCCAAAGCTGACTCTACTAAAGAATTCCATGCTTTATTGAGCTTGACTGACAAACGCGCCTTGGAGCGGGCTGATGAGATTGATGCTGATATTCGTAGTGGTAAACCGGCTGGTCGCTTAGCTGGTGTGCCATTTGTGGCCAAAGATAATTTCTTGGCATTTGGTGCGCCAACAACTGCGGCAGCAAAAATTTTGGAAAATTTTGAAGCACCAATTCAGGCAACGGCTATCGAAAAGCTAGAGGCCGAAGGCGCCATTTGTATTGGAAAGGCTAATCTTGATGCTTTTGCGCATGGCGGCAGCACCGAAAACTCAGCTTACGGCGTAACGCATAATGCTTTTTATCAAACATGAGTTGCCGGTGGTGCATCAGGCGGTTCGGCTGTTGTGACTGCGCTTGATGTTGTGCCTTTTGCGCTCGGTACTGATACTGGCGGTTCAATTCGTCAACCAGCTAGTTTTAATGGCGTTTACGGTATGAAGCCTACATATGGCGCTGTTAGTCGCTACGGCGTTGTGGCGATGGCTAGCAGTACCGATACGATTGGTTGTTTTGCGCAATCCTCAGAAGATGTTCGGTTAGTTATGGATGTGATGGCAGGCAAAGACAAGCGCGATATGACGACTATCGACCAAGTCTCGTACACCGATCAAGATATCAACAAACTACGCATTGGCGTTATTGCCGAGACAATGACAGATGATGTGCAGTCAACTGTTCGCCAGGCGATCGAGCAAATGGCTAGAAAACTAGCTGGCCTTGGCCATAAAGTTGACCAAGCAAACTTGCCGATGATGGAGTACGCCTTAGCGATCTATTATATTGTTGTGCCAGCCGAAATAACCAGTAATTTAGCGCGTTATGACGGCGTACGGTTCGGACGTCGAGCAGCCGACATCAAGTCACTAGCGCAGATGTATGGGCATAGTCGCAATCAGGGTTTTGTGACTGAAAATAAACGTCGAATTATGATCGGCAGCTATGTTTTATCGAGTGGATATTTTGACGCTTATTATCTCAAAGCACAAAAAGCTCGAACCTTATTGATTAATCAGTACAATGATTTGTTTGAAAAATTTGATATTTTACTGACGCCAACTGCGCCGACAACGGCCTTTGGGATTGGTGAAAATAGCGCCGATCCTATCAAGATGTACTTAGCTGACATTATGACTGTACCGCCAAGTTTGGCAGGTTTACCAGCGCTCAGTGTACCGGTTGGCAAGGATGAAAATGGTCTGCCGATTGGTGCGCAGCTGATTGCCCCAAGAGGTGCAGATGGCATGTTGTTAAGCTTAGCTAAACAATTGGAGCAGGCTTCATAATGACAGAGCCAATCATATTTTTAGTGGCGTCAGGACTTATCGGATTGTTGATACTTGGTTTTGTGGTTGTGCTGAGCCGTCGAAACCATAAATCACTCGATGTTGTTTATTATCGTAAAAGGTGGCAGACTATAGAAGATTCAATTGATAAAACAAACTTGCCGAGTTTAGCGCTAGCAGTATTGAATGCCGATAAACTTGTCGATCAAGCAATGCAGCAAAAAAACTACAAAGGTACAACGATGGGCGAGCGTCTTAAGAGCTCAAAAGGTCAGTGGACCAATGAAAATGCTCTTTGGACTGCTCATAAGATACGTAATAAGATTGCTCATGAACCCGAGGCCAACTTGACATACGACTTAACAAAGCAAGCACTAGCGGCCTTTCGGCAAGCTCTAAAAGATCTGGGAGCATTATAAAATGAATGATTTATCCAATAAGTATCAAATGACGATAGGCATCGAATGCCACGTCCAGCTCGCTACCAAAAGCAAATTGTTTAGTCCTGCTGACAATGACGCTCGTGATGCCGAGCCAAATAGTAAAACTCACCCAATCGATTTTGGTCTACCAGGTATGCTGCCAATTTTGAACCATCAAGCAGTTCGGTTAGCAGTGCGTGCTGCCAAAGCGCTTAATGCCGAGACGGCACTAGTCAGTCGATTTGATCGCAAACACTATTTTTATCCGGACCTGCCAAATGGTTATCAAATTACTCAGATGTATCAGCCGACTGTTTTAAGCGGATTTATCGATGCTCCGATGGACGATGGCTCGACAAAGCGCGTCAGGATTCACCATGCGCACATTGAGTCAGATGCTGGTAAGTTGACGCACTACGGCGATTATAGTCTCGTCGATCTAAACCGTGCTGGCACACCCTTGATTGAAATTGTGTCAGAAGCCGATATGCATTCGCCGCAAGAAGCGCGTGCCTATGCGACGGAGCTTCACAAACTTATGACTTATGCCGGCGTTACTTTTGGTGATCTTTATCATGGCAATATGCGTTTTGATGTCAATATTTCGATTGCTCCAGTAGGTTCAGAGCAACTTGGCACACGCGCCGAAGTCAAAAATCTCAATAGTTTTCGTTCGGTTGAGCGAGCGGCCGAATATGAGTTTAAACGTCAAGTCGAAGTGATTGAATCCGGCCAAAAGGTTGTCCAAGAAACCCGTGGCTGGAGTGATGATACTGGCAAAACATCATCGCAGCGCTCTAAAGAAGATGCCCAGGACTATCGCTACATGCCCGATGCAGATATTCCGCCGATTGTTTTGACAGTCGATGAAATAAATCAGATTCAGTCTGAAGTGCCAAAGTTACCACCAGCGTATCGTCAAGAATGGTCGAGTTTGAATGTCGACAAGTCTGTCATAAATAGCATTCTCGCCAATCAAGATTACGCCAAGCTACTTTCAGCTGTTTTGGTAGACGGCGGTAGTACGGCTGCCAAACGTGTTGCTAACTGGATTGCTAGTAATTTATCGGTTGATGAATCAAGTAGCAAGACATACAATGCCGATGTGGCTGATCTTTTAGCACTTTGCGACATGGCAGACAACAATCAAATTAGCTCAAATGCCGCAACAGAACTCTTCAATGCATTGATGAATGGCGCTAGTGACCCACGTCAGTTGGCTGAAGCAAGAGGCTTGCTGCAAAATAGCGATGAGGCGGCGATTTTAGAGGTAGTTGATGCTGTCATAGCAGATCCAGCCAGCCAAAAAGCAATTGAAGATATCAAAAATGGCAACGATAAAGCAATTGGCTATTTGGTTGGTCAAGTGATGAAGCAATCTAAGGGTCAAGCCAATCCTGGCCTGGCCCAAAAGTTGATAAAAAGCAGGCTGGTTTGAAAGCTTGGCAAAAAATTGGCGAGCCGCAAAGCACTAAAATCGGTTATCGTACCATAGTTAGCCAAAAGTACCTAACCAATAATGGACACGAAATGGTGGCCTATGTTACTGGTCAACATGGTACAGAACATGTTGCCGTAATAGCTCTAACTGCCAACAATCAAGTTGTAATTGCTCGTCAGTTTCGTTGTGGTCCGCAAGCTGTCCTCGATGAACTTGCTGGCGGTGTGGTCGATGAAGGTGAGACACCTGAGCAGGCGGCTAATCGCGAACTGCTAGAAGAAACTGGCTATTCGTCAGACAGGCCGCTCGAATACATTGGATCATTCTATTGCGATGCGTGGAATGCAACACTAGTTCACGGTTTTTTAGCGCGCGATTGCAAATTGGTTGGAAGCCAAAAATTAGAAACAGCAGAAGAAGTCGAAGTCGATCTAATTAGTACTAATCAACTGGTTCACAACGCGCTCAATAACAAGATGACAGATGCAAATTGCGTATTGATGGCACGAGTCAAAAAAATGATATAATGAAAGCTATTGTACATCTTGCTAAATAAAGGAGAACAATGAGACGACCAACTAAAGCCATAATTACTGATGCTGGTTATGCTAGCCGATATTTGCCAATTGCAAAAACTATACCTAAAGCGATGTTACCTCTTGGTAACCGACCAATTATTCAACTGGCAGTCGAGGAATGTATTGAAGCTGGCATCAAAGAAATTATTATTGTCGCTACTCCTGAAGGAAAGCCAATTTATGAGGATTATTTCAATAATGCTGTCAATCACATCCGCAAGCAACTGCGCGCTCAGGGTAAAGATGAACGCTATGATGCAGTTAGGCATGTACTAGATTTTCCAAAAATTAGAGTTATTCAACAAGATCCTGCCTTACCGTACGGCAATGGGTCACCGATTGTTAGCGCTCGCGATTACATCGCCGATGATGAAGCTTTTTTGGTTTTATACAGCGATGATGTGGTTTTTGATTCGTCCGATGCTAAAAAGTTGATTGAATCTTTTGACGCCAATCCAAATGCAAAAGCCATCATTATGGCGCAAGAAGTCGATGCCAGCCAAGTCGATAAGTACGGCATTATTTCCCTCAAAGACGGCAATAAACTCGACAATATAATCGAGAAACCAACAACCGATGCGGCGCCATCAACTTTAGCGTCTTATGGTCGCTATTTACTGACCCCAGAAGTCTTTAAGTACTTAAACAATAACAACACTGGACTTGATGATGAATTGTGGACAGTTGACGCCATAACCAGTATCGCAGCTAATGATGATGTCTACGTTGTAACAACTGATGGTGAGTGGATGACAACTGGTGATCCGAAGAATTATTTCCTGGCTCACCTCAAATACGTGTTAGATCACGAAGATTATGCCGACGATGTTCGTCGAGCGCTTGGTGACAACTAGCCTAAAAACTTGCATAGTGCTCCTATATATAAGTATAATGAAGTTAGCTTGTCATATAGCCAAGCAGTAAGTACAAGGAGATGCACATGGAATGGACGCAAATACTTGTCATAATCTTATCGGCATTTTTGGCACTATTTTTGCTTCTTTCGATATTATTGGTCATTTTGCTGATCAAGATTACACGTCAGATTAGATCGGTGACAACTTCAGCTGAACGAGCCGCTGTCAAAGCAGAAAACGTAGTTGCAAACTTTTCAGCCGCTACTAGTCCTGCGACAATTGGAAGAGTAGTTTCTACATTTGTACGTAATTTTAAAAAGTAAGGAGTTTTTATGTCAAAAGGTAAATTTGCATTAGGCGCAGTTTTTGGAGCAGTTGTAGGCACAATCGCAGGTGTATTGACTGCACCAAAATCAGGTAAAGAGACGCGTGATGATCTAAAACGTCGAGCTGATGAATACAAAACTGAAGCCGTCAAAAAAACCGAGGAAGTAAAAGCGCAGGCCAACAAAGTTGCTCAAGACGCCAAAGTTCGTGCCGACAAGGTAACTAACGAGGCCAAGTCAACAGTTGATGACTACAAATCACGTGCTGAGCGAGCTTTTAATAGCGCAAAAAAAGAATTTGAAAAAGAATCAAAAAAATAGTTGTTTATAACTAACCTAAAATACTGCCAGCAGCTAGTCTCTGACAGTATTTTGTAGTTGAGAAGTAAAACTCAGCCAGCTTAAACTTTTCTATGAAAACGCATAATTATTCGTAGTATAATGAGATTATGAATAAGGTCAAACAGACACTCAAACAAGTGGCAGCTGCGCAAGAAAAAGGTGCTAGAGATGCAGTTCTCGAAGAATTATTTTATGACATGTACCGACATCGATTGTCGATATATAAGATCAATTTTTTTAGAGGTATATTTTTTGGTTTTGGTACCGTACTTGGTGGTACGATTTTAGTAGCAATTGTGATTTGGTTGTTGTCTTTGTTCGCCAATGTCTTTCCGCCGCTCAAAGATTTCTTTGATGGCTTATCGGCTTTACTTGATGCTGCAAAAAAGTAAAGCTTTTTTCACTACAGCAGCAGCGTCGGCTTTTGGGTATAATATAAGTAATGGGGAAACAGCAGTTGGGTTCGCAAATTGAGGCAGATCAATTATCGGCACGTGATTATGTGCATCTTCATAACCATACCCATCACTCACTGCTTGATGGCTTAACAAAAATACCCGAGCTAGTCGATCGTGTCAAAGATCTGGGTATGGATGCTTGCGCTATCACTGACCACGGAACGATGAGCGGAGCGATTGAGTTTTATAAAACAGCCAATGCTAGTGGCGTTAAGCCGATTATTGGTATCGAAACATATGTCGCTATGCGAACACGTCAAGATCGCGACCCAGCAAAAGATAAGCAGCGATTCCACTTGATCTTGCTAGCAATGAACAACACTGGCTATGCTAATTTGATGAAGCTAGCTAGCCTAGCTGAGCTCGAGGGCAAATATTACAAACCGCGAATCGACCATGAGCTTATCGAGCAATATAACGAAGGTCTAATTTGTCTAAGCGCTTGTGCAAGCGGTGAAGTAGGCGAAAGCTTACGAAACGATGATTACGAAAAAGCCAAGCAAACCGCTAGTTGGTATAAGTCGATTTTTGGTGATCGTTATTATTTAGAGCTGCAAGATCATGGTCATGAAGATAGTAAAACTGCTTGGGATGTGCAAATCAAAATCAACAAATATCTAGTAAAACTTGCTGATGAACTAAAAATTGAATGTGTTGTGACAAGCGACGCGCATTATGTTGATCATGTTGATCAGGATGCTCATGAGATTCTGCTATGCGTTGGTACAGGTTCTTATCTCAGCGATGAGAAACGGATGAGTCTTAAAGATTTTGAATTGCATGTCGCCGATCCGCAAGATATTATTGATCGTTGGCAAAAGGTCAATCCCGAAGCGATCCGAAATACGCGCCGCATAGCCGAACGTTGTCAGGTTGAGCTAGAACTTGGAAAAATATTAATTCCGACATTTCCAACGCCAAATGGAGAGTCAGAAAAAGAATATCTTGATACGCTAGTTTATAGGGGTATGGCGGTCAGATATCATAATTTTACACCGGACGAAGCCGCAAAAAAATCTGTAATTGAACTACGCCAACTGCTGAGTCAGCCAGAGCTTGAGCGTCTCGACATGGAGCTTGATGTGCTGGAACGTATGGGTTACAACGGTTATTTTTTGATCGTTCAGGATTTTATTAACTGGGGAAAAAATCAAGGAATTATTTTTGGTCCTGGACGTGGATCGGCGGCTGGATCGATCATTGCTTATGCCCTAAATATCACTGACCTTGACCCGCTGAAATATGATTTGCTGTTTGAAAGGTTTTTAAATCCAGACCGCATATCGATGCCAGATATCGATATTGATATACAAGATACGCGCCGTGATGAAGTGATCGCCTATTGTGCCGAAAAATACGGTGATGCACGAGTGGCTAACATTGTTACTTTTGGCAAAATGGCAGCACGCGCAGCGGTACGTGATGTTGCTCGCGTGCTTGAAGTTCCATATGCTGAAGCAGATCGTATGAGCAAAATGATTCCACCGCCTGTTCAAGGAAGGCATATTCCGCTGGCGGTTAGTATTAAAGAAGATGCAGATTTAAAAAACGAGTACGAGTCTAATCCTAATGCAAAAAAGGTTTTTGATTACGCTATTAGGCTAGAGGGTACGATTCGCAGTCATGGCGTGCATGCGGCAGGAGTTGTGATTGCTCCTGATGATATTGTCAATTATGTTCCGCTTGAGATGTCTCAAAAAGGCGTCGTGGCGACTCAGTATCCGATGGGTCCTGTCGAAGAAATCGGCTTGCTCAAAATGGACTTTTTAGGCCTTAGCAACTTATCAATTATCAACAATGCTCTTCGCATCATCAAAACAGCCTACAAAAACGAAATCATACTAAGCGAGATACCGCTTGACGATGCAAAGACGTTTGAACTTTTTCAGCGCGGCGATACAACTGGTGTTTTTCAGCTCGAATCGGCTGGTATGAAGCGTTATTTGCGCGAACTTAAGCCAAATGTTTTTGACGATATTATCGCCATGGTAGCGCTTTATCGTCCTGGTCCAATGCAATTTATTGACTCATTTATTCGTCGTAAACATGGCGAAGAACCGATTACCTATTTGCATCCAAAAATGGAAAGTGCCTTAGCTAGCACTTATGGCGTTTTGGTGTATCAAGAACAGTTCATGCAGATTTCAAAAGACCTAGCTGGCTTTACGGGAGGTCAAGCCGATACGCTTCGAAAAGCGGTTGGTAAAAAAATTCTAGAAATGATGAAGAAAGTCAAACCCGAATTTATCGAAGGAGCGATCAATCATTCCGGTGCAGACCGCCTAGATATGGAGAAATTTTGGGCGCAGCTAGAAGAGTTTGCCAATTATTGTTTCAACAAATCTCACGCTGCTTGCTATGGTCTAATTGCATACTGGACGGCTTATCTAAAAGCTCATTATCCCGATGCATTTATGGCTGCTTTAATGACAAGCGATGCAGATAATATCGAACGACTTGCGATTGAGATCAGCGAATGTCGCCACATGGGTATTGAGGTATTAGCACCTGATGTCAACCAATCATTTGTTGAGTTTGCAGTAGTTCCAAGTCAAAGTAAAATTCGTTTTGGCATGGCAGCAGTCAAAGGTGTGGGCGTGGGAGCTGTTGAAGAAATACTACGCGCGCGAAAAGACGGCGAGTTTAAAACAATAGAAGATTTTGCAAAACGCGTTAGTATGAGCAAGGTCAATAAAAAGACTTGGGAAGCGCTCATAAAATCAGGTGGCTTTGATAGTCTTGCTGATCGCTCTGATATTCTATTTAATTTAGATGCTATTCAAGTATTTGCTAGCAAATTGCAAAAAGAAGCTCTTAGCGGACAAGTCGATTTATTTGGTAGTTTAGGGGCTTCGAGTAGTGATGTTCACCCGAGCTTGCTACTACAGACGGCGCCTGTTCGATTCACCGAAAAAGAACAATTATTATGGGAGAGGGAGCTGCTTGGTCTATATATTTCGGCTCACCCTCTCGATAATTTTAGTAGTTTTTTTGAGGAGCAAACAGTGCCACTAACTAAGATTGCATCCAATATCGATGGTCAAGTGATTACGGTCGGTGGTATTGTAACTCGCTCTCGATCGATAGTCACAAAAAGCGGCAAAAAAATGGCTTTTGTCCAGATTGAGGATAAATTTGGTGAAGCCGAAATAATCATTTTTCCAAATCTTTACGACTCAATTCAAGATATTTTACATCCCGATACTATTATGACGGTTAGCGGTAAAGTTTCGGCGCGCGATCGCGATGGTAATTTGGGTGACGAAGCAAAATTGATTGCTGATACGGCAAGTGTTGTGTCCGATAAGGACCTGCAATCGTACCAATCAAACGGCCAAAAAATGATTTCGCCACAAACCAGAGCTCCTTATCGTAAACGTGTTTCCAAATCAGCTTCAGCCAGCAAAGCTAGTCCTATCCGCGTCATGCCCGAAACTAAGCCAATCCAAACACTTTATATACGCGTCGATGATGCCTCGCAAACAGACATTTTGTTATCTATCAAGCAAATTTGTAGTGATTACCCTGGAACATCTCCTGTCATCATGGTTATTGGCGAACAAAAAAAGGCTTTGCGGATGCCATTTCAAGTTGGTATCGACGATGCATTGATGAATCGACTGGGTCAGGCTGTTGCCTCTGGGGCTTTAGTCTGCAAATAGTTATTTGCTGAGTGCGTAAAGTGCGATGCCAGTAGCCACTGAAACATTGAACGACTCTTTTTTGCCAAACATTGGTATCTCGATGATCGCATCGGCTCGATCTAGATATTGCTTGGCAATGCCGTCAACTTCTTCGCCAATTAGTAGCGCAAATTCATCTGGCGGTTCAAAATCTGCGATAGCAATTGATTCTGGAGCTTGCTCAAGAGCGATAATCGGTAATTTGTGCTTATTTTCATCGATCCATTGGTCAAGATTTTGATAGTACGAAAAAGCCACATTTTGCTCGGCTCCTAGGGCTGTTTTATGAATTTGCGCGGTCAATTTATCTCTGATATGGGGCAAACGCTGGTCGTTATCGATCGATGGATATGGCGTATAGCCGCTCAAAATCAATTGACTAACTCCAAAGCCTTCAGCTGTCCTAAAAATCGCTCCGACATTATGCGACGAGCGAATATTGTGTGCAATCACTGTAATTCTTGGCATATAAATAATTGTATCATTTAGAATATCATAAGCATTTTGCTATACTGATTATTGTGAATGAAGATAAAATTCAGCAACAGCGGCGTGATCACGATGAATCGGCTACTCAGCAACGAGCAGCGATTTTAGGGATTCAATACCTTGATTTGAGACCGCTCGAAGCGCAAATTCCGCTCACAATGAATGTCTTGTCGGTCGCTGACATGTACAAGCATAAAGTTGTGCCGCTAAAGCATGATGAAAATGAAAATACGACCATATTTGGTATCACCACTCAAACACCGCAGTCATATGTAAAAACGATTGAAAAAGAATACTCAGACGACGCCAGTAATGCTAGCTTTGCATTGATCAGCAATAGTGGGTATCGGGCTATGATGGATCGATTTGATCCACCAAAGAAAGTCCGCTACGATGACATCGAGATTGCTACAGAAGGCGACAGCGAGACGCTGAATAAAGTTAGCCAGACACTCGCTTCGGTCGGCACAGAGGCTCTGTTCGATTACTTGATCCGCCAGGCAGATATGCTTGGAGCTAGCGATATCCACATCGAAAATATGCGTGAAGACATTCGGGTGCGCATGCGTGTTGATGGCGCTCTTCATGTGGTGGCTCATATTGAAAAAGATCGTTATCGTATATTGATGGGTGAGCTTGGTCGGCGGGCTAATGTATCGACAGCTTCTAAGGAGCCGCAATCAGGGCATATTCAACAAGAAGTTGCGCTACCTGGCGGTACGCATTTGCTCAATATTCGTGTCGAGACAATCCCAAGTCTTTATGGCCAAGATGCTGTATTGCGTCTTTTCAACTTCGATGAATCGTTACTGAAGCTCGATCTTTTGGGTATTCCGGATAGCGACCGTCGGCAAATTGATGAGGTTGTGTCGCACCCTCGTGGACTAGTCATGGTGGTGGGCCCGACAGGAAGTGGAAAATCAACAACTTTATATAGTATGCTCAATGCTCTCAACACTACTGATCGCAAGATCTTGACACTTGAAGATCCGATTGAGTATGGGTTGACTGGCATAACGCAGATTCCAGTCGATACTTCAGATGGTCGTAGTTTTGCAGATCAATTACGTAGTGTTCTGCGTCTTGACCCAGATGTGGTGATGGTTGGTGAGATTCGTGATGAGGACTCGGCTCGAACGGCTATCCAAGCATCGATTACGGGACATTTGGTGCTATCGAGTTTTCATGCAGCATCTGCTTCTGCGGCCTTTAGCCGTATGATCGACCTAATTGGCGTTAATCCGATCTTTAGCACAGCCATCCGTCTAGTTATCGCTCAGCGTTTAGTGCGACGATTGCATGATGCTAGCAAACAGGGATACGATCCCGATGAAGCTACCAAATCTTACGTCCGGCGAGTATTGTCTGATCTACCAGAAAGCTACGCCGATAAGCCAAATCTCGAGAATTTTCAGCTTTACAGACCAGTTACAAATGACGATGCGCCTTTCGGCTATAAGGGGCGAATGGTGATTATGGAGCAGTTGATCGTCAATGATGAGATCCAAAAATTTATTCGCGGTGATGTGCTCGATGCTCATGCCGAAACGATTGAGGCCACAGCAAAGCACAACGGCATGGTATCACTTGAGCAGGCGGGCGTTTTGGCTGCTTTACGTGGCGAAACCACGCTCGAAGAGATCAACCGTGTCATTTAAGTGAGATAAGACAGCCAAGCGGGTGAAGTCGTTTTATTAGTAAAACGAGGGATCAAATCAGCGCACTAAACAATTGTTTTGCCTTTTAGCTTAGTATGCATAATTTTGGCGCAACAGTATCGATCATTTGATTACTGATGCAACCGTTGACACAACGCGTTCGTCAAATGGTGATGGGATGATTTGATCGGCAGTTGGGTTTTCGATCAGTGAAGCTAATGCCTCGGCGGCGGCGATTTTGTGTTGGTCGGTAATTTTTTGAACACCATTGTCGAGTGCACCGCGGAAGATACCCGGAAAGGCCAGCGCGTTATTTACTTGGTTAGGAAAATCGCTGCGGCCTGTTGCGATAACAGCTACGCCAGATTGTTTGGCGATGTCGGGCATAATCTCTGGAATTGGGTTAGCAAGCGCAAAAACAATTGGCATTGGAGCCATATTAGCGACTAATTCTGGTGTCAACAAACCGGGCTTTGAGACGCCTATGAAAATATCGGCATGGCTTACAGCATCCTCGAGCGTGCCATCAATTGTGGTATTTAGATATGGCATCAAAGCTTGTTTTTCACTATTTAAGTCAGTACGCTGATCGCTAATAATGCCTTTTGAGTCGATTGCAAGAATATTTTTTATGCCGTACAGATGCAGAAGCTTGGCAATAGCCGTACCAGCAGCGCCGGCTCCAACCATAACAATCTTGGAATCTTGCAAGTTTCGTTGAGTTACTTTAGCTGCGTTTATTAGCCCAGCTAGTGTCACAACAGCCGTGCCGTGTTGATCGTCATGAAAAACTGGAATATCAAGTTCGGCTTTGAGACGCTCTTCGATTTCAAAACATTTTGGAGCAGCGATATCTTCGAGATTTATGGCGCCAAAGCTAGGCGCTATCGCTTTAACTGTTGCTACAATTTCATCGGGAGTATGAACGTCAAGCACAATTGGGATGCTGTCGATACCAGCAAAATGTTTAAATAATAGCGCTTTTCCCTCCATAACAGGCATGGCTGCCTTTGCGCCAAGGTCGCCAAGACCCAAAATGGCCGATCCGTCCGATATAACCGCAACTAAATTATTTGTCCATGTATAAACTGGCAAATCTTCGGGCTTTTCGGCAATTGCTCGCGAAACCGCACCAACTCCTGGGCTATAGTAGGCACTCAGTTTGGTTCGATCAAGCTCATCGTTATCGCGTAACGCGGTCGTTATTTTACCTTTGTATTTTTTGTGAAGTTCTAGCGCTAGTTTATTATAATCCATAGACTTATTATACTACGTAAAATATCTTGTCATATTAGAAATCTCGAGTTGAAACTTGGCTTGTCTCAGATGCCAGATTATGCCCCTTTTATTTTTACTCAGTCTCTGCTATAATATCCAACTAGATTGTCAATATAAAACTTTAGAGGTGAGAAATGAGCTTTGCATTAATTCAAAAGGTCAATGACCAGCAAAAAAAGAAAGAAGTTGTCGATGTCAGAAGCGGCGACACAGTACGTGTTTACCAAAAGATTCGTGAAGGTAACAAAGAGCGCATCCAGATGTTTGAAGGTGTCGTAATTCGTACCGATAACAAAACGCAGCAGACTAGTCGAATTACAGTTCGTAAAATTGCAAGTGGTGTTGGTGTCGAAAAGAGCTTTTTGCTGCACAGCCCGCTAGTTGAGCGTGTTGAAGTTGTTCGTCGTAGCAAAGTGCGCCGCAAGTTCCTGAGCTTTTTGCGTGAGCGTAGCGGTAAGTCAGCTCGCCTTACTTCAAAAGATTTTGATCGTAAAGCCGTTAATGACGTACACGACGCCAAAGCTGGAGCCGAGGCTGAACGCCTCAAAGAAGAAGCTGCTAAAGCAGCAGCTGAAAAACAAGCCGAAGCCGAAAAGGCTCAAGCTGAGCTTGACGCCAAAGCAGCTGAAGTTGAAGCTGCTCATAAAGCCAACGCTGCTAATTAGTATTTTAAAACATCTCCTACAAACTGTAAGAGATGTTTTTATTTTGTCAGTTCGTTTAAACTATCTATATGATACTAGGCATTGACGAAGTTGGGCGCGGGGCATGGGCTGGACCGCTAGTTGTCGGTGCGGTTGTGCTGGGCGATACCAAAATTTCTGGGCTGACAGATAGTAAATTATTGACCAAGAAAAAGCGTCAAAATTTGGCCGAGCTAATTCACGCGCATGCTGCTGGTATTGGTCTTGGCTGGGTTGAGCCCAGTGAGATTGATAGCATCGGACTTTCAACTGCACTAAGGCTGGCAACGCGACGAGCAATTGATGAAGTCCGCACTCAGACTAGTTTTCACGAAATCATAATTGATGGTACAATCAACTTTTTGTCTGATACACCATTAGAAAATTATGTATCGCTGCTCAAAAAAGCCGATCTATTGATTCCGAGTGTCTCAGCGGCGTCGATTGTCGCCAAAGTTGCCAGAGATAATTATATGAATGAGCAAGCAGCGCTTTACGCCGGCTACGACATGGCGAGTCATGTTGGCTACGGAACTGCCAAGCATCGCCAGGCAATTGAACAACATGGAGTGACGCCATTGCATCGGCTCAGTATTGCACCACTGGCAAAATATCGCCAAAGTTCTGCTAGCCCTGCCAAAAATCAAGCCGTCACATCGCGTCAAATCGGTGATGTCAGCGAGTCAGCGGCCGCTGTTTGGCTAGAAAAACACGGGCACAAGATTTTAGAGCGCAACTGGAAGACCAAGTGGTGTGAGATTGATATTGTTAGTCAAAAAGATGACGGACTGTATTTTACAGAAGTAAAACATCGCAAAAACAATAAGTCTGGCGATGGCTTTGAAGCAATTACGCCCAAAAAACTGCGTCAAATGACTTTTGCTGCCAAGTTTTATGTTCATTATCATCATATCGTGAGCGCCGATATGAGACTGATGGCGATTGCCACAAGCGGCGATATAGCCGACGGCGAACTCGACGTGTCGAATGCCGTAACTATCGACTAGCTTGGTCGAACCTTAGCGCATGCAGCATTGATCGTACGGCTTCGCCATCTCGATCAAGTAGCTCAAGGCGCGCATCAATTTCTGCTAGTCCAAGGTCGATAACTCGAGTAAGCGCCGGTACGTCACGTTTTGGCGAAAAGAATGTCGCGTATTGATCGCGTTGCTCACTTGTCATCAGGCCAGAAGCAGCATAGCGCGGATAATAATCAAAGCTCTTATCGCCGCCAAACTGCTGATCAATCCAGCTCCAGTTTTGACGCATCCATTGCCAGGTCGCTTCGCGGGCGTAACGGTTACGAATCAGATAAACAAACCAGCGAGCATTATCTTGGGGACGAATCGTTTTGGTATCGGTCAACGTCTTGATCAACTGAGAGATCTGCTCGGGATGACGCGCGGCCGTAATACCAGAAGCAATATCATCTTGAAGATCAACTGAGGTTGTCGTTCGGTAAATTTCGAGTAACTGGTTTATTACATCGAGATCGCCGTTATGACTGACAAAGCTGGCGATAATAACCGGACGGATTTCTGGATCAATTGATTCGATGCCTTGCAAGTACAAACGATTGACTTGTCCCAGCACTTCCAAATCTTCACTATATGACATCATGCCTAAAATCAGCGGCCGCAGCAGAGTATCATCGGTCGATTCGCCAATTTGAGCTGACCAGCCAAGCCGTTTGTATTGTTCATTTGCAAGGTAACTTGCTAGATGTCGAAGTTGTTTCTCGGCGTCAATATCTTTTTCGACAAATTTTTTGAGCTCCGCAAAAGCCAATGCCATGATATCCCAGACATGTAGCGACGCTTCATGACGGTATTTTTTGAGTAAGTCGATGAGCTGATCGCTACCAACTAAACCGCCGCGCACCAGTAAAGTTTGTTCATGCAAGATTTGCAGACGATTTATTTCAGTTTGATTAGTATCGCTCAAAATTCTGCCGAGATGTTCGGGCAAGTAGTGCGTAATGAAATGAGAGCTATCGCTTAGATTGAGCCGCTCATTGTCGGCAACCGGCAGCTTAATTTCAGCCGTTTCAAAAAGCGCTGGCGTGAGGGGGTTATTAGAGTCGAGCGGTATTGGCCAAAGCTGCGATGACGGTCGATGCGGACCGATGAAAAATTGCTTTTGAGACAGTCCGTCATTTGCGACTGTTACAACTGGATATCCACTTTGACCAATCCAGACATTCATAAAGTTAGAGATATCTTTACCGCTAGCCTTGGAAAGGTGTTTCCATAAATCATTAGCTTCGGTATTTTGGTAAGCAAACTCTTTGAAGTATGTCTGAAGACCTTCCTGAAAGGCTTGATTACCGACATAGCTTTGACACATCCGCATCAGACGAGCGCCCTTAGCATAAACAATTGACGGATCGAACAGTGAGCTAATCTCATCAGGATGGTTAACATCTACCTGAACCGACTGAACGCCGTCGATAGCGTCGCGCCTCAATGCCGAAATACCTTCATGAAGTGAAAAGTCGAGCCAAGTATTCCATTCTGGAAAAATAGCGTCTACAGCAATGTAAGACATCAGCGTTGCAAAACTTTCGTTGAGCCACAGGTCATTCCACCATTTCATCGTAACGAGATTACCGAACCATTGGTGGCTGAGTTCATGGGCGATGATGCTTGCGATCTGTTTTTTAGATGCCAGACTAGCACTTGCTGGATCAGCGATCAGGCACGATTCGCGGTAAGTCACCAAGCCCCAGTTTTCCATAGCAGCTGATGAAAAATCTGGTAAGGCAACGTGGTCCGATTTTGGTAGTGGATAGGGCGTTTGAAAATAGTCATCAAAAAAGTCGATCGTCTTTATGGCGTGATCTAGTGCAAACTGCAAACTTTCAGACCGATGAGCTTTTGTGGCATAAATATTGACTTCGACATCGTTGGTAGTTTTGGCTGATATTTTTTGTAAATCGCCATAAACCCAAGCCAGCAAGTAAGTGCTCATGCGCGGTGTAGTTGCAAAAGTCGTCACCAATCGATCACTTTCTTGACGCGATGAAATCTGATGAAGATTACTTAGCACGGTGATATTTTTTTCAGTAGTTAGAGTTAGATCGAAAGTCGCTTTTGCTTCTGGCTCATCGACGCATGGAAAAACTTCTCGAGCATGATGACTTTCAAACTGAGTGGCGATTAATTCTTTAGCTTTTCCTTCATGTTGGTAGTAGCAAGGATACATTCCATGCATGCTGTCGTTGATTTCGCCTGCAAAACTAATTGTAACGACATGCTTACCCGGTCGTAAATCGTCATGAGACAAGATGAGCGCGTCGAATTCACCGCGAGCTATCGTTGCAGCTTTGCCATCAATCAGCGCTGTATCAATCTGAAGATCTTTAGCGTGAAGTGTTAAACTGGTCTCTACTGTGGTGGTTTGCCCGTCAATTGTGACAAGACCACTAAACCTGCGTTTTGGGCGATCGATGTCGAGCGATAAATTATAATGAGTTGGCTTGAAGCTGTTTGTAAGTCTTGGAACATTCTGCATGCATCTTATTGTACAATACCTAAAGATGAGCAAGCAAAAACGTCGACGCATCATCGCAGGGTTAATACTGATAACAATTTGTGGTTTATTGATCGTGGCCAACCCCGATAACTACCGCGTCGACAGCCAGCTAACACCAGTCGACACCACAGGTACGACACCGCTACCGGCACGAGCTGTTGATTTACTGGCAAAACTAGAAATCAAAGGGCGCGCTGCCTCGACAGGCTATAGCAGGGCCCAGTTTGGCGACGGTTGGGGCTCGATCGGTAGCTGCGATATGCGTAATTTGGTCTTGAGACGAGATATGCAAAATGTCATCATGGCAGCCAATTGTAAGGTCGAACGAGGCAGTCTAATCGACCCTTACACCGCGCAAACGATCGATTTTGTGCGCGGTCCATCAACTAGCGATTTAGTACAAATTGATCATGTCGTGGCACTCAGTGATGCTTGGCAAAAAGGCGCCCAACAGCTCAGTCGGCAACAACGGATCGCGCTGGCAAATGATCCACTTGAATTGCTTGCAGTTAGCGGAAAAGCCAACCAAGATAAGTTGAACAGCGATGCCGCTTCATGGCTGCCGCCAAATAAGGCATTTCGCTGTCAATACGTGGCTAGGCAAGTGGCTATTAAGTCCAAGTATAGGCTGTGGGTAACGCCGGCCGAACACGACACGATCGAGCGCATACTTGCGACTTGTCCCGAGCAATTGACGCCAAGTATTCCTGCCTATTGACAACACCAACCAGCTGGAGTATAATAGAATACGTACTAACTCGGCCGCAGCGGTCGGGTTTTTTCGTAGAAGACTAAAGAAAGAGGGAAAATGCAAGATTTAAACATAAAACAATTGACTCTCGGTATGAAGACTATTGCCGAAGAGAAAAACCTACCAGAAGAAACAATTATGGAGGTTATCGAACAGGCGATTGCTGCTGCATGGCGCCGTGATAATGGTGAACGCGATCAAGAAGTGCGTGCTGAACTAAACATCAATGATGGTTCTGCCAAGGTTTTTGTATCGCGCGAAGTTGTCGAAACAGTTGGCTCAGATGCCCATGAGATTAGTCTTGAAGATGCTAAAAAAGTTAAAAAAGATGCTGTTTTGGGTGATTTGATCGAAGAAGCGCACACTGTGACTGGCTTCGGACGTGTAGCAGCGCAAACCGCTAAACAAGTTGTTTTGCAGCGTCTACGCGAAGCTGAGCGAGAGGTCGTTTTAGCAGAATATGAAGATAAGATCGGTTCGGTCGTCAATGGAATTGTTCAGCGTGTCGAGCCGCGCTTGGTGCGTGTTGAGCTTGGCAAGGCAATCGGTATTTTGCCACAAAGCGAGCAAATTCAAGGCGAATACCTCAGCCCAGGCAGTCGTATCAAAGTCTTTATCAAAGATATCGAACGCGAAAATCGTGGACCACAACTCATCTTAAGCCGTGCCAACACAGGATTTGTCGAGTACTTGTTCCGCCAAGAAGTTCCCGAAATGGAAACTGGAGCAGTTGAGATCAAAGCGATTGCTCGCGAAGCAGGGCGACGTACCAAACTAGCGGTAGCAAGCACCGTTCCTGGTGTCGACCCAGTTGGTACTTTTGTTGGTGGTCATGGATCACGCGTCAATGCTGTGATGGGCGAAATCGGCGATCAGGAAAAGATTGACATCGTAACTTATGATGAAGATATCGAGAAATTTATCCGTAACGCTCTTAGTCCAGCAGAAATCGTAAAGCTAGAGCTAAACGAAGAAGACAAAACCGCAAAAGTATTTGTTGATGAGTCGCAGCAGTCAATTGCGATCGGCCGCAGCGGTCAAAATGTCCGTCTGGCTTCTCGTCTAACTGGTTATCAACTAGATATCGAAACAGCCGTACCAGAGAAGAAAGCTGAGAAGAAACCAAAAAAGAATATTGAAGACGACCTGTTCAGCGCGATTGAGCAACAGAACGACTAATTTTAGCGGCCTATCTAGCGAATTAGCACTCTATTGACACGAGTGCTAATTTTGCTCTATACTGATTGATGAAAGTCGTCTATAATAGCGTTAGTGCTAATTAGCCGAAAGGAGGAAGCAGTATGTCAGACAATTTCGGAGAATTTATTGCACGTCTAACTGACAATGCGCGTACCAGCTTGCAGCATGCTGAAGCAATCGCGCGTGGTCAAGGTAGTTCGTACATAGGTACAGAGCATCTTTTGTTGGGCGTTTTGGCACAAGGTTCATCGGTCGGAGCAAAGCTTTTGGCCGATGCTGGCGTTACTCTGCAAAGAGCTGAGATGGCACTTAATTTATCGCCGCGGACATTAGTAATTGATGTTAGCGCCAAAGGCTTATCTGAGACTGCTATGCTGACACTCAAAATGGCTTATGAACATGCCCGGCAGCTCCACCAAGATTACTTGGGTACCGAGCACATTCTGTATAGTATTTTGCGCCAAAAAGGTTCGCGAGGCTCGGTTTTGTTACGAGATATGAAAACCGATGTCGAGCAATTGGTCGAAGAATTAGAGCAGTATTTCGATCGGCAACAGAGTGATTTTGAAGATGTGGCCACCGAGAATGATCAAGATAAGAGCCCACGAAAAAATCGATCGGGCTTGTTGAGTGTTTATGGTACTGACATGACCGATGCTGCAAAAGGCGGCAAACTCGATGCTGTGATTGGACGTGATAACGAAACTGAGCGATTGATAACAATCTTGAGTCGTAGAACCAAAAATAACCCAGTCTTGATTGGTGAGCCGGGTGTCGGTAAGACGGCGATTGTCGAAGGTTTGGCGCAGCGAATTAGTCGCGATGACGTACCCGACCATCTGCTTGACAAACACGTAGTGCAGCTCGACATGGCAGCAATGGTGGCGGGCACGAAGTATCGAGGTGAGTTTGAAGAACGCCTAAAGAAAGTTATGCATGAAGTTGCTTCGAGAGATGATCTGATTATTTTTATTGACGAACTACATTTATTGGTTGGTGCCGGCGCGGCAGAAGGCAGCATGGACGCGGCTAATATTTTGAAGCCGGCCCTGGCGCGCGGTAGCTTACATTTGATCGGTGCTACTACTCTCGATGAGTATCGCAAACACATCGAGCCCGACACGGCGCTTGAGAGACGATTTCAGGCCATCGTTGTCAAGGAGCCGTCATCGAGCGATACGATCAGTATCTTAAAAGGGTTAAAAAGCTACTATGAATCGCATCATTCGGTCAAAATAAGTGATGAGATTATCGAAAAAAGCGTATTTGTGGCCGACCGCTACATTACCGATCGTTTCCGACCAGATAAAGCAATCGATGTTATCGATGAAGCAGCGGCCTTAGCTAGAGTTCGCTCCAAAGCTCGTCCGAGCAAGCTACGCGATTATTTGCGTGAGGTCAAGCAGTTAGAAGAGAAAATTGAAGACTCAGTAGCAGGACAAGACTACGAAAAAGCAGCCTTGTATAAGACGCGTTTAGTCCAAATCAAGCAAAAAACAGATCAATTACAAAGCGCCGACGATCGTACAGACGCACTTGTGATCGATGAAAGTCACATTGCTAGAGCTGTGGCGACAATGACGGGCATACCTGTCGAAAAAGTTGAGCAATCAGAACAGAAATTGCTTAAAAATCTAGAGCGTGAACTCGAAAAATTTGTGGTTGGGCAAAAAGAAGCTATCAGTACTGTATCAAAAGCAATTCGGCGCGGGCGAAGCGGCATCGGCAACAATCGGCGTCCAATCGGCAGTTTTATCTTTATGGGTCCAACCGGTGTTGGTAAGACGGAGTTAGCTCGTGTGGTGGCTCGTGAGGTTTTTGGTAGCGACGATGCTTTAGTCAAAATCGATATGAGTGAGTTTGCCGAAAAGCACACGACTTCGCGTCTGGTTGGCGCGCCTGCTGGTTATGTTGGCTACGACGATGGCGGCAAATTGACAGATACAATTCGTAGAAAACCTTATAGCGTAGTTTTATTTGACGAAATCGAAAAAGCTCATCCTGATGTTTTCCAAATGCTATTGCAATTGCTCGAAGATGGTAGGTTGACCGACGCCAAAGGTCGTGCTGTCGATTTTCGGCATACTATTATTATTCTAACCAGTAATTTAGGTTCCGATGCAATGATGAAAGAATCTCGTCTGGGCTTTTATGCGCGCTCAGGTCGCGACAAGGCTCAGGATGACGCTCATGCTGATGCTCAAAAAGCGGCCAAGCAAGCTCTCGATAAGTTTATGCGTCCTGAGCTGCTCAATCGCTTCGACGCCATCGTCACTTTCCGCGCCTTGACGACCAAAGAAATGCGTAAAATCCTTGATAATCAAATCGATGATCTTCGGAGTCGTTTAGTCTCGAAAAGTCTGGCCTTGCAAATTAGCAGTAAAGCCAAAAATCTCTTAATCAAAAAAGGCTTTGATAGTAAAAATGGCGCGCGACCACTTCGACGCGTTATAGAAGACGTTGTTGAACATCCAATTGCTGAAATAGTGCTTGCCGATCGTTACAGCCCAGGTGATATCGTACTAGTCGATGCTAAAAATGGCGAGATCACGATCGAGGTGACAAGTGAATCTAGTCAGTAAAGCGCCGAAATTTTTCGGTAGGCTTGGCTGGATAAGCATGCTCATATTGGTTACGGTTTTGTATTTATATCGTTCGCCGCTAATCGATAAGCTGCAAACAACAGGCTATCAGCCGACTGCTGAGCTAGCAAAGATCTCGACGGGTACCACAATGACGCCAGCAGCTAAAACAATTTTTTATGCCTCTGATCCAACGATTGAAGACGCTAAGTCGTTTAATCAAGATTGTAGCGACCATGAAAGCGACAGCGTCACGCTGGGGTGCTATCGTCATACCGATAATTGCAATCAGGTGCTAAATGCTTTATCGCAAGCAGCGTGCATGAAGATCAAGCTTTTTTCGATTAATCGCGCAGAACTTGATGGCATTGTTGACGTTACGGCGGCGCACGAAATGCTGCATGCGGCCTATGCCCGACTATCGGAGCATGAACGCACAAAATTGAATGATCAACTGCAAAAGCAAACCGCAGAGCTAATCAAAGATCAGGCATTTAAAGAGCGTTTAAGTGTCTATGATAATTTATCGCATGACCAGTATGTCAATGAGCTGCACTCAGTCCTTGGAACTGAAGTTGACAATCTAAGCATCGATCTAAAAAATCACTACAGGCAGTATTTTCAAGACCGCAGTCAAGTAGTGAAACTTTATCAAAAATATTCAAATGTTTTTTTGAATCTCAAAAAAGAAGCGGATCAGCTGGCCGACTCGCTGAAACAGCAAGCCGATGACATCAATCGGCGGATTGCTGCTCATAATCAGTTATCAAGACAGCTAAGTAGCGATATAAATTCGTTTAATCAACTGGCGAGTTCACCAGGTGGTTTTTCTTCACAAGCATCATTTTTAAGCGCCAGACAGCAAATTATGGCAAGAGTCGAAGCGGCAAAAGCTGAAGAAAGCGCAATTCAACAAGCAATCGTAAGCTTTAACAAAGACAATGATAGGCTAAAATCGATTGCAGGTAATCTCGATGGCTTAAATCATAGCATCGACAGCAATCTTACGCCTGTACCTGCTGTATAATATCAATATGGTAAAAGCGCGTTCACAATTTGTTTGTCAAACATGCGGTAGTAAATACCCAAAATGGACGGGTCGCTGTGAGAATTGCGGCGAATGGAATAGCCTTGTTGAGCAAGTCGTCGAGCAAGGATCGTCAGCAGTAACAAAAGCAACTGGCTCAGGCAAAACGCTGGCAGCACGGTCATTCGCGTCGATTAAAATTGATGAACATGGCGATCGCCTAGGGAGTGGCATAGACGACCTCGACATTTTACTCGGCGGCGGTATCGTGCCGGGTAGCGTGACGCTGATCGCTGGGCAGCCAGGTATTGGCAAAAGCACGCTCTTGATGCAACTATCGGGTTATATTGGTTCAAGTGTGCCGGTTTTGTATGTCAGCGGTGAAGAGTCAGCATCACAGGTCAAGCTAAGAGCCGAAAGACTGCAAGCCGCAAAAACTCAGTATTTAGAGTTTGTAGCCAGCACCAATACGAATGACATCGCAGCTACCATAAGAGCGGGTGGCCACAAACTAACTATTGTTGACTCGATCCAAACGCTTTCGCTAGAGGAAATAACTTCAGCGCCTGGCACAGTTAGTCAGATTACAAATTCGGCTAATGTCTTGATACGCGCCGCCAAAGCAACTGGTGCTGCCGTCATCCTGGTAGGTCATGTCACTAAAGAAGGCTCAATTGCTGGGCCAAAAATTTTGGAGCACTTAGTAGATGTAGTCTTGCAATTTGAAGGCGATCGCTATGGTGGTTTCAAGATCGTGAGAGCCTTAAAAAATCGTTTTGGCACAACCAATGAAGCCGCGCTTTTTGAAATGAATGAGCAAGGACTCGTAGTCGTCGAAAATCCGTCTGCTGCTTTACTGGCCGAGCGGCAAATAGCTGATGGATCAGTGGTATTTGCGACCATTGAGGGCAATCGGCCATTGCTGGTCGAAATTCAGGCACTTGTCCAGACCACAAGCTATGGTTATCCAAAACGGACTGCTAGCGGTTTTGACCTCAATCGACTCAATGTATTAATTGCTGTACTAGAAAGACGAACAAAACTAAAACTAAGCGACAAAGATATTTATGTCAACGTGGTAGGCGGTATGAGGCTCGATGATCCGGCGGCTGATCTAGCGGTTTGCATGGCGATTGCAAGCGCTGCAACCGAACGCAAATTAGGCGATGGTGCAGTCGTGTTTGGCGAAGTCGGACTTGGCGGCGAAGTGCGCCGCGTTATGGCTGTTGACAAGCGCATAGCAGAGGCCAAAAAGCTCGGCTTTACCTATGCAATATCTCCCGTGGGCGATAATCAAAAATTTACTAAAGGAGTTCGTGATATGCGTCAGGCATTGATCGATCACTTAAAATCATAAGAGGAAAAATGACTAATTCTGAAATCATACTAACCATAATCTCAACTTCAACCTTGTTGGTTGTTTTGCAGATATATCTAAAAGTGGCCAATAAATCATTATCAAAAAAGCAAAAAGCCGTATTTGTAGACACGTCTGTACTGATGGACGGTCGGATTTTATCGATCGCCAAAGCTGGTTTTTTACCATCAAAACTTGTTATACCGCGCAGTGTTTTGGCCGAGATGCAGTTTTTGGCAGATCAAGGCGATAGTAGCAAAAGAGAAAGAGCGCGCTCTGGACTAGACGTTGTCCATGAACTAAAAGCCGTTAGTAAAGTGTCGGTTGAAATACTAAATGACAGTGTACGACCACAAAATGGCGTTGATGAGCGACTACTCGAGCTAGTACGTAAATACAGCGGCTTTTTATGTACGATCGACTATAATTTAATCAAAGTCGCTCAAGCAGAATCAATCGAAATTTTAAATATCAATGAGTTGGCGCAACAACTGCGGATGGTGCATTTGCCTGGCGAAAAAGTTGATATCGAATTGACCAGTCGCGGTAGCAATAGCCAGCAAGCAGTCGGCCATCTAGATGATGGTACGATGGTGGTAGTTGAGCATGCCCAGTCGCGCCTAGGTTCTAGGGTGCAGGTAGAAATTATCCGCAGTATTCAAACTGCAGCTGGCAAGATGATGTTTGCACGTTTGATCGATAGCAAAACCGACAGTAAACTAGATACTGCCAAACAAGGTACAAAAAAGCAGCAAGTAAAAGACCATAACCGTAGTCGTAAGCCACTTCAAAAGCCTGCAAAAAAGTCACCGCAAGTATCAGGCAAGCGTCAGACTTCTGAAGATCGTTTGATTAACTTAGTCAAGTCGCAAGAATAATTTACTAGTTTTTCGTCCAGCTATCGCTGCTGCTTGCGCTGTAGTAGCCTTGGTCCGTCGCTGAGGCGCTGACTTCGACTGATTTTGCATTGCCAAGGTTAGTATCGATGGTGGTTGAGCCATTGCCGCCACTAACGCCGATATTGCGTGTCTGGCCATTGATTGATATGTCGAGAGAAGATACAGGGAAGGTACCAGACTTATAGGAAACAGTTGCGCGCTTGCCGTTGTCAGCGATTTTTACTGTCACAGTTGGTTTTTGATCATTACAGGAATGCTTGTCGTCATCTGCGTTAGGATCATAGCCATCGAGAGCATTGTAAACTTTTTTCTTAGTGACTGGGTCGACCATTGCTACCACTTCAACTTCGATACGAGCAGCATCGGGAGTACAGTTGGTGGCTTTTTTCTTAGATACACGATCAAAAACAATTTTTTCTGATGATCGACCTTGAGATTTATTGTAGTAGCTCGGATAAATTTCTCCGCCAATTCTCTGGATACCATTTGGCTGATTAAACCAGTCGCCTGACTTCCATTTTCCTTCAGCTGCATAAATATCATTGTGTACAAAAGACATTACATCACCGATCACAGGCGCTGCCATGGCTGAGTTTTGCGATGCAATAACCGAATTATCACTGTTGCCAAGCCAAGTTGTCATAGCAACAGCCGGACTATAGCTAGCGATCCAGAGATCTTTTGGATGACCATTTTTGTCGGTTGTGCCAGTTTTGGTCGATGTTTTGATACCAGGTATGTTTACTCCATAGGGGTTTCCATGTAGGCTAGCTCTGGCGTTTGAGTCGGCCAAAATATCACTAACAATGTAAGCGGCTTGCGGGTCGAGCACCTGCTTGCTGTCTTCCTTGAACTTCTTGAGTACTTCACCTTGACTATTTTTGACCTCTAAAACGGTGCTGTATGGTCGGTAAGTCCCCATGCGCGCTAGCGTTGCAAAGGCATTGGTGTGTTCAACTTGTCGAACACCACAACCACCAATTGCTGCCGATAAACCAAATGCTTCTTCCTGCGTGCAGTAACTTGTATCACCAGTATCTCTTATGAGCGACATGGTTTTATCGATACCGCTAACATACATGGCCTTTACAGCAGGAATGTTGCGAGACAAAGCCAGCGATTTACGAACTGTAATACCGCCCATAAAACGACCGTCCCAGTTTGCTAATTTGGCTCCGTAAATGCCGTTCATAGTGTTGTCGTCGGCTAGTACTGAGCCGCTGCCATAGTTTTGGACGCCCGCACCATGATCTGAAAATAACTCAGCATAAACCAACGGCTTTATCGATGAACCTGGTTGAATAAATGAAGTGGCAGCATTGTCTTGGCCGAATCCTTGAGCATTGAAATCTCGACTTCCAAGCAAGGCTAAGATTTGTCCAGTCTGCACATCTTCAACTACTGATGAAGAGTTGGAGATGCCACCCCAGCCAGGCGTGCCTGAGTCGAACAGTTTTTTAGTCGATTCTTCAAGCTTTTGTTGGACGCGAATATCGAGGCTAGTTTTGATGCTAAGACCACCACGTCCAACAACTGCACTTGTCAATTCTTTGTTGAGCTGATCGCGTACCATTAGCACAAAGTGCGGTGCTTTGATATCGGTCAGTTGGTCGGCGAGCGGCTGAATCGTATCGATAATCGGTTCTTTTTTGGCATTATCTGCTTCAGCCTGCGTGATGTATTTTTCGGCCACCATATTATCTAGCACCTTGTGTTGGCGCGAGACAAGGGCCGAGTGGCCTTCGATATTGTACGGGTTGTAGAGTGATGGCTGGTTTGGAATACCAGCTATAAGAGCTGCTTCGGCCAAGGTCAAATCTTTGGCTGATTTTTTGAAGTAGGTCTGTGCTGCTGATTCGACACCGTTACGACGTCCTCCGTAGGAAGATTCATTGAGATAAAGATTTAAAATTTGGTCTTTTGTGTACAGTCGTTCAATTTCGGTTGCAAGAATAATCTCTTTAATTTTACGCGGAATACCGTCGAAACCGCGTTTATGAGCATCTTCAGACAAGAAAACCTGTTTGACGAGCTGCTGAGTTAGTGTCGATCCACCCTGGACCGATCCACCCTGGGCATTATTGAAGAACGAGCGCATGATTCCAGTGAGACTGACACCGTCGTGCTTGTAGAAATCTTTATCTTCGATAGCGATAGTAGCTTTTTTCATGTAATCACTTATATGATTGAAATCAACCGCCAGTCGGTAATCGCCCTCGCCCTTATCTTCCCAAAGCTTGACACCGTTGCGGTCATAGTAAGTAGTGACTGTCGTTTGAACATGTTCTGCGATTTTACCTGGACGGATTGCTTCTAAGTCTTTTCTAAAGTAGGCAAATACGCCTCCGACCAACAGAGCAAGCAAAAGAACCATGACGCCAGTAATTTTAAGTGCCATCAACACGCCGCGGCGACTAAACCAATAAGCAAAAACTCGCTTTGGGTGCAAACGATACAAGAATCTTTTGACAGGATGTTTAGGTAGAGTCGCTAGATATTCAGCATGGCGACGGTTACGGACATCTTTTTTGGTGCGACGTTTGGTCGATAGATTAGAATAAACCTTCATCGCGCGCGGACGTTTTGACGATTGCTTCGCTTTTTTCACACTCACCCCTACTTAATAAGTCTATTTTCATTAATTATAGCACTCCATGCCCGATTCATACCATTTATTCTGCTATAATTTGGAGATATGAACTCACTATACGATGAATTAGCTTGGCGTGGTTTTTTAAACCAGCATACTTTTAAAGACCCAAAAGAGATCAATCAGCCACGGACATTTTACTGGGGCGTCGATCCGAGCGCTGATAGTATGACAATCGGTAATCTTGCACCTGCCATGATGATTCGTCATTTTATCAATCATGGGCATAAAGCGATTTTGCTGGTTGGTGGAGCTACCGGCATGATTGGTGATCCCGATGGTAAAAAACAAGAGCGTGATCTAAAGACTTTAGACGAAATTGCTAAGAATAAGTCAGCGATAGCGGCCCAATACAAAACTATTTTTTCTGGTCAAGATTTTGAAGTTGTCGATAATTATGATTGGTTCAAGAACGTTAATTATCTTGATTTTTTGCGTGATGTTGGCAAACATGCACCGATGACTCAAATGCTCGATCGTGAGTTTGTCCAAAATCGGATCGGCGAAGACGGCGACGGCATTAGCTATGCTGAGTTTAGTTATTCGTTAATTCAAGGTTACGATTTTTTGCATCTTTTTCGCAACGCCGCTGATTATCAACAAGCAAACAGGTGTCAAATTTGGCAAGAGTGAGGGCGGCGCGATATGGCTCGATCCAAAGAAGACTAGTCCATATAAATTTTACCAATTTTGGCTCAATGTTGATGATGAGACGGCCGAAGATTTGATCAAAGTTTATACTTTGTTGCCGCAAGCTGAAGTTATGAGTTTGATTGAGCAGCATCGCGAGAAACCGTTCGAAAGATTGCTCCAGAAAAAGCTAGCCTTAGAAGTAACAACAATTGTTCACGGCCAAGAACGAGCCGATTCGGTAGTGCGTGCAACAAATTTGTTATTTAGTAAAACCGAGTATGATGCAATCACTCAAGAAGACGGCGATGTGTTAGCAGATGAAATGCCAGTAGTTAGCGGCAGTCAAGCTTTGATTGATATCTTGACGCAGTCCAATCTAGCGTCAAGCAACGCCGAAGCAAAACGCCTGATTGAGGCTGGATCGATCTCGGTCAATGGCCAAAAAATGATCACAAATGAGGTTATACAACCAAATAGTTTGCTGAAAAAAGGCAAGAATAGCTTTGTTTTGATAAGGTAAGTCTGCGGCAAGCATGATATACTAGCAAAATAAGTAAGGAGGGTTATGAAAGTAAATCCGAATATTTTTAGAGGTTACGATCTGCGAGGCTTGGTTGACATTGATTTGAGCCCAGAGTTAGCCGAACATTTGGGGATGGCGTATGGAACGATGATGAAACGTCAAGGCAAAACACAATTTGTTGTTGGCCGAGACTGTAGAGCTACAAGTCCAGAGTATGCAGAGAGACTTATTACTGGCTTGCAGGCTGTTGGTTGCGATGTTATTGACATTGGTATGCACATGGTAGGCACGTTTTACTGGTCGCAGCACTATCTAAATCGTCCAGTTGGTGTTTATGTTAGTGCATCACATAACCCACCAGAGTTTAACGGTTTCAAGTTTGCAAATGACTATTCTGAAACTCTAGTTAGCGATGGTATGCAAGAATTGCTAAGAGTTGTTCAGGAAGAAGATTATGACTATTCCGATGAAAAAGGTCAAGCAGTTGAACAAGACATACGACAGGCATACTTTGACGACATCAACTCTCGTATAAAGATTTCTAGAAGTCTTAAGGTCTTGGTAGATCCAAGTGCTACTACTGCTGGGGCGATCGCTCCAGAGCTACTGCGCCAAGCAGGTTGTGAGGTTATTGAACGTAATACTGAAGTCGATCCAACTTTCCCTCTAGGCATCGCCGATCCGACTGAAAACTCTGTCATGGAGCGGCTAAGTGCAGAGGTTATTGAAGCAGGTGCAGATATCGGTCTTACATATGATTCTGATGGAGACAGAATTGGTGTGGTAGATGAAAAGGGTCAAATTATTTGGAATGACGTGCTGGTCGCGCTTTTTGCTACGGATGTTCTTAGCGACCACCCTGGTGAAAAAATTATGTTTAACACACTTTGTTCAAAGGTAGTTCCTGAAACAATCGAAAGAGAGGGCGGTGTTCCGTTTATGTGGAGAACCGGACATTCGTTCTTAAAGAAAAAAAATCAAGAAGTCAAGGCGGCCTTTATTGGCGAGTTGTCAGGCCATTTCTTCTTTTCGAAAGATTTTTATAACCATGACGATGGACTGTACTCTTCAATGAGACTTTTGCGTCGAGTGGCAGACTCGGGCAAAAAACTATCTGAATTGGTCGACGAGTTGCCAAAGTACATATCTAGTCCAGAGATAAAATTATATTGTTCTGACGAAGAAAAAGTTGCATTGATCGACAAGCTGTCGCCATTATTACGTAATGATTATCCAGAAGCTGAGGTAATCGACGATGAACGCGCTGGCGACGGACTGAGGCTAGAAGCTGACGCTAAGATGTTCGTTCTACGTTACTCTCAAAATGGTCCATATGTGACTATTAAGTTTGAGGCGAAAGACCATCAAGATTACGAAGAACTAAGGTCATATATCGAGAATCTTCTACGAAAATTTCCTGAAGTCGACTGGCATAATTCGATCAGCACAAATGTCGAGTCGTTAGCAAAACAGTAGCCACGATTCCTAATGAATCTCGCCACGTCTCTAGAATCGATCAAAGGTGTTGGACCGAAAACGGCTGAGCAGTTGGAGAAAGCTGGTCTATCTACGGTTGGCGACATGGTGATGTTTTTGCCCCGCAAACACGAAGATTACTCAGAAATTACAGCAATCGATGATCTAACTCCTGGCAAGCGTACAATAAAAATTACTATCGACTCGACCGAGACGCGGCGTGTCCGTCGCGGTATGACCGTGACTACGGGCACCTTGCAAGATTCAAGTGGCAAAGTAAAAGCAGTCTGGTTCAATCAGCCATACCGCTCTACGCAATTTGCGCCCGACACCGAGTATTATGTATCGGGTAAATTTGAGTTTAAAAATGGGCGCTATCAATTCACCAATCCAAGTGTAGAAAAAGTGAGCGACATGCCGGTGCAGACCGACCGCTTGTTGCCAGTTTATCGTCAGGTAAAAGGCCTAAAGTCGCAATTAGTGCGCAAAATACTACACGAACTTCGCCCGTTGATGACAATGCTACCCGACCACTTGCCGCCGTCAATTGTGAAGGCGAACAACTTAGTCAGTTTTAGCGATGCATTGATCGGCTACCACTTTCCAGAAACAACAAATGATATCAAGAAGTCAAATGATCGGTTTGGATTTGGAGAAGTTTTTCAATTGCTGCTGGCGAGCGAGCTAAATCGTAAAACAAATGAACAAGTTCAGGGTTACGCGATACCTTTTGCCCAAGATAACGTCAAAAGATTTGTTGAGCAGCTGCCATTTCAGCTGACTAATGCGCAGAGAAGAGCTGCCTGGAGCATAATTCAAGACATGGAAAAAACTAATCCGATGAATCGAATGTTGCAAGGCGACGTTGGCTCTGGCAAAACTGTTGTTGCTGGTATTGCTGCCATGAACGCTGCCACGGCTGGCTATCAGACAGCTTTGATGGCGCCAACCGAGATCTTGGCGCGCCAACATGCTGATGGTCTGCAAAAGTTACTGCAGCCGCTTGGTATAGCTGTTGGTCTTTTGGTCGGATCTACCAAAAAGTCCGACAGACAGCTACTGTACAAAAGTATTGCTGAGGGCAGTACTGACATTGTCATCGGTACACATGCGCTTATTCAGGAAAACGTCGAATATGCAAAGCTAGGCTTGGTGATAATTGACGAGCAGCATCGTTTTGGGGTAAATCAACGTCAAAAATTACTTGAAAAAAGTCACAAAATGCCGCATTTCTTAGCGATGACAGCAACGCCTATTCCACGTAGTTTGCAGCTAACAGTTTTTGGCGAGCTCGATATCAGCATTATTGACGAAAAGCCGGCCAATCGCTTGCCGATCATTACAAAAATCGTTTCGCCGATTAGTGCTAGCAAAGTTTATGCGGCAATTGATCAAGAAATTACTCGCGGTCGTCAAGCGTATGTGATTTGCGGTTTAATTACAGATACGCCAAACAATCAAAAAAAATCTGTCGAAACCGAATACAAAAAATTAAAAAATTCGGTATTCGGCCATCGCTCAATTGGCCTGCTGCATGGCCGCATGAAGCCCGATGAAAAAGACCAAGTTATGAATGATTTTGCAGCCAAAAAATACGATATTTTAGTTAGCACGACGGTTGTCGAAGTTGGTGTAGATGTGCCAAATGCGACGGCGATATTGATCGAAAATGCCGATACATTTGGTTTGGCGCAACTGCATCAGCTGCGTGGTCGAGTTGGTCGGAGCGACCTGCAGAGTTATTGCTACTTGATGATGAGCGACAACAGACGTCCGACTCGCCGTTTGCAAGAAATTGAAAAATCAAATGATGGTTTTTACCTAGCCGAAGTCGATTTGGAATTACGTGGTCCTGGCGAAATTTACGGTCGCGCTCAACACGGTGCCTTAGATCTACAGATTGCAAGACTAAGCGATACGAGACTTATCGCTCGAGTCCAGTCGGCCGTCAAGACCTTTATGCTTGGTGGAGAGGATCTGCTACAATACAAGCAGTTAGCGGCTCAAGTAGAGCGATATCAGAGATTAACGACATTGAATTAGTATGTATGCAGGAACAATTATTCGCAACTCATCAGGTAGTTTTGTAGGTGTCCATCAAAAGATTGATCGGGTAGCGTATCGCTTATTCTGTAAAAGTATTTCGGACCAAACATCTGTACCAACATTGCCAGAAATCTTGCACTTCGAGGGCAACAATGGTCCTGACGGCCTAAAACGTAAAAGCCCGAGTGCCGATGATCCATGGCACTTTATCGATCCAGCCGAGCCGCATCAAGGTGAGCTCTTAAGGCACATCAGCAATCACTATCAAAATTTAGTGATGGCTACAAAACAGCAAAATTTGACGCGTGCTGCCTTTGAAATGGCTTGGCTAGCTCATGCTATTGTTGATGGCCTAACGCCAGCTCATCATTACCCGTTGGCAGACAAGATTGAAGAGCTATGGGGTAAGCCCAAAGATCTACGCAACAGTGTTTTTGACAAAAACATTGCGCTTGGCGAAACTGCTTTAGAGACTATTTCAAAAAATTGGCAATACTGGGGCGCTAAAGGCGTTTGGTCGACGCACTTTATGTTTGAGTGGGGCGTTGCTTCATCGATCAAGACAACCCGATTTATGAATCTGGCTATCGATGCCGAGAAAACGGATGATTACCATGCGGCTGAAGTCATGTTCTTAAGATCACTGGACGAAATTTATCAACTCGATATGTATAAGCGTTTTTGGCAACAAGGTTGGACAACATCACTTAGCCGCGAAACCCGACGCGTTTTGATACCAAAGATCATTCAAGTTGTTGCTGTATTTTGGAACTGCGCATATAAAGAGGCGATGAGCTAATGTCGCATATTCGATTGATTGCCGGACGGTTTGGCGGACGCAAGATTGCTGCACCGCCATATGACAATGTACGCACTCACCCGATGAGTGAGCGGATTCGAAATGCGATCTTCAATAGCCTAGGCGGTCGGGTGCAGCAGGCGGTAGTTTTGGACGTTTTTGCTGGTACTGGATCTGTTGGTTTTGAGGCCTTGAGTAGGGGAGCATCGAGTGTGATTTTTATCGAAAGTGATCGCTTAGCGGCGCGGCTCATAGATGAGAATCGCCGCGCATTGGCTGTAGAAAGTTCGACAAAATTGATCAAGACAAAGTTTTTCAATTGGTTTACGTCAAAAAAAGATGAAGAACTTTATGATATTATTTTTGCTGATCCACCATACCATGATACGCAGGTTGGCAGCGTGCTAAAGCTCGAGACTCTCTTGAAGCCAGATGGTATTTTGATTTTGTCTTGGCCAGAGCAGCATGTCATTCCACAGTTTGATAGTTTGGTTGTAGCGGATCAGCGGGCTTATGCGGGCGCAAAAATAATCTACTATCAGTTTGCAGGCTAATTTTCCACAATTTCCAAAAAACATCTATGCAAGTCATTCTGCTTATGATACGATGCATATAGAAAGAGGTAGTGGTCCAAATCTCACGGCTTAAATTGTTGTGGTGGACAATCGTAGTTATAGATCAACCTCCTACCTCTTTCGCCGAGATATCCGATTATGTCGGATATTTTTATTTGCTGATCAAAATGCATCAAAAACTGTCAAGGTTGAACCCTGACACAAAATAGCCAGTTTTTGTAGTAGCAAAGAGTGTATTTGTGGTATAATTGCACATAGATTCTCAGCACGATTCATATGCGGATGTGGTGGAATTGGTAGACACGCATGCCTTAGGAGCATGTGCCCTCGGGCGTGAAGGTTCAAGTCCTTTCATCCGCACCAATGAAACATCCTTGGAGTGAGCGAGCTTAAAAAGTTCGTTGACCCCTGGGATTTTTTCTATTTCAGTGGTTCCACAATCAATATCCGCCAAGCTCGGAACCTTATCGAAAATTATCCCGAAATATCGAGCGCGTAAAATTGGATTACAGTGGTCAACTAGTAGGTCTTTCATGTGCTCCACAAAGTATCTGAGATATGTCAATATTTTTGCCATGTCTACTCCTTCCTTAGATTCTATCTCGTCATCACGAGTCTCGAGATCGATAATTTGTTGTTCTAGCTTTGCTATATCCTCCTCCATAAATTTAAGTGCTGTCGGCGAACTGACAATCTTCATTTTGTCGACGATGGTGCGTATCTCAGCCTCGTATTCCTCGCGCTTTTTACTGCGCAGTAGTGTGTCGTCCTGAACTTGAGCCTGGCGTTGCTCCCACAATTGCATAATAGCTGCGGCAGCCTCGTCAAAGCGCTCAGGGCTTATCGTGACCCGTTCTACGAATTTCATAATCTTATCTTCGAACTCATCTTTACTCACTCGATAATAGTGCCCATGATGGCTGCAATGATAAGCGGGGTAATATTT
>CAZNEX010000004.1:0-1902 GCA_964572775.1 uncultured Candidatus Saccharibacteria bacterium
TTTGTCGGGATCAAACTTTTCGACAGCACGCAAAAGTCCTGTGTGCCCTTCTTGAATCAAGTCAAGAAAATCTTGTCCTCGCCCCGAATAGCGCTTGGCAATCGAAACAACAAGACGCATGTTTGCTTCAGCCATTTTGTCTTTGGCGCGCTTGTCGCCAGCAACGACTTTTTGTGCTAAGGCTAGTTCTTCTTCTGCATTTAGCAGTGGAATCTTGCCAATTTCACGTAGGTGTAAACGAACTGAGTCATCGCTAATGTCGTCGAGATACTGACCGCTATTCAAAACATCTTCGCTAGTATCTTCTTCTTCAAGTTCATCAAAATCAGGTTCTGTAAAATCATCATCACTAACAATTTGCTGCTGATCGTTCAATATTGCATCGTCGTTGTCATCGTTTGCCACGCGCAATCTCCTTTATGACTACATTTAATTGTTCTCGAAGTTGGTGTGCTGCTTGATCTTCACCTGATTGTTCAGCTTCGCGCAACTGATCAATTAGCGTATCTCGTTTGTTTTTCTTATTTTCATATTCAATATGGCGAATGAGACGGGCCGTTTCCTGATAGCGATCTTGATCACTCCACGGGGCATATCGCGTCTCGGCCCTGAGTATTACTATTTTTACATAGGTGTCGATATCTTGCAAGTTTTTTGGTATATTCGTCAGGCTGGCATCTTTGTTATGCAAAAGATAATCATAAAGCCGTTGCTGTTCTGGACGTGGCAAGCTGCCCGCGAGCGACTGCGTTAGCATCGATCGGCATGCAGGATCAATGATTGCCACCGCTAGTAAATCATCGTAATAGGCACTTTCGCTGGCAATTTGGTGGCTAGTTTTGACTTTGCGCTTTGGACGCGCCTTTTCCTGATCTGCCATTTGGTCAATTTTGCTATGGATCGTCTCGAGGCTAACACCAATTCTAGCAGCCACCTTTGTCTCGTAGTGCTCGCGCTCAACTGGATCTTGAATTTTTGCTGTTAAACTCAGCATACTTGATGTAAATTGACGCTTGCCGCTCGCACTAGTAATATCGAGAGCCTCGGCATAATGGTCAATCAGCCATTCGATAGCTGGCTGAGCTGCCTCAATGGCTTGCTGCCAACTTTTTGGATCTTGCCGTACTAACTCATCGGGATCTTTTGCTTCAGCTGGCAGTGAAATTACCTTTAGCTCAACGCCAACTACAGCTGCAATTTCGATGGCTCGTTCGGTTGCCGCTAGACCAGCTTTGTCATTGTCGTAGGCGAGACGTATATCTGTTGATAATCGACTCAATGCTCTCAAATGATGCTCTGTCATAGCCGTACCTGCCGTTGCCACTGTCATTGCAAAGCCTGCCTGATGGCTGCTAACTACGTCGAGATTTCCCTCTACCAAAACAACGTAGCCGCTTTTTCTTATGGCCTGTTTGGCCTGCGACAAACCAAAAACATGACGGCTTTTGTCATAGAGAATTGTCTGCGGCGTGTTGAGATATTTGGGCGCATTAGGAATATCTTCCAAGATACGTCCTGTAAAACCGATCGTCTGACCATTACCGTCTTGTAGAGCAACCATCATTCGGCCTCTAAACAAATCGCCGCCAAAACGATTTACTAAGCCCGCATCGCTTAATTCTTTCGGCTGAAAACCTTTTTTAGTCAAAAATTGAATCAAAGCCTTGTCGGCATTTGGCGCGTAGCCAATTAGGAATGAATCGATTGTTTTAGGTAGGATTTTTCTTGTCTGCAAAACATATTTTGCAGCGTGCTGATTGCGAGCTAGTGATGCCTGATAGTACTTTGCTGACAAATCAAGTGCTGCGGCGGCCCGTTTACGCCGCGCCGCCAATTTTTGATCACCCGATGAAGCGTACATAGCTAGATCAACACCAGCTTTGCGGGCTAGCATCTCTAGAG
>CAZNEX010000004.1:1912-15420 GCA_964572775.1 uncultured Candidatus Saccharibacteria bacterium
TCTAGAGAGGCTTTGAAATCTAAGCCTTCTGCTTCCATCACAAAGCTAAAAACGTCGCCGCCACGATTTGAGCTAAAATCATGCCAAATCTGTTTATCAGGCGATACAAAAAAACTTGGCGTTCGTTCGCTTGTAAATGGACTGAGGCCTTTAAAATTGCGTCCAGCACGCTTCAATTGAACATAGTCGCCGATGACATCAACGATATCGAGTCTGGCACGAACTTCCTCCTTGGCTTCCATAGCGTTAGTATAGCACGATATCAGAGGTGAATGATTTACACAGCATGGTGGTTATGATTAAATAGATCTGATGGATCCAAATAACCCATACCAACAACCTGCTCAGCAGCCAACTTACTCAATTGACTATCTAAATGAGATCTCGGCTTCAGCACCGCAAAAAGCGCCGTGGCCCAAATGGGCTGTGCTCGCTGGTATAGCGGCGTTTTTGGTTACTTTACTAATTGGTGGGCTACTCATTATCAACTCACAGCCTTCATCGGTTGATAAGTCACAGAGCTATTATCTCAGGCTATCAAATCTCAAAACTTTGGCTACCAACCAACAAAAGTATTTACGCAATCCGACGACTCGCAATCGTAATAGCACTTTGACATTACTGCTGACCGCAGCCGATTCAAAGGCCAGTGAGTTGTTCGCCTCTCAATCAATCGAGGTTAGGCCAGAGAAGATTGCTAAAACTAAAGTCAAGGCTGTCGAGGACGCCTACATTGCTAAACTCACTAGCGAAATCGATGATTACCGCTTGAATGCGACTCTTGACCAAGCATATCCGCGCGAAATGGCCTATCAGCTAAATTTGCTGCTCAATCAACTTTCGACCCTAAAAAAGATCAGCAAATCAAACGCACTCAATCAGTATGCCGATGCCACGATCAAAGATCTTCAGCCGATCATCAAGACTCTCGAAGAATCGTAATTACTGACCAGTTACCAATTGATAGCTTAGCCGAGCTAAGTCCTTGATTTCCTCGTCGTCAAGTTGTCCGCTACAGATAATCGTATTCCAATGTTTTTTATTGAGATGATAACCTGGAATCACCGATTCGTATTTTTGACGCAACAACTCTGCAAGCTGTGGATCGCACTTTAAGCTGACTCTTAGCGGCTTGCTGCCGCCATCGATAATTGCAAATAGCTTGCCTTCACCTGTTTCTTTATGACCAACTTTATAGACATAGGTTCCTTCGCCAAACGGAAAATCGAGCCAAGTGTTGGGAAAAGTCAGCAAATAGGTCTCGAGTTCATCGTGGCTCACGACTTAACTTTCTTGAGATAATACTGCAGCTCTTCGATACTGCCGCGGATGTCTTCAAGTGCGCGGTGCGCCTCAGGCTTCGCAAACTTTTTCTTATATTTAGCTTCAAAAACAACTTTCCAGGCACTAACGTCGAGCATACGATAATGTAGACGCTGGCTCAAGCGACCCCATTCATTATCAATAAATTTTCGATCTTGATGAATCGAATTGCCAGCTAGTAAGACTGGTTTATCGGTATCAAAATGCTGATCGATAAATTCGAGTAACTGATTCTCGATAATTCGACCACTCTTGCCATCTGCATTTTGCGCCTGTAGCTGATCACGCACGTCTGGAAATGCCTCCCAAAAACTACCCACCATCCGTTCTCGCATAAGTTTCGGTCCAACTTTTTTGACAGCTGAATAACTAGCAATTTCTTGAAAATCCCAATCGGTAGCAATGACCGCAACTTCCAGTATTCGGTCGTTTTTTGGATCAAGTCCAGTCATCTCAAGATCCATCCACAGTAATTTTGCTTTATGTGTCATATGATGATTATAGCAGCCTGCTCAGTGCCATGCGAAATGCTGCTTGTTTTAGCGGTAGCTGCTGTTCCATCGCTTGATTCATAGCCGCGCACATAATTGCATCTAGCTTGCTATTGACTGCTTGCTCGCTCCAGTGTTCCGACTCCATATTTTGTAGCCACTCAAGATAGCTGACTACTACGCCGCCGCCATTTGCTAGTACATCGGGGATAATGCTGACGCCGCGTTCTTCTAGCGCCTTGTTAGCCTGATAGCTAATTGGACCATTGGCTAGTTCGAGGACAATCTTTGCCTTAACATCTGCCTGATTGTCGAGGTCGATAACATCTTCAAGTGCCGCCAGCACCAAAACATCGCAATCGGTCTTTAAGACTGCATCATTCGGCAAAATATCACCATTTGCTTGATGAAACGGATCATTTTCAGCAGCCTGACTCAGATCAAGACCGTCGGGATTTACCATCGTCTGCCGAGAATTGGCAAGTGCAACAATTTTGACTCCTAGTTCGGCTTGAGCCAACTTCGCAAACCAAAAACCAACATTGCCAACACCTTGGACAGCAATACGCAGTTGATCGGTTTGTAAATTATGATGACGACAATATTCCCTTAGAGCGATCATACCGCCTCGCCCCGTTGCTTCAATCCGTCCTCTTGATCCGCCCATTTCGAGCGTTTTACCAGTAAAAGAAGCGTGCGTGTTATCGCCAGTTATTTTTTCATACTCATCGACCATAATATCGATGATTTTTCCATTGGTATTGACGTCTGGCGCGGGAATATCTGTCTTTGGACCGATCACATCAACTAGACCGCGCGCAAATTGACGCGAAATCGACTCAATCTCCGCATTTGTACGATTTCTAGGGTCGAAAGCTACTCCGCCTTTGCTGCCGCCCATCGGTATGTTCATTGCTGCACATTTAATCGTCATCAAGGTCGCCAATGCCTGCACTTCACCCATATCTACGTGTGGATGAAAACGTATACCACCCTTGTAAGGGCCGAGGTGATTATTGTGCTGCACGCGATAAGCTTCGAACTTTTCATCGCCAAGCTCGATCTGAAAACGATGGATATGCTCCGGCTCTAAAAAAGTAGCAACCTCACCCTCACTCCAACCAAGCGCCCCAGCCGCTTCGCGAATCATCATCTGAGCCGATTCTAGCATAATCCTCCTCCTAGTCTTTATAATACACCTAAACCACCTCCTGTATACTATAAATATGAAGCTTACAAAACTTGTTCACTCGTGTCTACTAATCGAATCAAATCACGGTCGTACCCTAGTTGACCCTGGCAACTACAGCTGGCAAAGTGGCGTCGTATTGCCGGAGCATCTTCAAAATATCAACAATGTGGCGATTACCCATGTTCATCCTGATCATTGCGATGAAAATTTCGTCAAAGCTATCTTAGCTAATTCGCCCAATGCCGTTTGGTTTGGACCAACAGACGTTCAATTGACTTTATCAACCTGGGGGATAAACAATTTCGCAACTGAAGCTCTGGGCATTAAGCCGGTCGATTCGAAACACACGCATCTCGCCCCGTGGTTTCCTAATGACCCTGATCACACCAGTTATTTGATTGATGACACTATCCTAATTAGTGGTGATTGTCATAGTATTAGCGATGGACTAGACGCGCCGATTTTTGCAGCCGCCGTCAACGGCGGTCCCTGGGGTAGTGTGCTCGATTTTGTACGCATGATCGAAACAATGAAAAATCGCCCAAAGCAGGTTGTGCCACTCCATGATTGGCATTGGAACACAGATGCCAGAAAAGCCATTTACGCAAGACTTGTAGAAGTATTACCTCAATTTGGCGTCAGTTTCACTGCTCTTGAGGATGGCGTCGCTACTTCAATCGACTTGTCTTGACTCTCTCAAATGCGGAAAGTCGTATCGATTTTCGTTTGCAGAATAGCCGGCTTTTTCAGCTTCTAGGGGCGTGCAGAAGTAATCAGGTAGTCCGCGCAACATCTTTATTGGAACAGATGCCTCATAGTACGGTGGATCGCCCTCCATACGCCATTTTTGATTAGTGACTATAGGTTTCTGTCCACACGATATCCATTTTGAGTAAAAAACGATATTGCCACCAATCAAAATATCAAATACGACAATCACGACAATCGATAAAATAGCCGTACGCTTATAGACTTTCTTTTTATGTGCTAATTCTTCTTTTTGTTTTTTGCTACCCGCCATATAGTGCATCATACCACTTCCTGGGTGAGACCGCAAAAAACCATATCTACTTCAGTACTTTTATGACTATTTTGGTAAAAGCAGCTGTCATTAGAATAAGGACTACAATCAAATGCCAAGATATTTCGGCCGAAACTATCTTGTGCAGTAGTTTAGCAGTGGCCAAACTGGCTAAATGGCTCACTCTGATAGGTGGCGCAGCGACCTGGTTGTTAGCATTATGTTCTGTTCTACCCATCAGTTGATTAGCAAATTTTGGTTGACTGATTGAAGATACATCGACATCAGCAAGCTTTTCGCCTGGTTTATTGGTATCTACCGTATTGGTTTTTTCTGCCGGAGTTAAGCATACGTCAGTATTTGTCTGCTCATCGATCCACGATTGTATGAATTCGCACCGATCTTGATCATTAGGTATCTTATCGCCGTCGATATCATCGAGCGATGCAGCCACCGTAAAGTATTGGTACATCAGCATTTCTTGACCAAACATATCGCTACCACGAACAACGATGAGGTGTCTACCCGGTAGAATTGAGCTAGTATCGATTTCAGCATTTAGTGATCCGTCTTGGCTGGTGACGAAGCTACCCAGAAGACTCTGTTCAGAGTACGCATTGATCGTAATGCTTGACCGTCCTGCAAACCTCCCTGCTTCGATCGCAATATTTATCTTATCACCTAGTGCCATCACTTGCTTTATGAGTGATGCCTGAAATGCGACAATGTGTAAGCTCCGCGGTGACCAGTCGCTGCTAGTGGAATTATAGAATGTGGTAAGTTTCGGGATAGACGATGAGATGCTTTCGAACATCTTTTGATGACCCTTATGATTTGGGTGAAAAGCCTCACTGAACTGTTTTTTTCTTAATTTTTCATAACCCAAATCAACAAGACCTGTCACATACTCCGACCCCTCACAAAGCCTACCGCTCTTTAAGCTGTCCTCAACATCCACATACGAAGTACCAGTATCTGAGGCAACTTTCTTGAGCATCTCATTCATATAAGTCACTGCTTTGTTAATCATGATTATCTCAACTTTTTCGAGATCGGCAGAATTTAGTACACATGTACCTTCACTACTGATAAAGCTTGGATAACCAATGATAATGATGTTGGTTTTCGGTGACGCCTCCCGAATAGCATTGATAAATCTTTTGTTATAGGTGTACTGCGTATCTATTGACGCATAGAGTAACTTATTTAGGTCTGAATCTTCCTTAGCATAACCACAGGTGTCGGCAACAATCACCGCACCAATTTCTGGAGTTGCACAGTACGTAAGTATCTCAGCAAAATCAACATCATTACCGCCGCCCGTCAGTGTAATTGCTTTCGGTTGGTATTTCTTGACAAATTCTATCTGCGGCACAACTCCTGGCGTAAATTTGTCTAGCGCATCGGCCTGGGCTTGATTACGGTCAGCTTCTGAAAGCTCTTTGAGCCTACCTCCTTGTCCTAAATATGTACCCTTTATCAGATTGTAGTCATAAAACAGGGTAGCACCAGAGCATGCAACTGATTTCATTTTGTTGTCAGCGATCTCATAATACGATCTCAGCAAATACGGATACGATCTTGTACTTAAGTGACAGCCACCGTCACCAATAGTTTCTGGCGTATAATACGATGCTCCGTATCTATCCTTCTCAATATCCCCTTCACCACTACTATAAGAATCACCGAGCGCCAAATAATCCAAAGTTTGTGTCGGCTCATAGTCTCCCGATCTTATCGGCGTCTCAAAATCTATAAAAGTCATCCAATTATCATCTATCGGCTCTTGTGTACGCAAATATATTGCGTCATCGTTGTAGCCAACTCGACTACCCATCCACCATGCAGCTGTATCATTACCGTGTAGTTGCCTCATAAGATCGTTCATTCGACCATTATCGTCAGGACAACTTTTAGCCACACCGAGTTGAGACTCAATATCAACATAAGATTCAGCTTTAATGCCGCATTGATCTTGAATCGTAAAAATTTTCCAACCTTTTCTATGATTAAATGTAGTTATTACTCTACCGCTAGGGCTAACATCTAGGCTAAATGATGTTTCATTATACAGTTGATAATCATAGGCGTAGTTTGTTACGTACCGAAACTCGCCAGTAATCGTATTGTAGGTCATTAGTCCTTTGTTGATCAGCTCAACGACTATGCGCCTGCCATCGCTTGAAACATTGGTGGCTCCAGTTGTTGGCATTTGACCATTTTTATCTACCACTACTGGTTGTAGTAGCTCATTAAATTCACCGAAAAGCCGATACTTGATAAGACCATTTTTGCTAATTTTTTGGAGGTGGGATGGTAGATTCGTAATTTTTTGTAATGTATAACCGTGCCTAACATGCGGCACTGTTAGTTTTCGATAAATAAAATCGTCTGTATGGGGTGTATTTAGTAGGCCATCGATGCTGAGGTTTTCGACTTCGTACATCTTTTTATCTAAGCCAAAGCCTACAACCGTAACTGTCTGGCTGATCCATTCTCGAGTTTGGTAGCTGCCATACCTCCAGCCGTCCCGCTCATAGACACAAACTTGAAATGTACCCGAATAGTTCGTATTGCCAATTTGAACATTCCTATAATCACAAGGCTGCTTTGAGTCTACTTCTACTCTCGCCTCCTCCGTGAAAACTCCCGATGTCCAGCTACCACTAGCAAATGCGCCAAGACTTGGCAAACAAGCAAAAACGACTGAAAGTATCAATAATTTAGCAAAGTTAGACACCTTCATATCGCCCCCTTATGCTTATAATTTAGACCTTTAGACCGTTTTGTTCAAGCCCAATAAGAACATCTTGCTATAGTAAAGATATGCCTCATCAATCGAGCTGGTCGTGGCCAAAATATTTCCGCTGGTCGTGGAAAATCAACTACTGGTTAATCTTTACGATGTTTTTGATCGCGGCCTGGCTAAGAACAAATCCAGACTTCGGCTGGCATATCAGAGCTGGTCAAGATTTATTGACCTCTTGGTCGCTGCCCGCACACGACCCCTACACCTACACAGCCAGCGATTTTGCTTGGATAAACCACGAATGGCTAACCGATCTCGTCCAAGCATTTTTATACAATTTAGCTGGCTGGCCAGGTTTAGTTTTGTTACATACAGTCGGCTGGACCTGGGCAGTCTACGTTTTTGGTGGCAAAAAGCAGCCGCAAGCCATCGTTTTATTGGCAGCAATCGCCGTCTTGCCCTTCGTCCAGGTTCGCTCAATCACCTGGAATCTTGTGCTTTTTGCCCTCCTTTTCATACTGACAAATCGAAAAGTCAGATACATCTGGGCAGTGCCGCTATTGTTTATGGCTTGGGCAAATATTCACGGTAGTTTTATGATCGGATTGGTCTACCTAATCTATCTGCTCATCAAAACTAGGCGCTGGCGACTCTATGTTACTCTCGTCGTTTCTAGCCTGCTCACAACTGGCATTACGCCTTATGGCTTTGAGATCTACTCTGAAATTTTTCGCACTCTTCTCGACCCTAGTCTAAGAAATAACATCAATGAATGCTATTTTTCAAGTGCGTCCTACGCCTATCTTCTCTGCTGGCTACTGGCTAGTCTGCTTACCCTGATTAGTAAACAGCACAAGATCCTGCGCTTCGACATACTGCTCTTTCTAATAGCGTGCTTCAGTATGCGACATACACCACTATTTGTGATTTACTCACTACACTTTACGATGACCCAAGCTGAAAAATTGCAAAAACTCAAAATTAGCTTCTCGAAACGTAGCAAGCCATACAAACTGCTCCAGATCACTTTGGTCTCATTACTGACCCTGACATTCGCATATACTGGCTACCTGCTAAATACCTACCGCCAGACCGATAATGCCAGCGAAATTATCAGTCAGCTTAAATCACGGTCCTGCTCGGGTCAAATTTTCAATTACTACGATATCGGTGGTCATTTAATCTGGCGTCTGCCTGAGCAAAAAGTCTATATCGACGGACGCATGCCGAGTTGGCAACATCCAGATGGCAAATACATTGATGATTATTTACGTATCCAAAAAGACGACAATTTCCGCGCGCAACAGTTCGAAAAACACCAGATAAAGTGCGTCGTCTGGCCAAACAACGATTCGTTTACAAAAAAGCTGCTCAAGACAGGCTGGACAGCCGATACATCTGCTACAGGCAACGACTACACCATTTTACGCAACTAGTTTTTGCAAGCTTCAATCAATCCAGAAAACAACGGATGCGGGCGCATTGGACGCGATCGAAACTCAGGATGAGCCTGCGTGGCTAGATAGTACGGATGATCAGCCGCCTCGATAAATTCGACCAGTTTGCCATCTGGACTAGTGCCGCTGATCGACAAGCCACCAGCCATAATTTCGTCCCTATATGCCTGATTGACCTCATAACGATGGCGATGGCGTTCAACAATCTTATCCGCATCGTAAACTCGGCTTGTTTTGGAATTTTTAGCCAAGATAGCCGGATAATCACCAAGCCGTAATGTACCACCGGTCGACTCTTGCCCCTTCTGACCTTTCATAATATAAACAACTGGCTGCTTACTTTCAGGCGCAAATTCGGTCGAATTGGCTTTCTCAAGCCCAGCACGTCGCGCCGATGCAATTACTGCCACCTGCAAACCAAGACAAAGCCCCAAATAAGGAATTTTGTGCCGATAAGCATAGTCCGCTGCCGCAATTTTGCCTTCAACGCCCCGACCGCCAAAGCCGCCTGGTACAACAATGCCATCGACTGTCGACAAATCGTCGTCTGTCACGTCTTCCGCATCAAACCAGCAAATCTCTAGATTGACCGCCTGATGCCAAGCAGCTGTTTTTAAAGCCTCTGTGACCGATATATAGGTATCTTCGTTGTCCATGTACTTGGCAACTAAGCCAATTTTGATGGTTTTAGGATGTTTTTTCTTCTGCAACACGCGAAGATGCTGCCAATTGGTCAAATCTGGCGTCAGCTTTTCATCCATTAAATTGTCGAGAATCGTCATCAGGCCGTTGCCCGCGATGATTTCCGGTATCGAAAACACGCTATCGACATTTGGCATCATCTGAACAGCATGCTCGGGTATGCCGCCAAAAAGTGCAATCTTGCGAGCAATTGCTACTGGTGCTTTCTCATCTGTTCGCACCACAACGGCATCGGGCACAATCCCAAAGCCACGTAGATCGTTTAGAGCATTCTGGGCTGGTTTTGACTTAAATTCTTTACTAGTACCCAAAAAAGGTACATAAACGACGTGAATATAACAACAGTTATTACGACCAACTTTCTGTGAAAATTCACGTATCGCCTCAACAAAACTCAGACCTTCGTAGTCACCAACCGTCCCGCCAATTTCGACAATATGAACATCGCTATCACCCGCCGCAACCGCAATCGATTGTTGAATCGCATTGGTCAAATGCGGTACCAGCTGAACCGTCTGGCCGCCAAACTTACCTGCTCGCTCATTCGCAATCAAGTCACGCAGCAAACGGCCAGCAAGCGTAGCGCTTTTTTGCGTTAGCTCAAGATCCAAAAAACGCTCATAATGCCCCAGATCCAGATCTGTCTCCGCGCCATCGCGCGTTACAAAACATTCACCATGCTCACGCGGATTTAAAAGACCCGCATCTACATTGAGATACGGGTCGCATTTTTGAATCGAAACGGTCTTACCGCTAGCTTGAATCACTGCGCCTAGTGATGCCGCGGTGATGCCCTTACCTACCCCCGAGAGTACCCCTCCAGTAACGAAGATAAACTTTGTCTGTTTTCCCATGGTTTTTGTCTCCTCCATGGAATTTCAGTATACCAATTTTACTCAGACCAAGGCTAGACTTTTTTGTTGTGCTATTGTCACCGATGTTGAGGTTACAACGCACCATGATGGCTGGTGGCATCGAGCGAATCATTTTCGGCTCTTAAACTAGCATCAGCGGCTGCTGTCAAGCGAGCAGCTTGTTGCTTGATCGTCACACAGTCGGCGCTGAGTTCTGAAAGTTGGCTATATAACCGATTGGCGGCTGCCACATCGAGGCCAGTATGCTGGTTTTCATGTGCGACTAGACGTGCCAGATTAGACTGCCAAGTGGCTAATTCTGAACCAGATAAGCTACTAGTATTGGCGCTCGGCAAGGTTTGCTTGATCCGCATACCAACCTTGACTGATGTCAATTTGCAAGTACTGCTACCAGTTGAAACCACAGCATACGACCAATTGAGAGCATAGCTTGTCGAGGCATCAAAACCACCGAGAGCCGTCTGCTGGCGAGCACACTGACGTGCCCGAGCGAGAGTCTCAGTGTAAGTGTTACCGGCATTAAAACTATAGTGACTCGGGCTATCGATCACTATAGTAGCGGCTGAGGTCGAGTTTGACTGAGGCGCTACCAAGTTAGTGGCAGGCGCTACAGCGCAACCGACTGGCAATGTACTTGCCGCTGGCTGTCGAGGTTGCACCGGATTACTCACCGCCACTTCGGCTGTTTTGACATCAGTTGACGCTGGCTCAGCTAGCTTATTTGATGCGGTTTGATCAATCAACGATGAGACAGCAAAGTTTGGCTGCTCCGAAGCCTTCGCAATTTTAGCGACGCTAACACCAATACCAACCACCATCAGGGTCGCAACCACAAGTGGCAGCAACCAGGCAAAATAACGATTTCCAAACAAAAAAGGCCTATCTAGCCCTCGAACACGCATAAACTACATCTCCCAATTCGTAGTATACTTATATTATAGCACAAACGTTGCAAAAAGTAAAGACTAGGGTCTTATCTGAGGCTAACAGAGAGGTTTTTATTTGCCTTTTTGCAAAAAGCGTATTACTATAAACGCAGTATGTTAAAAAAACAAACAGCAATTTTAGCCATAATAGCCATCGTTGGAGGCTTTTTTGTAGTTAGTACACCTACGCATGCCTTAGAGTGTACTATTTTGCCGCAATCGATTTGCGATTCTTCCGAAGCAACTAGTCTCCAAGACAGCTCAATCTGGAAGACTATCATGATGGTCCTGCAGATTTTGACAGCTGGCATTGGCGTGGTCGCAACCTGTGCGCTCGGTTACTTTGCTTTTCTGTATGCGACAGCTGGTGACAACTCCAATCAGACCAAAGAAGCCAAAGAAAAAATTCGTAATACCATCGTTGGTATCGTTTTGTACGGCTTGATGTACCTGCTGATTGAGTTTTTGGTGCCTGGCGGAGTATTTTCATAGGAGAAAACATGAAAAAGATTGTAATTTATCTAAGAAACAGCCTGATCGTCCTCGCCATGATGGCCTCGAGCGCCATTGCCTTACCTAGCCCAAGTTTTGCAGCTTCTTGCCCAAAACAAGAAGCTTATCTCTTGACTTTTCCAGCTTGGTACAACCGTGTTGTCGACGAAAATTGTGAAATAGTGCCGCCTGCCAGTAATGATCCAGATGGTATCCGAAAATTTGCTATGAGTATCGCATTCAATATCGCCGAGATTATCTTGCAGTTAGTCGCCTATGGCACTCTAGTTATGATCATAAAAGGAGGTTTCGACTACATGACCGCTAATGGCGAGCAAGCCAAGATGACTTCTTCAAAGAACTCTATTCGTAATGCTATTGTTGGTATGGTAATTGCTCTGTCGGCCGTGGCTATTGTTCGACTAGTGGGAAGTGCCCTATGAAAATAATCAATTTTTTTGCACAATTTGCCGTGACGGTAAACCCTGATGATATTGGCTATAAAGGGGCAACTGACGCCAATGTGGCAGTTGCCAATCTGCTCAATTTGGTTTACACGGTAGCCGGCATGGTGGCTGTTATTGTTATCGTTATCGCTGGTTTTTTGTACATAACATCGCGTGGTAACGCCGAAAAAACCAAGCAAGCCAGAAACGCCATCATGGGCGCGCTAGTCGGTATTGTCATTATCATGTCGGCGTTTGTCGTCACGCAATTTATAATAAGGGGTGTATCATCAGGATTATGAAAAAATTAGCATTTTACGCACAAGCATTCATCTTATCGGTTGGCTTTTTGAGCCTGATAGCTGCCGCTCCAAGTCAAGCAATTGATCTATTTAGTACCTGTGACGGCAGCGAAGATAAAGATACCTCGATTTGCCAAGCCAGTACCAATGATGATGCCAATACCCTAGTCACCAACATCACCGGCACGCTGCTGTTCTTTATCGGCGCGGTCGCTGTCATCATGATCGTCATCGGCGGTATCAAATATGTCACAGCAAATGGCAATGCCGAAAACATCAAAAGTGCTAAAAACACGATTATGTACTCACTGCTAGGTCTGATTGCCGCAATCGCCGCTCAAGCCCTAGTGGTATTTGTTGTTAATGCATTTAAATAACGAGGAGAAGACAACTATGATCAAGAAAGTTTTTGCTAGCCTGCTAATCGGTGTCGGAATGCTTAGCTTTACACCTGTATTGCCAGCGCAGGCTGCTTGTAGTGGCGTAGATTGTATAACTGATGGTAGCAACAGCGCCAAAACTGGCGGTGAAAAATCCGATAGTGTCCCAGAAATACTAAAAACAGTCACCAATACTTTGTTGTTTGCGATTGGAGCTATCAGCGTTATCTTTATAGTTTTTGGTGGCTTCAAGTATGTTACCTCAAACGGTGAGCAAGCTTCTGTCAAAAGCGCCAAAGACACTATAATGTACGCTGTGATTGGACTAGTGGCGGCTATCGCTAGCTGGGCGATTGTTGATTTTATCGTTACCCAATTTACCTAAAGCTTAAAAACGCTTCTAAAGACTAGCATAATTAGCATCAATTGGTATAATACAGCTAAGAATACTTAAGAAAGGAAACGTTCAATATGAAACAACTACTAAAAAACATCTCAAGCAAAAGCGTGCTTGCAGTTGCTCTTATGATGGGATTTGTGGCTATGCCTTTAGCGGCGCCAGTATCAGCAGTCGACGGCGCTTCTTGTACAATGAACTCTATAAGCGGCGGCGCTAACTGTGCCAAGGGCGACGACCAAACAGACGCACTATTCGGAGACACCGGAATTTTTAAGACTATCACCAACACCTTGCTCTTCATCGTAGGTGCGATCGCAGTCATCATGCTTATCATCGGTGGTGTTCGCTACACTATCTCTGGTGGCGACTCAAAGCAAGTCGAATCAGCCAAAAACACTATTATGTACGCCATCATTGGTATCATCGTAGTTATCTTGGCCTACGCAGTTGTCAACTTCGTTATCGATGCGCTTGTCAAACCCTCATCATAAATTAGTGAACCATGAGCCTACCAAAAGTCCGCACCAAAAATGCGGACTTTTATTATGACCCTTTTGCTTCACAGGTGGTAACAAAAATAGCGCCGTATTATGGGCGCTATTTTGATTTCTTAGACCTAAACTACTGAATCGTAATCTTCTTGGCCTGCTCTTGCTTGACCTTGGTGAAAGTGATCGTCAAGACACCGTCTTTTAAGATAGCGCCGACTTCCTCTTCCTTGACAGCTACTGGTAAAGCCAATGTACGGCTAA
>CAZNEX010000004.1:15430-30267 GCA_964572775.1 uncultured Candidatus Saccharibacteria bacterium
ACTCGCCCCAGTAACATTCCTGAATGTGCCAGTTGGTTGCATCAGTGTCATCACCGCTAGATAGTGTACCGCTGATAGTCAAAATACCATCTGAGATACTAACATCTAGATCTTCTTTGTTGACACCTGCTGTACGAGCTTTGACAACTAGTTGCTCATCTGTCTCGTAGACATCAACTGCTAGCTGACCTGGAATGTCTTGCTCGTCCTCGTTCCAATCTTGAGTATCGTCTTGTACTTGCTGCATACCTGCATCGTCACTCACACTCGAATCATCAGACAGAAATGCCGCAGCGAGCTCGTCCTCGATCAATAGATCATCGTTTTGCTTTCGGGCCATGATATCCTCCACTTTCTCTAGGCTCAATGTTTTGTTTATGGCTAAATTATACCGATGATTTGCGTTATAATCAAGCTTATAGATGGCTAAACGTAAAAACAACAATGATTTCTTGGTTTGCTAATTTAATAGCCCCCGACTACTGTTATGGATGCAGCAAAGTTGGGCAATTATTGTGCGGTAGTTGTAAATATGACATTTCAAGCGAGTCGACGCCGTGCTGTTTGCTATGCCTCAAGCCCAACCAAAGCCGTTGTAGTTGCAACGATCTGTTATCTGCCAGTGGTTTTGTCGATCTACGCACTGGAGTTCTCGAACAACTGACCAACGATACAAAGTTTTTATCGAAGCGTCAGGGCGCTATAGCTCAAGCCGAGCTACTCGCTACTGTTTTACCCATGTTACCTGAAAAATCAGTCTTGCTGCCAGTACCGACCATCGCTCGACATATTCGGCTGCGCGGTTTCGATCACACCAAGCAGATTGCGCGTTATCTTGCAAAGCAGCGTCAGGCCACCTGTGATCATGGTTTAGTGGCCCGCACCTCATTGCAGCTAGTTCAGCATGGCGCATCACGTCAGCAAAGGCTAAAACAAGCTACACAATCGTTTCGGTTGGCAAAACCAATTGATCCAGATCTAACCTATATAATCATCGATGATGTTGTCACAACTGGCGCAACCGTTTTAGCAATTGCAAAGTTACTCAAACAAGCTGGCGCTGGTAATATTTGGGCATGGTCGACGACTCGACAGCCGCCTACTAGTGAAAATTCTTAGCAATATGCTATACTAAAGCAAGTTTACGGAGAGGTGACCGAGTGGTTTAAGGTAACGGTCTTGAAAACCGTCGTGGGGCAACCTACCGCGAGTTCGAATCTCGCCCTCTCCGCCAGAATTAAAAAATGACCATAGGGTCATTTTTTAATGCAAGTGGAGTAGGCTTTGGCCAATATATCCCCTGCTTTCACGTCCCTTTTTGGGCAAAGTGAAGCAATATCTGCCCAAAAACCCACCCAGCCTTAGGGAATCGGATTACTAAGCATCTTACTGGTAATTCGCCGCATCGCTGGTAAGTCGTCGCTGTCATCACTATACGAATTTGGCCAAACATTATACATGCCTGGAGCTTTTTTGATTGCATCGCCCGACCCAGGACCTGTCGTTTCAACAAAATTCGCGCCGCGCATCGCCGCCCAGTAAGCAACGTTATCCCATTGTTCATAATCACGACTAGACGAGCTCAAGCCCTGAGAAACCACTTGTGGCCTTGCCATCTGGAATCCTACTACAACTCCAGGCTTACCACGTCCTTTTTCAAACATCCAGTTTTGCATTTCAGCATAATTGCCTTTTGCGCTATCGAGAGTCATCGACGTACGAATCGAATAATTTGCAAGCACGGTTCGACTTCCAGCCACGCTTATTAGCTTATTCGCTACATCTTTGTACAAATCTTTGTCACGGTTGGTAGCATCGCCATTTGCATTGATATTTTGATACGGATTCAGCGCCAGTTCTACATATACATTTGGAAAATACTTGGCCATTTCTGGCGCCCACATCATAAAACTGTTGTGTTCACGTGCCGTGAAACCAGCCTTGACTAAATTGGCGCGCACCTCTGGTGATGAACTATATATCAACATTGGCTCTGGATAGTTGGGAGCCGCCGCTGGAATATTGACCGAGCCAATAATATTTATAGTGTCGCTTTCTGCATTAATCTTTTCGACAGCCTTACCAAGTGCCTTCATGGCACTTTCATAAAAGTACCGGTAGGTATACGACCCATCGGATTTTTTCAGCCACCAGCGCGGCACAGTTGCTTTGACGTTAAAGTTTGGATCAGTCATATCAACAGTACCGCAAGCAGTTTTCCAGGCGTTAGGTGCAGCTTTACCAACATTAAAACGTAGATGAACAGTCAGTTTTTTGTCAGGATTAGCTTTATTCCAATCAACGGCGTTTTTGATACGAGCCTCGATAGAGCCGGCTTTGTATGAGGTAACGCCCTTTGCATCGACATTGACAATCTCACGCACACCAACATTCAAAACAGTGTGGCGCATACCACCTTCTCTGATTGCAATCGCATATTTGTTAGCTGAGCCGCCGCTCAAGTAATCACGAACACTGGTAAACGGATTGTCGTCGTTTTTTGATACATATTCACCGTCATCAACAAACCCGCGTTTTGGCTGCGGCTTACTACTTGTGGCTGTCAGCTCTGTCCAGCTTTTATTCAAATCGTCCGGAGAAATAATCGATGATACATCATCAAGTACACCATCGCCGATGCTACTGTCGAGTTCGGTCGTTTTTTTGTAGATCAATAGCGCACTTCCCGCGACTAAAAATAAAGCCAAAACAACTAATACCGGTATCAATCGCGACTTTTTGTGCTTTTTTGCCATTACTAACCTCTTGTTATTAAGATTTTTACTAAACATCAGTGCCGCCAGTACCGCCGCCAACAAAATTGCCTATCACAAACCGCACCACTGCATAGGACAAAATAGCCACTACAATACCGATGATGGCGTACAAAATCGTATTTTTAGCTGCAGTCACTTTGCTAGCATCACCACCTGAAAGCACATAGCGCATACCGCCGATAACGATCATGATAACCGCAATCGCGCCGACGATAAATAACAATACATTGGTAATCGTCGTAAATGTACCTCCACTTCCAAATAGCGTGACAGGCTGATCTGCTCCGCGTGCCGAGTCGGCACCGCCCTGAACAGTCGAAACAGCAAAAGTAGCTGTTGTATTCACGACACTAAAGGCTAAAAGAGATAATGTCGTTGTAAGCTTTTGAAGTTTATTCACAGTTTTTCTCCATGTATATTAACAACAATAGTATAACACTTGTGGCTCTAGCTCACCAAATCTTAAAACCAGTGGCGCAGCACTGTATCTCATGCTATACTGATAATCGGATAAAACCTGGAGGAGTACCCAAGTGGCTGAAGGGGCGGCTTTGCTAAAGCTGTAGGTGGGGGCAACCCGGCGCGGGAGTTCGAATCTCCCCTCCTCCGCCAACAAAAATTGAGACCATCTGGTCTCTATTTTTGTTTTGTGAAGTGTAAGATGAGAACTCCCGCTAGCTCGCAGAGCGAGCCAAGGGAGTTCGGCGTAGTGCAGCGCAGCAGAGAAAAGCGCGTAGCATTTTTCTCTGCAAGCAAACAGAGGAGACTTTAGCCGATATGTCCCCTCCTTCTAGAAATATTGCTTAGCAGTCTCCTAAACCACTCATGTTATACTATCTATATGCAACCGCAACAACCCGAAGGCAACTGGCAACAACCCGAATACAGCCCAGCGCAAAACGCTTATTCGGCCGAGCCAGACCCTGCCGCACCTGCACCAAACTTTCAGCCCGACAATGATCCTACAAGTACCTTAGCTCCATCGTCGAACGAAGCTGATGCCGAGCTCATTCGCTGGCAGGCTTACGAAGAATTACAATACGAACGAAATGGCATCTGGTACGCAATTTTCGCCGCTGTGACTGTAATTTTGATCGGCATAGGCGTCTTCTTGCAAGCTTGGACATTTGCAGTTTTGGTACTGGTTATGGCCGTCGCCCTATTCCTCTACACTCGTCGACCACCTCAGTTGATTACTTACATTTTGAGTCGAAAAGGCCTGCACGTCAACGATCAACTCCACTTGTTCGACTCATTCAAAGAGTTTGGCATCTTGACCGACGGTAGCGCTCATTCACTGTTTTTGATCCCTCGAAAACGTTTTCAGCCCGGCACAACCGTCTATTTTCCAGAAGAAATTGGCGAACCGCTCGTCGACCTCTTGGCAGCTCGACTACCAATGCGCGACATGAAGCTCGACATCATTGACCGCCTTATTCGCATGCTTCGCATCTAACCTTGATTACACCTCTGTTTTATGCTAAAGTGGTCTGGTATGCACCCGTAGCTCAGCTGGTTAGTGTGTCGGCTTGCGGAGCCGATGGTCATAGGTTCGAATCCTGTCGGGTGTACAAAAAAGAAAAGACTAGCGAATTTTAGTCTTTTCTTTTTGGTGTAGTCTAGCATAAGTTTGAACCTATAGGCATCAGCTTTAGCTGATGCGGGACATGGGGTCGTGAAGTGCAACGAAATTCTGCTATAGTGTAACCATATGAAAATTTACGTCTGCCACTCAACCTCTTTTGATTATAATAACCATCTTTACGAACCTCTAAAAAGTGTTTTAAGCGATCACGATCTGATATTCACTCACGACGCCGACTCTGATTTTCACTCAAAAGATGCCATTGATTCAAGTGACTTGGTGCTAGCCGAGGTCTCATACCCTTCTACTGGCCAAGGAATTGAGCTAGGCTGGGGGCTGATGTAGCAAAGAAGCCAATAATTTGCATCTATAAAATCGGTCAAAACCCATCGGGAGCGTTACACCATATCTCAAAACACATCATCTCTTACTCTGACTCTTACGACATGCTGAGAAAAGTATCTAACAGTCTAAACACACCTCCACCAAAAAATGCTAAAATACAGATATGAAAAACGCTATTCTCATACACGGAAAGCCTAGAAAAGATGAGTATTATGACTCTTCATCTCCATCTGCCAGTAATTTCCACTGGTTTCCTTGGTTGCAAAAGCAATTACTTATAGCGGATATACCAACACAGACACCAGAAATGTTTATAGCATGGCAGCCAGACTATCGAATTTGGTCTAAAGAGCTAGAGCGATATGAAATTACACCAGAAACAACACTTGTTGGGCATAGTTGTGGTGGCGGTTTTATCGTTCAATGGTTGAGTGAGCATAATGATGTGCGGGTGGACAAGGTTGTTCTTGTTGCTCCATGGTTTGGACCAATTGGCAACGATGAGACCGACGACGAACCAATTGGTGGATTTTTCAAGTTTGATATTGACCCTACATTGGCAGACAGGGTGAACAAAATAGTTATTTTTAACTCAGACAATGATGCCGAAAGTATACATGATGCAGTGCATCGTATTAGAGATGTTATTCCGTCAGTCGAATATCGTGAGTTTCACAATCATGGGCATTTCTGTGGTAGCGATTTAGGAAAGGACGAGTTTCCAGAACTACTAGAGGAGTGTTTGTGAAAATTGTAAAAGCTAACGACGCAGTTTCTTTCAAAAATGCCGAAAACTGCTACGGTACTGAGGCGAGCTTTGATGGTGCACCATTAAACGGGGCGTTGATTACTGTTAAAGGCAGGTATCCTGAATCTGGCTATGTCATGAATGAAGTTTGTGCGGAGCTGGCATTTGTAGTGCGTGGCAGTGGAAGGATTTGTTCGGATGAAGAATCAATCGAGTTTGGTCTGCATGATAACCTTTACTTGGCCTCTGGTGAAAAGTTCTACTGGGAGGGCGATTTCGACATCTATACCATTTGCACCCCTGCCTTTTATCCCGAACAACATAAGGAGATTCAATGATAGTCATAACAGGTGCAAGCGACGGCTTGGGTTTAGAACTAGCTAAGCTATATAAAGAGGAGGGTAAGACAGTCGTTAATATTGCTCGTCGAGAGTGTAAATATGCTGAGCATAATATTGTTTTAAATCTGCGAGAAGGTGCTGAAATACAAGAAGCTGCTCGTCAGATACTCGAAATAGACGAACCAATTGAAGCACTTGTAAATAGTATCGGCACGTTTAGCCAAGAGGCCTTTGGCGACATCACAGAAGACGAGATTAAGCGTCTCATGTCTACGAATGTAAAAGCACCGATGCTGCTAACCTCCGAGCTAATTGAGCGGATTAAACAAGATGAAGCCGATGTCTTAAATGTCATTTCAACAGCCGGAACCAAAGGCAATCCTGCTCACCCTGTTTACGCTGCTTCTAAATGGGCTGAACGTGGCTATACAAAAGCACTCCAAGAAGAGCTTAAAAGCACCAAATGTAGAGTCATCAGCTTTTGCCCTGGCGGTATGCAAACAGGATTTTTTAAGAAAACAGGCGAAAATCCAACTGATGAATCATGGATGCAGCCAGAAGACGTAGCTACATTTGTAAAAAACATTCTCGACCTACCGAAGAATATGGAAGTTAGTGAAGTGACTGTTAATAGGAAGTAATGATAAATTATGAAATATAAGTACATACTTCTAGACTGGGACGGCAACCTTGCCCGCACACTAGACATCTGGCTGCTTGCCTATAGGAAAGTCCTAGATGACAGAAGTATCATTAAAACTGACCAAGAAATTGCTGCTGGCTTTGGTCTACTATCTAAGCAGATGGTTGACTGGGGCGTAGAAGACATTGACGCTGCAATGCTGCAAGCTGACACGATTGCAAAGCGAAACTTGCCGAATGTTGAGCTTTATCCGGACGCATTATTTGTACTAGAGAAGCTTCATGAACGTGGACATAAGTTAGCACTGATTACCACATCAACACACGAGAACGTCGTTCATCTACTTGAAAAGTACGGCATTAAACAACTTTTTAGTACGATAGTTGCGGGTGATGACACAACTAATCACAAGCCGCACCCTGAACCTCTAGAGCTAGCATTAAAACAGCTTGGCGGAGATAAAGAATATGCAGTTATGATTGGTGATTCAGATAAAGACTTAGGTGCGGCGAAGAATGCTGGTGTTGATTCAATATTGTTTTACCCAGATGAGCATCAGAAGTTTTACGACCTAGAGAGCTTGAAGTCGTACTCACCTACCCATATCGTCAATGATTTCAAAGAGATTTTAGAAATAGCGGCATGAGTTCAAGTAAATTTCCTCATGGTGTAATAGACCAGCACCATCTCAACCGCAAAAACGACTACCTCTTTCGTATCTCCATGAAATCACTCATTAAAGATGAGAGCGGTAAAGTTTTGGTCGTGAAAGAATCCGGGCGCACTTGGTGGGACCTGCCTGGCGGCGGCATGGACCATGACGAAAGCATTAAAGATGCTGTTGCTAGAGAGTTGCATGAAGAAGTTGGCCTAACTGGCGATTTTACTTACAAAGTCATTCATGTCGAGGAGCCGTCGTTCTTAGAACATGCTAATGTATGGCAAGTTTGCATGATACTTCAAGTCAAACCAGAGAATATGATTTTTGTAGCTGGTGAAGATGGAGATGAAACACTTTTCATCGACCCAGAAGACCTAAAAAGTTCAGACAGCCTTGTCGAGCGAAAAGTTTACGAATATTCTCTACTAGCCAAATAGCCACAGTCAATCGAAGTTTTGACTTCTTCAATTACCGTGTACCAAGAAAAGAAGACTAGCTTGCCTAGTCTCTTTTTCTTGGTAGATTTGCGCTTGCAAATCCGAACCGTTTAGGTTCGGCGTAGAGCTGCGAAGCCAAAAAGCGCGGAGCAGTTTTGGCAAACAAACGGCGGAGCAAAGCGATATCCTGTCGGGTCTAGCAAAAAAATTACTAGTTACTTTTTGGGACACTTATCGGCCACTGGGTTTACGCTATCTGGATACTCGAAAATATCGATGATATTACGCATTTTTAATTATTCAGATAAATAGCTATAATCTTTACATGATTATTTCACTGTTTGGGCCTGACGGTGTAGGCAAATCGAGTCTTGCAAAGCTTTTCTCAGACGATGGCTTCCAGGTATTTAGTGGTACTGGTGTCGCTTTATGGCCAGACAAAAGTTGGATAAATGAACTAAATGCAAAGGGCCTCGACGAAACACGCATTGATGATGAAAATCACTTCCTAGAAAAGATAAAAAGGGCTCACACGTTAGCACGCTCATTAGAAAAGACAAATAAAGTCGTGATTGATTCAGATCCGCTACATAAAACACTAATGCATGACCTACTCAAGCACGGTAAAGGCAACCAACGCAAGAAGCTCGAATCAAGGTTTCGACAATTAGCTAATATAGCAGACATAGATAATCGTTATGTACATATGCAGATCTCTGAAAATCTATCTGACAAAGAACAAGCAAAAATTTTATACCAAAGAATAAGAAAACGAGGCGCACTTGCGCCTTTTGATCCCAAGACTCTAGAAGAATCCATCGAAATGGTTCGCTCATGCAAAATAATATTTAGCTTGCTCATGGCCGATGGACACACTGTTGTCACCATAAATACATTGACCCAGCCTAGCTTCGACGAAATAGAGTCATTGATAAATTCTGCTATAGTGTAACCATATGAATATCATCCAAGCACAAGACACATTTCATATCTCAAAACCTAATGGTGCAGATGTTTATTATTACCTATTCAAAGATTACGAAGTCCACTATAACGAGCAGCAGCCTCATACTATCCAAGATTGGCACCACCACGAAAAGATCTGGGAAACCATCTTTATTATCGACGGCTGCTTGACTATACATTGGCGTGAAGACACTCAAGAAAAGACGCAGTGGCTAAGAACTGGTGATCTGGTAGAGACTGGCCATACACCTCATACATTATCAAATCACACAGACGATGTTGCCAAGTTTTTGGTAATTAAACGCATGCCATCAGATGAAGACTACCGCGAGATCTTCAAAAACGACAAGGTACTTGATTAACATAAACTCACCATAGTCATAAAATACTCAAGGTTTCACGCACGGCCTCGAATCCGTCTGCAAGGCTACTCCTTGCAAATCTGACTTTTGCTGCTAGAAAGTCCAATAAAAGTCGATTGCGCGTATGCTATATTATTACCATGCAAACATTTCCAGAAGGCTAAGGGTATAATTTTCCAGTGCTGCTCGATCCAGCAACGGTCGAACCAGATGCAATGCAGATATATGTTTATACCCAGAAAAAAGAAGATGCCTTACCAAATGTTATAAGTGAATGGTATCAGATCGCAAGTCAGAGACCGGATCTTAGTTATCTTCACAATGTATTTTTGTGGTATCGCCATAGCAATGAATGGTGTCTGAATTTTTGGATCGATCTAGGCAGCAACTACAATCAGCATACATTTCCAGGTCTTTTTGATGCTTTACAACGCTCAGAATTATCAATATCGAAAATTGTCATCGGACAGCTTGACCTTCAAAACCCAATCGAACAGATAGCAATCTAGCTTAGTATTGCTACAAGGATATTCCTTGCAAGTCCAGCTAACTCTTACTGGCGTCAAAATCAACCGTCTGCTTGTAGGCGGTAGTGGCGATTTTTTCGAGGACTTTCATGTCGATATCGTCGAGTTTGTTGGCATAGATACAACCCTTACCGCGGGAATGCTTGCCTAGCTCAGCGAGTTCGTCGGCAAATTCATCGGCGTCGCAAGACAAATAAAGCGATATCTTTGCCTTACGCGGGCTAAAACCGATCTTGAACCAGTCCGCCTCACACTTACTTTTACTGATGTAGTGGTACTTGCCAAAACCAATCATGCTCGGCCCCCACATCCGCGGCGGCTCACCACTGACACGCCTCATCATTTCGATCAACCGATAGGCCTCTTCGCGCCGCCTATCATCAACCGTCGCCAAAAAATCATCGACATTCTGATCAGTCACTTTGGTTTTCGGGGTATACGCCATGAGAGATATTATAGCTTTTTGGAGAGAGAAAATATAGGTGTAGGGCTAGAATGGATGAGCAGGGTTCACCCCTGATAGGTGTTATTCCATGTAATTTTATCAATAAACACCGACGAGCTTACTAACAATACAGCCCTTACAGAGAAGCTCTCGCCTATCCTTTATAGTCATCTGTTTCTTCGTAGTAATGCGACTGCTCAATACCCTTCATGAAAACCTCACGGTCAGCGACTTTATCTGTTAGGTACAAGCTATTAGCTAAACGAAAGCTATCTTTACTAATATTTTTATCTGTGTAGAGGGATATCGGCAGCGAGCTGCACCCTCCGTTTGTTGGAATAATGAGCAAGCTAATTATTCTGCACTGCACTAAAAAACCGTGGGATTCGGTCACCTATCGGCGACTCAGCGAGTCAGTCAGATAAGCATAGCATATCTGTGACATCGCCTTGCGGCCTGCCACTGGCAGCCCTCAACCTTTCGGGTTCGAATACTTACTTTTCTCCAAATAAAATAGCCTAGCATGTCTAGGCTATTTTATTTGGCGGAGAGAGAGGGATTCGAACCCTCGGTGACGAAACGCCACACCGCTTTTCGAGAGCGGCCAGTTCAACCACTCCTGCATCTCTCCACGATATTTTGCTCTCTTATTTTAACAGAGTATAATAGCCGCATGGAAGATTCAATTTTTACCAAAATTATCAAGGGAGAAATCTCATCTCACAAAGTGTATGAAGACGACAGGACTTTGGCATTTATGACAATCACCCCAGTGCGTGAGGGGCACACGCTTGTCATTCCAAAGATACAGGTTGATCAATTTGTTGATGTGCCAGATGATGACTACGAGGCTACGTGGCGCATCGCTAAGAAAGTTGCAAAGCGTATTCGGGATGTTACTGGCAAGCAGCGCGTTGGTATTGTTGTCAAAGGTGTCGAAGTCCCGCATTTCCACGTTCACCTTATCCCGTTTGATGTTGGCGAGGACCTGGGTAGGGGTGAGGGCGGCGACAATGCCTCGGATACGGAGCTTGCAGCTATGGCCGAGAAGCTACGTTTTGAATGATTACCATCCTTGCTATTGGTAAGAAGCACGAGAGCTGGATCACAGAAGGCTTAGAACGTTACCAGAAGCGCCTCAGACAGCCGTGGAATGTTGAATGGGTACTTTTGCCACATTCAAGCCAGGAGGGCCCTAGAGCGCGCCAGGAAGAATCTGAGCGGCTACTCACACGGCTTGGTGATGTCGATTACGTGCTACTACTCGATGAAACCGGCAAAAACATTTCGACACCGGAGCTGACTTCCCTGCTCGACACATCATTTACGACCGCTCGGCACGTCGTCATCATTATTGGTGGCGCCTACGGTGTTACAGAGGAGCTTCGTGCCCGGTCTCAGTTTGTCTGGTCACTGTCTCGGCTCGTCTTCCCCCATCAACTAGTGCGACTTATGCTGACCGAACAACTTTACCGCGCCGAGCAAATTAGCCGCAATACTGGTTATCATCACATATAGGCTTGACTTTTTGTAAAGCTTATGCTAATATGAAAATATAATTCAATTAAACAAAAAGAAACATGGAAATAATTCGAAACTTTATCAGCTCTGTGCTCTGTCTTGCCACCCTCAGTGGTGTCTTGGTGCACGATACTCATGTCATGAAACTAAGTTCTAGCACTGCCCGCCCAGGACAGACTCTAAAAGCCAGCAAGTACACCACACAAGCATCTGATTTTACGATTACATCTGATCTACACCCTCATCCCGAACGCCCAAATAGTGGCCTACGCGGCTTTGCCTATGCTAGCCCTAGCATCCCTCCCAACGAACGTCACCTCAAAAAATACCTATTGCAAAACGTCGAACCACGTGGTCGACACGCTTTCGACAATACCTTTCTACCGATACTCGGCTAGCTTATAACAGATAGTTCGTGACTGAGTCGTTTCTCGAGTTCTTGCTGAGTGGCTAGTTGCTGCTGGCTATCTTCAACCAGTTTGGCTGGTGCTTTCTCAAGATAGCTCTGGTTCGATAAACGAGTCGTCAAGTTGGCAATCGATTGGCGGACTTCGGCCAAACGAGTTTCTAGATTAGACTGGTGCTCATACAGTGTGTCGCTATCGACATCAAGCCAAGCATCACGGCCGCCAACCGCAAGGCGCAAACCGCGCGGTTGATCGACATGTTCGACACTTTTTAGTTTTGCGAGACGAGTTATCAAACTTTCATTATCGGCAACCAATGAATCATCAAGGTAAAGCAGCGTTTGTTTGCTGTTACCAGGTAATTCACTAGAGACAAAACGGATTTCGCTTATCAAGCTCTTCATCTGTTCAAACTGCGCAGCCGAAATATCGCTAAACTGACTGTCTTCAGGCCAAGTCGCTACAATCAACAGGTCGTCTTTGTTGTCGTGCCAAGTCAAGGTTTGCCAAATTGTCTCTGTTACAAACGGCGCAAATGGATGAGCCAACTTCAAACAAGTATCGAGCACATACGCTAGCATGGTGGCATTTTGATCACCCTTGCTAGCCTCAAGATACCAATCGGCTACATCGTCCCAGATGACATGATAAACCACTTCTGCTGCCTCCGAGAAGCGATAGGCCTCAAGATGTGCTTCAACAGCTGTTCTAGCCTCGTTTAGTTGGCGCAGTACCCAGTGATCGGCAAGTGTGGTGGGGCTCGCCAGTGGTTTTTCGTGATAATCGCCGACGGCATTTTCGATAAAGCGTGCAATGTTCCATAATTTATTGCAAAAATTACGTCCTGCTAGCACTGCTCCTCGGTTAAATGGCTGATTTTGCGCCGAACTACGACCAGATATTATGCCCAATCTTAGTGCATCTGAGCCATATTCGCTCAAAATATCCATTGGGTTGATGACATTTCCCTTAGACTTACTCATCTTTTGATTATTCTCGTCATTGACCATGCCATGGAAATAGACTGTCTCAAACGGCACTTTTTGGGTGCGGTACAGACTTAACATAATCATGCGCGACACCCACTGCCTCAAGAGGTCGCTACCTGTTTCCATAACAGTAGTCGGGAAAAATCGCGATAAGCTTCCCTGGCTTAGATAGTCGGTCACGATGTATGGCCATTGACCACTAGAAAACCAAGTGTCAAAGGTGTCTTCTTCGCGTTTATATGTTGTGCCATTTACAACTATAGTTTCTTGATCGATGCGGTCATCATAAATCCAGTCATTTGGATCGTTAGTATTTTGAAAAGCTGGGATCGGAATTCCCCACGCTATCTGACGACTAATGTTCCAATCGCGGAGCTGCGATAGATAATTGACCAGTTCTCGAGCCTTAGATGCTGGCTGAAAATCGATCTTATTTTGGTTGATAGCCTCAATCGCTTTTTCGGCCAATGGCTTCATCTTAATAAACCACTGACTCATGATAAGAGGCTGAATGGCTGTGCCGCACTTGTAACAATGTCCGACCGCATGCTCAATATCAGATTCGCCGCGTCGATACTCTTCACTCTCGAGAGCTAGTAGCACCTTCTTGCGTGCATCTTCAATACTGAGGCCTTCATACAGCGAGGGCACATTGGTCATTTTGCCATGCGTATCGATGATATTTATGACTGGTAAATTGTGGCGCTGAGCCATCTCATAATCATTTGGATCGTGAGCTGGCGTAATCTTGACAGCGCCTGTACCAAAAGCTGGATCAACTGAATCATCGCCTATAATTGGGATCTCGCGCTGCGTAATCGGTAGTAGCACTCGCCCACCAATAAGATGCTTATAGCGCTCATCTTCTGGGTGAACTGCAACCGCTGTATCACCTAGCATCGTTTCAGGACGAGTAGTCGCTACAACAATCTCGCCTATCTGATCAAGAAGCGGATAGGCAATCTTCCAGAGCTTACTTTTTTGGTTTTTGTGCTCAACCTCGATATCGGCAAAGCTTGTCTGGTGAGTCGTGCAATAGTTTACAATTCTCTCGCCTCTGTAAACTAAGCCATCATCCCACATCATTTTGAATGTATCTTGAGCAGTCTGAACCACTTTGGCATCGAGTGTAAAAACCAAATCATCCCAGCTACAGCTCATGCCTAATGCTCGTAGCTGCAACTCCATGTTACCTCTGTTAGCTTCAACATAATCCCAAACTTGGCGATACAGATCTTCACGGCTAAAATCGAACCGGCTCTTGCCTTCCGCTTGCAGTTTGCGCTCATAAACCACCCATGTCTCAAAACCAGCATGATCAGCACCTGGAATAAACGCCACGTCTCTCCCCTTCATGCGGTGAAAACGCGCCAAAATATCCTTTAGGTTCATATCGAGCGCATGACCAATGTGTAAATTACCGTTGGCGTTTGGTGGCGGCATCACAATACTGTATGGTTGGCCCTTTCCAGATGGACGAAAAGCGCCCGAGGTCTCCCATAGGGCGTAAGTTGTTGGTTCGTAATCGTTTGGCGTATATTGCTTGGCAAGCTTCATGTCTACTCCGCAGTCAATCAGGGTTTCACGTGAAATAAAAACAGCAAATAGACCTTTACGCAAATATGTCGCAAAGTATCCCTCTTCCTGTTTTCACGTGTTTGTTTTCCCAGCTAGTATAACACAATACTAAGTGTCTAGTCCACGAATTTTGCGGATTAAACGATATATACCGTAAGGCAGGGGAGCAATGGCGGCTTCGCTAGTTGGCGGATAAACTCGCGAGTAGCCGCCAAATGATTGCTTAAAACGAGTTAGACCAGCTTGTTTATGACCAGGATCATCGTTTGGCGCAATGCCAAAAAAGTCAAGCGTATCGATCTGATGCGACTTTGCGTATCGAATTATTTCACCGACAAGCGCCGTGCTGGCGCCGGGCGCCAGACGGACTTCGGTCTGCAGCGCGCCACACGGATCAAGTCCCGCGCCGACGCGGTTGGAAAGTCCGGAGCCCGTAAGCGCGGCGGGCGCACCAAGCGTTCCGTTGCGGCCGATGAACTCCCGGCGGTCGCCGGTCCAGTCGGTC
>CAZNEX010000004.1:30277-65376 GCA_964572775.1 uncultured Candidatus Saccharibacteria bacterium
CACGCGCCGTGCTGGCGCCGAGCGCACGATGTTCGTAGTCAGCAGCTGCATGACCATAACAGATAGTATCTTCAGTCTGATAAGTTAGAGCGGCGGCAATAACTTGATCTTCGTATTCAATCAGATGAAGTTTGGCGGCTCCAATAGGCATCAAACTATTAGCCTGTTTTTGGAAGTAAGCGTCGCTGTGCACAGCAATTTGATTATGGCTGGCGACGCCATGCAATAGGTTAGTCAGTAGGTGAATGTCGTCTGGATTGTCACTCATCCGATAACTCAGCGCCTTTTTTTGATAATTTCGACAGATATTACGCGTATTTTGCTTCATAGCGGCATAAAGATCTTCGAGCGGGGGTGTAAGATCGAGTAACCAGGTACGCACTGGTTGGGAATATTTGATTGGTTGCAGATTCTCAGACTCTAGATCGCTAGCTTTTAGCTCTAACCCTGTTGGCTGCACCCGAATATAATGCGCCCGATGAGCCTTGGCAGTTTGCCGAAGAGTATCGAGAGCTTGCTTTAACGCCTCAGAACTAGTGGCAACTGGACCATAAGGGCAGTAGAGGCGGCGAAAACCTCCGCTGGACTCAACAATCGCCAAAAATTGCCAATCTTGACCACTTTGTTCAATAACAGTTTTGCCGAGTGAGCGTTGAAATTTGGCCCAAGCAGATGTTTGTAAAAAATGTAGCTTATTTGACAACATTATTGTTCCTCCAGGCAGAATTGAGCATCGTTGAATTTGGTAGGGCTTCTAGGGTATAGGGGTCAACAGGTGAGCCGTAAAGATGATGGTAGTAGCCAAGTGCCGCAATCATGGCAGCGTTATCGGTACAAAGGCTAATTGGCGCGTATTCAATCGGAATCGGTAACGCCTCAGCCAGAGCCTGGCGTAGCGGACGGCTCGCTGCCACCCCTCCAGCAATCACAACAGAGGCTGGCTGAAAATCGCTATAAGCGCGCATGGTGCGATCGACCAGTGTTTTAATGGCTGTATAGACAAAGCTGGCCGCTAGATCATGCTTCTGTTTATCGTTTAGAAGCTCTGCAAGCTGATGTGATGGGAAATTGAAGTCTTTGCCTGCTTCGGCTTGAGCGGTCCTTAAAACAGCAGTTTTGAGGCCTGAGAAGCTAAAGTCGTAGCGTCGGCAACGACCGATAGCAGCCGCGCGTACTTTTGAGCCTTCGCTTGCAACTTGAGTGGGCTGGGCTAAAACATCGTGCTGGCAATCATCTGGACAGGTTAGTTTGGCGATTGGCAGTGAATAGCGCTTTGGATCTCCGTCGACTGCCCATTTTTCAACGGCCGGGCCGCCTGGATAGCCGAGCCCGAGTATCTTGGCTACTTTATCAAAAGCTTCACCGACGGCATCGTCGATCGTTTGACCAATCAATGCGTACTGACCATGATCTTCAAAATAAACTAGCTGAGAATGCAGACCGCTGGCAGCCAGTGCTAGCATCGGAAACTGCGGCTGGTGCGACGGCAAAGTCAGTTCGATATCATCTGATTTTTCGATAATAAAGTTGGCATAAACATGCCCTTCGACATGATGAACTGCATATAGCGGCTTTTGGTGGACAATCGCCAGAGTGCGCGCCGTCAAAACACCTACCAGTAATGAACCAGTTAGACCAGGAGTGTTAGCCACTGTGATCGCATCGATATCTTGCCAGCCGATCTTAGCGTCGCCGAGTGCTTTGGCAATGACTGGTTGAATTGCCTCAATGTGACTACGCGCCGCAATCTCAGGAATTACTCCGCCGTACTGAGTGTGAATATCGATCTGACTTTGGACAGCGCTCGAGAGCAACTTCTTGCCATCAACCACGATGGCAGCCGCTGTTTCATCACAGCTACTTTCTATTCCCAAAATTACCATGTGTCAATATTATAGCGTAAAATAATAGTATGAAGCAGCAGCTAACCCGGATAGTACGCAAAACTTTGCCAAAAGGGGCAGTCCGATCAATAGAAGATAGCTATCGACGAACGCGCGCCCAAGTGGTTTCGGCTCGTTATGGTCATCCAGCTAAGTCTCTGCGTATCATCGCTGTGACTGGCACCAATGGCAAAACAACTACTGTTAATTACCTAAACGAGATCCTGAAAGAAGCTGGTCATAAAACAGCCATGTTCAGTACTGCCCAGATAGAAATTGCCGGCAAACTGCAGCTCAATAAACTCAATGCAACGGTTGCCTCAACCGCACATATGCAGCGTTTTTTTCGAGCGGCCAAAAAAGCTCACGTTGACTTTGTAGTCATGGAGTTTCCATCGCACGCTTTACACCAGCACAAATTAGCTGGTGTGCCGGTCAAGATGGCGATTATGACCAATTTGACACAGGATCACCTTGACTATCATCATACAATGGAAGAATATGCGGCTGTTAAGGCTCGTCTTTTCCAGATGTATCCTGAATTTATCGTCCTCAATCGCGATGATGAGTGGTTCGATTATTTCAACCAATTTCCGGCTGAATCTCAGAAGATTACTTATGGGCAACACGAAGATGCTGAAGCGCATATCGATCACGTTAAGCTTTATCGCAAGGGCTCAGAGGCGACGATTACAATTGACCACCTGACAAAACTAGAATTAGCAACGGCTTTACCAGGTGAATTCAATGTTTACAACTTGGCGGCGGCGGCTTCGGCGGCATATTTACTCGGTGTTGAGATGGAAGCGATCGTTGAAGGGGTGGCAAATCTTGAGGGTATACCTGGTAGATTTGAGCGTGTTCTCGAAAACAAGCCTTACGATGTAATAGTTGACTATGCCCATACACCCGATGGGCTCGAGAAGCTGCTAGTAGCTGCCAAGGCCATCACCAAAAACCGCGTTATCTTGGTTTTTGGAGCTTGTGGTGACCGTGACAAAGGCAAAAGACCACAGATGGGTGAAATTGCAGCACACCACGCTGATCGAATATTTTTAACTGATGAAGAGAGTTACAACGAAGATCCTCAAGAAATCCGCGACATGATCATGGAAGGCATTTCGACTGGACACGGCGAGGCCAAAACCAGCGAATACACCGATCGGCGCGATGCGATTGAAAAAGCGCTCTCGATCGCCACCAAAGGTGATACCGTGTTAATCACTGGCATGGGACATGAATCTTATCGAATCGTAAAAGGCGAGCGTATTCCTTGGAACGACGCCGATGTGGTACGGCAGATTAGTCAAGATCACAAAAGCTAGTCTTAAACAAGCATTTTAGCACTCGTGCTTGACGAGTGCTAAAATATTTTGCTAAACTAGATGCAATACAGCTAAAAGGAGGAGACGAGGGACATGAGTTCACCAATCAAACCTCTCGGCGACCGCGTTGTAGCGGTTCGTGAAGAGGCCAGCAATAAGACAGCTAGTGGTTTATACCTGCCAGATAATGCAAAAGAGAAGCCAGTTGTTGCCAAAGTCCAGGCCATCGGCCCAGATGTTAATAGCGTCAAAAACGGCGATAGGATTTTATATAAAGAGTATTCAACAACTGAGATCAAGATTGACGGCGTCGAATACCTGATCGTCAAAGAAGAAGATATTTTAGCAACAGTTTAGGCGAGGAGGATAGTTAGTTTATGGCAAAGAAAGTTTTTTATGATGATGACGCGCGTGCGCGAGTTTTAGGCGGCGCTAAGGCGCTTTATGATGCAGTTAAGGTGACGTATGGGCCAAAAGGTCGTAATGTCGTTATCGCCAAAGGCTATGGCGGACCAACTGTTACTCACGATGGTGTAACAGTTGCCGAAGGTGTTGAGTTGCCCGAAAATGACGATGAAACGCTCGGGTTTAAGGTCGGTGCTGAACTGATCAAGTCGGCTGCTAGCAAGCTCAACAAAGTCGCTGGAGATGGCACCACTACTGTCACTGTACTGACATATCAAATTCTTAAAGAGGCAAACCGCTTAATCGCCGCTGGCCACAACCCGATGGAGCTCAAAAAGGGCATTGAAGCCGCTGGTGCAGAGGTTGTCAAGGCAATCGATGGTCTTAGCGAGTCAATCGAAGGCAAGTCTGATCGTATCGCCGAAGTTGCTACGATTTCGGCTGGCGATGCTCAAATCGGTAAATTGATTGCCAATGTCATGGCGAGTGTCGGCAAGGACGGCGTCATTACAGTTGAAGCTGGGCAGAGTCTTGAGATGGAGTCCGAGGTTGTCGAAGGCTTTAGTCTCGATAAAGGCTGGGCAAGTCCTTTCTTTGTTACCGATACTGGTAGGCAAGAAGCCGTTTATGAAAGACCAGCGATTGTCATCACCGACAAAAAGATTTCTAGCGCTCAAGATCTCTTACCAATGATCGAAAAATTGGCTCAAGCTGGCAAAAAAGACATTGTATTGGTCGCCGATGAAGTCGATGGTGAGGCTTTGAGCATTTTGGTTCTAAACAAACTCAAAGGCGTGCTAAATACTGTGGTCGTTAAGGCTCCGTCTTTTGGTGATCGCCGCAAAGATATCATGGCAGATATGGCTCAGCTTGTCGGTGGTCAAGTTATCTCTGAAGATCAGGGTCTAACGTTTGAAAATGTTGGCCTAGAAGTTGTCGGTACTGCTCGCAAGGTTATTGTCGGCAAGGACGAAACTACCATCATCGAAGGCGCTGGCGCTCAAAAAGAGGTCGATGCACGCATCAAGCAGATTCTCGCGCAAGCCGAAAATGCAACGAGTGAATACGACAAAGAGCAGTTTGAAAAACGAGCAGCCGCTCTCAGCGGTAAAGTCGCCGTCATCAAGGTCGGCGGTGCAACCGAGACCGAAATCGATGAAAAGAAATTCCGCGTAGACGACGCCGTTGCTGCCACCAAAGCCGCATTGGCAGAAGGAATTGTCTCGGGTGGTGGTGTAACTTTGGTCAATCTAGCCACCAACCTCAAAACGGCTGGCTCAGATAGTGTGGCTGCTGGACGCAATGTGGTCAAGACAGCACTCGTACAACCATTTTTACAGATCACTGCCAATGCCGGTCTAAACTCAGAGGCGCTACTCGCTCAAGTACAGGCAGCTACGCCAGGGCAGGGTATCAACGTCATGACTCCAGATAAAGGCCTAGTTGATCTCAAGAAAGCTGGCGTCATCGACCCAACACGCGTCACCAAGCAAGCCGTCCAAAACGCCGTCTCGATCGCCAGTACGGCCGCAACAATGGGCGCGCTAGTCGTCGACATCCCAGAAAAAGAAGCTCCGCAAATGCCACCAATGGGCGGCGGCATGGGCATGATGTAATCACATCACTTTAGTGCAAAATAGCCGAGTTTAAATGCTCGGCTATTTAGTTTGCTTCATCAGGAAATGGCATTTCTTGATAAAAACGCCCACCAGCATCTGGTGTTTTGTCATAGCAGAGTATATAAGAAGTACTTTTTCCTTCATCTATGCTCATAGCATTGGTATGCCATGCTCTTTCTGTACCAACCTCAGATGGTCGCCAAGCAGCTGAAGTATCATGCCTATGGTGCCAGAGGGTCAGTTTTGTTATAGCGAACACGACCTGTGCCTTCTAGTCGCCTATCTCTAACCTCTTCAAGCAGACCCTGCATCGATGCTTGGGCAATAGCTGATTTCACATCATCCTCAGCGACGTGAATATCAATAACAGATGTTTTACATGCAGCAGGACATCCATCTGATCCAGCCGCTTTCATCATCCTTCTTAGCATTCTTCTATTTGATGGGTTTTGAACCGCAGTGAACTTCGGACCAAAATCATTTCCATCATTCCACCAAGCCGACCTTGCTTCATCAGCAGGACTTTTTCTGTCATTATTTTTTTATTATATCAAATAGCAATAGCTATGTCTAGCATTAAACTTGACAAACTTCACAAAATTTGCTATTATACACAAATGAGTCATCCTTCCTTCAGCCATGAAGACTATTTTCCTGATGAGGCATTTGATCCTGAAATAGTCGAGCCAGACGAACCAACGCACGGGCTAAAATACTATAAATTCGTTGATGCATTGCGTCAAGCGAGTCGTGAGGCTATTGGCCATGAAGGTTTTTTAACTAAAGAGGAAGAGAGCGATCTTGCGGCCATCATCCAAGATGGCCTAAAAGCCAAGGAACTTGCTGATAAAATGATAGCTGATGGCAACTACGATGGTAGGTATGATGTCGACATATCGAAGGGTAGGGAAGCCAAAACCAGACTTGTATCTGCTAATCTGCCCTTTGCTGCTGCATGCGCTCGATGGTCGATGGGAGAGACGCCGTCAAAACCCAAGACTAAGACAATTGCTACTATATCGACAATAGAAGGTGATTACTGGGGGTCGCTAAGAACACCGGGAACGTACAGCAAACTTGGCTCACTGGCAAATGTTGAGGCAAATTTAGAAGACAGAACTCAAATCGCCATTGAAGCGATGTGGCGTGCCGCCGATAAATATAGTTCTTTAACAGAAAAATCTGCTCGATTCACCACCTATGCAGCATGGTATATACAAAGCGCACTGCACGCAAATAGATCAGCAGAGAACTCCGGCTGGTCAGCTAGTCCTGATCTGTATGAAAGATATGCTCAAGAGATCAAAGAAGCAAAAACGTACGGTAGGCCCGCTAGACGGCTTAATCATAGGTCTGACGAAGGACTTCACCAAGGATACTATCCCGAGCATATGATGGCTGGTCTCAAAGGTATACCTTACGAAGGAGCATTAGGACCAGGAACAGATCTAAGCGATATCGCCGATATAGCAGCTAGCAAAGACGAAAGTCCTGAGGCAGCATTAGATGAAGCTGAATTACGTCTCGCTATCATCAAATTACTAAGCAACCTGGACGATCGCGTTGCAGAAATGGTTATAATGCGATACGGTCTTGATGGTCAAGAGCCCCAAACTATTGATGAGGTAGCTAGACACCATGGTATAAGCAGAGAAAGGGTACGTCAACTTTTGTCAAAGGCAGGCTCAGCTATGAGACACCCTAGTAATTCTGATGAACTACGTCAAGATTTTAATAGAGGCATCTTAGAAGGTGAATGGTTGGTGCCACCAAGCTTGCCCAACCTTGTCAATGGAGCTACTAATATTCGAACCGGAAGAATGGTTGCACATGCTAATCCTAAACCCTTACAGAAGACGAGAGATCCGGCTTTAGAACCATGGCAAGTATATCCAGACGAACCATGGGATTTGCCTGAACAACGTACTGTTGAAGTTTAGTCTACTGTTGAGCTTGGCTCAAAAAATCGATCTCTTTGATGATATCGAGCAAGGCTTGAGCACGGCGAGTTTCGTCTGAGATAGCTTGGGCTGCCGCGTGAGCTGGACCGATCAAAGTGCGGTCATCTGTTGAGCGAATCAAAAGTAGGTAAGTATCGAATTTTTCTTCTGGGGAAACTTCAAGTTTGTCTACTAGTGGTCGTAGTTCGCCAAGGGCTTCTTGTTTGATAGCTGCAAGATCGCTACCAGCCCCAGATAGGCTGCTGTTAGATGACACAACGTCAGGTTGACTGACTGGCTCTGGTGATACCGAAGGTGCATCGGCTACGGCACTATCTTGCGGTGGCATTGGCATAGTTGGCTCAGGCATGGCAGCAGGAGGGGCTACCGCTGGCGGAGTCATTGGGTTGGCGACAGATGGATCACCAGTTACGCCAGCAAGCACTTTTGCAAGCTCCTGATCGTCACTAATTGTTTGCGGCTCTTGACCTGCTGGTTCGATATTCATGCCCACCTCGTATCGTTTTTACTGATTATGTTTAAGTGTAGTATACTAGCTCAAGAAAACATATGCAAGTGCAATAAGGGTGGTGGAAATTGTTAGACGACTTAAATGTTATTAAGCAGCGAGACCCCAGGCGTTCGTTTGAAGCCTTCGAGGGAAGTTTATCGTGGCTTGAGTCGAGCATTCGCTTATCGAACCCTGATCACGACGGTAGGCATATTTCTGAATGTCTCGTCATCGGTGATCAATATGCAGAACTGGCCGCTCGCTTGATGCAAACCGCAATTGGCGAAGACAACCGAGTGAGCTACTCGTCTATACTACCTGCTTTTGCAAATTCGTCGACACTGGTGTTGCTCATGGGCAATTCATCTGAGTTAGCGGCATGTTACCAGATGGCGCGTCGTCGACAGTGTCAAATTGCTGTCGTATCGGCACAAGCGGAGCTAATATCGCAAGCTAGCAATGACAATGTGGCTCATGTTCATTACCAGCCAGTTGCTGGTCTGCCTTTAGCAGATGTAGCCGTACTACTGAGAGCTGGCGCGGTGCTATGCAGTAACTTTGGTTTTGTTAAACTCTCAGATATCGACAATCGGAGCTATGGGCATTTAAAAAAATCAGTCGTTCGCTGGCATACGGCAGTGCCAATGTATGAAAATTATGCTAAGCAAACGGCTTTGCTGACAGTTGGCAAAACACCGATATTTTATGACGGCCATAAAACAACTGGTTTGGGGCAATATTTTGCTGCATGTTGGCATGAAATCGCCAAAAATTTAGCTTTTTCGCAATCATACCCAGATTCTGCGCAAACCGCTCAGCTATCATCATGGTTGTCGCATCCGATCGAAAAACCGTTTTTGCCGCTCGACATCATAGCGACCAATGATCTGAAAACTCAAAATATGATGGAAAATGTTGATCGATTACTGAGTGGTCGACGACCAAAAGCACATCAGATTCAGACAAGTGGCGATAGCCGTCTAGAAGAGCTGCTTTGGGGTTGCTATTTTGCGATTGCTAACGCCTACTACGTGGCTCTTCTCAATAATGTCCGCCCTGAGGCCAGTAATATTGCGACCAAGCTAAATCGACTAGCCAATTAACGGTAGTGGCGCAAGCTTTCGATTGGGTCTTTGCTGGCTGCTCGAAAAGCTGGATATAGTCCAAATAAAACACCGACCATCACCGAAAGCCCAGCTGCTACAAGCAAGGTTTCGAGGGTAATAATCGGCATAAATGAGAAGAGTGCGCCGAGTAGATAAGCTAGCAAAATACCGATAATCACGCCAATCAAGCCGCCAATCAAGCTGATAATCAGCGACTCGACCAAGAACTGGACGATGATATTGGCATTGCTAGCACCGACGGCTTTTCGAATACCGATCTCGCGTGTCCGCTCTGCTACGCTGACAAGCATAATATTCATAATGCCAATACCACCAACAATCAGCGAGATAACGGCGATCGCTGCCATCACCTTGGCAACAACATTAAACATTGAGTTAGTTGGTTCGGCAATCGCTTCGCCGCTGATAACGCTAAAATCTTTTTCGCCATGCGCCGCCTCAATCTTCTTATCGATCTCCGTCAAAGCTTTTTGCAGACTGTCTTGGCTACTGGCCATAATATTGATCTGCTGAATCTGGCTACGACCACCGTGAAAAGTCTTTCCAGTGGCATACGGAATAATTATCGACTGATCAAAGTCGATATTGTTGTAGTTGATCGGATTTTTCATCTTTTTCAAAACACCTGTAACCGTAAAAGTTTGTTTACGCAATGTAAAAGTTTGACCGATCGGATCATCTGTTCCAAAAAGATCAATTGCCATCTGCGTACCAATAATTGCAGCGTGTGAAGGCGAATCAGGCTTCAAAAACTCGCCCGATTGAAGCGGCAGGCTAGTCGTTTTAGCAATATCTGGTGTAGTTGCAACCACCATTCCATTGCCGATGTTACCATCGAGCGACGTCAAACGGCCTTCGATCGTCATAATTGGCGCAACTAGTAGCGACTGATCGACACTTTTAACAATGCCGATATCGGCTTCTTCGATTGTGCTGGTGCTATATTGTTGAGGTGAAACTGGCCGAATCACCGATGGCAGCTGGTTGCTCGATACACCCGGTCGAATCACCGCAATCGTGTTACCGATATCCTCAACTTGGCGGCTAACCGAACCAACCACGCCAGAGGCAAGCGTTAGGATCATCGTCACGCTGGCAATACCAACCGTAATTCCCAATGTCGTCAGTAAAGATCGCATACGATTTGCTTTGAGCGAAAAAATCGCGCTTGCAAGGTGGTCAAAAAATAGTAATCGTCTCATTTCTTTCGCTTTCTTCGGCGAGCTGGCACTTGTGAGTCAGCCTCTTTATCATCTTTGGTCGGACGTTTTACAGAACGAAGCGGAATTTTCTCTTCTGAAGATGCTGTTACAGCCACTCTGATCTTCTTGTCGCTAGCAATTTTACCATCGAGCATGTTGATGACGCGGCTGGCGTAACTGGTCAGATTTGGGTTGTGAGTTACCATCAGGATTGTATTGCCTTTTTGGTGCAACTCCGACAACTCCTCCATAATAACGTGGCTTGAGCGGCTATCGAGGCTGCCGGTTGGCTCATCGGCCAAAATAAGTGACGGCTGATTGACGAGTGCCCGCGCAATCGTTACACGCTGAGTTTGTCCGCCAGATAACTGCCATGGCATGTAGTACTCGCGTTCTTGCAGGTGAAATGACTTTAGCATATCGCTCGCGGCTTGCAATCGCTTGGTGCGTGAAGTGCCGTGGTAGGTGAGTGGCAGCGCGACATTTTCGATAACACTCATGTGATCGATAAGGTTGAAATTCTGAAAAACAATCCCGATTTGCTGCGAACGAATGTGAGCGCGTCGATTGTCGCTAAACTGCTCGACATCGTTGCCATCCAGCAAATATTGCCCGTCGTCAGCACGATCGAGCATCCCCAAAATGTTTAGAAGCGTCGTTTTGCCACATCCAGATGGCCCCATAATGGCAATAAATTCGCCTGGCTCAACCGTAAGATCAACACCGTCAAGAGCATTGTGTTCGGCGTCTCCGGTTCCGTACTGTTTGACAAGACCTCGGAGCTGTATAACTGGGTCAATTTTCTGGCGCATGTTCCGTCTATTATAGGCGTCTTGACAGACAAACCGCAACCACAAGCAGCATATTTACTGGTGTATTTTTGACGGCGAAATTGACTAGAGATCGTTAATAGTGTATAATGAATAGAGAATACTAACTTAGGAGTTAGCAGATGGGCGAAAGACGACTGCCATTCGGCCGAGAAAAGTTACCTACTGTGGTCGCGACACTTGCAGCACTCGGCGTGACGGCTTGCGGTAATACAGTGCAGCCGGTATCACCAGAGATATCCAGCTCTTCCTCGAGTCAACCTAGTAGGCCAAGCCATATTCCTTCCACGAGCAAAGAGACAGCCAAAAAAGTCAATCCGCCAGTCGACACCAAAGCACTGCTAAAAGCCGCAAACAAAAACTTTCAGCTACCTGACATTGAGAACTTTCGGGCCTATGTCAAAAACGATGCACGCAATAACAAAATTGGCGCTTACACCGATGGAATCTGTAAAAATCTGCTGCAACTCATCGATGCAAACCCAAAGGCAGTCGATACCAGTGATGGTATCCGTGCTGGCGGTCCAGCTACGACAGTCTACATAGAAGTTATACCATCAAAAAAGCTGCAAGATATCGATATCGATAGCATCAGTCTCCTCAATCCTAAGAGCGATGGCAGCTGTAGCGGCATTCAGTTAAATAATGATGGCACCCAAGCCTCTTTCATAAAAACAACTAGCAACAATGGCTTAGACTACTTCAAAAGTACCTTAAAGCAAGGTGACGGGCCTACGGATATTGTGGGCCTGACACCGAACAAGCCAGATACTGCTATAAATCGATTCGTCCGTGATCCCGATGAAGCGAGAGAAATCGACAAAGGCACAGCAGCCGCAATACAAGAAGCTATTGATAATCTAGCTGCCTCTCTTAAATAAAAACCTGTACAATAAAGCTAGCCACGGAGAGATGGCCGAGTGGCTGAAGGCGCACGCTTGGAAAGCGTGTATGGCGTTTATCGTCATCGCAGGTTCGAATCCTGTTCTCTCCGCCATAAATGGACTTTTTGCGGAAACGTCGCCCTGTCGGACGGTTTTTTCTTTGGTTTTGCGCAGCAAAACCCAGATGTTTTCTTGGGGGGAATGGGCTTCAGGGCGCGGCAGCAGCCGCGCTTTTTTGTTTGATAAAAACAGATTCAATCCGTCAATTTCGGAAAATGCTTGCTTCATAGTCACCGGCTCGCCAGTTTTTGCGATTTCACAGAGAGAAACGGCAGTTTTGAGCCACTGACGTAGAGGTTCAATCCAACTTCCGGCGGCAAGCGTTAGCTTGCCGATTTGTTCCTCTAGCGACTTCTTTTCGCTCATTAACTCGGCTTGCTTTGCTCGGTACACGCTTTGCTCAATATCTTGGTCAAGATAACTGTCAAGAAGTCGCTGTAACTTGCTTTGCAAGTTACTAATCTGCGTTTGAGCGTTAGCGATGAACGCGGCAGAACTTTGTTCTGCCTGCTGTTTGTCTTTGTCCAGCATTTTGCCTAGCGTAACCGCCCAACTTTCGGGCAGGGCGTAGCCCTGCAAGATGTCAGATAATTGCGCTCGCAAGTCCGGCTCTGTGATTGTCGGCTCGGTACAGCGAATAGCTTTGCTTTTGCGCGTGCAACGATAGTAAACATACTCGTGAACATTGCCGTTCTTTTGGTGTTTAATCTTTTTCTCGGCAGTTATCGCCATATTGCATGCACCGCAAGTCAGCAAGCCACACAAGGCTTGGGGCGCGTTCGCGCCCTTGCGTTTTTGCCCTCGCCGCTCCAGCACGGCCTGTACCGCGTCAAACAGCTTCTTTGTGATGATTGGCGTATGCTTGCCCTCATACACTTCGCCAGCGTACCGGAAATGTCCGTAGTAGATAGGATTGGTCAGTATTTTCTTGACTTGGTCTTTCTTGAGGGGTAAGCCGCCGCTGGTTTTAATGCCTTTGCTCGCCAGAAAGTCGGCGATATCTTGCAAGCGTTTATCTCCGCCAGCATACAACTCAAAGGCTTGCTTGATGAGCGGGACGCGGCGTTTGTCCACAATAATTATATGTACCCTCACATCGTTGATATACCCGATAGGCGCAAGTCCGGGAAACTCGCCGCGCCTGACTTTTTGGCGTAAGCCCCTCTTGGTGTTTTCAGCCAGATTGTCTATGTAGTATTTGCTCTGACCGAATGCTATTGAAAGCATAAACTTACCCTGACTAGTGTTCTCAAACCAGAATGTCGGAAACTTTAGCGACTGCAAATGCGTTTGGTCTAGCAAATATACAATCTGCCCGCTGTCCACGCTATTTCTGGCAAGCCTATCAGGGTGCCAAGCGATAATGCCACTGGCCTCATTAGCCTCAATGCGCCCAAGCATTGTGCCGAACTTCGGGCGGCCTGGCACTTTGGCGGATTTTTTCTCAATAATGGTGTCTACAATGGTTAGCTGGTTGTCTTTGGCATATTTCCGAAGTTCGGTTATTTGTGCCTCAATGGACAAAACCTGTTTGTCCTCAACATCGGTGGACTTCCTTGCGTACAAGAAGTATTTTTGTCTGTCGTTCATAGTTACCCCCTAACTTAAATGACCGCCCTAGCTGTACCCAATCTAAGTTGCCTCAAATTGACTAGGACGGCCATTAAAGCCGGCAAACAAAAAAGACAACTTGTGATCGGGTACAAAGCAATTATACCCCAAAACCGCCTGCGGCGGTCAAACAAAAAAGCGCGGCTGCTGCCGCGCCCTGAAGCCCATTCCCCCCAAGAAAACATCTGGGTTTTGCTGCGCAAAACCAAAGAAAAAACCGTCCGACAGGGCGACGTTTCCGCAAAAAGTCCATTTATGGCGCACCTCTACAACGAGGCTAGAACCTATTTTATGTCAAAAAGCTGAACACGAGAACTGCACCAGCCCCGCCGCCTGTTCCAGCAAAGCTGTAACGCGCCCCGCCAGAAAAACCAGCCTTTGCATTTTTGGATTTTTACCCCCGCCGATTTTTTAATTTCTTTTCGGAAAAGGCTGGATTTTTCTGTCGGTTCGCCTGCGCTAAAGCGCAGAGGCGACTGGGGCTTGGTCGGTGGCAAATTTGCGCTTGATTTTTTAATCAAAGTGTGCTAAAATAAACATAGTTCAACATAAAACAAAAATTATGCCCGAAATGACCCCAAAATCACCAGAATTACTCCAAGCGCAAGCAGCAACTTTTGCCGCCGAGCGAATTGAGCATTACCAAGACAGTGGCCACGTACTAAATAATCTTGGTGAACTAGCTATTGGTAATTTGGCTGATGTTACTAGAGTTACTGAGTCAGCTGAGTATCATAAGGACGAAGCAGGAGAACGGTTACGTGTACCCGAAAATACAAAAAGGACAGTAGCGACGACTTCAGAGTATACAGACTTTTTACGTTCTGTGGGTGGCTCAAAATACGAAGCAATTCAAGGCAGAGCGGATATGCTCACGCAATATAACCAAGTGTTTAAGCCAATAGTCACTGGTTTGCGTGCGGAGCTGCAAGACCCAGCGACACGCAAGGAACACCCTGCTTTTATGGGTAATGGCTCTAACTCGGCTGTGTTCCGAATAACACACGAGGGTAAGGATTATGCTGTTAGGGTGCCGAGCGGCACAAAACCAAGTCCATCTACCATAGATAGTCATTTAGCCGGTGCTGTACTTGGCAAAGGAGTACCCCATCTTGAGCAAATAGTCGCTGCGTCTTACGAGGACGGAGTTACCGTAGCAGAAGTAATGCCCGGTAAAGAAATGGGTAAGGATATGACACTTGAGGACGTAGCGGCAATCACAGATGAGCAACTGTCGGGATTGGTGGACACACTGACTGCTGTTAGTGAACGCGGTATTGAGATTGACCCCAAACCCACAAACATATTTTATGACCGAGAAGCCGGTTTCGGCATAGTTGATTATCATTCGTCAAAGGTAGCCGCCAAAAACAGTGCCGATCAAGATTTAGGTACGATTGTCGGTTGGATGGCTACACCCATTATGAACGCAGGATTTTATGGCGGCTACAATCCAGAAATGACAGCCGATGACTATGCGCAGGACGCAAATAAGATGTCCGCTAATCTGGGTGTGTTAAAGCGGTTCAGGGTTGTTGTTGAAAGTAAGCTTGATGGAGAAGACCGAGAAACCGCTCTAAAAGATATAGACTCGCGGATTGAATCGGGTCAAGAAAGCATTGATAACTACCTAAATCCCGAATATGTTGCCGATAGAATGGCCAGTGATGCAGAGCGCAAACGACAAATGGCCGAAAGAGCTAATCAAAAGAAATCTGCCGCAGACACTTGGATGACATTGGACGTGGTTTAACCACGCACCGACCAAGCCCCAGTCGCCTCTGCGCTTTAGCGCAGGCGAACCGACAGAAAAATCCAGCCTTTTCCGAAAAGAAATTAAAAAATCGGCGGGGGTAAAAATCCAAAAATGCAAAGGCTGGTTTTTCTGGCGGGGCGCGTTACAGCTTTGCTGGAACAGGCGGCGGGGCTGGTGCAGTTCTCGTGTTCAGCTTTTTGACATAAAATAGGTTCTAGCCTCGTTGTAGAGGTGCGCCAAAAAAGCAATTGAAAAGATCTATGTCATATATCAATCAACGAACCATCATCGCATTTACGACTGGTTTTTGCCTGATGGCCTACGAACTAGCAGCGGCACGACTACTGGCTCCGACCGTTGGTAGCTCGATGTATGTTTGGACAAGTGTGATTGGCGTGATTATTGCCTCGCTGTCGTTTGGTTTTTGGCAGGGTGGTAAAATCGCTGATGCTCGTCACAAAAAGACTGATTTGGCTTGGTTACTGCTATTTATCGCCGCTGCAATTTTGTGGACACTGTGTTTTAACCAAGCAATTTTGAGTTGGGTAGAGGGTTTTGCTGTTGATCTACGGCTTCAGGCTGTTGTCATAGCCGTTATTTTATTTGCGCCAGCTAGTTTTTTATTCGGTCTTATTTCGCCGTATCTAGCAAAATTGCAAGTCCAGACCTTGACTCAAACTGGTCAAGCAGTCGCCACCTTAGATGCCAGCAACTCGCTAGGAGGCATCACCGGTACTTTTGCAACCGGTTTTGTACTATTTAGCTACACTGGCGTCCGTCAAACATTGGCAATTTTGGTGGTTTTGATCTTGATGATGAGCTGGATAATCACACCTCGAGATGGGCTGATGCGGCGCTTGATCGTCTCTATTGGTCTAATTCTTGCTGTAATTACTTGTTTGATTATGCCTCCACCATATGTCACCGTCGATACCGCTACCGCTAGCTACAAGATAGTTGACAGCCAAAGCCAATCAGGTAGAACAATCCGCAGCCTCAAAACTGGTCCAGGTGGCTCGCAGTCTGGCATTTATCTAGACGGCAGCAAACAGCTGCCTTTTTGGTACACCAACGAAATGGCCCGCCTAGCGATCAAGTTCCAGCCAAAATCTGTTTTGATACTGGGCGGCGGTGCTCTGACTTTACCTGAATATTTAGCCAAACAACTGCCAGCAACGACTATCGATGTTGTCGAACTCGACCCAGAACTCGAAAAAATCGCCTATCATTACTTCGACTACAAAGCTTATCCAAATGTCAGTTTGCGTTTTGCCGATGCTCGGACTTTTGTCAACAAGCCAGGAGCTAAATACGATCTAATCCTTGTCGATGTTTACAGTGATAGTCAAGTGCCAGCCTCCCTGATGACGCGCGAATATGGCGATAAAATAATTGATCATTTAGCAGATAAAGGACAAGTCGTAGTAAACCTGATAGCGGGCTTCAAGCCAGCCGCCTGTCGAGATCTTTTTGGAGCTATGGATGCAGTTTATAGAAATAACTTGCCGCACGCTAAGTACAGTACCAATTCCGCAAACAAACTAGGCCGCGCCAACTACGTGGTTGTCTATAGTCGTCAGTCAATTTTGGATAATTCGATGACAAAACTCGACAATCTCGGCGGCAAACTATATAGCGACAATTTCATACCAAACGAGCGGCTATACGAAAACTGCCGTCGCGACTAGCCGTATTTGACTAATCAATGTATTTGTGATACAATAATAAGATGCCCCTAGAAAAACCTAAAGATAACAGTGATCCGTCGCCAATCGACCGAATAGCTCCGTTAATTGGCATGGGCAATTTTACTACACCTCAAGATTCTATGGATTTTTTGGATAACCTGACGCCAGATGATTTTAAAGCTTGGCTAGATCGCCTCAACCAATCGATCAGAGTTACTAACAAGCCTGTCGACGTTCCGTCTGGTTCATACATTGCAGCATCAGGGATGAATGGCGTTGCCTATGAACCGCCACAAAGGCATGACCGAGAGCACTTGCTGCGAGCCGCATTCATAAAAGCACAGCAGCTTAGCTCACATGAGGCTGCTGGTTTAACACTCAGTCTAGCCATAAACGCTGTTCACTACTACTCAGATGGTAACGGACGCCTGTCTAGGCTGATCTACAGATTTCTTAACTATGGCTATCGGGGAAGTCAAGATGATGAGTGTTACAACCGACTCCTATCTAACACAGCTGGCCGTAGTGTGCATAATCTTAGCCAAGAGTATATAGGTAGCATCATACAAGCGGAAATGTTCGATGAGATTGTCGTCGCCAGGAGCTACGATGAGACACTAGGCGATAATATCCCGAGCCGAGTTAGCGGCGTCTACGATAGCAATGGCAAAGTTTCTTCGAACCTAGTCAGAGACCCTTCTATTGATACAGATCATCTAATGATGTTACTTACGTTAATAACCAACAAAAATGACACCGTGGTAATGATGTCTCTGATGAAGACATTTCAGCCAGAAAGATTGAGCGAGCATATTATACAGCACCCTAAAGCAGCTTTCAGCCGCATCGATGGTGCTAGTTTTTTGCCAACCCTTACAACTCAAGATATAGAGACTTGGCTGAAAAACTTTTATCTACTCACGCGTGAGTATGTTAGGCGTATTATCGATGTCTCAGATCGTGATGATTATGCGGAAATAGCCGAATGCTATCGCACCAATAGCTGGCCTCAAGATATGGATTTCTGGAACTAATACGCTACATATAGCGTTGTAAATAAGAAACATAACACTAGAAAAATTCTCCAGAGGTAGCACAAGCAGTTTGTTGTAATTTGGGCATTTTTTGCCAAAAAAGGCTTGCAAAGCGCACATATAGCGTCCATAATGCTGTTCAGACACTACATATGTAGTCGTTCAATCAAAAACACACATTTGCAAGCGGGAGAACAGTTTCCCACCTTGAAAGCAAGGTGGCTCTTGTTTCTGTTTGTTAGACACTTTGGGAGGTGTTTTGTGTGGGGGTATAAACTTAATAAAAAAGGAAAAATTCATGAGTGGAATTCATGTGGTACATCGCGACGGCACCCGCGTACCATTTGACGCCAACAAGATTAACATTGCGCTTCTCAAGGCAGCTGAGGGCTTGCCTGATCCTGTCGGGAAAGTCGTGCAAGTAGCTACCGAGCTACAGTTAACTTTGTTTGACGGAATCAAGACTGAGGAACTAGATGAGGCAGTTATACAGACTGCTCTACAAAATGCTAAAGATGATCCCGATTTTGATACAATCGCCGCTCGTTTACAGCTCAAGAACGACTACAAAAATATTTTGGGCGACTACGAAACTAACGAGGAGCTCAAAAAATTACACGAAAGACACTTTTTGCCTTATCTAAAGGCTGGTGTCAAAGACGGCTTACTCGACAAAAAAATGATCGATCCAAAAGTTTTCGATCACAAAAAACTAGCTGCCGCTATGGATCCAGAGCGTGACAATTTGATGCGCTACTTGGGTGTCGTCACTAGGCGTAATCGCTATAGTTTGCGCAAAAACAGCGGTCAACCAATCGAAGTGCCGCAATACACAGCAATGCGAATTGCCATGGGTCTAAGTCTTTGTGAAGACAATCCGACAGATATTGCAATCGAATTTTATGAATACATTTCTAAGCTCGATGCTAACCCAGCTGGTAGTACTCGTATCAATGCTGGCGGCTCTTTTCCGCAGCTTTCAAACTGCTTCTTGTTCGATATAGAAGACGACATGGAAGCAATTGCACGAGCTGTTCGCGACACAATGTGGATTGCCAAAGGTACTGGCGGTATCGGTATTGGTGTCACCAAATTACGCGCAGCTGGTAGCCCTGTTAAAACGACCAACACCGAAAGTACTGGGCCAATTCCGTTTATCAAGATGCTCGACACAGCACTTTTTGCAGTTAGTCGTAAAGGCAAAAAGCAAGGTGCGGCCGCTATCTTTATGGAAAACTGGCATTTGAACTTCCCGCAATTTCTTGATCTCAAGCAAAACTCTGGCGACCCGTACTTACGCACACGCATTGCCAACACGGCGGTGGTTTTAAGCGATGAGTTTATGAAACGAGTCGAAAAAGACCAAGACTGGTGCTTGTTTGATCCAGCCGAAACGCCAGATCTAGTAGAACTTTACGGTAGTGAGTTTAGTAAACGCTACCAAGAGTACTGCAAGATGGCTGAAACTGGCAAGATTCGTGATTTCATCAAAGTGCCGGCTAAGCAGCAATTCCGTCAGATTTTGACTATCTTGCAGGCTACCAGCCACCCTTGGCTAACCTGGAAAGACACCCAAAACGTCCGTGCGCTCAACAACAATACAGGCACAATTCATCATTCAAACCTTTGTACCGAGATCACTTTGCCGCAAGACAAAGACAATACAGCTGTTTGTAACTTGTCTAGTATCAACCTTAGCGTGCACCTACGAGAAGACAAAACCTGGGACTGGGATCGCTTGGAGCGCGCTGTTCGCAGTTCGATTCGCCAGCTCGACAATCTTTGTACGCTAACAAATACGCCAATTCCACAAGCAATGAATTCTAACCTCAATAACCGCGCCGTCGGTCTTGGAGTGATGGGCTTTACAGATGTCATCGAAAAACTTGGCCACAGCTACGATTCCGAAGAAGCTTTTGATCTGATCGACCAATTGCTAGAGTTTATCAGCTACCACGCCATCGATGCTAGCGCAGATCTTGCGAAAGAGCGCGGTAGTTACAACAACTTCAAGGGTAGCGGCTGGAGCAAAGGCTTATTGCCAATCGATACTCTAGATATCCTTGAAAAAGACCGTAAGGTCAAGGTCAATATCTCACGCAAACACCACCTAGACTGGGAAAAACTGCGCGCCAAGGTCAAAAAGGGTATGCGAAATGCTACTTTGTTGGCCATTGCACCAACCGCCAACAACGCGCATGTCAGTGGCACAACACCAGGTATCGATCCGCAATTTGCACAAATTTTCTCTCGTGCAACACTAAATGGCAAGTTCCTTGAGGTCAACCACAACATGGTCCGTCAGCTCAAAGAACTTGGTCTGTGGGATCAAGTCAAAGACGAAGTTTTGGCAAACCAAGGTGATATTCAGCCAATTGAAGCTATCCCGCAGCACGTTAAAGATGTTTACAAGACCAGCTTCCAGCTTAGTCCGTACGCTTTTATAGAAGTGGCAGCTCGAGCTCAAAAATGGGTTGACCAAGCGATCAGCCGCAACATGTACCTAGACACGCGTAATATTGATGATTATGTCGATATCTACTCTGAGGCATGGAAGCGCGGTCTCAAGACGACCTACTACTTGCACGTCAAGCCGCGGCACCAAGCCGAACAGAGTACGACGCGTGTCAATAAGGTTGAAGAGATGGCCAAAAAATCTGGCGGGGCAAAACGCGCTGGATTCGGATTTGCGAAACAAAAGACGGAAGGGGGCGTATGAGCGAAGACAAATGTACTTGCACGTGCGACTGTTGCACAAACTGCGACAAATGTAATAAATAATTAAACAAACTAAGGGGTAAGGGTAAAATTTTTATGAACGCAGCAGCTATTTTCGGTCAAGACGAAGACACGATGACACTAGAGCAGAAGCTTGAAGCAATTGACCGCGCAATGAAAGCAGCACAAGAACAAGCTAACGAAGAAGCATCGTCTCGAGGCATGGTGTCAGCACCACTCGATCCAGCTAGCTTAACTATTTGTGATGGCTGCGAATAATATTGAACTTGTCCGTGGTCATCCATATGTCGGATCGGTTCCTATAGGCGAAGATAGTGAGCCGCCGCTGGAGGGTATAGACGATGCGCTAATTAAAGTAGCCGCTGAATACGGAGCTGCCATAATAGAAACAGCGAATAAGCTGATGTTTGGGACAAATATAGCGGCTTTGGGTAGCAAGCCATTTATGGTTGCACCGACAAAGGAGCCCGAAGTAGAATTAGGTCAAGGCGACTTATTTGATAATTAATGACTTAGAGGAGGTAGCATAATGACAGGAATTTTAGGTAGCGGCATCAAGGACGGCTTGTTACTCAAGCCAATTCATTATCCGTGGGCGTATGATTTGTACAATCAGGCCGTAGCCAACACTTGGTTTCCAAATGAAATTCAACTCGGCCAAGACCTAGCTGACTGGAAAAAAATGACCGAAGAAGAGCGTCATGCCGTCGAGTTTTTGATGGGCTACTTTAACCCAAATGAACTGCTGGTCAACAAAGCGCTGGCTTTTGGTGTTTATCCCTATGTCAACGCGGCTGAATGTCATTTGTACTTAGCAAAACAGATGTGGGAAGAAGCTAACCACTGTATGGCTTTTGAGTATGTGCTCGAGACTTTCCCAATCGACCGCGACAAAGCTTACGCGTCGCATGTCGATGAGCCAACCATGGCCCGCAAAGAGGAGTTCGAGTCTCAGGCTATCAAGCGCATGACCGAAAAGCATCTCGACATCACTACAACTGAAGGCAAAAAAGATTTCATTCGTAACTTGATTGCTTATAACATCATCCTTGAGGGCATTTGGTTCTACTCGGGCTTCATGGTGGCGCTCAGTTTCCGTCAGCGTAATCTGCTGCGCAACTTCGGTAGCTTGATTGACTGGATTGTTCGCGACGAGAGCCTTCACCTAAAGTTCGGTATCAACTTGATCCTAACGACTCTCGAGGAAAACGAAGATCTTCAGACGGAAGAATTTGCCGCCGAGATCAAGCAAACCATTCTTGATGCTGTCGAAATGGAAGAAGAGTACAACAAAGCGATGCTGCCAAAAGGCATCTTGGGTCTAAATGCTGACTATGTCAACCAATACGTCAAATATTTGACCGACCGCCGACTCGAAGAGCTTGGTTTCGAGGCCCACTACAAGGTTTCAAACCCTGCCAAATGGATGGCAGCAGCTAACGATACTTACGAACTAGTCAACTTCTTTGAGGCCACCAACACTAGCTACGAAGTCAACGCTGGCAACAGCCAAAGTACACTTAAAAAAGACGAAAAATAATACCCCTAAAAGTCACAAAATAGGTGCGGATGAAACTACACCGCACCTATTTTTAGGAAAAATTATGAAAACCGAGATTGAAGTAAAGTTTTGCAAAGTCGATATAGACGACACCAGGGCGCGGCTGCAAAAAGCTGGCGCTAATTGTGTGCAACCAATGCGCTTGATGCGGCGCCAGGTCTTTCATCTGGTTGATCCTGACAAAAATGATTATGCGTACTTAAGAGTACGTGATGAGGGCGATAAAACCACCCTGACGTACAAGCAGTTTGCCGATCAATCACTGCATGGCGCTAGTGAAGCGGAGGTCGTAGTTAGCGATTTTGCAGCTACATGCGAGATTTTGTTGCAATCAGGCTTGCAGCTCAAGAGTTACCAAGAAACTAAGCGCGAAACCTGGCAAATCGATGGTGTCGAAGTAGTCATTGACCTATGGCCCTGGCTAGAACCATTCATCGAGATAGAGGGTCCAAATGAAGATGCCGTGCGGCAAGTCGCCTCAAAGCTAAATTTTGCGTGGGACGATGCTGTTTTCGGTGGTGCGACCGAAGCATATAGGGCTTCATATCCAAATCTCACCAAAGATATGGTCATGGATGATCTAGCCGAGATTCGTTTTGATTTGCCACTGCCAGATAGGCTGAAGGCCTAGAAAATGGCGGCACCAGCTCACCGTGTAGTTCATTTGCTCGGCCCAGCCTTCGTGGCAGCCGTAGCCTATGTCGACCCAGGTAATTTTGCGGCCAATTTTGCAGCTGGTTCGCAATACGGCTACTTGCTGCTCTGGGTTTTAGTAGCTGCCAATCTGATGGCTATGCTTGTCCAATATCTCAGTGCCAAAGTAGGCCTTGTGACAGGGCAGAGTCTACCAGAGGTTGTGGCCGAAAAACTAGGTAGAAAAACGCGCATCGCATATTGGTTGCAAGCCGAGATAGTAGCAATCGCTTGCGATATTGCCGAGATCGTTGGTGGCGCTCTGGCGCTCAATCTACTCTTCAATATTCCGCTGCTTTTGGGTGGTTTGATTGTTGGCGCGGTCTCGATGCTACTTCTGCTCATCTACAACAGCCCCGAAAAAAAGTACTTCGAACGCGTCATCGTCGGCCTGATGCTGATCATTCCGATCGGTTTTGTAGTTGGCCTAGTCCAATATCCGCCAGATAGCACGGCGGTTCTAGGCGGTCTGGTGCCGCGTTTTGATGGCAAAGACAGCTTGCTTCTTGCGGTCGCTATGCTCGGTGCAACTATCATGCCGCACGTTGTTTATCTGCACTCGGCGCTGGCGCGTGATCGTCACGGTCGGCCGCAATTATCTGAACTGCATCGCTATCTTCGTGCTACCAAAATCGATGTCCTTGTCGCCATGGTAATAGCTGGTAGCGTCAATATCGCCATGCTACTTCTTGCTGCCAGCTCTTTGCAATCACATAACGGTATTGAAAGTTTTCAAGATATTTATCGAGCGCTAGATACCGATACCGGCAGTTTGGTAGCCATCTTGTTTGCACTTGGACTACTCGTTTCTGGCCTCACATCGACATCTGTCGCTAGCCAAGCCGGATCGGTCATCATGCAAGGTCTGTTGCACAAAAAAATTAGTGTATTTATAAGACGTAGCATCACCATTTTGCCAGCTTTATTCATCCTGATGATTGGCTTTGACCCGACCAAGGCGCTCATCTTATCGCAAATCGGCCTGTCGTTTGGTGTGCCGTTTGCGCTGATTCCGCTGGCTCTGATTACTAGCAACAAAAAGATCATGGGTAGCCACAGAAATATGCCGATCGTCACTTACTCGATCTGGTTAATCACTGGCCTAGTATCGATTTTGAACTTTGCGCTAATCTGGCTGACATTTAGCTCTTAGCTCGGTCGATTGCTAAAGAACAGATTGGTAGATATCAGTTACAGAGGTTATAATAAATTCATGACAAGCCTCTCCTCGAATGAACTTAGCGCATCGGGCTACTATGGCAATAACAACCTCACCCGTGCAAAAGGGAATCGATAAAGTCAGCAATCTTAATAGCTCATCCCTGAACCTGAAATCCTTGAGCCCGAATAGAAGCTCGAGCCATCAAACGCCTATACGTGTTTCAGCACAAGTGTTCATAGCGCGCTACTTGCGTCGACGTCGTCTGCGCGCAGTTGGCGAATAAAAGAAACTACGCACGATAAACTCCAGACCAGTAGATTCATGTTGACTGCATTTTTATGGGGAACTGGTGCGGCCGTATCGCTGCTAGTCGGTTCACTGATTGTACTAAAGTGGGATATTCCGTGTCGAGTCGTCGGCCTCGTCATGGCGTTTGGTGTTGGTGTTTTGATCAGCGCTGTATCTTTTGAGCTAGTTGACGAAGCGATTCACCTCGACAAGAATCATTTACTGATCGCTAGCGGTTTCTTGCTAGGATCATTAACATTTTTCATCGGCAACTTGCTACTTGAAAAAATTTGGCAACTTACCGCCAGTGGCTGCCGCTTTCACGATGACATTCGTTGGTGGAGCATTGCTTACGATGTTGGCAGATGCCATGATGCCAGAAGCTTACCGTGATACAGGTGCATGGGCGGGCGTAGTGACTGCTTGCGGCTTTGGTGTGGCACATTGGCTAAGTCGGCTGGTCTAAATTTAAGCTCTTTATAAGCAAAATAGTGCTATCATAAATTCAATGAAAAATCATACTCGTGTTTCGTCTGTCTTAAATATTGTCGTTATAACCAGCGCATTACTAGCTTGGCTACAAATCGGCGACGGCAAGTTCTCGGCGCTTTCGCTAGCATCACTACTTGGAGCAGTAGCTTTTAGCCTAATGTGGGTACATTATATAGCCGATCTTTTGGCGCCTCGGCAAAACAATCACACGCCTAGTCGATCGTACTTTGCTTCGCGCATCGTTGTCATGATCGGCCTGATCTTGCATCCGCTAATTATCAATTGGTTTTTGCTAAGCCACAGTTTTGGTCTACCGCCCGAAAGTTATATAAAACTACTTGGTAACGGCGCATGGGCAGTGCTGCTCGGCTGGCTAGCTTTTGCTTGTTTTATGACTTTTGAGCTTCGTCGCAAATTACTGCGCTTCCAGAGACAGATTTTTCATGCCAACGTCTTAGCGATGTTTTTGATCCTGATACACGGCTTTGTCGTCGGTATGTCGCTTATGGCTGGTTGGTACAAATACTTTTGGCTGCTACTTGGTCTTGGCTTCAGCTTGGCGATGTTTTATCGTTACAATCAATATTACCGTGAGGATCGCTCGAGATTTTATGCAGCAACTGCTAGTATCGCGATCCTGTCAGCCTGTTTTGTCGGTGGATACTTGATGCAATTTCAAAGCCAATCGGCTACTCCAGCAAAATCTAGCTCTGTTGAAACTACCGATTCCGCCGTTTCTTCATCTACTACATCGTCTGCGTCAAATAGCCAATCGCAATCTGATGGCTCGATAACGACCCCTGATTTAGCCGCCAGCAACGGCTTAAACGGCGCCAAATGTTGGGTAGCGATCGATGGTGTTGCCTACGATGCCTCAAACAACCGTGAATGGTCTGGCGGCGTCCATCAGCCATCTGGTGGTCTAGCTAAATGCGGCGAAGACTTATCGAGCATCATCTCGCAATCACCTCACGGCAAAAGCGTCCTCAGCGAACTACCAATCATCGGACAACTCAAATCATAGCCCAAACGAGTCGATTTGTCGTATAGTATAGCCAGGAACAAAAGGGGTAAGAATGATCTTTTCAAAAAACAAACAAATCGACAGCAAAAAACGCCCTAGCGCGATCCTAGCATTTGGCGTGGTTTTGGTGCTTAACGGTCTCGCTGGCAGCACAAAAATTTTAGGTGGAGTCAATACTGCCGAAGTATCGGACAACAATCCAACGCTTTTTACACCAAGTGGTGTCACGTTTGCGATTTGGGGAATTATCTATTTGTTGCTAATTGGTTTTTGTTTATATATTTATGGAGTTGGTGTCAAAAAACGTTCGATCTCAGCCGAAAAAATCAATCTCATACTCAAGTGGTTTACTATCAGCTCAATCCTAAACTCACTTTGGATTTTGGCTTGGCAATACCAGATTTTATGGCTCAGTGTGCTCTTGATATTTTGTCTGCTTTATTCGCTGACAAAAATAGCCGACGTCACTCGAAGCGTCCATCCGCAAAAACTCGAATATGTCATGGCAAAGCTACCATTTAGCATTTATTTTGGCTGGATAACGGTGGCCAGCATCGCCAATGTTTCCGTCTGGCTAGTCAGTATCGGCTGGGACGGTCTCGGCGTGCGTGAGGGCATTTGGACTGTTGGAATCTTGCTAGTTGCCGCAGCGATCGGACTAGTTGCCAGCATCAGAAACAACGATGTAGCGTATTTATTGGTTTTGGTCTGGGCATTTTGCGGCATATTGCTGAAACACTTAGCACCTAACGGGCACAACGGCGCATATCCTAGCATCATCATCACTCTCGTAATCTTGCTGGCTGTTTTGCTATCATTTGCGCTGCAGATGATACGACCGACTATCGAAAAATGGTTATCGTCAAACGATCATCGATTGTAGATGCTACATGTTGTCAGTGCTACCATCCACCACACGAATTTCATTGTATCTAAGGGTTCTATCTGCTGACAATCCATCTTTTCTGTCTCCCAAACTTGGAGTTACCAAATTAGCCTTTACAACAACCATACCATCATCGGTCTCACCGCTAATTGTAAATGGATAGTCCGGTCCTTCTTCCCAAGCGACCAAGCAGCCGGCGATAAATCCTATCTTTATATACAGCTCGCCTTCATCAATAATACGATCACGGTCAAAATCAGGATAGCCATCAGGTCCACTTACAATAAAATCATCTGCTTCTGTTTTTGATGATACAGGCTTTTTCATGGCTGTTACTCTATAACGAGGACGTTCGCGTTCGATCAATTGTGCTTTTGTTAAGTTTGTCGCAAAGGTTCGCAATAAATCATTGCCCGGTTGACCATTAACAAGATAGCCGCCAATTCTTTGAAATCGAGCGACGCAGTCATCGAAGATGGCTTTTGCCAACATTATGTCAGTTGCATCGTGTAATGACTCGGGCATGCTCATATTTATATGACGAAACAAAATTAATATCAATTCAACCTAGAGGTGTGTCGCTAGAGTTAACGCTAGTCACGTAGTTTAAACTATTAATCCCTGAGCGTGACATTCTGTAAATTGTGAATTTTATGTTAAGGTTGGCTTACCTATCTAACCGCTTCAGCATCAGTAAGAACCAGTCCAGACCTAGTGTCAAAAAGAATAGTCGTCACTCCTGCCACATCGGCAGCATCTTCTCCAAGTAAAGCTTTTACCTCTTCTATGCGCCTTTGTCTCATAGTTTCCGCAATACAACTAGCACGACTATAGCTCGAGTCAACGTAACCTTGTTTTTCTAGTTGCTGTTTAACGTAATTTGGGTCTGTTTTTCTTTGTCTGTCTAGTTCCATGTTGCTATGTTAGCATAATACTTATGATATGTCAATAACCTGTGCTAGTTTACGCTTGAATCTGTGTCTCGTGGAGTTGGATTGTGCATATCTCGGCAAATGCCTCTGAAAGCCTCTGCTACGCCGTGAATTATATCAGCTTCTGCAAGTATTTTGTCAACGTCAACTCCGGGTTCACCTAAATCGCCTAATGCATCTATAGAGCGAACAGCTAATTGATAACGTAATCCTTTTAAGAGGCATGTATTCCCACATGCCTCTTCACAATGTCTAGCTCCATAGTCGCCAAATTCAGCAGTCATAGTTTTAAAATACGATATATCGATGTAATAGTAAAGTCCACTTGCTATACTAAACCCATGCCCAAATACCTCTACATCACTGGTCTCGGTGAGAATTTGCACCCGATCAGGCGGCTTTTGCTCATCAGCTGGCGGCTGCGCGGTAAGCGTTATGAGCTAATCGAGATGCGCTGGAATGATGAGCGAGAAACATACCAACAAAAGCAGCAGCGCATACTGTCACGTATCAACGCCGAAAAGAAGCAGCCAGTCATACTGGTCGGCGAGAGTGCCGGCGGGGCAATGGCACTTAGTCTGCTAGTAAATTTTAGCCACAAGATCGATCAGGTGATCACGATTTGCGGTTACAATCATACGGCGAGCAAGATAAACGAGCTGCACCGCGCACTTCATCCGGCGTTGGTGCATGTGGTTGAGTTTAACGATCGTCATATGAATGATATCGTAAGAAACTCCGACAAAATAACTAATATTTATTCGCTTGCCGATGGCACGATCGACCAAAAATATTCAAAAGTTGGCGGTGCAAAGCACATCGAAATCACCACGCCAAATCACCAGCTGAGTATAGTGCGCAGTATACTAAACTTTTTTAAGCTAATAAGGAGCTAGTGAGTCATATCTGGCATCTGAATATGGATCGCTTCAACTTCAGCGAGTATCTCGTCGCAGAGCTGCAATTCGGCACTGGCTATGTCATCTCGAAGCTGCTTCATAGTAGTTGCACCGATTATCAATGATGTCGTAAACGCTCTCTGACGAGCAAAGGCAAGTGCCATCTGCGATGGATCAAGATTATGTCGCCTTGCCAAATCTACATAGGCTTGAATGGCAGGTTGAGCTCTTTCTGGATTGTATCGCCATTCATTACGCTCACTTAACGAAAAACGTGCTTTTTCTGGCCTGGCTCCGCCTAGATACTTGCCGCTCAATACGCCCATGTTGAGCGCAGAATAAACTAGCAGACCGATATTTTCTTTTAGACAGATCTCTGACAGGCCAATCTCAAATGTTCTATTGAGCAAGCTGTACTGATTTTGGATGGAAACAATTTTTGGTAAATTGTATCGCTCAGCAAGTCGCAAAAACTCCATCACACCCCAAGGTGTTTCATTGGACAAGCCAATATAGCGAACCTTTCCAGCAGACACCAGCTCACCCAGAGCCGATAGGGTTTCATGAAGTGAGGTGACGTCTTCTTCGGGCAGAGCTTGATAACCACGCACACCGAAAAAATTAGTATGTCTTTCTGGCCAATGCACTTGGTACAGATCGACATAGTCCGTTTGCAGTCGTGACAACGAGCCATCAATTGCTTCGCGGATCTTTTCGGCTGTAAGAACTGCTGGACTACCAGGATCACGCGTCTGCATCAAACCATCGGCTGCAGAAACCTTGGTCGCAATCACCAAATCATCTCGCTTGTTGCGCTTTGCCAGCCAATTACCTATATAGGTTTCTGTCAGACCTTGACGCTGGGGCGATGGAGGAATTGGATAAACCTCAGCCGTATCTATAAAATTTATGCCCGCTTGATCGAACGCGAAGTCGAGTTGCTCATGCGCATCTGCTTCGTCACACTGCTGGCCCCAGTTCATTGAACCTAGGCAGATTTCGCTAACACTTAGCTCGCTATCACCAATTTGTCGTCTTTTCATATCAATATTATGACTGAAAATTGTGGTTTGTACTAGTTTACCCCTCAATACCAGTATACAGACCTAGATCGCTTGACATTTTATCGTGCTTATGCTACAATGAAAATAGTAAAGGAAAAAACAAACATGAATAGCGATCAAACAAACACCGGAATGAGTCACGACGATGCAGATATGTTGCAGCAGGTTCTTATGAACGTGCGCGGTAGCTACCCTGATTCGCCGTACCGTCAGGTCGACTACAACGAACTGATTGAAGACGAATTCGAACCAACAGCCTAGCCTCTGGTATACTAGAGAACGATGGAACAGGCAATTGCTCAGATTGTAAATGATTTGTTCGACACAAAAGTCGAGGTTGAATTGACACGTCCCGAAGCCCAGTTCGGCGATTATGCCAGTAACGTAGCGATGCAGCTAGCAAAACAAGTCGGTCAAAATCCGCGCCAAATTGCCGAGATGATTGCTGAAAGATTGCGTGATCACGAAGACATCGCCAGCGTTGAGATAGCGGGACCTGGATTTATCAATATATGGCTAAGCGACAGCGCTCTGCTGGCGCAAATGCACAAGGAGCCAAGTAAGATTTACAGAGGTCAGAAGATTGTTTTTGAGTATAGCTGCCCAAACGCTTTTAAAGAATTGCATACCGGTCACTTGTATAACACTATCTACGGCGATATTGTCGCGCGATTGTTGCTACTTGGCGGCGCCGACTTGCAGCGAACTAGTTTTGGCGGTGATGTTGGTCTGCATGTTGCCAGATGTCTCTGGGGGATGCGCCAAAAACTCGGTGGTGATAACCCGAACAAGCTAGAAACTGTATCAAATGATGTATTTGAGCGTGCTCGCTGGATAAGCCAGTGCTACGTATTGGGCGCGGCTGCCTATGAGACTGATGCCAAATCTGAGATTGACGCGCTAAATAAGACTGTTTATGGCTTCCATGACACAAACGACCACGAGTCTGATTTGGCCAAAATCTACTGGACAACACGCCAGTGGAGTTTTGATTATTTTGATGCTTTTTATGAGCTAATCGATGTTGTACCGATGCGCTATTATCCAGAAAGCCAAACGACAGCGACCGGCCTAAGAGTGATCCACGAGCAGCTCGAAAAGGGCAACCTCAAGCGATCTGAAGGCGCAATAGTGTTTGAGGGCGATGAATCACAGCATCTTCATACGCGAGTTTTTGTCACCAGCCAAGGTCTCCCGACCTACGAGACCAAAGATATTGGAGTGATCTGGCACGAGAAAGCCGATTATGACTTTGCTCAACGCTACTTGCTAACTGGTAACGACCAACGCGAGTATATGCGAGTTGTTTTTGCGGCTGCTGAGACTTTCCGACCAGAGCTAAAAGGCATGATGAAGCATTTTACCAATGGCACTGTTCGGTTTGGCGATGGCAAAAAAATGAGTTCTCGTCTCGGTAATGTATCCCGAGCAGCCGATGTAATCGAAGCTGTAGAAGAAAAAGTGGCCGAGCTAGTCGATGAAGTAGCACAACGCCGAGAGGTAACACTTGGAGCCGTTAAATATGCATTTGCGAAGTATCGCCTGGGCGGAGATATAAATTTTGATATTGACGAGACGGTTAGCTTGCAGGGCAATAGTGGTCCGTATCTTCAGTATGCATACGCTCGAGCCAGGCGTATGATTGAGAAGTCGTCGCATGATTTTTTGAGGCCGCAGATTATAAACGATGAAGACAAGATGTTGGTGCGAAAACTTGGCGCCTACCACGAAGTCGTTGACCTAGCGATTCGCGAATTAGCACCGCATCATATTTGCAATTATTTGTTCGAACTGGCTCAAGAATTCAACCGCTACTATGAGAAAAATCAGGTGATAGGCAGTGACAAAGAGGCTCACCGCGTCAGCCTAGTCTCGCTATATGCCGACACGCTAAAAGCTGGCCTGACGATCCTTGGGATTACTGCTCCGGAGAGGATGTAGTTATGGACGATCAAAAAAAGCTAGTCCAGAGACAAAGTATAATTGATGCGGTCAATGCTCAAGGAGGCCGAATCGAAGGTATGGACCTAAGAGCGATACAAGTGAAATTAGGTCTTGGCGAAATATCCAGGACTGCCTTCAGAAAACACATTGGAGCATTAGCAACAGACGGATCTCTAGGTTGGAAGCGTCCAACATATGGATCAAATCATATTATAGATACAAGTGTCTCTGGTATATACCAATAAGATTATTTCCGTAGCTAGTATTTAGTAGACAAATATAGATGTTTATTATATAATAAATGCATGCCTTATGAACAATTATTTGACGGGACATTCGTAAAAAATGCGAGAAGTGGTTTTGGCTTGGAATATTGGCTCCCCAAGCATCCAAAGTCCTTAGACAAAATAGACACTAACCTAAATGACCCACCTGCATTTTTTAATAATATGGGTGTAGTTGCTGCTAAGTTAGTGGAGTCTGAGGGTTCTGGCATACTTATTTGGGGTGAACCTGGTGCTGGAAAATCACACTTTAGAGATGATACAGTCGTTAGATTTGGTGCGATGCAAGGTGTGCCATTTTTATCGATATCATTGCATATAAATGCCGGAAAATCGACTGGTCACGATAATGCACAAAAAGCAATTAAGGAACTAAAAGACTGTGGCACCGGCCGAAAACTTGTGTTCTTTGATAATGTGGATTTTCTGGGATACAGAGGCACCCACCGTACTAGGAAAGGTGCCGCTAGTTATGCAAATTCTATGGGTAGCTTGATCAAATCTGCTCTAGATGACCCGCAACTGGCAGTTGTAGGTACAGCACATGATCAAGATTGGAGGCAAGGCAAATGGACTTGGCATGATGATGAAATTGATGCTCCAGCACAAAATGCTCTAGATGCATTCCCTAATAAATTCGAGCTTACAGGTGAGTTGACATCGTTTGGCTTGGAGGATGTAATATCAGAGCGCGGTCTAACAAACCCCGATGCATATAAAATAATGTTACGACAGCGAGGTATGACTTCGTTCTTTTGGGCAATGCATCTTGATCCGGATCTTTTTATCAACAACCCAGAGGCGGCTATGAATGAAATCACAACAAAGAGAGCTGCTTTGAAGCTCAGTACGCGTACGGTTTAAGGGTTTATCTCTGGAAAAATCGTTTATGCAATTTGGCTATTTGTCGGTACGGTCTTTATTAAGCATCTTTTATGCTATAATTCTCTCTAAGTAACTAAAGAGGAGTTTACGAAATGGCGAAAGCTACCAAAAAAGTATCAGCAGCAAAAGAGGCATCGATTCGTGCTGATGAAGATAAAAAGATTGCGGCGGCGGCTCGGCTAAAGGGTGCAGCCAGTCACGGTTCTGGATTTATGAACTTTATCCGCGAGCAAGGTGTTGTAGGCCTAGCAGTTGGTCTTGCAATCGGTACTGCAGCCGGTGCCAGCGTTAAGGTAATTGTTGATGAGTTGATCTCGCCAATCGTGGCTTTGATGACTCAAGGTATCGACCTAAACAGCCTACGTTGGGTGATCATGAACGGTGGTACGGACAAGGAAGTATCTATCGGTTGGGGCGCGATTACCAGTTCGCTCATCACTTTGCTAGCGACAGCTTTTGTGGTTTACTTTGTGATCCACATGGCAAAACTTGACCGCATGGACAAGAAAAAAGACTAGTTTTTTAGCATTAGCTTTACAAAATCGTCTCATTGTGGGGACGATTTTGTTTTTTGGGCGTAAGAATGATCTAAAAGCATTGACATAAACACTTCAAAAGGCAATTATATACTTGACGTTACCACTCACCTCTGATACACTAGAGGTATGGAAGCATTCAATCTCATCCAATTTTATCAAAAGTTTGGCACTGAAGCACAATGCCAGGACTTCGTATTTAAGAACCGTTGGGCTAACGGTGTAACCTGCCCGAAATGTGGCGAGATTGACGTTAAAACATATAAGCTAGCAAGTGGACGTTACAAGTGTGCAAGCTGCCGCAGCACCTTTACAGTGCGTACTCGTAGTATCTTTGAAGACAGCCCTGTTCCGCTTCAAAAGTGGCTTCTAGCAATCTACCTGTGCGGTAGCTACAAGAAAGGCATTTCATCAATTCAACTCAGTAAGTTCATAGATGTCACGCAAAAGACCGCTTGGTTCATGCTCCAGCGTATTCGCTATGTATACGAAAACGACAGTTTCGAACTACTAGATGGTGAAGTTGAAATGGACGAAGCCTACATTGGCGGTAAAGACAGCAACAAGCACTACAATAAACGGCTCAAGACGCTCACCGGCAAGGGCGCCCAAGGTCACGGTAGCAAAAACAGCAAGGCGCCAGTTGTTGGTGTGGTCGAACGCGGTGGTAAGCTTCGCGCCGTATCCACAAAAGATACCGGCAGTAATACGCTCATGACGCTCGCTCGCAAACATATTAGTATTGACGCAACGATCTACACGGACGAGCACATGCCATACCGGACATTACCGAAACTCGGCTTCAAACACGAGAGTGTGAATCACGGCGTCAAAGAATTTGTTAATGGCATGGCGAGCACGAATACTGCAGAGAGCTTTTGGTCGCACCTGAAGCGTGGCATTAACGGCATTTACCACCATGTTAGCGCCAAGCATTTGCAGCGCTACTGCGATGAATATAGTTACCGCTGGAATACCCGATCTATGACTGACGGCGAACGCTTTGAGGATTGGTTTAATCACGTAAACGGTAAGCGTTTGACGTATAGTAAACTCATCAGTAAGTAGCCTTCTAACTTATCCATCGACACCCAAGCTATCTACTCTTCTTAATTCTCGCAAAGTACACTTTTTACCCTCTGTTTTTTGCTCTTTCCTATGTATCTTTTTTCTTTCTTCTTTTCTCCCTCTCTTTCTATATAAATATAGAGAAGAATAGATGTAGCGAGTGATGGTTAAGTATGTGTGGGTTTGTTAGTGTGGTTGTGTTTGGTTGTATTGCTTGTGGTTTGAGTACGTATAGTGATGTGGTTAAGTGTAGGTATACGTGAGTAGTTGAATGTATGCAGGTAGAGATATGAGTAAGATTACTGAAGCTAAGATACGTAGATCAGTGAAGTATCGACGACCGTTGAATGACCAGCAGATTACAACGCTACACCTACTGTACTGGTATAGGTTCTGCACCAGCCAACAACTTGCCCACTCACTGAAGAAATCTAGCCCTAAGGCAATCCAAAACAAACTTCAGGTGCTCGAAGACCAAGACTTAATCTCTAAGCGCTACAACAAGTCCTACAAGCTCGCTGGTCGTCCGGCTGAGTATTACATTACGCCAAAAGGCGCACGAGCCCTTGAAGCCGCTAAACCAAACACCACCAACCAATGGGCAACTAAAAGTCTCTACAAGAATAAGACCGTATCTGATGAATTTCTTAAGCACACGATTACCCTCACAGATACCGCCAAGCGGTTCCGTGCTCTATACGGTAACAAGCTTGAGATCTTGACGAAGAGCTACATGGCTCAGTCTGACTCATATCCCGTTTGGACAC
>CAZNEX010000005.1:0-19221 GCA_964572775.1 uncultured Candidatus Saccharibacteria bacterium
TAAAATAAGCGCTCAAGCTTGCATTTTACCTCTGTTCGTGGTATTATGTATTAGATGAATGTTCTTGTCTGGCTACTCGATATCGTTACCCAATGGTATGTATGGGTTCCGGCAACTATAATCTTGCTTTTGTTGACTTGGCGCAATTCGCAGCAAATCCAAGCAGTCAAGCAGGTTGAAAGTGTCCTCTTGGCACTCGAGATACCGCGCGCCAATGACAAGTCTGAGCTGGCGGCCGAACAACTTTTTGCCAGTCTTCATGGGATCTTGCGAGACGCCAAAGAACTAAAGCTCAATGGCGGCATGCAAGAACACCTCAGTTTTGAAGTCGCATCTGTTGGTGGACGAATCCGTTTTTATGTCTGGGTGCCAAAGACTCTGCAGAGTTTTGTAGAAGGGCAGATATACGCTCAATATCCGACCGTTCAGATTCATCCAGCTGATGTCGACTATGTGTCGCACGAGCGCCATCATCCTACGGTTTATACCTCAGAAATTGTTTTATCTGATCAAGAATTTTTACCAATCAAAACTTTTCAAAGCTTTGAGGTCGATCCCTTAGCAGGTATCACAGGAACGCTAGCCAAACTCGAAGATAGTGATGAAGAAATCTGGATTCAGATCTTAGCTAGACCGATTCCTGATACTTGGCACAAAGATAGTGAGCGCTGGGTAACTACTCTACGCACTGGCAATCCTTTTGCGTTATTCTCGAGTGGTTTTGATTTCTTTGATTTTCGATGGGTCGGCATGTGGTTCGAAGCACTTTGGCGACCACCAGAGTCTAGCAAAAAAAATGGCTCGTCCGCTATCGAAATCTCCGATCGTGACAAAACTCGTATTACCGAAGCCGAGAAAAAAGCTGCTAAGCTAGGGTACCAAGTAAAAATCCGCATCGCAGTCCTAAGCGACAATCAGACCAATGCCAGATTGCGTATGCAAGCGATCGTGGGAACTTTTAAGCAATTCAATAGCACCAATTTGAATGGTTTTGTAGCAGCGCACGATAGTTTTCGCAAAGAAGATCTTGCCAAGTACAAAACTCGACTTTTTGCCGATAGGGGATTCATTCTCAATATCGAAGAAGTGGCCTCTGTTTTTCATTTGCCTCACACCAATGTCGAAACTCCTAATATTGTTTGGGCTAGCAGCAAAACAGCCGAGCCGCCAGCAACATTACCAATCATAACTGGCAATTCAGCAATCGACGAAAATATCTCGGCATTTGGCATCACAAACTTTCGCGGTATTTCGCATCAATTTGGCATGCTTCGCTATGACCGGTCGCGCCATGTTTATATTATCGGACAAACTGGAGCAGGGAAGAGTGGTACACTTGAGCTATTTGCTCTCAGTGATATTTTTCATAACCAAGGCTATGCCCTTATCGATCCACATGGCGACTTCGCAATCAACAACATGAAATTTATTCCGGCCAGTCGCGTTGATGATGTTGTCTACTTTAATCCCGCAGATACGGCTCATCCGCTTGGTTTTAACCCACTCGAAGTTACCGATCCAAATATGAAAACTAACGTTTCATCAGAAATCATTGGCGTCTTGAAACGAATGTTCGGCGAATCTTGGGGTCCGCGTTTAGAGTACATCTTGCGCTACACGATTCTAGCGTTACTCGACCGTCCAGAGACAACCATGCTCGATATCACACGGATGTTAACAGATAAGAAGTTCCGTCAAGAAACACTGACTTACTGTCAAGATACAGTTGTCTTGCAGTTCTGGAATATCGAATTTGCCTCATGGAATGATAAGTTTCAAGCCGAGGCCGTTGCGCCAGTTCTCAACAAAGTCGGTGCTTTCACTGCCAATCCAATCATTCGCAACATCATTGGCCAACCAAAAAGCACTTTCAATATCCGACAAATTATGGACGAAGGCAAAATTTTGATCGTTAATTTGTCTAAAGGACTGATTGGCGAAGACAATGCCAGCATCCTAGGATCATTCCTTGTGACCAAGATTCAGCTAGCTGCAATGAGCCGAAGCGACATACCAAACATCGAGGATCGCCGTCCATTTTATCTATATGTCGATGAATTTCAAAACTTCGCAACCGATAGTTTTGCCACTATCCTATCAGAAGCACGCAAGTATGGTCTAAATCTAACTGTTGCCAACCAGTATATCTCGCAGATGAGCGAAACTGTCCGCAACGCTGTCTTTGGTAACGTTGGCACGATGATCAGCTTCCGTGTTTCGGCCGATGATTCGCCAATGCTATCAAAGCAGTTTGAGCCGCAGTTTGAAGCCACCGATCTCCTGCAAATGCACAATCGAAACTTCATCATCAACATGGTCATCAATGGCGAAAAACAACCAGCCTTCAGCGCTCGTACATTGAATTTGCCGCCAGCTCAAGTTGACTTGACTCATACGATCATAAATAACACTCGTCTTCGCTACGGCCAAGATCGTGCCATCGTAGAAAATTCGATCATGCAGCGCGTTGTATCCTCAGCAAAGCAAAATGGACAGCAACAACCAATACCGCAGCCACAAAAACCTCTTACTCCAATTGCGACGCCTGAATTGGTACCAATTACCACACCAACAGGATCATCGAGCGACTCAGCTGCGTCGTCAAGCACGCAGATAACCACGCCGGCCGCAAATAGCCCATCTACAGATACTAGCACCAAGAAAAAGCGTGTTCGGTCGCGCAAGCCAAGAAAGCAGGTGAGTAGCCCATCTACTACAAGCAGCACTGAGCAGCAAGCAGAGAAAAAAACTACCAGCAAATCGACCAAGACTACTTCAACAGCTAAGAAACGTAGCGCCGAACAATCTGATCCTACGCTACTAAAACTACGGTAGAAACGATGAGAGGGAAGTAGGTCAAGGGATTTTAGACTTGAATAGTAAATTCAGATTGTCTAGAGTCAACAATTATCTTTAGTCGTCAGCACCTTAAGTCTGTACTTTTTCTTGATTATCGGTGTGTAGTTTGCCATTTTGAAGTGTATTCCTGATCTCAAACAGGACTACCAAAATACATATAAGTAATACTATTGTGATAATACCAAAAAGCATCGGTAGAGCCTGTAATATTTGTAAATATTGTGATTTAGTTAATTCTAGTTATGTATTCATGGTGGTATCATAGCATACTTAATAATAAGATAATAGAACAAAACTAGAACTAGCTGTATAGTAGAATTTTATCAGATTTGCGTGATCCGACAGCGTGTTTGACTGTTTGACTAGTTGGCGTTGTTCTGAGTTTAGGAATGACATATATTTATAGCCGTCATGGAATGTGAGTTCAATGACTGTGTAGTCGTTTCCAGCGCGTTCAGAATTTTTGGTCTGGACTGCAACGCGAGTTAGGGAACTGATGATATTGTCGTAGGCTAATTTTTCGTCTGGCATTTTTATAATTCTTTCATGCGGTGACGTTAAATTGTTGTAGCTGGAGTATAGCATGGATATGTCGTACAATGTACCTTTTACGACATTACATATATCAGACAACCCTGAACACACACTCATCTATCTATCGTCAAAATTCACAATATCAGGCTCTATACAGGGGACTCTTGTCATTTACCGATCGTTATACATGTAATTTACTGGCTGTTGATAATGTTTATCCGTTTTTATATTAGATGTGTGCGTGTTTGAGCATCACGCGTGCTGATTGTTGATATTAGTCATAACGCCAAATGATGATTTATCCACACTGTGATTGGCATGATTTGCATTTTTTAAATTTTGTTATACTACCCTGCTTTTCTCACCTATCCTTACCTTATTTGCTTTTTTGTGATTATTATATTTTTATATAGTTTTTTAATTATTGTACAAAAATAGAACATTTATAGAACTAGAGCAGAGTAGTGCTGCACTACTCTTTATAATACGCTCGCCTGCTTACACGGACATCGATATACTGCGCACTACGGTTTTCGTTACGCAAAAATACGACTGATCGAATGGCATCTTCGGCCTGCTCCCCTACAGGGCGATCGATCGTAAACTTAAGTCTTGGTCCATCTTTGACAATCAGATCAACCTGTCGCGCCGTACCTGATGGTATTGTGACGGCTTGAATTGTGATATTTTGCTTATCAAACAGTGCTACTGCTCGGCCAACAAAAGCCAAGAAACGTTGGCTAGTAACTGCTTGTTGAGTCTTTTTGTCTTTAGCAAGACCGCTCTCGTCAACAATTTTTACAGATGGTGAAGCATAGTAATTTTCAGAGAAAATAATACCATTTGTATCAACAAAATACGGCTCATTTTCGATCGTCCAGCTAGCAACAGGCTCCCGTGGCTTAACAACAAACATCGTATCATCAAAGCCACTGCCAACAATACTATTGATTGCATAAACCTCCGCTAGACCGTTTGTGCGCATGTAATCGGTAGCCAGCTTATTGTCAAATAAAAATCGCAGTCTTTGCAGCGGATTTGCCTCCAAATAACTATCGATCACCTTGCGGTATCGCTCTTTTTGCTCGGGCTTCATGGCTCCAACTTGTCCATAAAGCGAGACATCTATACCAGTGATTAACTGAGTAATTGTTAGCAATATCAAAGTCGCACCAAGAGCGAATATCATCAATCGCTTGCCAATCGATCGACGCTGCTTTTTAAGAGCATGTAGCTGCGAACGCGGGCTCGCAAGCTGTGCCTCATTTTCATTTGCACTAACAATGTTCTGCGATCGACTGCCGGTAATAGTTCGGTTTTTGAGAAAAGGATGACTTTCGCTGGCTTGCTTGAGATCATCACTGGTCACTTTGCTGTCACTCAGACGACGACGAGGCGTATAGTCTTCAGCTGGTTTGTTTTTATTAAGCCACCTCATATAGTCAATTTTACCTACTCGCTTTCGCAACATCAATGACGATCTTTGCAACCTCTTTGGCGGCATTGGGCATGGCGAAACTAGCAATCGCATTTGCAAGCTTACTTTTGCGCGCTTCGTCAGTAATTAATTGATTTACTGTTGTAAAAAAAACATTTTTATTATTTATAAACTGCTCTTCATCCAGCACCACAATAGCATCTTTGCTAGCAAAAACATTGGCATTCTTGACTTGATGGCCACCAGTTAAATATGCATTCGGAATAATAATGCTTGGCTTATGTAGTGCCGCTAGTTCAAGCAGCGAAGTCATGCCAGCCCTTGCCACTACCACATCAGCAGCCTGGAGATACTGTTCGATATTTTGGCTAATGAATGGTTTTACTTGATAGTTTTTTTGGTCATTTTTTAGTTGACTGACAATAGTCTGATATTGATCATTGCCTGTTATATGCAGAACTTGTTGGTTGCCAGCGAACAGATCTTGACAATAAATCGCTGCCTCATTGATGCGTCTCGCACCCAGTCCCCCGCCAGTGATCAATACCAGTGGCTGATCGCCGCGAAAACCAAGTTGCTCTTTTAGCTGTTGCTGCTTAGACTGTGAAACCGGCGCAAAACCTGCTCGCACTGGAATACCAGTATAGGTGGTTTTATACTTCGGATAATCATAATACTCTAACGGAGCACCAGTTGCAATTTGACGCGCCCATCGAGACAAAATTCGGTTAGTAAGACCAGGGTGAGCATCAGAGTCGTGAATAACCAGCGGAATACCTAATATCGCTCCCGCAATACCAACTGGCAAACACACAAAGCCGCCTTTACAAAAAATAACATCCGGCCGCCAAGCAATCAGTTTAACCAGCGACTGAATCGTACCAACAGCGATCTTGAACGTGTCTCTAATATTTGGCAAAACTATTGTAAAAGGCCGCATTAGCTGTCGCCACCAAGCCAATTTGGCGTAACGTCGTAATTTTCCAGCCATGATTGACTCGACTTTTATATCGGCATCAAAGTTACTGATAATTTGATGAGCTTGCGGCAAAAAGTTTTTGTCGCACCAAAATCGGATTTCAGTTTCAGGTTGCAGGCCACGAACTTCACCAAGTACTGCGACGATCGGCGTCACGTGTCCGCCCGATCCCCCGCCTGCGGTCAGTATGCGCATTTGCGGCCTCCTTTAAACGTGATTTATGAACCGTAAATCTTGATATCTGAAAAACAATGCCTAAAGCGGCTGTAATAAATATTATACTAGTTCCACCAAAACTTAATAGAGGCAAAGTGATGCCAGTTAGCGGAATCAGACCTGTCATTGAAGCAATATTTAGTATCACATGAGCTGTCAGCCAGCCAAAGACACCGATAACAAGCAGTCTCATCCATGGATCGAGGCTAGCATCAGCAACTCGCAAAATTCTGACCAACAGTGCTGTGATGACCAGCAAAAGACAGATTAGACCCACAAAACCAAACATCTCACCCAAAATTGCAAACATCGAATCGTTAATCGTCTCTGGCAAATATCCAGTTGCTTGAACGCTATTGCCAATACCGACGCCAGTGAGCCCGCCACTACCAATGGCAATCATGGCATGTCGAATATGATAATCTTGATCATTTGCTTGGGCGCTCGATTCCCCTCCTCTAAAAAAAGTTGCGATTCGTTCAATCCGGTGCGGCGCCGATACAATCATCAGCACGCCAGCAACCAATAAACCAATCAATAGTTTCGTGCCGACCTGGCGATTGATGCCAGCTACTAGCAGCATCGACGTGATGATTGATATCATCGAAATGCCCGTTCCCATATCGCGCTGCAAGACAATTACTATCAACATGCTGATTCCAGTAATCAAGATCAGTGGCCAGACAGTTTCTTGCCAATCGTTGACTTTGCCAGCCGAAATCCGTTCAGCCAAAAACCGTGCTAAAAATATTAATATGCCAAACTTGAGAAGCTCTGCTGGCTGAAAGCTCCCGAGAGGTCCGAGCTCAAACCAACGACAAGCGCCATAAGTACACTGTGCAATGGCGCTAACAGGTAGTAAATTACCAAATATAAATAGTAGTCCGCAGGCTATCAGGCCTGCTACGACCACCTTACCCGAGTGAAGTCGAAGCAATTTGAGCGGCGCAAATGCAAAAAACGCAAAAGCGACTAAAGCAATGCACAAACTAACCATTTGCTTAATCACAAAGTAAGTATCGGACACACTGCCGCCAGTAGCATTGTTCAGAAATTTAGCGCGTTGCGGCCCAATTGCATACATGACGATCAGACCGACCATCATCAAAATGCCCATCAAAACAATTATTCGATAATCTGGACGATGAGACCGTTGAGCAATCGATCGACTAGCATTTGATGCAACTTGCACTGCTCGTTTCATCATATAACGTAGCCGCCGCCCAGCGCTAATACGATGCCCAAAAATGCTGCCACGCAACTGATAACCCAAAATCGCATTGTCACCTTTTCTTCAGGCCAGCCGTTCGCTTCAAGATGATGATGCAAAGGTGCTGACTTAAAGATTTTTCGTTTGAATAGTTTTTTGCTAGTTAACTGCAGCAAACTCGAGCCAGCTTCAACTACAAACAATATGCCGATAATCGGCAGCAAAAATAGCGTATTGGTCAGCATGGCGACAACGCCAAGAGCCGTTCCGTAGGCAAAACTACCCACATCGCCCATAAAAAAACGTGCCGGATGAATATTAAACCATAGATAAGCCAGCAGAACTCCGACAATTGTAAAACAAAAACCAGCGATCCCTTCATTGCCTTGCATTAACGCAATAACTCCAAAAGTTCCAAAACTGGTCGTTAGCATTCCACCAGCCAGTCCATCAAGACCATCACTGATATTAACGGCATTTCCAGTCGATACGACCGCCAAAACAAACAATGGGATGATAAACCAACCAAGATTGACCACAGGACTAATCTCGAAATATCGAGCTATCATATCTGGTATCAAAACAGTCGTGTAGCCAAGTTTGTCGTAAAAGAACCAACCGAGCGCAAGCGCAAGTGCTGTCAACATCATAAACTTCAGGCTCGATCTCAGTCCTGCAACGCCGCTTCCATCACCGCGAATATTGATTATGTCGTCAATTAGGCCAATCAATCCACCGCCAATTAGAGCTGCCAGCGGCAACCATGTCTGTCCTCGATCAAGATTCAGCCCAAATGTGACGATAGCAGCAGCGCTAACCCCAACGATACCAGCCATAGTTGGAATATTGTGACGAAATTTCTTCGCATGTAATTTTGTAAAGACTTCGAGTTTTTCGCCGCTGGTGCTGACTGTGCGCTGCTTTTTCCAGAATTTATACTTATAAGCAGCGTTAGTGTACACAACCGTTAGAGCCATTGCGATCAGAAATGCAATAACACTAAGAGCGCTGACTAAAACAAGTTCTTTGGTAACGATTTCTAATTTCATATTATCCTTTTGGTTGTATTTGCATGTAGCCGAGCATCCAATTTGATATGTCCGTAAAAATTGGCATGGCATGAACAGCACCTTCAAGATTCATGCCTGGGCTTGAGACCTCTACCATTATGACATACTTGCTTGGCTGATTGATAGCACCGCCGAAGCCAAGATAGGTGGCGATTGTTTCGTTATTGACATATCGTCCGTTGACCAAAGTTTGCGAGGTACCAGTTTTGCCGCCGACATAATAGCCTGGCGTATCGATATTTCTATGAAAACCAGTCCGTGCTATGTGCACCATCTCGCGAGTTTGATCTGAGGCAGTTTGACTAATCACATTACTTCTAATAACGCTTGGTTGCTCAGCTACAAAATTACCGTTTTGCATTTTGCCTGCAATAATAGTCGGCTTATAGTAAGTACCTCCATTGATAATCGAACTAAAGCCAGCTGAGACTTGCAGCATCGTAATATCCATACCTTGTCCAAACGACATATTTGAGTATCGTACTGCATTGCCTTCGGCATCGGTCGGTGCGATGACCGTGCCAGCCGATTCATTGGCCAGCTCAATACCTGTCAGTTGGCCAAGACGCATTCGATCGTGAAAGTATTCATAGGTAGTGTTGCGCGCTTTGTCGGTAATCTGGCTACCGTTGCCGAGCCGCTGCATAATCGTTACCATTCCAGTATTGAGCGAGTAATTTAGAGCATCTTGCATGGTAATTGTGCCAGTATGCCCCTTTAGAGCATTGGCAATTGTGCGGTCATCGACTTGAATATAGTCGGTGTTCAGATAAGTCGATTGCGGCGTGATCGTGCCAGTGTCTAGGCCCATTGCAACCGTAAATGTTTTGATGTCAGAACCAGGCTCATACGGCTTTGAGATGGTGTTGTTATTGAAATACGCTACATCTTCCACCTCATTTAGCTTTGATGGATCATAGGTCGGATAATTTGCCATCGCTAAAACACGACCCGTTTGCGGATCCATTACAACTGCACTGCCATTTTTTGCACCAATCTTTTGCAAGCCATCGCGTAGTGCTTTTTCAGTATAAGCTTGAATTGATCGATCAATCGTAAGCACCGTGTCTTGCCCGTTGACTGCTGGCACCATCACATTATCTTTGCCAAGCGTCAGCGGTACATCGCGGACATCAGCGATTGTCTTCAATAACCCGTCTTTACCGGTCAGTTGGTTATTTAGAGCACCCTCTAGTCCGTATTGACCATTGCCGTTGTTATCGACGAACCCCAAAACCTGGCTAGCTAACTCCCCTTCGGGATAAACGCGCTGTTCGCCTCTCTCAAAGCCAAGACCGTAGAGCTTTTCCTTTTTGATTAACTGAGCTTGCCGCGATGATACCTTTGTAGCTAGTATCTGATAGCGCGTATCGGTTTTTTTGAGTAAATCAGCAGCATTGGAGCGCAAATTACCGCCGGCAACTCGTTTGAGAACATCTATGATTTTGTCTGGTTCTGCGACCACTTTCGGGTCGGCCCACACCGTAAAAACAGTTTCATTTAAGACTAGTTTTTGCGGTTTACCGCGGTCTAATGAGTATATCTCGCCTCTTACAGCCGGCAAAATCCATTGTCTCATCTGCTCACTGTTGGCTTGCAGCGCATAATAATCGTGTCGAACGATCTGGATATAAAAGAGTCGAATTACAAACAATATCACTGCAACAAACACAATGATAGCAAGTACGCGAATTCTCTTATTGGTATATGCTTGCATAATAATTCAAGGGCTAGTCAGCTATTGCGGCAAATATTGAACATCGCTTGGCGCGACCATATTGGCGGCAACGGAACTATTTTGAGCCGACTTAAGCGCAGTCAACTTAGCATTTTCAACTTCTAGGCTACTCTTTTGACTTGCTAACTCGGCAATCTTCGTATCAATTTCTTGTGCTGCGTAGTCATAGCCAGTCGCTTTGGTAGCCTGTGTTAAGTATATCAAACCAAGTACTGTGATCATAAGTGCTACAAGTACTGTATGCGTTACAGGACCGAGTTTGACCGCCGATACATAGCTTACATTGTTATAGTTTCGGTTCATGCGTGACGATTGAAAAGTACGCATTGATTGGTTGCGACGATTTGGCATTGTGGTGGATCTTTTTTGTTTTAGTTAGTATTTAATACGTGATAAAGCGCCCCGCTCGTTTTTTAGCGGGACGCAATTTCACAGCTTATTTAAAGCGTACTTTGACCGTCATTTCTTGCGACTGGTTTTGTACTTTGATTTGGACTGGCATAATGCACATCCTTTCTTTTTTTTATTTTTTCACAGCGACACGGAGTTTTGCACTTCGTGCGCGCAGATTGTGAACATCTTCGGTACCCGAAATAGGTTTTTTGGTAACTATTGCCAGTTCTGCTTCGTAGCCTGATTTGGCTTGATCGTTAAAGAACTGTTTTACCAAACGATCTTCAAGACTGTGAAAACTGATGATCCCTAGCCGACCGCCACTGTTAAGTAAACTTGGCAAAATCGGTAAGGCAGCTTCAATCTGACTAAGCTCTTGATTGATCGCTATTCGGATTGCTTGAAATGTACGTGTGGCCGGATGGATTCGCTGCCATCCGCCAACATGTGCGTCTGCGATTATCTTCGCAAGTTGCGCGGTACTTGATAAAGGCCGAGCCTCACCGATTGCTTTAGCATAACGGCGCGCCCTTGCAATTGGCTCTTCCCCATACTCGACGATCACATGGACTAACTGCTCGTGGCTGCTAGAATTGATAAATTCTGCGGCAGTCAATGAACTTGTCTGATCCATTCGCATATCTAGCGGACCATCGCGCATAAATGAAAAACCTCTTTCTGGCTTATCAAGTTGCGGTGACGACACCCCCAGGTCAACCATTATAAGATCGAAGGTCTGCTGTTCCTGCTTCAGTTGATTAATTGCCTGCAAGAAATCGCTATGGATTAGTCTTGTACCCATTTTAGCTAGGTCATTCAAAGAAGCAATTGCACTACTGTCGCGATCGACCAGACAAGCGGTCTTATATGAGCCGGTAGAAGACAAAAATGCTCTCGCGTGGCCGCCGAGCCCAGCTGTCAGATCGAGATATCGATCATTAGACTTTGGGCTCATTAGTCTTAGAGAAGCATCAAGCAATACCGGTATATGTTGTGGTGGATTATCGTTTGACGATATATCTTGAGCCGAAAATTCGGTATTAGATTTTTTATCGTCAATTCTCATATACGCATATTATACCATCTACCAAAATAGTAGCGATATAAGATGCTTTTTCGAGATCACCAAACTGACAGTGAAACGGTTTTTGTTTTTGTAGTTGTTTTTGTTTTTGTATAAGTGATCAAAATCGCCGACGGGAATTTCTGTGAAACTCATGTTGTCCGATTAGATTTTGATTGAGAGACTTATGTGTGAGGTGGAGTTTGGGAGGTGTTTTTTGAGGAAGGTGCAACAGCTTTTTTATAGTGATGCTGCAAGACCACTTGCCTCACTGCCAGATGGCTGATCTCGAAGATATCGATTACGCACAAATTGTTAAAGTACAGTTAGCAACCCTAAAGATCGGGGTGGCCTGGTGGCATCAGACGCCAATAACGTCCGGCTCTTACTGCTGCAATCTCCTTGCTAATTTTCGCATATTCAAGCAAATCTTGGTCAATTGTGACCCTTCCCTGCTTGTCATCGAGTTCAGCTTCAAACTTGCCGCGTCGAAAGCGCACATTTAAGTCAGCAATCTTTTCATCCAGAATGCTGCCCTGTAACGCTGGCTCGACATCTTGTTCCCACACGCGACGTGGGTACATGTGCAAGTAGTCGCCAAAACCGCGGGTAATCACTATACCACTGGCAAATTCCTCGCGTAGCTCTGTCGGCATCGTCAATCGACGCTTGTCGTCGAGCTTCCTTGAGAAATAATCCATGCGATGCTAGTTCCTTCCTGCGTGCAATAGATTGTTAATTTTGTTTTAGTGGTTTTTGTGTGATGGTGTTACCCACTTTTTTCCACTGAGCCTACTATACTACCCACCATTACCCACTTGCAAGTACTTTTTTGATAAAACAACTAAAATGTCCGTTTATCCACAGTTTTGTGGATAAACGGACATTTTTATAGTGCATTGACCTAGCTCAAGCTAAAAGCTAACCATGTCACAAAAGTGGTTAGATTAACAAATAGCGAAACTGTCAAGACAGCAGCTATAAAGTCATTTTTGAGTGCGGCGATGTTTTCTGTAGTATTTTGGTTTTGTGTGTTCATATTTTCATATTAGCACAGATTTGATGATTTGTCAATACTAGCTTATAGCATAAACAATGTGACTCAGCTGTGGCAAGGTACCCTCTTTTGTATCAAGTCCGTTTTTGGTATGAGCCGCCACTGTTATGCCCGTGATTATTGGATGTGACCGACTGTCAACAGCTGTATGAGCAGGTCGGTCATCAATTATTACCGCCTGCTTGTCAGCTTCAAATTCTATACCATCAACCCCAATACTTAACACTACATCAGGCGCACCTGCTGCCCCATTTTGCATCAAATCAGCCACGACTTGAGGCTTGAGAATATCTTCGCTCGATCCGTTGTTGTGTCGTTTTGTTCCGATAATCATAAATGGCAGTTCGGTGTAGCTTATGCTAAGTTTCTTATACACTTCCCTCACGAATCTGGCTTTTAGTTCCTGATACCACCGTTCGTTACCAGCGGTCAGCAAAAGGAATTGGGCATGTTTAGCTTGCATCGCCTCAAATAGTCTGACCGTATCTGGATCGATGAGATCTGTTGCATCATCAGCACTTGCCAGCTCGACCGCTAATACTTGTGGATCTGGTAGCTTGTCTGCATCGATGCCTTCAATTACGCCAAATGCTTGTCCGCGCGTGTCGCCTGCCAGCGTTGATATGATGCTCCGACACTGCTCCTGAGTTATGATTTCTCTTTCACACAGACTAAAAGCAAGCCTGATTGCAAAAGCGTCACTTTTTAGCAGTGTTCGATCAACGTCCACAAAAAAGAGCGTCTCATGATTGATATCACCAATCTTTTCTTTGACTTCTGCGACCAATCTCTCGTTTACTACCGTCACCTCATTCTCATTTCCATAACTAGCTTCACTAACCATCTACTTGTCCATTCTCGCTCAGGTAAATTGTTATCGCCATTTTTAGTGCTTGCAGGTCATGACGAATTAACGACCGTGTCACAGCACTAGCTTCAACTTTACTAGCAGCGGCTGGCCTTCCGAGTAAGTCGGCTGGTATAAGCTTAACTTTTGGATTCATATCACCCTTATTCTCGACAAGTTCTGCATGCTCCTCATTGTATAACGACAATAAGGCCGCCTCTGGTTGGGCTGTGTTGAACAAAACAGCATCTATGCATTGATTTTTGGCAAAACGCTCGATTTCACTGATATGGTCGGCTACCGAAAAATTATTTGTCTGCCCTTCAACCGTCACTAAATTACAAACATAGAGCACTTTAGCGGGAGTGCTCTGAAGCGCTCGACCGACACCTTCTATTACCAGAGTTGGTGCTAAGGAAGTATATAAACCACCAGGTGCGATCACTACCAGATCGGCATTGTTGATGGCCTGAATCGCATCGGGGTTAACAACAGGATCTGGCTCAAGTGACAAGATTGCATTGCGAGGATCATGCTCAAAATTTTCAGCATCAATCACGTGTTCACCGTGCAAAATGGCTCTTTTGTCTGGCCAGGCCATCTTTAGCCGAACATTGTCGAGAGTTGCTGGCACGACTTTGCCTCTGACATTGAGTACCTCGCTAGCTGTTTCGATTGCATCGACAAAGTTATCTGAGATCTTTTCTAAAGCGGTCAGCAAAATATTACCGACCGAATGTCCGCCAAATGTCCCTTCTTCAAATCGGTACTGAAAGAGGTCGCGCAGTTTTGGCGAATTACTAAGCGCCACCAAGCACTGTCGAACATCTCCTGGCGGCAAGACGCCTAATTCGTCACGTAAGACACCTGTGCTGCCGCCGTCGTCAGACATTGCAACGATCGCCGTTAGATGTGCTCCAGTCGTTCGCAGTGCGCTTAGCACCGTGTAATTACCAGTCCCACCGCCAATAACAACAATTTTCTTATCTTTGATCGCATCGTGCGCTGTCATTACTTACCCACTTCCAGTCTTTTTATTAGTCTTGCTAGAGCCAGTGCACTTGGACGTGGCGTCCGTTCCATGGTTGCATAATCTACGGCCAAAAGACCAAAACGTGGCCAACGACCCTTATCCCATTCAAAATTATCGAGTAAACTCCAATGCATATAGCCGAGCAACTCGACATCCTTGTCGATTGCTTGATGCATGGCTTGAATCGTGCGCGTTAACCACCACTGTCTTTGCTGATCGGTGGCATCAGCTAGACCATTTTCGGTGATGATAATCGGCAGATGAAATGTTTCGTTTAGGTACTCAAGAACATGCTGCAGATTGTCGGGTTGCATGTCCCAGCCGAGATCGCTTTGGTGTTGATTTGGATTATGAATACGGTAGCCGTAGATGCGGTCCGAAAAATAATAGTTCAGACCAATAAAATCAATATGCTTGCGGCTACGCCACAATGTGTACAGACTAAATTTTTCAAATAGCCAAGCACTTGTCTGACTAAGTTTAGCGTTATCGCCAGCATAAATATGAGCGATATTGTAGGCCATGCTGACCTTGAAGCGTCGATTCTTACCGTGAATTATCTTGGCAGCCCGCTTATGAGCCGTCAAAAGATTTTGATGGACCCGAAATGTCTGCCACTTACTGCGAATTGCTGGTGGCCAATGACCAAAAAAATAACTTTCTCCGACATAAACTTCAGGTTCATTTATGGTGATAATCCATTTCATGTCGCGGCCAAATTCGTCAATCACTTTTTCGACAAAACGTGTAAAAAAAGCGATGTTACTTTTGTTAGCAAAACCGCCTTTTTCGGCAAACCAAACTGGCAGGCTAAAATGAAACAACGTCACGATCGGCGTAATATTTCGCTTGGTGAGACTAGCAAAATATTTACGATAATGCTCGATCGCTTCAATACTCCAAACACTTTCTTCTGGCTCCAGCCGCGACCATTCTATACTAAAACGAAAGCTATTTAAATTTAGTTTTTTTAAGTGATCGAAATCCTGTTCATAGTGCGTCAAGTGACCGCTTGCCAAACCTGAAACGTAATTTTCAGGACGCTTCGCTTGACCAGCAAATACTGGCCAGTTTTCAAGATCGCCATACTGATAGCTAGCCTGAGCGGCTAAACTCTTGGCATTTTCAAGCTCCCAAACGCTCCACTGGTTATTGTTTTTTCCTTCAACCTGATGAGCACTAACACTAGCCCCCCACATAAATTTCTTTGGAAAACGTAATTTAGTTTTCGTCATAGATATTGCCTAGTATAACATCCACCTAGCGCTCAGCCAATTTCAGCAATGGATCATCATTTTTAGCGTCATCGTTCAATGGCTTTTTACTTTTTACCAGATATTTAATACCTGTCATTTCGCTTTTCATGTAGTCATCGCTAAGCAGCTGAACAAATTTAGTAGCATCTTTTGAATCCATCAAAATTATCGAGTTGCCAGCCTCGTCAAGCATAAGCTCTAGCTCCATATCGTCGGCTTGTTGCATCAGTGCTTCTTGGGTGACCGCGGCTGGATCAACAGTTTGCAGCTTATTGATCAGCGCTTTATTGTCGCGCACCATATCTTCTAGCGTCATTCCATCTGGTAGACTTAGCTTAAAGTTTGCCAATATTTCTTTGATCTTTTCTTCAGCAACTGCATATTTTTTAGCAGAATAACCAAAAAGCCGCTCGAATTTACTCTCGCTAAAAACAAATATGTCGTTGTCGATAATCATAACCTGGTTATCGGGAGTAACCTTCAAGCCAGCCTCGGCTTCAAATTGACCAAAACTATTGCCGCGAAATAGCCAAGCGCTCGATCCCAACATCACCTGAGAAGCGCTCAGCAGCTTGATCACAAAAAAAGGTTTTGGCTCCTCGTCGCCGACTTTCTTTGGCGTAAAACGCGCCACCATACCTTTGATTTTCTTAAATTCGTGATCATTTTCGTTAAAAACTTCCAGTGTTTCTTCGCCATAAGCCACTTGCTCGATAACTTCTTGGGCGTGCTCAACTTTTTCTAATGATGTTCGCAACAAAACATTGTCTGGCCGATCAATAAAATCCAGGTCGCGCACAGCCAGACCGCTAGCAGCACCAGTCTGAACGCCTGCCACCATATCATACAAAAACAATACTTTTAATTGCTGCTTGAGCGTATCGTCATATTTTGTAGCATAAACAGTGTAGCCTTTGGTAAATAAAAATAGATCGATCGTCAGGCTATCTTTGTCGCGATCAGCCATATTCGCCCAGTGAAAAATATCGGTTGGTTGGTGGTTGTTTTCGTTCATTAGTCTAGTTTAGCAAAAACTTACTCAGTCTTGCAGCACATGCAAGTTTCCCTAACGGCAAATGTACTGGATATGACCAGCCGTTTGGTTTCAAAGTATCCGCCTGCACCGAGTTGTTTTCACCAGTTCCACTACCAATAGTCGAATGAATATATTGGATAGAACCGTCTGAGTCCGCGACTCCAGTGGCAACGGCACAGTGAAAAACCTTGATACCCGATTCCATCCAAGCGATTAGATCTCCCGGCAAAACCATCTTTGGATCTAACATAGGTATATCTGCTCTTTCCCCATAAATCGCATCAGCCATACCTTGACTGGTGCGCATACCGATTGGCCACTCAGCTATTGGATTTGTAATGCTTAAACCATCCCATATGCAACGGAGCGCCAGCCCAGAACAGTCAAAACCTACTCGAGGATCTGTTCCCCGTGTTATCTTTGTAGGATCATTTCCTATTGTCCCGTCAGGTAAAGCTATGAACCTTTTACCTAATAAAGACCGAGCAGTTTCAACAATTTTAGGACGAAACGAATCGATACTAGAATTCATCTATATATTATAACATATAGCTCTATACTTTGTCAACTATAATTAGTCTACGGTGCAACATCTTCCCCAAAATGTTTTTGAAGACGCATCTTGATGCTGCCTTCATGACGACCCAATTTTTTCGCTAGATCGGCAATTGTCTCACCCTGCTGAAAGCCCATTTTTAAGATATCGTCATCGCTGTCTAGCCATGGTTTATATGCATTTGGGTGAGTCTGGCGCATTTTGGCAATTTTGTCAGTCCATGATTGTTTGCTTACCGATTTTTCGACGGGTTTTTGCTGACGTTTTTTGGCAGATTCCAGTAAATATTCGAACTTTGTCTTAGCTACATCTGATTTATCGCGCAACCAGCTATCGATAGACCTAGCCTCTTGGCTAACTTCAAGAGCTTTGCGATTAATACCATGCAAAAACAATGTCTCAAGTGATCGAACACGACTGAGCGCGACGTAGCCCATACCCTCAACGAAGGCTTTCCTCAGATCCATTCGGGCACTATCGAGCGTCATGCCCTGCGACTTATGGACAGTGATCGCGTAGGCCAGGCGCAGTGGCACTTGCGTGATCGATGCACGTTTTTTGTCACCATCACGAAGCTCCCATGTCTCTGGCGCAACTGTTACTTCTCTGCCATTTTGAAAACTGACAATTGGATAATCTGTCACTGGCTCAAAAGCCACGATTTCACCAATCGAACCATTCACGAACCGCTTATTTTGGTCGTTGCGTACTGCCATGACAAGTGCTCCGCGTTTGACTTCAAGCAGTTGCGGCGCCAATACTGAGCGAGCTAGATTTTCCACGTAATTTGCAGCTCCGGTACTGGTCGACTGATAGCTCACAAGGTCACCGTCAAGAAGATGCAAACGCTGATTGTTGATGCGATCAACATCAACATTCATCGTATGTAGCTCAGTCATGACAATATCGTCATCGGGATAAGCTTCGGTACGTTCCAACAGTTTCTCGGCGTGATGCCGACGAATATCACCACTCCGCATACTGTTCAAAATATCTTGCAAAAGATCGTCATTTTGACGGTGTTGTTCGTTAAGATAAAGGATTGTCGGTTCCATTTCTCGCCAGACGTTTGAATGTACGACAAAGCCGCCATTATGCCCCGAATCACGTCGATTGATCGGTGGCAGCTGAAAAAAATCGCCGCTCATCACTACTTGTATACCGCCAAATGGCAAATCAGGTTTTTTACGCACCATACGACAAACTTCGTCGACCATATCGAGCCTGTAGTCATGCAACATACTGATCTCATCGATCACCAAAATATCAGTTTTTTCGATAATTTCGCGTCGACCTTTTGAAATTTGTTCGGTAAATTTATGCGGCAAACTATCGTGAACGCCAATGCCGCTCCAGGCATGGATTGTCGTGCCGCCAAGATGAGTTGCCGCCAGACCCGTAGTCGCCGTCACTGAAACATGCTTACCCTCATGTTTGGCAATGCGTATAAATTGATTAAGGACATAAGTCTTGCCCGATCCAGCCGGACCGGTCAAAAGCGCACTCTCGCCTGACAGCAGTATTTCTAGTGCAAGTTGTTGGTTCATGCTCTTTATTATACAGTGCTATTGTGCGTCTTTATTAAGACAGACGACCGTTATTGTTTCGTTAGTGAACATTCTTTCCAACTCGTTAAGACTTTTCAGATAGCTACAACTTACTGGCTGTCAAGCATATGCGTTAAAGTCTCGCTCCCTCACGCGCCTTATTGGCCCATTCATCGGCTAGTTCATTGCCATCGTGTCCGGCGTGTCCGCGTACCCAGATTAGTTCGGCTAGCGAATCGTTGTATAGGTCATAGGCTTGGCGCACAAGATCGAGATTTTTGATACCGCCTTTTTTGGTCCAGCCGTTTTTTTGCCAGTTTGGCGCCCATTCGGTCAGTGTTTTGATCCAAAACTCGCTATCAGTGTATATTTGGCATTGAAAATCACGC
>CAZNEX010000005.1:19231-64891 GCA_964572775.1 uncultured Candidatus Saccharibacteria bacterium
TTCCATCGCAGCGATCAGTGCCCTGCCCTCCATGCGTATATTGGTCGTATCACCATCTTCGCTGCCGAGTGCAACAGGCTGACCATTTTCGATTACAGCATAGCCACCTGGTCCTGGATTTGGACTAGCGCTGCCATCAGTAAAAAATATTCTCATAACTCTACTATACCGTGTCTTTCACGGATCAGCCATGTACGCAGTTCGGCAACAGCATAAAATGAACCGGTTACTAGAATCATTGGATGTTTGCTCCTCAGCATTTCATCACACGCTTTCGATAGCGGCATTGAAATATCTTTTTGGACATCTTCATTGATAAACAACTTCTCCAGATCACTAGCAGCAACTGAATGCGCTGGCATATCCTGTCCGTGCTGGAACTCCGAAAAAACCAGCAAACTTGCGTGATCGGCTATCAACGACGTAATTTCAGCAATGTTTTTATCGGACTTCATCGCCAGTAGCGTCGGCCATTTTTGCTCACCAAAAATATTATCGAGGGTACGATAAAGCTCACCGAGCTTCTGAGCATTATGCGCACCGTCTAAAACTATCGTCGTGGCGCCAATACGGATCTTTTCAAGTCGACCCGGAACATGAGTCTTGGCTGCCGATTTTTGTTGAGCTTCGGTTATTTTTCTTAGACTATCGCGCTGTACGATGTAGTCACAAGCCTGAAACGCTAGGTTAAAATTACGTTCAAAATAGGTCTTAAAGTGCCGGTTTGGAATCATATGTAACTCGGCCTGAAATTTTTCGGCTGCCGCTAGAACAGGTTGCATCACAGCGCTTGACTGCTCGTACATAAATACCGCGTTTTGCTCAGCAATAATTCCCGCTTTTTGCGCCGAAATTTCGCCTAGTGTCGAACCAAGTATCGCCACATGATCAAGCCCAATGTCGGTGATTATGCAAACCTTATCTTGCCGTCGACAAATATTGCTACTGTCGAACAGACCGCCAAATCCTGTCTCGACAACTGCATAATCGACTTTCTCTCGATCAAAAACCCAAAGCGCGAAAACCATCATAAATTCAAAATAAGTCGGCTCAAGCTTTGATGCTTCGACTAGCGCGATATACTCATCAAAATACTGACAAAGTTTGGCTTCATCGAGCAGCTGACCATCAATCTGCACTCGCTCACCAATCGATGCGATATGCGGCGAAACCGTCAAACCAACTCTCTTGCCCGTAGCTGCCAGAAGTGCCGCCGTGTAATAGCTAGTCGTCGTCTTGCCGCTAGTTCCAGCCACATGAACCACCGACAACCTACTTTCTGGATTGCCGACATAGCGAGCTAGCTCTAAAGTCCGATCAATTGTGATGCCATTTTTGCCCTTTGTCAGAGGTACGCGCTCCGAATATGGCCTCAGTGCCGTCTCAATATCAGCATAGGATCGAAAATTTTGACTCATTTAGACATTATAACTTGTTTGATTAGCTAGCTGCTATAATAGATCCATAAGTAAGGAGTATTTATGAGTTTATTAGACGACATCAAAGCTAAAGCCGATGAAGCTGGTAAAGTATCGATGGACCAACTTCAAGAGCTAAAAGACAAATTACCTGAAGAAAATTTCCAGCAACTCCAAGACATGGCCGACCGCAATGACGACGGCAAGGTTAGCGTCGATGACCTGCAAAACTTCGATTTTGGCAAACTATTTGATGATGCCAAAAACGCACTCGGCGGCTTATTCGGTAGCGGCAAGTAGCTTGTAGCTCTTACGTCTTTTTAGCGTCATAATTATAAAAAGCGAGTCCATGATAACAATCGATATTGGATAAAGCGCGGTTGTTAGCGATATATTATCCAGCGCCACTACGCCGATCGCAAACTTAATCACCGTAACATAGTATATGCTAAGGCTTTCTTGGTGCGGGTTATTATAAGTCTTACGAATCGTGGGAACATATGCTACGGCATCAATCACTGTGATTAGGAGCACTGACCATATGGGGTCACTTGTGATGGGCCACAAGGCTGCACCTATCACCGCTGCCGCAAGCAAGTACCAATCCTGGCGAATAATATTATCACGGCCTTTTTTCCACCCCAGATAAGCAACTACAAAACATGCCAAACCCGTTATCAATGTAACCCACGAGCCAGCACTACCATTATTGCCTGCCTGAGCAAAGTAAATTACCATCGTCATCAAGCCCCATATCCCCCAAGTAAAAGCATGTGGCTTTGTGCCGCCGCGCATAATGTCTCTAAAATATGGTATGTAGCCAACTACTCCCAAAAACGCTGCAATTAAACCTAAATAAAAATTGATGCTCACTCTAATCACCTTTCGTAATGGTAATTTTAGCTCAGATGTTTCGACTTGTCGAAAAGTTGTCTGGAAATACAGACATCTTTGTGATAGTATAAAGTAATGAATGTGCAAAAACCACTATTACAAAAACTTGTCGCATACTTCAAACATCTTGATGTCAATGAAGAACAAACCTATCTATACATTTATCTACTCGAAAATGGATCATCTAGTGTTTTGCAGCTCAGCAAAGGTATTGGCAGCGGTCGCACAAAACTTTATCCCCTGCTAGAAGACCTGGTTAACAAACAGTTAGTCGCGATACACGAGCGCCATTATGGTACCACCTACGAAGCCTTGCCAGTTACAAGTATCGAATTTTTGCTGAATGAGCGCGAGCAACGTGTAGCAAATCTACGAGCCAACTTGCCTGCCGTTAAAAGTACTCTCCAGCAGCTGGCCAATCAAAATCCACAGTCGAGCAAGATAATCGAGTATCGCGGTATTGATGGACTAAAACAAATGAATTTTAATTTATCAAAAGCATCCAGCGAATTTCGAGTTTTTGAATTGGCTGGATTAGATAAGCATTTAGGCAAACATTTCGCCGAACGAATGCGACAGCACTTCCAGGCTAAGCAACTGACTAGCTACGACCTAACAAATAACCCTAGTCGACTTAGCGAACCAGGTATTGATTCAACTCGCAATCAGGTTCGTTACATCGATCCAACTATTTTTTCGATTGAATTTGAGACTTACATTTACGATACTGTAGTTGGTCTACTGAGCTACCAAAATGATGATATCTTTGGTGTTGAGATTTACAACCAAAAATTTGCTCAACAGCAAAGAGCCATATTCGACATGATGTGGCGACTAGCTAAGCCACTGACGCGCGACAATTAAACTGGTTTAAAGTAGCGCCAGCTGCCATCAGAAATCACTGTAACTTGATCGTCAGTAACCATCACGGCACTGAGATCATCCAAAGCATAGACGCCATTTTGTCTGGTTCTTGCGTATTGTTCGGTTGCCAAGATACTCGCTTCGTTGCAATGAACATTGATCTCAAAATCGACTAAACCTAGGCCAGTCATGTCTTTGAGGCCAACTAGGTTTTGATCAATTGGCTCAGCAATCCTAATACTTGGTGTCACAACTATCGAGCTAGCACTGCCGCCAACATAGATCTTGTCTTTTAAGTTATCGACAAGCCAATCGTCAAAACCAGTTTTGCGCATTTGGTCAAGCAAATGAAAAGTGTTGCCGCCGCTCACCCACAAAATATCAGCATCGGCCAGACGACTCCGCCAATCAACGCCATCAGCACTAATATCAACAATATCGATCTGATAAAAACCGTATCTTTGCAGCTGCAAAAATTGGCCAATCAACCAATCTTTGTTATATGGCTCAACATTAGCGGCCGTTGGAATAAAGCCAATTTTGCATTCGCTAGCGGGCTTAGCAGCTAAGCTCTGTAAGGCCTGGCCCATCTTGCGCTTCGACAAGCCGCTAGATGTTAGAAGTAGTTTCATTCGCTAGCTCCATCACAGTATTTCACTAAGCATAATCCGTTTTTGCTCAGTGGTATCGCGGTCACGAATAGTGACAGTGCCGTCTTCGAGTGTCTCAAAATCAATCACAATGCAGTTTGGTGTACCGATCTCATCTTGACGTCGATAACGCTTACCGATATTACCGTTGTCGTCCCACTCACAAACAAATTTTTGGCTCAACTGCTCAAAAACTTGACGAGCTTTGGCGACTAATTCGGGTTTATTTTTTAGTAGCGGAAAAACAGCGTAACGGACAGATGCAAGTTCTGGCTTTAGCTTCAAGACTGTACGTGTTTCGCCGCCATCAAGCGTTTCTACACAGTAAGCATCACTCAAGACGGCCATGAACATTCGCCCAAGACCGACCGATGTCTCTAAAATCCAAGGTATGTATTTTTCGCTACTACCTGGCTCTTGGTAGCTCAAATCTTTACCGCTAAACTTGGCGTGTTGCGACAAATCGTAGTCAGTGCGGTCGTGAATGCCTTCAAGTTCGTCATAACCGAGCGAAGGAAAATTGTACTCGATGTCCCAGGCATCACTGGCATAAAAAACTAGATTTTCATGTTGATGCCAGCGCAAATTTTCAGGCTTGATGCCAAGTTCGTTGATATACCAATCCCAGCGTCGCTGCTTAATCTCATCATAGGCTTGCTTATTTTGGTGTGGTCGAACAAAAAATTGTGTATCTGCTTGCTCCATCTCGCGCGTCCGAAACAAAAAATTGCGCGGCGAAATTTCGTTGCGAAAAGCTTTACCAATCTGAGCAATACCGAATGGTACTTTCATGCGCGTTGTATCAACCACATTTTTGAAATTAAGATAAATACCTTGGCAAGCCTCACCAGGAAGATAAACTGGCCGCTCATCTTTACCCGTAAAATCACCCAAATTACTTTTTACAAGCAAATTAAATGCTTTTGCCTCAGTGAAATCTTTTTTACCACAAGTTGGGCATTTGATCTTATCGCGATTTTCATCAAAAATTCGATTGAGTTCTTCTTCGCTCATTTTCTCATCGGCAAATACGCCAATTGCACCTAGTTCTTTGTCAACGCGAATACGTGTATGACAGTTGCGACACTCAGCCAAAGGATCTGCAAAACCGCTCGTATGACCAGACGCCTCCCAGACACGAGGATTTTTGAACATAGCGCTATCGATGCCAACATAATCCTCGCGCAAAGTCACATTGCTACGCCACCACGCCCGCTTGATATTACCGAGCAACTCAACGCCATAAGGGCCAAAGTCAAAAAGACCTGCTTCACCGCCATATATTTCTGAGCCTGGATAAACAAAGCCGCGCCGTTTTGCCAAGCTAACAATATCTTCTAATTTTACATTCGTCATATTGATTGATATTATACATCAATTATGGCTCACAAGATACCTGACGACATCTTGCTGCCGCGAGCACCGAACTCGGCTGTTCAATTTTGTATCAAGGACATTGAGACTCATATCAACTCAGCCCTTAATTTTGAACGCAATGATCAGCACGCACTAGCAATAGGCAGAATCGGTGTGGCACTGCAATTATTCACGGAAGAATTAGTGCCTGCAGCTTCTGACGCCAATATTTTGGTCGTCATCGAAATTGACCGCAAGCTAGCAATGATCTCGTTTGCCCTATTGCTACATAACTCACCTGCTAGCGCAAAAGAATGGTTCGCTGAGCATTTTAATAGACTGCGGCATGCTCTCGAGCCACAGTCAAACACTGCGGCATAATCTTTGCAACTCCGCCCACTTGAGCCGCCGTCTTAAGACTTGCTAAATTAATGACCCGTAAAAATTTAATGTGATCTGCCGTTACGGAACCATTTGCATCCTGTCTCAAACCGCGTTCATTTATATCATAAACGTACTTAAGGTCAGATTTTAGATCATTATCTTGACAATCTCGTTCAAGATTTATCTCATAACCAGTATATTTTGCAATATTCAGCAGCAACCATATTTCGATAAGATCGCGGTTTATTTGCTGATCATTGAGACCAGCAAATGCGTCGCGCAGCAGCTGAAACCAAACTGGTTCGTTGCTATCGGCGCTAGATTTGGCAATCAACTTAATGGCCATGTAGCCCAGTTCCAAACGCTCAAGATCATTCACAATTTGACTATAAAATTTTTCAAGCCGCGAAGACGTTATCGTATACAGTGTACCCGTCTTGGGTGCTTGCAAGGTAATGTCACTGACACCAAAAAGTTCGATACCGCCTGCTAGCTTACTTTTTTCGCGCCGCACACCGCGTGCAATTGCCGAAATTTGTCCAACTTGTGTTAGTAGCGTCAGGATACGATCGGCTTCGCCATAATTGACTCGCTTTAAAACGATTGATTTGGTGCGAATCGACTGATTTTTATGCATGATTGGCCTTATTTATCCAGTAAATTAGGTCGCTGCTGCTCATAGTTGATTTATCGAGTACTGCCATCACGCCGTAGTGCTTTAGGCTTTCGAGTTTATTAACGGGCAAGCTAGAGCAAACGATTACAGCAATCTTTTGAGTATCTTCATGAGATACCAGCTCATGGATTAGGGTCATGGCATTTGTTCCTGGTAGCATCATATCAAGAATCAAAACATCTGGCACATGCTGATCGATGCTATTTATGGCATCGATGGCATTAGTTACCTTTTTGACTTCAAATTGATTGCTTTTCAAAGTTTTCTGCCAGAGTTCAGCAAGCCAATCATCGTCCTCGACTATGAGTACGTTCGTCAAAGTAGCCTCATTTGCGTCGATAACGGCAGTCTCACAAAAAACGATGCACCATCATGATGACGAGTAACACCAACCGTGCCATTCATCGCTTCAGCAAATTGTCGACTAATGTAAAGTCCCAGACCACTGCTGTTTGGCCGCCTGGCAATTGCTTGCTTGTGATTGATCGAACCCGATAATCGCTTCCAAACATCAGTAGACACACCGGGGCCATAATCACGCATCATAATCGATACTGCACCATCAGTGCGTGAGGTACGCATCATAAACTTTAATGGCTCGTTGCTAGTCGTTGATTGGAGGGCATTGTCGGCAAAGTTGATCAAAATACGTCGTAGCAAGTCGCGGTTGGCAATAATTAATGGCGAACGCTTACGATTTGGTACCTCGATCAAGCGGCCGCGCGCGCGCATGAGCGGCGTTAGCTCGTGAACAATATCTTCACAAATAGCGATAGGATGGATTGGCTCAAGATTGAACAACATATCATCTAGGCGCTGTGACTGTGTAAGATCTTGGGTCAACCGTAGCGATCTTTCTGAAGTTAGTCGGATACGTTCAGCAATCTCCTGAATATCGTGATTGGCTAGCTGTTCATTTGTCTCTAATTCCAGTGCCAACTGCCGCACTAAAACCATTGGGTTTTTCAACTCGTGTGCGGCAGAAACAAATGATGGCATCAACAATCCATCATCGCCGCCCACCAAACCGTACGGCTGATTACCCTCTTGCATGTATTTAGTGTAGCATTTAGCGCTGGCTACTTGAAGTCGATTGTAGCAATCAGTTTGTCAAAATCGCTCTTAAAAGTATCGGCATCGGTTTGAACAGTCAAGATATTGTCATCGACCTTAAACACGACCACCGAACCACGAATGTCTTTGGCTACTTCACCATCGATGCGAGTTGCGTCGTGTTTGTTGATCGTCACAGCCGATGTTTTAACCGTACCTTTTGTAATCTGATTTTTGAAAGTTTGCAGATATTCATCAACGCTGCCTTGTTCTACTTTGACACGGATTGCAAATCGATTACGAATATCACTAACAGGTGGCACAAAACCAGGATTGAGATAAAGCTTCAAAGCTTTGCGATCGAGTCCATCACTATCAACATAGAGATCCCAGTTGCGCGGATAATCGAATGTAACTCGTCCATACTCATCTGGTCCGGTGTAGTTCAGGAACGGCTGTTTGCTTAGCTCTAGATACTTTGCTTCATCTTCTTTGGCGCGCTCATTGACAGCCGTGCTCTTTTCAGACTCGATACGCTCCTCGATTGTTTGACTCTGCTCAGTGTATTGGCCAAAGAGCCAAAGCGCGAAACCGCCCGTTCCCGCTAGCAGCAGCCCTAAGATAATAATAACAACGATGCTGACGCTAATTCCGCCATACTGATTATTTTGCTTAAAACTCATAAGTCTATGATAGCGCATATGCTTTAGGTCTGCAAAGGTTCGATCTGATAAAGCAAATATGAACGATCTTTGCGAATCGGCTGCAAGCCTGGTATCTCAAAGCCATAGCTGACGACATACAGCGCTTCACGACGCTGTTTCATCTGTTTTTCAATCCATTGTGGTAGCTTTTTTAGACTTCTGGACTCTCCAAATATATAGACTACAGTGGTCGATTGCGGCAGATCGGTCTTCCAAAGATTTCTCAAAAATACCTGAATATTTGGGTTATATCGAAACCGTATTTTCGTAAACAAAACAAGCAGCGGGTTGATCTCAAAGCCTGTCGCTCGAGCGCCACACTTGGCAGCCTGCCATAAAACCGCACCATCACCTGATCCAAGATCTACCAGATGGTCGCTGCTGCTAACACGATAAAGATTGCTAAACGCCTGCTCAATTTCTCTCTTGCGACTAGGCACATATGGAGCGCCGAAAAAAACTACCCACCCTCCAAGTACAACAACCGCCAGACCTGCCCAGAGCCAAAAATCCATTATTGCTTACTGAAGTCCTGCTTAATAACGTTTATCTGATTGCCGATCTTAGAAAGTTCAGTTTCGATTTCTTGCGCCAATAATTGTGCAGCCTGAAACTTATCACTCGCCTGTTCGAGCTGAAAACTATCTCCTTCAAACCAAGTCACCATTTCGCTTAGCTGACTAATCTTCTGCTTTATATCGCTCTCATCTTTGTTTGACATTGACTACCTCCGCTATTATCGTATCTTTTTCTCGTAATATTTCGAGTTTTTCACCAACCACTGGGTCACCGCGCACAATCGCGTAGCCGCGTTTTAGCACCAACTTCGGGTCATATGCACGCATAACACCTTCAATATGCTTTAGCTGCTCTACACTCGATTGCAGCCGCTGATCGATCAGACTGTCAATTCGATCGACCAAAGCACCAACCTCGCGTATTTGACTATCGATCATTGCTTGATAGGCACGCCGAATTCGGTGAATATCGGTAGACAGCCTGGCGATTACATCGCGTTTATCTGGCACCAGTAGCTGCGCAGCATTGCTTGGAGTGGCCGCTCTTACATCGGCAGCCAAATCAGCCAGAGTTGTATCGACCTCGTGGCCAATACCTGTCAAAACTGGTATACGACTAGCAGCAATCGCTCTAACTAGCAGTTCGTCATTAAATGTCGACAGATCATCAGCACTGCCTCCGCCTCTTATTATAACGATAACTTCTGGTTCACGAGGCATTTGATTGCAGTAGTTTAGAGCTTGAATGACTTGATCAGCAGCGCCAATGCCCTGCACCTGAACATGCGCCACCTCAACCTCCAGACCGCTCCATCGATCATTTAATATTTTGATGAAATCTTTGTAGCCTGCTGCATCGGTCGAGCTAATGACAGCGACTCTTTTCGGCATCACTGGCAAAAGTCGTTTACGATCGTCGTCAAATAAACCCTCTTGTTTTAGCTTTTGTTCTAAAAGTGATGCACTACGCTGCAAATCACCCTCGCCAATCATACGGTAAGCTTTGACTGTTAGACTAAACTTGCCCCATGCCGTCAATTTGGGGTTTGCAACCACAATCAAACGCATGCCATCCTCAATCGGCTGGCGCAAATTGTAAACCGTCATAAAACAGCTAACCGTCCCTCGTTCATCCTTCAGATCAAAAAATACATACTTGCCTTGATTGACTTTAAAACTTGCTACTTCGCCGACTACAGCTACACTTGGATATGCATTGTCAAGAATTTGATTGGTTAACGCCAAAAAGTCGCTAACACTAAGTTCGAGGGGCTGATTTACCATATTTCAGAATTGATTGTTGATAAAATACATAGCCGACCACTATGATGACGAGAAGAATCAAGACGCGCGAAACCAATACTCCAGCAATCGCGATACCCTGATTGACACCCGATGCCGTCAAAAAGCCCACCATTAAGGCCTCGTAAGCGCCGCTGCCGCCAGGTGTAGCTACTACAAAGCCAGCGATCGATGCCAAACCATATGCCAGCAGCACGGGCGCTGGATTGACGAACTGTCCTAAAGCCCAAAAAGCCACCACAAACATCATCACATCAATACTAACAAAAACAATACCCCATAAAAATGGCTGCCACAAGCGCTGTTTTTCGCGTTTTATATCGAGATAATCTTGATGAACTTCCTGAAAAAAATTCTCGACTTTTTGGCCATCAAGCAATGCCGTTTTTTTGTTTCGAGTGATAAATCTGACAGCTCGATTAACCCATTTTGTAACCAATTTTGCCGCCAATACTGTTCGCTGCTGGCTCTGTACGAAGTAAATGCAAGCGATCACCGCCGCCGACATTGTACTGACCAATGCACTGCTTACCAAAATAATCCAACGGTTAACATCACCGTCTATGGTAATAGCAATCACAGATAAGGCCAGGAGCACAAAAAACGATCCAAAACCAGCTACCAATCGAACTAATTGACCAGTTGTCGCCTTAGAAGCACTTACCCCCATTTTGCCAAGCCGCCAAGTCATATAAGAGACACCGCTAATTCCGCCGCTCGGCAGTGCGTGATTTACAAAATTCATCTCCAGCGACATTCGTAGCTGTGTAAAAATACCCACATCTTTCATCAGACCTTTTTGTCTCAAAAACGAAAACAGCATTTCTCCACTCGCAAAATAACTAGCTAAGATGAGCGGTACAAACAGCACCAATATCCAAACATTCATCGTCTGAACGAGCTGCCATGCGCGCACCAGTTCATGACGGCTAAAAAACAACACGAGTATGATCAGTAGAAAAGTTGCTAAGCTTACCCAAGTCCGCATCGATAACTTCATTCAATCTAGTATATACTATCTACATGTATATCGCGATCCTTGGTCGACAACCCGAAATCAGTCTCGCCGAACTCCAGTGTCTTTATGGCCATCAAAAAGTTCAGCGTCACAGCAAGCAGTCAGCAGTTATTGATTGGCCTGATTTTGATTTCGAACGACTTGGCGGTAGTCAAAAAGCTGGCCGTATTGTCTTACAGCTAGCTAGCGCTGATTGGTCGACATTGAGTACAAAAATTACTCAATTTTACCTCAGTAAATGGCATACGATCGATCACAAACAGACTCTCGGGATTAGCGCCTACGACAGCACCCTACGACCCGATCAACTGCAAAAACTCGGCGTTAATATTAAGCAAAAATTAAAATCAAGCGGCGTCAGCGTCCGGCTCGTGCCAAACAAAGACACTGCCCTAAATACCGCCACTAGCCATCACAACAAATTAGGTTTGTCGGCCAATCGAACCGAAATTTTGATCGTTCGCGGCTTCAATGGACGAATTATCGTAGCCGAAAGTATTGGCGCTCAGAATATCACTGCTCTAGCAGCGCGCGATCAAGCACGACCTCATACCGATGCCTTTGTTGGCATGTTACCGCCCAAATTGGCGCGCATAATGGTTAATTGTGCCGTCGGTCAAAATCACCATCAAAATCAGGCTGTGCTTGATCCATTTTGCGGCACTGGCGTTGTGCTGCAAGAAGCGCTGCTACTTGGATACGATGCTTTTGGAACTGATTTAAGCGACAAGATGGTCGATTACTCAAAAAAGAATTTACAGTGGCTGGAGCAGCGATTCAAAATCGATCAGGCACGACGCTATGCCGTTGCGCAAGCCGATGCGACTAATTACCAGTGGAGCGATCGGCCAACCGCAGTGGCTAGTGAAACTTATCTCGGGCAACCGTTTAGCGCGCCGCCATCACCTGCCAAATTGCGTGAAGTGACTGGCAATTGCAACCATATCATTAGCAAATTCTTGTCTAATCTCGGTTCACAAATTGCCGCCAATACCCCACTCTGTATCGCTGTGCCAGCCTGGCGCTCGACTACTGGCTCATGGACGCACTTACCATTGATCGGTCAGCTTGACAGCTTGGGCTATGACAAAAAATACGATGAAACTCTGCTGTATAACCGCGAAAATCAAGTCGTCGGTCGCGAAATATTGATCTTGATCAAGAAATAACCTTGCTTTTCGAGTCTATTTACGCTACAATAATACAGATTTGTAATAGCAAAATTAAAGGAGTGTTATGTCACACGTCAAAGCAGGTGGTTCATCCAAAAATATCCACAACAATGCCGGCGCACGTCTAGGCGTCAAGCGTTTTGGTGGTCAAAAAGTCAGTGCAGGCGAAGTTTTGGTTCGCCAAACAGGCAGCACAAAAGTTGCCGGTCCTGGTACTTATATCAGTAGCAATTTCACAATCCACGCTGCTCAAGACGGTGTTGTATCATTCCAAAAAGTCAAAAAACGCTCATTCACCGGCCGCACTCACCCTCGCACTCAAGTCTGCGTCGAATAACACTTGCATCCTAAAAAACGAAGCTCCTTTTTGCACAACGTGCTATCTTTAGACTTCGTCAGGAATCGGGATAGCCTCGAGGGCATTCGCTACTTTTTTCAATCCCAATCGTTGGTTTTGATAGTATGGCGAGCGAGAGTCACGACCTGCTCTTGCTATTTTGAAACAGACGTCTATATTATTTCTCAAATATTGTTTCATAGCATCAGTCAGCCCAGGGATACTGGCAAGCTGGTCTATCTCGCGGCCAATCTGCGAGGCCATTGCTGAAGGGTCATTATGGCCAGCATTTTCAATAGACCATTCGATTAAGCGTAAAATACCAGCGCGTCTACTCTTAAACTGCGCTATATCGACTTTTGGCCGCTCGTGCTGAGATGGTAGTCCAGCAGTGTCACTATTGTCTTGGGGGTTCTTAACGGAATCCGGCACAATGATAAGGCCATCACTATCAAATTTCACACTTGAACCACTTGTCTTAGAACGTGCTTCTGCAGCCATGGCCTCTAGTGCAATGCGTGCTCGCAATGCCGCATGGTCGCTAGGACGCGCGTAATCCCATATCTTATCTCGACCAGCACGACGTTCCTGCATAAACTCCTCAAGTGGACCAATACGACCTTGTGCAACATCAAGAATAAAAACAGTACCCTTACTATTGGTGTATCGAACCCACGCATGACCGTCATACTCGTCACCTTTGGTTCTGACCATATTGCGATCAACACTCACTGCACCAGTAAGCACCCCTTTCTTTACTAGCCCCTCGAGGAGAGCGCCAGCAAACAGCGCCTGGTGACGACAAACCCCTGCATGCTGTCTAATGTATACATCCAATGCAATCTTTTGGCCATCCCTACCCTGACAATAGTCACGGAATATCTCATCTACCGCTGCTTGGTCATATGGCATATTATCCCTAACGTAATTAAACACTGTATGAAGTGCATAATTCTTCTGCGGATGGCCTGCTGGATCTGTAATGAGAGTGAGAATTTCACCAGTTGCGTCAGTAAGCATCACGTCTTTCGTTGAATCGACTACAATCGCTTCGCCACCGTACGTGCCTTCGTATACTCCTCTATCAATAGGCGTGTCGCGCCCAATGGTCTCACGAACATTTCTGCCATACTGTCGCTCAATCTTCTTTCGTAAATCTGCGACCTCTGCAGCCGCTGAAGTATACGACCATATTGCAGGGTCTACATGTGTAACAGGGGGTTTATCATAAGTTGGCATGTTTTTGTTTGATTACTCATTAGGTTGTAATAAAAAGATTATAGCAAAAATTTGCCATAAAGTCAATAGGCTTATGCTAAATAAAATCGGGTTGCTGGTAGTCTTTGATGCCAAGGTGGAATTTGATGCGTTCGACAACATCACCAATGACTACTTGTGATTTTACGAGATATTCATCGACGCCAAGTTTCTCGGCGCGCTCTTTGTCTTTTGGTTGGCTTAGAGCCGTTAGCATAACGACTCGAATATTGGCCGTTTCACCAGTGTTACGCAAGATATCGAGAACGTCGAAGCCGCTAATTTTTGGCATCATAGCATCGAGCACAATTAGATCTGGCTTATAATCAATCGCTTTTGCCAAGGCATCTTCGCCATTGTTAACTTCGTCAACCTCAAAGCCTTCAAGCTCCAAGCGCGCTCGATAAACTCCAGCTAAGGTTGTGTCGTCTTCAACGAGTAGAATTTTTTTCGGAGTTACATTCATATACTTCTATGTTACGACTTTCACCTCAAAAGCACAAGTGTTATTGATCGAGATCTAGCTAAATAGTTTTTTGGCGGCCTCAAGCTGCGGATCTCGGCCAGCATCGGTATCTTGAATTGTTAGCTCAACTTTATTGTTTGGCTCTATACCCTGCTTGTCGATAGTCGCACCATTGGGCGTGTACCAGTGCTCAATTGTGACTTTGAGCATTTTACCGCCATCTAGACCGATTGTCTGCTGCACTGTACCCTTGCCAAACGTCTTTTCGCCTACCAGTGTGGCAGCATTGTGGTCTTTGAGCGCACCTGCAACAATCTCACTAGCACTTGCCGTACCGCCATTGACCAAAACAACTGTCTTTTTGTTGGCGAGCAGCGGTAAGCCTTTGGATGTAATTCGCTCATTTTCAACTCCGCCGCGTTTTTCGATCAACACCGTTTTACGATCGAGCCACATGCCAGCAACAGAGGCAACTTGATCTAGTTGGCCGCCACCATTGTCGCGCAGATCAAGAATAACACCCAGTACATTGGCTGCTACAAAGCTATCGGCTGCTTTACGGGCTTCGACGGCGGTTGTAGCATCAAATCGACGAATATGAAGCAGGCCGATACCGTCTTGAATTGATGAAGCCACGCTGGCATCTGTCACCATAGCGCGCGTAATCGTAAAATCTTTGCTATCTTGGCCACGTCGAATGATGACTTTGACAGTTGTGCCTTCATCACCGCGGATCAGTTCGGCTGTTTTAGCAGCATCAAAATATTTGGTTGAGGTGTCATTGACCTTAGTGATCACATCGCCCGATAGCAGGCCAGCTTGTTTGGCCGGCGAATTATCAAGTACGCGCAAAATGGTTGGCTGCCCGCTGCGAACACCGATTTCCGCTCCAACGCCACTGACCTTTCCTTGCAAGCTTTTTTCAAACTCATCAGTTTCCTCCTTTGAAAAGAAATTGGTGTGAATATCGCCAGTTGCTGCCACCATACCGCGATTGGCGCCATCAATCAGCTTGTTGGTATCGATTTGGCCATCGTAATTGGCTTTTAGAAGTTGGTAGACTCGCTGAGTCTCAGACAGGTCTATCTTGTCGTTAGTAGTTCTAACGCCACCGAGGATATCAGAAAATGGCAGATTACCGCCTGAGCGTGTCCCAGCTACAAAACCAACAACTCCAACCACAGCCACCCAAAACAGTAGTGTTGCAAGTGATACTTGTCGAGTTTTTTTGGTAAGTCCTGAAATTGGCGATCGATTCTGTTCATCGTGCATATGCTTATTATAACTCATCGATCAAACAGAAAACGATAAATCGTATATTTTAGAAATAAACGTAAGTCAAACCAGCGGCCGAACGTGTATACATGCGATAAAGTCCGTCCCACTCAAGATTGTAATCACTAACAGTGATCGTGCCATCGCCATTGACGCTCTCGACATACATAACATGTCCGTAATAGCCGACATTCCAAACGGCAGCCGCACCAGCGCGCGGTTCATAGCCGCTTGATATTCCGCTGCGTGCTGCAGTGCTCGGCCATTGATTAGCATTGCCTGCCCCGCCAAAATGCGGCACAAAGCGACCAGTGCTCCAAATTTTCCAGGCTACATAACTGACACATTCGCGCGTATAAAGACCCCAAGGATCTACCATTGCATCAAGAGGTGCGTTTGCCCATATACCAGGGTAGCCGCCACCGCCAGGCGTACCAGCTGGAACCGAGCCAACGCCTGCGGCTGCTGCGGCTCGACGGTTTTCCTCAGCTTGAGCAGCTCGAAGCGAGCTAATTTCTGCTTGCTTGCCTGCTGCAATTGAGCGGTAGCCTTCTTCTTGGCCTTTGGTGTCGGCCATCAACTTATCTTGTTCAGCCACTTTTGAGGCTAGTTGGTCACGCTGCGCTTCTTGGTTTTGCAACTCGCGCTTGACCGCCACTCTTTGCTCTTCAAGCTTGACCTTGAGCGCTTTTATCTCTGTAATAGTGGTCGACAAAGTGCTACGGATGGAGGAGCGTTTCTCTTGCTTGTCGACAAAATCACCGATATTTTTGCTACTAGCTAGCATCTCGAGCGGTGAAATATTATCGTCGATGTACATATCGGCGATTGTGTTACCGAGCGCTTCTTTGCTATCGGCAATCTTCTTTTCGCTCTTCTTGATTTCGGCTTGAAGTTTATCATACTTTGCCTGGCTTTCATTAATCTGAGCCTGAAGTGTTGCCTTTTGGTTATTTAAGACAGCGATCTGCCGAGCTAGAGTGTCGGCTTCACCAGCAAGACGAGCCGCTTCTTGTTCAAGTTGATTGATCTCGGCCTGACGAGCATTGACTTGATCATCATACTTGTCAGCATAAACAGACGTAAATATAGTTAATGGTTGTACAAACGATGCGACAACCGCTGCAGCAACAATTGTCGATTTGGTGACAATTCCTATAGAGCGTGAAGTCAGTGTGGTGGTACTGCTTTTCATACTATCGATTTTAGCATAAGCGTTTAAGCGTGTCAATAAACAAGCTCCTTCCTTTTTAAAAATGTCAGATTTTAAGATAACGACGAGTTGCAAACAGCGAGGAAATGATGCCGATCAAACCTCCCAGACAGATCATGCCAAGTAGCACAAAGCCAATGTAGCCAATTACCAAGTCGATAGTTGGCTGCAATACGATACCCGAGCCGCCCAGTTTGTTATTGACTAGCACTAACATGCCGTAACCAATAGCTGTCGCCAGAATTGCTGCGATAAAACCATAAACAACTGCTTCAACGATAAATGGACCTCGAATAAAACTTTTGTTAGCGCCAATCAATTTCATCATTTGAATCTCTTCTTTACGGCTAAAGATGGCCATACGAATGGTGTTGAATATGATTAATGAGCTAATAGCGATGAAGATGCCGCTGGCAATCAAACCAATCCGCTGTGCCAAGACTGTCCATTCGGCAATCTGCTTGATTGCTTCGCGTCTATCACCTGAAAACGAAGCTTTTTTATCTGGATTAACAATTTTTTTGAGAGCCACGTTGTTGTTGACGAAATCATCGAGCGGATCAGTTTTGTTGATGTCCGTAAGACTGACGCGCAATACGGCGCTAAACTTATTGTTAGCTTCGTTTAGGGCTTCGAGCGCCGTAGCGTCGCCCTTACTCTCTTCGGCATAATCGGCTCGGGCTTGATCGGAACTAATGAAACGCACTGATTTGACATTATCAACTTGCTGAAGCTGGCTGATAGCTGTTTTGGCGTCTGTTTCGGTGGTGCCTGATTTTAGGTAAATCGACATATCGACTTTATTGCTGATTTCATCGACCGAATCACGAAGAACGTTTTGGGCTGCCATAGTAGCAAAAAATATCAGTAGAGTAATCGTCATAACGGCAGTCGCCGCAATCGTCAACCAAGCATTTCGCGAAAAATTATTAATTCCATAGCGCACCATCCGTAAGAATGTCAGCCACTGGCGACGACGGCGTTTTTGGCCTTGTAGGACTTGAGATGCCCGTTGGCTAGATGATCGGCTCATTGACGATAACTCCCCTGCAGCTGATCGCTAACGATTTTTCCGTGTTCAATCGTAATAACGCGCCGCTTTAACTTGTTGACAATATCTACGTTGTGCGTCGTCAGGAGAACAGTGGTGCCGTATTTGTTGATCTTTTCAAGCAAACGCACAATATCCCAACTGTGCTTCGGATCGAGGTTACCTGTCGGCTCATCAGCGATCAGAATTTTTGGTTGACGAACAATCGCTCGCGCAATCGCTACGCGCTGACGTTCACCGCCAGATAGCTGATGCGGAAATTGCTTTTCTTTTCCGACAAGACCGACTAACTCAATCACTTTTGGAACGGTACTTTTGATTTCTCGATTGGTCATGCCAGCAATTTCGAGGGCAAACGCGATGTTTTCAAAAACAGTTCGCTGCGGCAAAAGTTTAAAATCTTGAAAAACAACCCCCATCTTGCGTCTTAACAGTGGGATATGGCGATCTTTAAGCGTGTCATAGTCGATACCACCGACTACAATCTTGCCGCTTGTTGGTTTTTCTTCGCGCGTCAAAAGCTTCAAGAGAGTTGACTTACCAGCACCAGATGTACCGACCAAAATGACGAATTCTTTTGGTTCAATATGCAAACTGACCCGATTTATGGCCGGTTTTGATGAGTCTTTACCATATGACTTCGTTACCCTATCTAACAGAATCATTGTACCCAGTATACAACATTTCCTGAGATTATGCTTAGGCTTGAGGGCTATTTTCTAGGAAGCTAGTCATAAAATCATCGAGTTTACCGTCTAAAACACTTTGCGTGTCACGATCTTCGTATTTGGTGCGCGTATCTTTAACAAGTTGATACGGATGCAAAACATAATTCCGAATTTGGCTTCCCCAGTTGGCAGACTCACCTGCTTGCAAGTCCGATATTTTTTCAGCGTGTTGTTCAAGTTTTAGTTGAGCCAGTTTCGAGCGTAAAATCTTTAAGGCCGTTTCTTTATTTTGCAATTGCGACCGTTCGTTTTGAATTGCCACAACAATATTGGTCGGCAGATGCGTCACGCGAACCGCGCTATCAGTTGTGTTGACACTTTGACCGCCATGTCCGCCAGCGCGATAAACATCGACTTTCAGATCTTTTTCATCGAGCGCCACTTCTTCGGGTGCATCGATTTGCGGCAAAATTTCAACTAGCGCAAAGCTCGTTTGTCTGAGATTGTCGCTATTAAACGGGCTCAGTCGCACCAGCCGATGAACACCGTGCTCGCTGCGCAATCTACCGTAAGCATATGGACCAAAAACTTCGAAAACAGTGGTTTTTATACCTGCTTCTTCACCAGTTGAGCGTTCGATTTGCTTTGTCTCAAAACCAGCGCGCTCCGACCAACGCAAGTACATTCTCTCCAACATTTCGGCCCAATCTTGCGCATCGGTACCGCCAGCACCGGCAGATATTCTCAAAATGGCATTGTGACTATCAAATTCGCCTTGAAAAAGTAGTTCTTTTTTGCGTTCGGCTAGTTCCGATTCTAATGCGAACAGTTGCTCATCAAATTCTTTAGTCATCGAATCATCGCCAATTTCCATGAGCTCCAAAATATCTCTCGATTGTGTCGACAGCCTTTCCCAAGGCTCGACCATATTGCGTAATTTAGACGACTGCTGGCTGAGAGCTTGAGCCCGTCCGATATTGCTCCATACTTCACTATCGGCTAGTTGTCTATCGATGGCATCTAGCTCGAGACGCTTCGATTCAATATTGAGCAGTTTGATTGAGTTATCGATAGATTGAATCAGTTCGTTGGCGCGCTTTTTCAGAGGTTGCATACTTTTAGTATAGCAAAATTAGCTAAGACTTTGGTTTCGGCGCAAGTTCATGATCGACCTGCGGCTTAGCTTCAGGGTAAAAGAGTTTATTCCAATCATCAAGTTGACTCAAACGGCGCACCAAAAATGGATGACTGCTAAAAGTTTGGGCTAGACGATTCATTGGCCTGTCGGCGACGTACTGCAACCATTGACGAGCGATGTCATTCATATATTTTTCGACCTCAGCACCAGCATGAACTTTTATGAGAGCTGTTTTTATTTTTTCGACATTACCCAAATATGACAGCGCCAGTCGATCGGCTGTTAGCTCTGCGCGACGACTCCAAAACCCAGCTACCCAAGAAGTAATCACCCCCACAACCGGCACAGCCGTAAACGGCATCAAATATAAGTTTGCATTGGTGTGGCTGTATTTTATATGAGCGATTTCGTGAACGATGATAGCGCGCAGTTCATCGTGACTAAGCTTATCAAAAACACTAGAATGTAGCACAATATTGTAAGGCCTAACGAAGCCATAGGCATAGGCATTTAAGACGGGATCTTGCGTCACAAAAATTTCTGTTTTTGGCATCGCGAAATCCTTAGTCACCTTTTCAGACCATTCTCTTAGCCAATCATAGCCACAATATTGCACCATAAGAGCATTGCCGAGCATAGTTTGGCGTTGCATCCGAATCAAGAACATACCGATCAGCAAAATTATCAAAAACAAAATCGCACCACCCCAAAATGCACTAAAAATCATGCCAAGCTGCTCTGTTTCATCGGTGCTGTAGCGATAATTATCAGAAACGAGTGTAGCAATAATAAAATAGAGTGAAGCCAGTAAAAACAAAACTACAAAAGTAATTACTAAAACAACGACATCGCTTTTTCGGCGCGCCCTGGCAACTGCTGCAATTCCAGGAGATACCGTATATGTGGTTTTTTGTTGCTCGTGCATATAACTACATTATATACTAAAGTTCTATGAATATCGGTATATTCGATACGGGAAATGGTGGTTTATTTGTCGAAAAATTATTGCAAAAAGCTTTTTTAGATCATAAATTTATACGCGTCGCCGATCCCGCTAACGCGCCTTATGGTAGTCGCTCGAATACTGAGATTGTACAGCTAAGTGATATTGCGATTCAACCGCTGTTAGCCAATTGCCAAATTATCGTTATTGCCTGCAATACTGTCACGGCTGTCGCGATCGATAAACTGCGCGAAAAATACCCAAACACGCGCTTCGTTGGTTATGAACCAATGATGAAACCAGCCACTCAAAATTCTCAGTCCAAACATCTTACAGTTCTTGCCACAGTTGCTACTTTGCGAAATAGTCAAGTTTTCAAACAATTATCGACCTCCGATAATTACCAAGTCGACTATACAGACACAACTAACTGGGCTCGACTGATCGACCAAGATGATGTTGATTCAATCGATCTTGCAGAAGTTGAAGCTTCGTACCGCGCCGGTAGTGACAGCATCTTAATAGGCTGCACTCATTACATCGCTCTGATCGATAGACTGACTCATCTCATGCCAAATGCCACAATTTACGAACCGACACCAGCTATAATCAATGTGATTCGTCGTCAAGTTGATGAACTGCAGCAATAAATTGCTCGCCGCGATCAGCATAACTCTTATATTGATCAAAGCTCGAACAAGCTGGACTCAACAATACTACACCGCCTGAAACCGCTTGCATAGCTGCAGCTGCAACTACCTCTTTCATCGTCCCATCGATATAAATACTTGGCGTGTCGATTTGCTTGGCGTAATCATTTATTTGTTTGCCTGTCTGACCCACCGCCACAATTTTTGTACCAGTTTCTCGACATAGCTCGACAACGCTGTTTAGATCTGTACCCTTATCCCAACCTCCCAAAATTATCACTTTTGGCTGATTGAAGCTATCGATGGCAGCAACTGCACTGCCAGCTGTAGTTGCGATACTATCGTCGTAATAACGCACTCCTGACTTTTCGGCTACAAATTTTAGTCGATGTTCCAGCCCTTCAAATTTCGATAGTCCAAGCGCTATTTTGTCAGAATCATCAACATACAGTTTTGATACGGCAATAGCTGCAGATGCATTTTCAAGGTTATGAGCGCCCGGAAGTCGCAGATGATCAGTTGAGCAAATTATGCCTTTATCATCCATGAAATAGCCATTTTCTACCCAGACAGATTCAGTCGAGGCATAACGATATTTTTGACCGCTAGATTTCATGGCAATCTTGGCAGAAATTTGATTAGTCGGATGGTAGTAAGTTAGATCAATTGGTCGCTGATACTTACTAATGCCAGATTTGGCTGCTACATATTCGTCAAAATCACTATGCACATCCAAATGATCTGGCTCGATCTTTAATATTACAGCCGTTTGTGGTGATTTTTCGATATCCCACAATTGAAAACTCGATAATTCATAGACAACAATATCGTCAGGTTTAATCTCTTCTAATATTTCTAGCGCTGGCAATCCGATATTTCCAACCAAGTGGACTGTGCTTCCTGCTGATCGTAAGATTGATGTAATCAGCGAGCAAGTTGTACCTTTGCCTTTTGTGCCAGTCACACCAATGATTGGTGCTGGACATTTGGCAAAAAATTCATTGGTAGCCGACCAGACTTTACCATTGGTTTTAATCTTTTCGGGTGCTAGACTCGCAGTGCGAATCACTAAGTCAAAATCGCTTAGTTTGGAAAACGCATTTGGGCCCAAAATCGACTTTACATTTGACGGCAGATCATCACGACTATCATTTTCGTCGACAATTGTAACATCGTCTCCTAGAGCGGTCCAGTACTTTAAGCTAGCTTTTCCTTCTAGACCATAACCAGCGATGGCAATTTTCACTTATTGTCCTTTTAGTTCAAAAATTGATTCAAGTTTTTGGTGCAAATTGATCAACTCGTCTTTTTCACCCGAGCTAACACCAGCAAGTGCCCAAGCATTATGCGCCAGAAACTCGCGTGCTGTAGCGATCATTCTTTCTAAACTAATACCTCGAATTTCATCTGGTGCTTTGTCGTATTCGCGTAGGGCATCATCACTAAAATACCGCCCTGAATAGTAATTGCTAATCTGCGCTACTGTTTGCGCACCCATTTGATGACGTCCCAACGCATACGATTTGGCTGCCTCAAGTTCGTGCTCTGTAATACGACCGTCACCTACCGCACGAATTTCTTTAACAATAATGTCAAAAAGTGCGCCAGCTTTGTCGCGGTTGACTTGACCGCCAAAATCCCAGCTACTGTCATGTAGTCCGACACTCGTTTCGCTAAAAACTCCATAGGCCAAACCTTTTTTTCTAGCAGCACCGTATATGCGTGAATGCATTGTGCCTGTAAGCAGATGGTTGAGGCAGCCCATTGCGTCATCTTCTTCATCGCTTAGCATGCGTGGTAAAACCAACGACCAGCCAAAGGTTAGATTTGAAGCTTCTTTACGTCGTATCAATGCTGGACCAGCGCTTGCCAAACTATCGCGCGGCACGCTAAATCTTTCACCGCGCGGCAAATCCCACTGTTCTAGCATATCTTTGATGCGCGCTTTGCGACCATCTAGCTTTCCAGCAATAACAAAACGTAGATTATCACTAGTGTGGGTTCTTTCGTGGTGCTCTTTAATGTCGGTTAGTTTTACTTTTGCGATCGTTTGAATACGCTGCCAGTAGCTATAGATATCTTCACCTAAAATCTGCTGCACTTTGGGCCACAAAACACGATTGTGATTATTTAAGTAGCCAGTCAACTCACTTTTGACATTGCCTTTTTCGGCTCGTAGTTCACTTAGGTTGAATCGCGGCTGGCAAATCGCAACTTGCTGCAATGCCAAAATTCTTTCCCACTCAAAATCAGCACAGTCAGCAACGTAACACATTGATAGATCACTGGTGTAAGCATTGTGATAAGCACCGTTTTTGGTGAAATCTGCCTCATATTCATGCTCGGTTTTGTACTGCGCATTGGCACCAAATGCCATGTGCTCCATCAAATGTGCTGTCTCGTAAATAGACTTATCGGCAACATAGCGATTACCAGCTCGAAACTGAAATTGAAAGCTCATAACGGTTGCTCCCGTTACGTCTATTAAAAGGCCGCGCGCACCGTTTTTGAGACGAACTTCGTGTACTGTATGTCTCATCTAGCGACCTTTTTTGCGATGCTGGCGTTCGGCTTTTTTCTTCTTGCGAGCCTGATTCTTTTTGCGGTTTGCCTCAGACAAAGTCGTGGCTTTTTTGACGTTATTGAAATCACCATCTCGATTTAGCTCGCCCCCAGTCACGTAATTGACACCTCGCTCAACAGAGTTTTCGGCCAATTTTGTCAATTCTGTATCATATTCATCATCGCTAGATTGTTCAACCAAAGCATCTGTCTTGTGGACATGGAAAACAGCTCGCAAAACCTCATCGGTCAAAGTAGCTTGTAAGCTATCAAAAAGTTTCTGAGACTCTGATCGATACTCGACCAACGGATCACGCTGGCCAAGACTGCGCCAGTGAATACCCTCACGTAGATGCTGCATGTTTTCTAGGTGCTGCATCCAAAGAGTATCTAACACCTGTAAGTAAACCTCACGTTCAACATTACGCATGGCTTCTTCGCCAAGCTCTTTTTCCTTGTTGGCATACAATTTTTGAGCAGCTTCTAAGCTCTCAGTTTTGCGCTGCTTATCTTTTTTGATATCGCCTAGGCTATCGAGTTTTTTGCGCTCAAGTGGAATGATGGCCTCGAATTCTTCAGCAAATTTTGGATAGTTTTTGGCAGGTAGTTCAGTCAATTGGCTAACTTTTAGTTGCAGCAAGCGCTGAATTTCGGGTTTGATACTGTCGCCCTCGAGAATTTTGCGCCGCATAGTGTAAACAACTTTACGATGACGGTTGATGACGTTGTCGTATTGAACAACTTGTTTACGAATATCAAAGTTGTAGCCTTCAACTCGTTTTTGAGCAGCTTCGAGCGTTTTTGAAACAGCGCGATTTTGAATCGGCATATCTTCATCGACGCCAAGTCTGTCCATCAAGTTTGCGATCCTTTCACCCTGGAAAATACGCATCAAATCATCTTCAGTCGAAACATAAAACTGCGAATCACCAGGGTCACCCTGACGTCCACCACGACCGCGTAGCTGATTATCGATGCGGCGCGACTCATGACGCTCCGAACCAATCACCACAAGACCGCCAAGTTTGCGCACCTCATCATCAATCTTGATGTCAGTACCACGACCAGCAATATTGGTAGCCAGCGTAATTGCACCCTTGCGGCCAGCCATTTCGACAATTGATGCTTCACGCTCGTTATTTTTGGCGTTCAAAATCTCGTAAGCAATGCCCTCTTTATCTAGGTATGCAGCAATCATCTCATTCTTTGAGATTGAGCCAGAACCGACCAAGACGGGACGACCAGCCGCATTGTATTCTTTAATCGCTTCGGCTACAGCTTTTAGCTTCGCCTTTTCAGTCTTAAATATTAGATCGGGATGATCATTTCGAGATACTGGCTTGTTTGGCGGCACTACCACAACATCGAGTGAGTAAATCTGCTGAAACTCCTCAGCCTCTGTATAAGCTGTACCTGTCATACCAGACAGTTTTTTGTAAAGTCGAAAATAGTTCTGGAAAGAAATTGTTGCCAGCGTCATGCTCTCTTGCAAGACTGGTACGCCTTCTTTGGCCTCGATCGCCTGATGAAGACCTTCGCTATAGCGGTTACCCTGCTTCAAGCGGCCAGTGTGTTCATCGACAATAATCACTTCGCCGTCATTGGTCACAACATAGTCTTTGTCGCGCTTAAATAATGTTTGGGCGCGCAAAGCCTGATCCATGTGATAAACGCTTCTGACATAGTCAGGCGTATAAAGATTTTTAACACCGAGCAGTTTCTGAACTTTTTCAACACCTTGGTCGCTAAGTGCCACACTGCGACGTTTTTCATCCAAAATATAATCTTCGGGTACCAATTTTGCAGCCACTTTTGCAAAATTATAATAGCTATCCGGATTCTCGGCAGCTGGTGCTGAAATAATCAGCGGAGTTCTAGCTTCATCAATCAAAATCGAGTCAACCTCGTCAACGATCGCAAAGTTCAATTCCCGTTGTCGCACAAGATCAACTTCATTGACCATGTTGTCGCGCAGATAGTCAAAACCAAATTCATTGTTTGTGCCATAAGTAATATCTGCTAGGTAAGCTTCTTTACGACTAACTGGACGCAGTTTTTTCATGCGTGGATCTGTGTGCGCCTCATTTTCGTAATCTTTGTCATATACAAAAGACGCGTCGTTGATAACCACGCCAGTCGATAGCCCCAAGTTATCAAAAACCTGACCCATCCAGCCTGCGTCGCGCTGCGCCAAGTAATCATTGACCGTAACAACATGAACTCCCTTGCCTTCAAGAGCGTTTAGATATGAAGCGAGCGTCGACATCAAGGTTTTACCTTCACCTGTTTTTAGCTCGGCAACATTGCCGTCATGTAGCACCATTGCGCCCATCAGCTGGACATCATAGTGTCTTTCGCCAATGATACGATCGGCCATTTCACGCACCAATGCAAATGCATCAGGCAAAACATCGTCCAATGTGACGCTTTTTTTGGCTAAGCGCTCTTTTAGCACCGCCGTCTGCTTACGCAGCTCTGGCATTTTCATTTTTTTGTACTTGTCGGCTAATGCATTGACTTCTACAACTCGTTTTTGTAGTTTTTTAACTGCCCGCTTTTGGGGATCGCCAAAAACCTTTGTCAGTGCCGTCTGCCTAGAAACTATCGCCATATACCCTCTTCATCTTAGAAAATTACTGAGATTCTGTATCCCAGTATACTCTGTTTTATCTGTAGAATAAAGAGATTTTCAAAGTTTTCGATCAAACATATAGCCAACTAAATCGGTTTTTTAGTAAGACTTAAATCTACTCGATATAAATTCGTTACTTCAAACCGACAAGACGGGCGTTCTACTGTTCACGGGCATAACTGCGCTTAAACTGGCTTAGGAGACCGCGTCTGCCGACATGTGGCATAACATCTTGTTTATATTTACGCAGCTGAGCTGCCAATTTTGCTTCGACAATGTCGGTAGCAGCAAGCACATTGAGTGTAGAATCTTTGGCCATAATCAATTTGTCGGGCACGGTTATAATAACCTCGACTTCATATTTATTGCCTTGCGGGCGATTGACTTCAGCCATTTTGACCTCAGCATGCATACTTTTTCGAGCATGTCGCGGCACTAATCTATCGAGTGCGCCAATCTTTTTTTGAACGTATTTCTTGGTAGATTCGTCGACAGTATACGCGCCGACTCCGGTTATATCGATCTGTGTGATCATAAGGGACCTTCCTTTCGATTACCGTGCTAGTGCTTATATTATACTGCACTTGCTGGCAATTTTCTATATGCGGTCTCTACCGCCCATGTACGGCCGCAAAACTTCAGGTAAAATCACATCGCCCTCCGCCGTTTGATTATTTTCGATAATGCCAATTAGCGGTCGTTCACTAAAAGCCGTTGCATCGTTGGTGTGCGCCAACTCTAGGCTGCCATCGGCGCGTCTAACACGAGTTTTCATGGCTCGAGTTTGATAATCGCCTATATAATCAGCTGTGTGCGTCTCTCGATAAGTGTTCTGAGAAGGCAGCCAAACCTCAATATCAATGCCCTTAGCGTTTGGACGCCCAATATCGGCTGTACATTTTTCGAGCACATGATGCGGCAAACCAAGCTGTTGCATCAAATACTCTTGAATCGCTACCAAAAACAGATGCTCGTCGTATGAACTTTCGCTGGTTGTAAAACATTCCATTTCGAGCTTGTTAAATTGATGCAAACGAAAGAAACCTTCGGCATCTTTGCCGTAGGTTCCAGCTTCACGCCGAAAAGCTGTGGTGTAACCAACATAGCGAATTGGCAGCTCAGACTCAGGCAAAATTTCGTCCAGATAAATTGGCGCAATCGTGTGCTCGGCGCTGGCATTGAGCCATAAATCTTCATCTTCAATCTTATAAGTTTGTTCTTGGCGATTGAGGCGTCCGGTTGCTTCAAAAACCGCTTGCTTGGCAGCAGCTGGCGGTAAAATCGGCGTAAAAGCTTTTGGACTAACATTTAGATTATTGTCGCTGATAATTTGCTGCAAAATCGCTTGATTGGTCAAAACATCCATGCCAAAGCGCCACAAAGCCATTTCTAGTAGTACCAAATCGCCCATCATATAAACGAATCGAGCACCAGCAATCTTGGCACCGCGCTCTTTGTCCAGCCAACCCTTGGCTTCGGCAATTTCGGCGTGATTTTTAACAGCAAAGTCAAATTGCGGCTTTTCACCCCAAACACGTATCTCGACATTTTCATCTTCGGTCTCGCCAACTGGCACTTCATCAAGTGCAACATTTGGCACGGCTTTTAGCGCCGGCCAAAACTTATCTTCGACTGCTTGCAGCAAAGTCTCGCGTTCGGCTAGTGAGATTTTTATCTGCTTACCTTCATCAATCGTCGCTTGATCGGGCTTGCCGCCAGTTTTTAACTTGCTAGCATTGAGATTACGCTGTTCGCGCAAATCATCAACTTGCAGCTGCAAACTGCGCCGCTCATCATCAAGCGCCAGTAAATCTTCGATCGAAATATCCTTGTAGCCCTTGTCTAGGGTACTTTTTTGGACTTTTTCGGCATTTTCACGAATATAACGGATATCTAACATGCTTCATATTATAGCACTTTAGACGAGAGAAGTGTTTCCAAGATTTGCCGCTATCCGTGCTGCATGGCAGGCTGCACTACCAGGCTTAAAGCTGGTTTTGCAAGCTGCCGGTCGATCTAAGTACTGACTACAAACACTTGTGCCATCAGGACTGGTCGATACATAGCCACATACCCCTGTCATACGATAGAGCTCTCTACTACCAAAACTGCCACCCATACCTGTTAGGTCATCCCCGGGATCGACTATCCTTAGCGCTGCCCCCCCTATTTCCAGAAATTTAGCCTCACTACGGCTCAGCAAAATATCTACATCGCGACAACAAGCCGATGTACAATCACTACAAGAAACTTTTGGCTCCGAGCCTTCTCTAAATTTTAATTTCGGAAAACCCAGAAATGTCATTTATTATTTCTAAAAGCAGCAAGTAGGCCTCTGATCCCTACGTTCATTGCGTCACCTGTTTGTGCGGCTGCAGCATCTCTCTCCAATTTTAGTAATCTACGCTGATCTGGGGTAAGCTGTTCTGGAAGAGGATCACCTTTTTTGTAAGGCACACCAATTATTCGGCTAACAGCAGGATCGCCTAGGTCATCAAATGTAGTCACTGGACGCTTATGATTGTCAGGATATAGGCCAATTATACCGCCAGGCATCTCGTCATCAGGTATCTTGTTAGGCAATGTTTCAAATTTATGTACTGTCATATCTCTATAGTATCACACCGGATCATCTTTGTCAAGTAGCTCATGTTTATTCGGTGCGGAGGGCTTCGATCGGGTCGAGTTTGGCAGCTTTTCGAGCTGGGAACCAGCCAGCAACCATAGCGACAAGCATTAGTCCGAAAATCAGTAGTGCAATCGGCAGAAGCTGGAAGACCAAAATTCGGTTTTCGCCGAGACTCATCAGGCTAGATAGCCAAGGATTGATGGCAGTACCAACCCCCCAAGCGATCAAAGCACCGATAACTCCGCCCAAGAAACCGATCCAAGCCGCCTCAAGCTGAAATAGCCGCCTGACATGGCGCCCGCGCATGCCAAGAGCCTTCATCAGCCCAATCTCACGCGTTCGCTCGAGAACCGAGATGTACTGAGTGTTTATGATGCCAAAGACACTGGCAATTAGCGCCAAAACACCAAAACCTGCCACGATACCCTGCAAGATATTGACGATCGTAAACAAAAAGCCCTGTAGATCTTTGGCCGTTTTGGCAACGATACCATTTTTTTGCAACTCATCTTTGACAGCTGAGGGATCTTTGCCGTCTTTAACGAGAGCGGCAGCCGAGATGTATTTTTGATACTGGTCAGAGCCGCTGGTCAGGTAGTCAGACAGCTCCTTGGCTTTTTCTTCATTGATAAAAAGACCGTTACTGGCAGCAAAAGACGTGCTAGATTTGGCACTGATAGCAACGATCTTCAGACTGACATCGCGCGTTTCGGGCGCAAAAGCGGCTTCGAGACCACTTTGTCCTTGACTAGCCAAAATTTGCTGAACTTGCTCATCAGTAGGCTGCTTGCCCGCCTTGGCTAAATGCAGAGTAACGGTTTTTCCGATCATACTACTAGCATTTGGCTTACCATCAAAGTTGTCCAAAAATGACTCTGGCATGATCACGCCGTCAGTAGGAATTTGTTTGCCTAGCTCTGGCAGGCTTCCAGCCGCTGTTTCGCTGCGAACACTGCTATCGTACATCGTTACATCTGTTACAAACTTCTTTTTCTGGCCTTCTACCATGAAATACTGAGCTTGAACTAGATAAGTTGGCGTCACTTTTTCGATATTTGGGTTGTCTTTTATTTTTTGGATGTCTTCGGCGTTTAAAGCCTTAAAAGTAGCACCGCCATAAGCCGTTGAGTCAGATGAATATTCGCGCAGTCCGCCGCTCATGCCACCGGAACCGCCAAACAGAGATTCGTCTTTTGCAATAAAAAGCGATTGCGGGTCGACATTGGTGCTAATCAGCTTGTCGGCGTATTGTCTGGCGCCTGTACCAGCTGCAATGCTCATCGTTAAGGTAAATGAACCGACGCCAATCGCCATAGCCGTCAAAATCGTTCTTGCTTTGGCATTTTTGAGGCTGCGTCCAGCTCGTCTGACGCTATCAAGATATTTCATGATTTTGTTCCCTTCTTTGCGCTATCGGCAACGATTTTGCCATCACGAATCATAATTTGCCGATCACATCGCGCTGCTAAGTCTTCGTCGTGCGTCACCACAATTAGTGTAGCTGAAGATTTTTTGTTCAAAGAAAATAGCAGATCTTCAACTTGAGTACCTGTCTGACTATCGAGATTACCGGTCGGTTCATCTGCAAAAATAATTTTTGGTCGATTGACAATAGCTCGCGCTACCGCCAGACGTTGTTTTTGACCACCAGATAGATTTTTGGCTTTTTGATTGATCTTATCGTCAAGGCCAACCGTTTTTAGAGCCTCTTCGATGCGCTTTTTACGCTCGCTAGGTCGAATACCGGCAATTTCGAGCGGTAGCGCAACATTTTGTTCGCAAGTCTCGTTTGCTTGCACAAAAAACGACTGAAAAATAAAGCCAATCTTTTGCGCTCGAAACTCATCAACTTGCTTTTGGTTCATCTCGCCAATCGACGCGCCATCGACGCCGATAGTACCTTTGGTTGGCCGATCAAGACCGCTGATGCAGTGCATCAGAGTCGACTTGCCCGAACCAGATTTACCAACAATTGCAACGCTGCTTCCCTCTTTGATAGCAAAAGAAACGTCGTTCAAAGCGTAAAAATCGTCGCCTTTTTTGTCTGCTGATTTATATATTTTACTGAGATTTTCGACAACAATCACCAGAGTCCTCCCTCTATTTTAGTATCGTCTTATTATAACACTTCATCTAAACAGCACTGATGGTATTGGTCAAAAGCAAGACAGCAATTACCGCCGCCAATGCCAAACGATACCAGATGAAATATCGAAAATCATGAGATGAAATATACTTGATCAACCAAGCGATAGAGATATAGCCAGCAATAAAAGCGGCAATGATAGCAGCAATCATTTGCGGCCAGCCGACACCATGCGTTGCGATGTCATCAAACTTTGTCACCGCCTGGAGTAGTCCTGCAGCGATCAAAACTGGTATGCCTAAGAAAAAGCTGAATCTGGTAGCGCTAACTCGATCGTAGCCAAGCAGCAATCCAGCCGAAATTGTCGACCCAGAACGCGATACACCTGGAATCAAGGAAAAAGCCTGTGCCAACCCGATCGCTATCGAATGTCGCCAATTTAGGTCTTGCTCTTTTAGTCGATTGCTGGCACGACTATCGGCTATCCATAAGACAAAGCTCCACACGGCCAAACCTGCAACTACCCACCACAAACTACGTAAACTAGTTTCGATCAGGTGTTTTGCAAGTAGACCGATTATGATCGTTGGTATGATACCGATCACGATCGCCCAGCCGAGACGGTAATCGGGCTTGCTGCGTAGCTCAGATTGCACTAGGCCGCCAACCCAAGCTTTTAGCACACGCAAAATATCCCTGCGAAAATAAATCACGGCTGCCGAGATTGCACCAATTTGCACCACGGCCGTAAAAGCGGTGATAGCTGGATCTTCGAGCGAATAACCAAGCAATTTTTCGGTAATCGTTAGATGTCCGGTACTTGAGATTGGTAAAAACTCGGTAATACCTTCGATTATCCCCAATAGTATAGCGTCAAACCACTGCATCACCCTCTAGTATACACTAGCGAGTTGCAGATGGAAGAATATTCCAAGCTTCAGCGACAGTAGCTGGATCGGTAACGGTTGCTTTTGTCGTACGGCTATCGAGAGCAAACAAGAATGATTCGCGGCAGTAAACCTCAGGTTGGCTTGTCCAGCGATCTTGCCAGTTAGCGCTTGAGCAGTCCCATGCAAAGTTGTCGCCCATCTTGCCATACTTGCCTTCAACAAGTCGGTAGAATTGAACAACTCCCCATTCGTTATCTTTTGGACTCATCACTTTTGATAGTACCACTGGTGATGTTGAGCGACGATCATTCTTGATTGGCATATTGTAGCATGGCAAAGTTTTGTTGTTACAGCGTCCACCATTGACCGAGTTGGTGCTCATAATGTACGGTGATTGTGAAGCTACGGTTCGAGTGTTTGTACCAGGACCGTATTTACGTCCAAAGGCAAAGTATTGATTAACGATCGCTTGCGCGGCAGCATCTTGCTTGTTGTTTGCGTAGTTAAATGCGCCCCATGCACGGTCATGACCATGTGCGGCAAGAATCGGCAAAGTTGCACCACTTTCGTTGTAGCGGTCGGCATCGTTTGTCATCAGTGTCATATCTGCATAATTCATACCCTGAGAAATAAATTTCCAGTCGTAATTATCGCGTAGATTATTTAGGTCAGCCCATGATGGTTGGGTTGTGTAATTGTTGAAACATGTTCGATCGGTCTCAAGAGTACGGTTGACTACGACGCCACCGACACCAAACAATCCGCGGTCTTTAAGATCTTGAGCATTTTGTTCTAGGGTGCGCGCGTTGCTAACAGCTGTACAGTTTGGCGACATAGTTGCCTGCCAGTTGGTGCGGCCCCACATGATTGTGACAAAACCAGTCGAAGCAGTTGGTGTACCGGTACCACCGCCAGGGGTGACTGGATCGGCACCAATTGTAAAGTTGACAGTTGTGCGCGGGCCTTTTGCGACTACTTGATCGATGGCATAAACCGCTGTCTGGTACTTACCTTTTGCGAGATTTTTAAATTCGAGCGAGTAATTACCACTGCGCGAGTCACCTGTCGTTAAACTAGCTTGGACTGAACGCCAATTGGTAGAAACTGTCCCATCGACATCTTGTATGTAGGTAGTACATCGGTTTGAGTTATTTAATAGACATGTTACTGTCTGTACAGATTTGATATCTGTATCGGATTTGAAGCTACCTTCGACTTTATATGGGAATGCCGATACTGTACTGCCACCAACTGGACTGGTAATTGTAACAGTTGGATCGGCGGCGCGTAGCACATTGGCACCAACCAGAGTGCTAGTGACTATTGCAGCCAGAGTGAAGATTTTTAAAGACTTTATTGAAAAACGCATAGAATTCCTATCATAATTATTAGCATTTAGATTTAATAATTTTTATTACCTCTACTATAGCATGTTATCAACAATAATTCAAGCGTTTTGGTAAGTTTTGTCTAATAGATCTGATGTTGGTTGCAGACAAACGGCCGAGATCAAACTCCGCCGCCGCCTCCGCCACCTCCGCCGCCGCCTGACGAACCGCCGCCGCCCGAGCCGCCCGAACTAGAACTCGATGATGAAGTATAACTAGCCGCTTGCGAAAAACCGCTCATACTGGCGCTAAACATTGTGGCATTAAATACGCCCTGGCTGGTGTACCAATCTGGCTGGGTCGATGACTGTTCGTAATACTGTCCGAGCTGTTTGCTCCATTCCTTTTCTTTGCCGAGCAAAACGGCGTATGGCAAGACTTTTTCATATAGATTTACTAGCTGGCGTGGCTCGGTATTGCCATTTGTAATCAGACTAACTTTTTGCGCGCCATCTGGACTTTGCAGCATTTTGAGACGATCGACTTCTGCTACCTCGATGTACATTTTGAGACCTTCTATGTAGCGTCGCAGCGCCAAACCTTTGTCTGTTAGCCGATAAGCAGCAAACGATAGACCAAAAGCAACGGCGCTCAAAATAACTACGGCTGGCGATAGGCTAATAATTCCGATGGCCAAAGCAATCAATGACAGGCGGCGCAGCCAAGATTTAGTCGATTTATCTTCGGTGCGTAAGTCGTAGGTTTGCCGAACTAGATTGCTGATATTTTTATCATCATCGGCTGTCCGCGAATAGTACTGTATATTATTACGCAAAGTTTTGAGATTTAGACGCTCGCCCACCAGCGGCGAATGGCCAAACATATCCCGCAAAAACTCTTGCTCTTCGGCTAAAAGCGGCTTTATATCTTGAATGATTTCGATTTCATAGTCGCTCGACTTATGCCACTTTTTCTCAGATAGCTCGTAAAGTCGGATGTAACGCCTTATGGCCAGATCGAGCAGTTGAGCCGTCATAATCGAGCCTTTTACAGTTTTGGAGATCTTGGCTGCCACAATCATACTGACATTTTGCGGCGGCAGATATTCTGGCACGATCGGCTGAAGCTCACGACTACGATTGATCGTATGCGCAAACCGTTTAGCAATTAGCGCAACAACACCAAGCACACAGACCGTTAGAACCGCCTGCAATATCCCCCAGATGAAGATGAGCTGCTCGACCAGTGTTTTTTGGTAAGCCGCAAAAGTATTAGCACTAAAGCCTAGAGCTATCGTTACATTTTCACCGACAGCTAAGTTTTGCTGGCTAACCTCGTAGCTATCGCCAGCTTCCCTTAGATCACATTTTGTTGTTGAGCCTGATTTACCAACATAGCAAGCACTCGACTTGACTGCTGCCGCTAGCGGTCGGTCGATGGTCAGTTTAATGTGCAAGTTGTTGATCGGTACCCTCCAGTCAACGCCATTTGTATCCCAATAAAATTCGTCCGAGTTGGTGTCAGCAAAAAATCGCGTCACGTCTTTTTGTGTATAGGTTAGCCTGTATGTCTGAGTGCCGTGGACATAGAGGCTCATGTCGGCAATGCGCACAACTAAATTACCGTTTTCGTCCTGACGCGTGTCGTAGTGGCGGGCCTTACCATTTTGGTCTGTGACCGACTGAAGCTGCAAATTTGTACCATGACCATCATATTTTTGCGGAATCGCTCGCTCGATACCATGATTTTGGTCAATGCTCGGAAACTCCGCCGTAATTGTCTCGGTCGTTTTCAGCAACGAATGCCCCTCAACGTCTTTTGACAATTGATATTCAATTTCAAAATTTGTAATCGCAAAATCATTAACACCAGCATAAGCACTAGCAGGCAACAATAATGGCAAAAAGCTTGCAGTGAGAGCTATATAAAGCCACCTCTTGACCATTAGAGTTATTGCCCCATTAAGCCAATGATCAAAGCCATCACCAAAACAGTGACCAGTTCGTGGGCTGAGTTCAAAACTGTTAGAGCGCGCGGACGATTCTCGAAGACATCATGCGTGAAGATGCGACAAGCCGTAAAGCCCAACCAAAGCCAGAAGCCAGTCGAAAGCGCATCCTGCAAGAAACTGTTATGAAAAAAGTTATTGCTAAGTGCTATGACGTGTGCAAGAACATAGGCCGAAATTAATGAAGCCAAGAACACACCGCCGTACATTACTGCCATTTGGCTCGAACTAATGTTGTCGCGATCGACTTTTACTTTTGCTAACTTCATCCAACGATTGCCAAATACTTTTGGTGTATACCAAGTCGCACCAACTATCATCGTACTAATTGCCGCTAGTAAAACCGCTAGATAATTTACATTGACTTCCATAAACCCCCTTTTATAGATATGGAGCTTAGTATACTCTAGGGCGCGTTAGTGGTAAATGTAAAAGCCTAAAGTTGAATCTCTCGATAGATGGCTTTAGTGGTTGCATCGATCTCGCTACGAAGTTGCGGAAAAGGTACGCCCTCGCGCGCCGAAACAGCTTCGAGACTCCAAAAAATTCGTTCGCTAAAGCCAAGACCGCAAGCTGGCGGCATGCCGTATTCTAGCGCTTCAACAAAATCGATATCAAGCATTTGAGCTTCGTCATCGCCAGCGTCGCGCATCGCCTGCTGCTCAACCAGTCTTTCGAGTTGATCAACTGGATCATTGAGCTCACTAAAGGCTTTACACATTTCGCTACCGCCAAATACTAGATTGAATTGTTCTGTCAGACGTCGGTCGTTTTCATTAACTTTTGCAAGCGGCTGCATAAAAACTGGAATATCGATTAAGTAAGCTGGTCCTGCGAGCGTAACGCGGTATTTTTTCCAGAGCTTGTCTAGGCTGCGTATACGATTATCGACTTTTTCAACTTCTAGTCCATGTTCGCGCAGTTTGGCTTGAATATCTTCGATCGGCGACTCAAAAACATCGATATCGTATTTGGTGCGCAAAATTTCGACAAAACTAATACGCGGAAAATGTTCTCCGTCTTTGCCAAAATCGACTTGTTTGCCATCTGCAAGTGTAAATTGGCGTGTGCCCCAAGTCTGATCACAAATGTAGCGAATCATGCGCTCGGTCATTTCCATTCCCAATTCCCAATCTGCATACGCCCAGTACCACTCCATAGCGTTGTGTTCTGGCAAGTGTTCGTCTGTGTAATTTTCGTTACGAAAACGAGCGCCAATATCGAAGACTTTTTCAAAACCAGCGACCAATAAACGCTTGAGCGGCAGTTCGTGCGAAATTCGCAAATAAAAATCTTGGTCAAGCGCTTCCATATGAGTCACAAAAGGATTGGCATCGCCGCCGCCCGCTGTCGATTCTAGCACTGCGTTGTTGATCTCGATAAAACCCTCTTTTTCCAAAAAATGACGGGTTGCTTGCCAAAACCGACTGCGTCGCTCAAATCGAGCACGTACATCTAGGTTAACATTCATATCAACGTAGCGTCGTCGGAAACGCTCTTCTTTGTTAGTTAACGATTCGGGCATTGGTCGCAAGCTTTTCGTCAGTAAGCGTAGCTCACGCACACCAACCGACTTTTCGCCTGTCTGCGTCGTGACCATCTCGCCAGTTGCCTGAATGAAGTCGCCGCTATCTAGTAGCTTTAGTTGTTTCATGCCCAAGATCCCTGTAGCTGGATCGCCCTCAGCTACAACATCTTTTTGTAAATAAAGTTGCACATCGCCCGACATGTCGCGTAATTTGAGAAACGCCAATTTACCAAAACTGCGAATTGAAACCAGTCGACCAACCACCGTAACAGTTGCACCTTCTAGATCATCATAATTATCGATTACAAACTTGGCGCTGTGAGTCCGCCGAGTTTTCGCAGGGTATGGATCAAATCCCTGCTCTTTTAAAGTAGCTAGTTTTTTAAGTCGTTCGTCTCGGTAATCTTGTAGTGTCGCCATAATTGATTCTATTATAGCAGAAGTTATAGAGGTCGAAAATTAATTTGCTAGGCAACTGTCTCGATCTTGTAGGAAATATCACCCTTTGGTGTTGTAATCACGACGTTTTCACCTTCTTTTTTGCCAACTAGAGCCATGCCAATTGGTGATTCGTTGGAGATCTTGCCATCAATCGGGTTGGCTTCAACTGGGCCGACAAGGGTATAGACGACTTGTTTGCTGTCGCTTTTTAGAGTCACTGTGTTGCCAAGACCAACAACACCATTCGACTTCTTTGATTTTAGTTCTTCGGCGTTCATCAAAATATCTTCAATCTCGGCAATCCTTGTTTCGACGATTCCCTGCTCTTCGCGGGCGGCGTCGTATTCTGCATTTTCACTCAAATCGCCATAGTCGCGCGCTGCAGCAATCTTGTTGGCAATTTCACTGCGGCGGCTCTTTAGCATTTCAAGCTCCACCTCAAGATCTTTACGACCTTGCGAAGTAATTTGGTAAGTTTTTTTCATATTTTCATCTCCAATCTGGCATCCTTGGCCATCTCTATAAAAAGTTTCCTCGTTTTAGCATTCTTCCCCAGAAATCTGCAATTACCTAAGCTTAGCAATTAGCTCATCGACTGTCAAGCTAACTGTTTTACCAGATGAGCGATCTGTCAATTCATATGCACCAGCTGCAACACCGCGATCGCTCACAGTGATACGGTACGGCAAGCCAATCAGTTCGCTATCGGCAAACTTCACACCTGGTCTCTCGTCGCGATCATCATAAAGCGCCGTTAAATTTTGACTGCGCAAATCTTCATAAAGCTTATCGGCCATGTTTGCACCCTTCTCGCCGATCGAAACGATATGAACATCATAAGGCGCAATCTGACGCGGCCAAACAAGACCTTTATCGTCCGAGAAGTACTCTGCAATCACACCCATTAGACGGCTAATCCCGATTCCATAACAACCCATTACAATCGACTGCTGTTGGCCATTTTCGTCCAAGTAGTACTGATCTAGCGCATCGGTATACTTGCTCTCAAGTGGAAAAATATTTCCAACTTCTACAGCCGAAAATACCTCATAAACAAGACCAGACTCAGGATGAATATCACCATCTCGAGCCAACTTAACATCATGAAACTCTTGAGGTTTCTGCAAATCACGTTCCCAGTTGACATTGATCAGGTGGTAGTCGGTTTTATTGGCACCGAGCTCGAAATTGACCAAGTTTTCGATCGAATCATCAGCCACAATCTGCACTTCAGCGGGAAGATCGATCAAGCCAGCATAGCCAATTTCGGCGCCAGTCAACTTTTTGATCGTCGCTTCATCGGCCAAAACAAGTGAATCTGCCCCTAGTATCTTGCGTAGTTTAATTTCATTAACTTCGTAGTCGCCTCTTAGCGCCACAGCCACTACCTTATCATTTGCCATATATAGCATGGTTTTGACTGTATGGTCGACAGGTACTTTGAGAATTTTTGCAAGCTGCTCGACACCAGTTACTCCTGGTGTATGCATGTTTTCTAGCGATAGTTGCGTAGTCGACTGTTCGACATTTGGTGCTTTTGACGGTGCAACTTCTTCGTTGTAGTAAAGATCGGTTCCTGGAACATGATAAATCGTATCTTCTCCGATTGGACTTCGAGTCTGAAATTCGTCGCTATATTTTGATGTAAAAATACCGCCATCAGCCTTGACGCGATATGTTATATCGCCAATTCCAAGTCGCTGGTAGACCTTGTGATAAGCTTTGGCAATGCCTTCATAGACCTGACTGTGTTGCTCTTGGTCGCGCGCAAAAGTGTAGAGGTCTTTCATGATAAATTCACGACCGCGCAAAATCCCCGACTTGGCGCGTTTTTCGTTACGAAATTTTGTACCAATCTGGTAAACACTTCTCGGCAAGTCCTTGTACGACGTAATATAGCCGCGAGCAGCATCAACAATTGGTTCTTCGTGCGTCAAGCCAACGCCGAGTTCGACGCCGCTAATTAGTTTTGTTTTAAACCAGTTGTCGACGACGGCATCATCCCAACGATTGGTTTTTTGCCAAATTTCTTTTGGTTGCAAAGCCGTCATTAGTAATTCTTGGCCGCCAGCTGCGTCCATTTCTTCGCGGACAATCTGTTTGATTTTATCAATTACTCTAAGACCGAGCGGCAAAAAAGCATAAACTCCAGCCATTTCTTTGTGGACAAAGCCAGCTCGAACCAGCAGCTTTGCATTCTTGGCGACTTCGTCAGCCGGTGCATCTTTGAGGGTCTTGGTAAATAATTGAGACATTCGCATATCTGCTATTGTACTTCTTTTTGCTGGTGGTTACTAGAGTTGAACGACAAATAGCGCATAAACAGCAATAGCATTTTTGAGCATGTGCATCACAATACCTGGCCAAATAGTGCCGCTGTATTCACGCGCCCAACACATCACTAGACTCATTACAAAGACATTGATGCCAACATTCCACTGCATATGAGCTGCTCCAAAAAGTACGCTGATGATAATGGCCGTTAGCCAAAATGGCATAGACTTACGTATGTGGTGAAAAAGAAAGCCGCGAAAAATCACTTCTTCGACAATTGGCGCTACAACCGCAAACAGCAAAAAGACCAAAATCAATTCGCCGTTACTTGGATCGACAATACCTACTTCTTGTTTTTGAGCTAAGTCAACCCAGGGCAGAAATTTTGCTAGATTCATGACAACCATTGCTAGCGCAAAATATATCACCAAACCGCCAGCTGCTAGCAAGTAGTCGCGCCAGAAGATTAGTCGTCCAAGTCCCAAATCTTTGAGTGTCGTTCGACGATGCATCATAACTAGCGGCAAGCCAATCAACATCGCCAGCATGACTAGGTAAATAATCGCACCGATCGTGACATCACCGATATTGCTAATAACAAACTTTGAAGACAGTAACTTTAACTCTAGAAGCCCCTGAAAAATTGTCACCACAAAAAACTGCGAACCAAAGAAACAAACAATCGCCCACAAACAAATGGCAATCACATAAGCGAGGCGCCGACTATTTGATGACTTTGCCAACATCTGCAATCGTAATCAGAACTATTAGACCCATCAAAAATAGCATGCCCATACCGACAATTCGTTCTTCGGTTTCTTTCTTGAGCGGCTTATTGAGCGCGCGAAATAGAGCTATCAAAAACCAACGTCCGCCGTCGAGGCCAGGAATCGGCAAAGTATTCAAAACCGCCAAAGATAACGAGATAACGGCTGTGATCAAAATCATATACTGCGCGCCCTGGCTAATTAAACTTGGCAAAATCACACCAAGCAACCCAACAGGACCAGCCACATTATCGCCTGCTTTAGCAATTTTTTCATCGGCTGCTTTTTGAGCCGTCTGATCAGGATTTAGCTTTTGAGCTAGACCGCCAAAGAAATTTGTTGCCATGTCGCCTACACCCTGTAGTGTCAGCCAACTTAATTGACCAGTCAGACCGATGCCAACGATTGGCGCCGACCAAGTCGCCCGGTAGCTTGCACGTTGAAAAACACTGGCACCCAAGTAGCCTTTTTGGTCGCTATTGTCATCTCTTAAAGTAACTTCAGCTGTTTTGCTGGTACCATCACGCTCATAGTCGATGACGATTTTTTTGCCCTTGTTTGCACTAGTTAGCTGCGAAAGTTGTTCAGCAAACTCGAGCGGCTTGCCTGCTACGCGTGATACTTTGTCACCTGTTTTTAGTCCAGATTTATCGGCTGGCGATCCCGATTCAATATAGTTCAAAACTGGCGTTTCGCGACTAGTAATATTATCGCTCGCCACCACAAACTGATTGTCGACGATCTTCGGTACACCAAAAAGCGCCAGCACAGTCAAAAGTACTGCCGCCGTCAGCCAGTTGATCAAAACTCCCGCTAACAAAATTTTTGTCTTAACCCAAAAACTAGCTGCTCCAAAATCGCCCTTTTTGCCGTCGTCTTGGTCGTGCTCACCTTGCAGTTTTACAAAACCACCTAGAGGTAGCCAATTGACACTATAAACAACGTCTTTACCCAAAAAACTATTCTTGACTTTCTTGCCCCAAGCTTTTGGCGGAAAACCAATGCCAAACTCTTCGACCGTGACACCATTGCGTTTGGCAACAATTGCATGTCCCAATTCGTGCAGCACCACGAGTACAGTCAATATAATAATACCAGCAAAAATACCTAGTATAAGTTCCATCTACCCTCCAAATCTTCGGCTTCTATTTTCGTATTCTTTTAGTATAGCTTTAACGTCTTGTTTTGTCATCATTGGCCATGGCTTGTCGATAAAAAGCAACTCGCTGTAAGCGGCGCGCCACAGCATAAAATTACTCAAGCGCTGCTCGCCGCTAGTCCGCACAATCAGATCGCAATCAGGTAACTCTGGCGCATAAATATGCTGAGTCAGCAATTTTTCATCAATCATTTGACTAGTCGCGCCTGAGTCGACAATTTTTTTAACAGCCGAAACAAGCTCATGACGACCGCTATAATTTATACAAATTCCCAAAACAGCGCGATCGTTATTGGCCGTCTGCTGTTCAGCGCGATCGATTGCTGTTTGCACATCGTCAGGTAAACCGTCGCGTTCGCCAATGAGCAAAATTTTTATGCGGTTTTTGTCAAAGTCATAGAGATACTCGTTGATTGCGTCCGTAATTTGTTTCATCAAAAAATTAACCTCATGACGAGAACGCTTCCAATTTTCGACCGAAAAAGCATACAGGCTAACATACTTTACCCCTGCTGCAAATGTAGCTTCAACAATTTCGCGTACAACTTTCTTGCCAGTCTCATGACCTTTTGTGACTGCAAAACCTTGCTGTTTTGCCCATCGACGATTGCCGTCTAAAATGTAGCCGACATGTTGCGGTATTGCACTCATGCGCTAGTCTCGTTTATCTTGCACTGCATCAACAAATCTTGCAAATAATTTGTCAGCTCCTGACCCCAAAAGCCTGAGCCCTCATCGGCTGCAACCAATGCTTGCTCTAAGTAATTGTTTAGCGTCATAGCTACCCGTTTTTTGGTGCCAGCTTCTATCATAGATTGACGCACTAGTTGAATTTGCTCATCATTCGCCTGCGGATTACCAATAATTGCGTTTAGCTCCTGACGCTTTTGAGCATTGCTGTGAGTCATCAAGTCGTGAACTAACAGAGTATAGACACCGTCTCTTATATCATCAGCCTTCGCCTTGCCATAGTGTTTATCATCAAATAGCTCAATATAATCGTTGTGTAGCTGGAAAACCACACCAGCCGCCAGGCCAAATTTTTCAGCCTGTTTTGTTGACTTGTCATCATCTTTTCCGCTAGCAATTAGGCCGCAAATTATTGGATTTACAAAAGTATAATAACCGCTTTTTTGCTGATACTTACGAATTATGTCACTCTCGTGTTTTGGCGGACGCGAAGTTCGCTGCACGATATCATCAAATTGACCAAAGCCAGTTGTAGCGATCAGTCTATGAAAAACCTGATTAATTTTTGTCATCCGATTTTCTGGCAGCTCAATCCTCGCCATATACCACATCGCCAAATGCTGCAAAATCAGTCCAGCATCGATAGCCAGCATCTCGCTCTCGAACGAGTCATATTGCCCAGAAAGACGTAGTCCTTCATGAATGGTTGCTTGACCACGCCGTGTAGTTGACCGATCCATCACATCATCGACAATTAGCAAATAATTATGCGTTAGCTCCATCACAACCCCTAGACGAATCGCAGTCTTTTGCTCCACGCCGTTCTGATCAGCGGCTATAGCAGCGATCGAACCTCTGACGCGCTTACCGCCAGTCGCCTGACAATAAATCTTGACCTGCTCGACCACTGCTTTAGACGGTGGTGACAAGTCTGGCATTGCTTCTAAAAACTGCTCGAAAGCCAAATCTACTTCGCGTATTATCTGTTTTTGATAGTCCGCTATTTTCATCGACTCGAACACTATACGGTTAAAATATCTTTTTCTTTGTCAGCAAATAGACGGTCGATTTTTTCTTGGTATTTCTTCATCAAATCATCAAAAGTTTTAACAACCATTCGTTCGTCGTCTTCCGAAATTTCTTTAGCGTCTTTCATGCGTTTGGCATCTTTCAAAGCATCTTGGCGAACATTACGTAAGGCTATTCGACAATCTTCGACTTTTTCAGAAGCCGTCTTGACCATGTCGCGTCGTCGCTCTTCGGTCAATGCTGGCACTGGTACGCGCACCACTCGTCCATCATCCGATGGGTTAAAGCCTAGCGAGTGATTGTCGCGTATGGCAGTTGAAATCGCTGTCACGTGGCTTGGATCAAAAGGCGTCACTAGCAACATCTGTGCTTCTGGCGCGGTGACATTTGCTACTTGGTTAAGTGGCATTTTAGCGCCATAAGCTTCGACCATTACACCGTCAAGCATTCCCGCATGTGCTCGACCAGTCCGCACTTTTCTAAGCTCCGCTTCAAAATGCTCCAAAGCGCCGTCCATTTTCTGCTCATAATCTTTAGTGTCAAACATCAAATAATCCTCACTTTCTCGTGAGGATTATTATAGCAGAGATTGACACTAATGATTAGCTGATAACCCAACCGAGCACTCGTAGCATATCATCTTCTTCTGGGACCGGTGTGTTACGAGCTCTCTCCGCAAGTCCATGCAGCCACGGATCATCTTTTACACTAGTCGTACGGAAACTAACTCGAGAATTGGCAAGCCTTTCATCACCTGGTTTAATACCTGTTCCAGCATAGAACGCATCCAGCGACTCTTTAGCAGGTCGATAACCTTCGGCAAAACTAAAGCCTGGATCATTACTTACCGTTACACCAGCTTGAGAATATGGTATATCGATCGAGGTAGCAGCGGCTGCTGCTGTTTCTGCCAAGTGTTCAGCAGAGTCACCGCTAGCGTAAATGGTTGGACGATGGCCGATTATCTGAGCATCGATCGCTCGCGCAATATCAGGATGATCTTGGTTAACTGTTCGTTCAACTCGTCTAATCTTCCCTTTGCGATCTCGTTCTTCTACCGTTATTTTATACTTGACATTATGACCTGTCATCTTGCCTTCTACAGGTAATAGGTTCTGATGCACTGAATCACCCAAATCACGCCAGGTGTTCACTGATACGTAGCTACCATCAAGCAATTTCACTAACTGCTGCGGCTTACTAGGATCAATATCAATACCGTGTCCAAGTTCATGTGCGAGAGTCCATACAGCCCCAAAGAAATGATTGAGTTCTTCCGGTGTTGGATCAGTACTCATATGAAGCTCGACGAGACCAAGTAAGGGTGTCGTAACTCCAAGTACCTCTTCAGGGTCTTGATTGTCTATACCAAGACCAATTCTACTTGGGTCATTATGAGCAGTACCAGCATTATCACTTGGATAGAACATAATCGTTGAAATCGTATCTGGTAATGTTCCGCCGTTGGCACGTGCAAAGTATCTAATTACATCACGAATTTTTTCCATTGCTTCGTCTGTTGGCTCATGGTCAACGAAGCACATACGCATCGATCGTTCTTCTTCATCATCACCAACTACAGTTGCTTCTTCAACTTTCTTAACACGATCGTCACGAAGCAAGTAGTTCATTTTCCTTGTATACCAAGATAAGTCTTTTGCTAGCTGGCCATTCTCGTCAATAGCATCTTCGTAAAGTCTAAACCAGACTGGATCACCTGGCTCAACAAAATTGACTCGTTTACCTTTTGGTTCCTTACGTAGTTTAGCTCGAAGCCTTGGAATCGGTGGTACTAACCAAGGGAATAGCTTTAGATCATCATAATCACGATCTAGATCTACGGGTGGATTGAACCCTTTGACAAACTCGGTCATACCAGGATCTTTGAAAGAATTAACTTTTTGAAAATCAACAGTAACTTTTGTACCCCTACTATTGGAGATCTCTTGCTCGACTGCCTTGCGGAGTTCATCAGGTAACTTTGCACCATTATCATATGCCTTAACAGCGAGCTTAAATGTTTCGTATCCGCTCGTATTTGCAATCTTATCAAGTTTTTTTAGCTTCCCTCTATTAATAATTTCCTCTTTAGGTTTAATAACAACGATCTCAGGGTGTGGAATGCTTGTAGCTTGAAGCCGATTACCTAATGCAGCAGCCGTTTCTTCGCCACGCTTCTGTCCTAAATCAGTATTAAGTTTGTCAGATTTCCCAAAAGTTGGGTCATCAGAAGAATTGCCACGAACCTCGATCTTGCTTATTTCGCCGCCACCTTTTAAAGTTGGATGAGAAATAATGTCACCTAAAATCTGCTCGACATCCTCTGGATCGACCTCAGATTTACCAACTTCACTATTTGTAGTTCCCTTCAAAGTGCCGTACTGTGTATCATGAATGAACGTATCAGGTATTGTAATTGTCTTGTCTGGTGTACCGGTGCCATGCTGAGCATGGAACTTTAGATTACGATACTCATCACCAAGATCCGAGATTACAGTATCGGTATTATGAGCAATTGCTGGTCCATTGCCAACAACATTCATAATCCCTAAGCCTACGGCTGATGCAAGAGCAGTGTCAGGCTCCCCATATAATGGACACCTAGTCTCGACTGTAGTGACGGTACAATA
>CAZNEX010000006.1:0-57393 GCA_964572775.1 uncultured Candidatus Saccharibacteria bacterium
AACAATATGGTCAGCCATCGACTCGTATGGATACTCTTTGTCGCCATCGCCATCGTAATCTTTCTCAGTACCGAGGGCTGAACCGCCGTTCAAGAGTTCCTCAGAGTAGATTTTTTCTGCGCCCTCGATGTCACCGCTCTTGAGGGCTGAGACACCTTGGGCAAATGCTGCGTCTACCTGCTGCTTGTTAATAGTAGTCGGCTTCGCCTCAGGTGCTTTTAACGAAGGAGCTGAAACAGTTGGCTTTGCTTCCGCAGTAACTGTGACTGTGGCACGTGGCTCACATTTCTCTTCACTACTGCACGAACTTAATGCTACTGCAGCAATAGGGGCAACAAGTACGCCTGCTGTCCGCTTTATCCATTTATTCTTATTGCTAGCTCTTTCGCTCATTGTGATGATTCCTTATTAGTTAGTTGTAAACTATATAAAATACTAGCATAAACATGATAAAAAGTCAAGTTCTTGCTCAATTACAACCTTATAACTCCCGCCTAAAGGTGATCATTGTCGCAATAATATGCAAAGCAGCGCTGTCGGCTTTGCCGACTGGCGAAGGCCTGACGCCTCGCCGGCTTGCTCGGTGAGCGAACTGACAAAAACCACCACCTTTTTCAATTTCAAAAAAAGAAATTCAGCGGGGGGAAAGTAAAAAGAAAGGTGATGGTTTTTGTCGGGACGGACGGGCGCAACGCGCCCGTAGGCGGCAGGACTGAGCTTCACCCATTTTTCTCGAAATAGGTTCGGTGGAGTGAATGAAATGAACGGAAGAGGCGCACACGCCGATATCGTATATCACCCACCGAATTTCTTTTTTTACTGAAAAGGGGTTGGCCGGTGGTTACACTTGGAGCACTAGCTATTTTAGTGTGCCAACTACCGCGAGCAGTGGTTTGCTAGGGCTAGCTACCAGCGAATAGCCTGTTGCCCTTGCATGCCCTTCGACAATCTCGCGTCCATGCGCTCGCCCTAGCACAATGATTGGCAAGAATTGCGTTCCCGCTTCAACGGCGCTCGCGATACTCAAAAAATTATCGTTGCTCACATCAAGTACAACTTTGCCACGTTTTACATTTTTCGCCGCAATTCCCACAAAATGCGTATTGTCGGTCAGTTCGTTCCAGTAACTATAATCAATACAGCGAAGTTCCTTGACATCTTCTGGTGTTAGCTCGACCAACTCCCACCTATACGCATCTACGTCATCTTCGAACCAATCACGGTAATCTTTCAAAATTATTAAGCGAGAATCATTTTCAGACCTATTAGAGAGATCGGGCTCAGTAATAATTTGCGCATCTAGGTCATGTTTATCAAGTGATTTGCGTAAATCATTCTGAAAACGTTTTGACTTCAACTCTGCCTGTAGCCATACAAGAACCACTTCATCTGAGGAGCTGGCGCGAACAGTTTTCATAGACCTTTAATCCACCTCTCAATCTCTGGCAAAATATTCTCAATTTCGCCGATACGAACATCATAAAATCGTTCAAGATTTTTTACCTCGTTTTCGGGTATGTCGCGGTAAATGTGTTTCAAATCAAAATCAGTTTTCTCATGCCAGCCGTATTTTAGTCGTAAAAACTTTGTCGCGTAGCGCAAAATTAAATGATAATAGTACAGCGCTTCAAGGTTTTTGTTGCGCCGAACATTTTTGAGTAGACTGGGGCGCATTTGCTCATAAAAGCCCTGTAATTTTTTGCGCTTGGATTCAATATCTATATGTGCTGGTTCGCGCTCTTTGAAATTCACGACATTTTCTTTATCAAAGAGTATCTGCGCATCATCAACGCCTTTTACAAGATAGACATCACGACTAATACCCTGCGTATTAACATCAATGGTCACAAACTCGCTGATCCCCTCTAAGTGATAGACATTTTGTCCTAATTCACCTTTGTTTTTGACGATATACTTAAAGTCTATCGGGGCGATTTCCGATAATATCTGCTCAATATCATCATAAATCGTAAAAATCTTATCGTCATCAGTACTCAACCATAAATCAATGTCAGAGAACTCGTCGGCGTAGCCCTGCGGTGCAGAGCCTTCAATCCAAAAAGCATAAATATCACTTCGGGATTCAAGTTTGCTACAAAGATGTTCAACGATTCTATCTCTTATTTCCATAGTTGTAATTATAACAGTTTTTCATCTGTTATGGGTGGCACTCAAGCGCCTTGGCTACGTCTACTAAAGCCGTGCCGTCTCTACTACTTCCAGCAGTCGGCGAACCACCAGCCAACCCTTTTCCACATGGATAAAATGGCTGATTAACAGAGTTTAATACCCTATTTGATATATTGACTACAAGACATCACTCTTGACATATTATTGTACTTATGCTAATATGGAAGTATGAGTAAAAAGAACTCAAAAATATCACTTCTAGAAGATTTTTCGATTGGCTATGAGCTCAATCAGTCTCTTCAAGAAGCCAGAAAAAACAATCGCGCTAGAACCATCCAATTGCCACATAGCCATAATTCATAATTACGCGAGTAATGTTTACAGTTGCCTACAACTAGCTATTCGCGCTGTTTTTCTTAGCCTTTTCTGTCACATCAAACTTGGTAAGATATTTGCCAAGCAGTAAATGCGTCTGAGCAACAATCGATGCCATAGCATTGAATAGTATGGCTGTAATGGGCATCAAGAACCACTGTAGAATCATGCTAAGAGATCTTTTCCGAGAATAGTGCTTTGGCCTAGGCGGCAAGAGCCTTAATGTTAGCCAAATGGTAATAAAAAGTCCGATCATGGCGATCGTCTGCACCCAAGCAATTGTACTAGGCAAATTGTGAGCCAGTATGTTCATCTCTGCGTTTGGATTTATCAGCAGCGGTAGCCAGCCACCAACAGCTGTTATAACTGCTACCGTGGCCAGTGACACATGGCTATCGATCAATCGAATAAAACGCGCGATGCTTGGCCAAAATGGTACATTGCGCTGCTTAGTAAATATTCTAGTGGCAACATATGGAATGTCGGAGGCGCCATAAGCCCAACGGCGCAGCTGTTTGAATTGTGCGATAAACGTACTCTTTAGGTCTTTGGCAACCACTGCATCTTGATAAATCGGCAAAAATATCGGCACTACCTCGTAGTTACCGCCAAAAAAGAAGTAGCTTCGCCAGTACTGGTGTCCGTCTTCAACAATCGATCGTTTACTCCAATAGTTCATCTCTCGCAAAGCTTCCATTGGCTGTGAATGAGCAGCAAAATTGCGAAGTGTATGCGGTCGCATCGAACTGACAATCGTCCAGAAACTGTTACCAACAGCTATAACGCGCATTGGCGCTGGAGCATCCCATATATTTGAAAAATATAGCGCAATCGGCTGGAAAGACAGCTGCTTGCGATTTTCGTGAACGATAAACTCGTAGGTCATGTACCAGAAATAGTTTTTGTGTGGTTTGTTATCACAGTCCATTGTTGTAATAATAACATTGTTAATGTCAACTTTTTGCTTGCGAAACATGCTTTCAAGCTTTTGGGCGGCATAGGTGATGTTTGCTCCCTTGCCTACTATTTCATTATCAAGGTTGGCTGGGTGTTTTATAGAGATAAACTGCTTGAATTTTGATGAAAATTCCGCTTCAAGCAGCTTGGCAGTATTGGCAATACCAGCACCTCCCCGCTCTTCATATGCAAAAACTACAACAACATTACTCATTCCATCAGTGCATGCTTGGAGATTTTGCATCGATTCGTGGATGATCTCATATGGCTCATTGAGTGCTGCTATTATCACTACATTTGTAACTTCGTCTGGCTTTGGAAATACACTTGGCTGCGCGGCAACTAGCCTTAGGTTTTCATAATGCACTGCGAGACTAGAGTTTTCAGGTTGGCGATGCTTGATACGTTCGTATGATTTTTCGGGATCTGCTAGGTCACCTAGACGTTCCTGCCAATTAATCCTATGCGCCTGCTTCAGGCTTCGATAACCAGCTACTGCATGTAAAGCAATCCCGAAAGACCTAAATAAAACAGTAACAATAACGACTAGTAGACAAATTGATGAAAAAAACGGATTGATAAAAGCTGTCGCAGCAAGCGTTACGAACATGCCATAGCTTATTAAGGCTGGCATCATTTCAAAGAATCGATATTGCTTGGTTCTTTTTTCTAGAGGTAGTTCAAGATCAATCATGACAAGTCAATTTATATGTGAGCTAATTGCATAACACTTTGCGTATAACTAATCGTAATAGCCATAACCACAAGTGTCAGGCACCCTAGTCCAAACGCAAAGTCACGCCGTTGATGCATATAAAGCCGGGCCGCAAGGAAAACATTTGTGATCGCCATAATCAAGGCAAATGCTGCGAAGTTGTAAAGGTAATACCACTGGGTCTTATAGAAGTGAGCTTCACCAATACCGCTGTACTGAGTGTGGATCTGCACAGAACTTGGCTGGGTAGTTGCAATCACAAAAATAATATAGATTAGTGCAATCAGGCTAATTGCGGCAAGCAGCACCAAAAATGGTCTGTCAGCCAAAATGTGTCGTCTAGTGATAGTTGTACTGCTTGTTTCTTGTTGCATATATCTCCTGGAGCCGCCTGCCGGAATCGAACCGGCGACCTATACTTTACGAAAGTACCGCTCTACCAACTGAGCTAAGGCGGCAGATCATTCATCGGTTATTATAGCATAAAGCACTGATGCTGGCTTGCAATAATCACAGACAGCTGCTATCATACATTAAGTTTGCGCTCGTAGTGAAGTTGGCCTATCACGCCTCCCTGTCACGGAGGAGATCGCCGGTTCGAATCCGGTCGGGCGCGCCACGAAAAATACTCACCAAAGTGAGTATTTTTCGTTTCTAATCTTTGTTATTAGAATTTAGACGGCTACTCACATAGTCCCAGTTGACAACATTCCACCAAGCATCTATATAGTCATCGCGTTTGTTCTTATAGTCGAGATAGTAAGCGTGCTCCCAAACATCTAGACCCAGTAGAGGCTCCTTTTGGCTAGACATCAGCGGATTGTCCTGATTGGCTGTTGTCACGATTGACATATCAGGCATCAACCAGCACCAACCACTACCAAAAACAGATAACGATTTTGTCGTAAATTCGTCTACGAACTTTTGATAAGATCCATACTTGTTGCTGATATTACTCGCCAACAGACCCGTTGGACTGCCGCCTCCATCTGGAGACATCCACTTCCAGAATAAGGAATGGTTGTAATGTCCGCCGCCATGGTTGCGAAGCGCTTGACGAACCGACTTTGGCTGCTCATCAATATGAGTCAACATTGTGGCTAGATTGGCATCATCGACCTCAAGGCCACTTTTTTGAAATGCCTCGTTTAGTTTATCGACATATGTTTGATGATGCTTGGAGTGATGCAGTTCCATAATATCTTTGCTGATGTAGTGGCCCAATGCATCGTACTGATAGCTTAGATCTGGTAAATTAACTGCCATAATACCTCCTCTTGTTATTGCTTTGCGATTGAAATATATTCCTTAATCTTGTTGTCTTTACGAAGTTGCTCCATTTTACTTGTCATCGCTTTTAGCGGCACTTGTATAAACTCATAGCTAACCTGTGAATCTGTTTTTTCAAGAACTTTGATGAAGAAGTAACCATCGGCTGTTGTACTCTGCAGTGGACCGGAAAGCTTGCCCTTCTCTAGTTTGGCAACATCGGTTCCGCGTAAGCCAGAGGTGATACTTGCAATACTAACAAGACCTGACACGCCATATGTCACGCTGTCTTTCTCTTTGGAGTTGATATCATCGGCAATTTTTTTCAGTTCACTATTGGACTGTGCTGCGATGACACGCGAGATATTGTCTTTTAGGCTCTGGGCTTTGTCATCGATTGCAAAAGAGGCCTTCGTGACCGTCAGGCTGTTCTGGTAATATCGATAGACATCATCTTTGGTGACGCCAAAATTGCGCTCTGCCGATGCATTGATTGCTTCTTCACTCAAGGTGCCGTTGCTTGCACTGCGTAGGTCATTTAGTGCTTGACGAACCTCTTCGTCGCTAACACTTATGTTTTTTTGGTTTACAACCTTTTTTGCATAGGCGGCAGCAATTGCGCGATCCAATGCTGCACGTTTCACATAATTGCGCTGCGATTCGCCAGACTCTTTGCCGGATGTCTGGTCGCCGAATTTCTCGATATAGTACATAGATGGACGCTCGTACAGTAAATAATCGCTGTAGCGCACGTACTGACCATCGACATTTGCTACTGGTAGTGGCAAAGCTTGAGTAATCCGATACAGATAGGTGCTAGTACTTTGCGCCGAATAAAGCTGCCACCAAAGCAGCAAGACCAAAATAACCAAACTAGCAACTGCAATAATAATCGCATTGAAGACTAGTTTGTGTCTAGCATACTGGACTGGATACTTGTAGCGCCGACCGCCAGCCAGAATTTTTTCGCGATGTTCGGCAATCGTATCATTTGTAATTCTCGTTGGCTTTTCGACAACGTTTTTACGCCTTATGCGTATTTTTTCAAGTGATTTCTTCATTATCGTTCTTTTCTTTTCCCTCTCTTATCAGCGCGGCGTCGACAGCGTCCTGCAATTTTTCATAGACAAGATCGGGATGTTCAACTTTGTGTATTACAAGATCACCCACTATTGTCTGTATTACAATTGTACCAAATTTAAAGACTTCGCCCGAAAATCCAGGAACTTTGTAGCTAATATTTTGAATTTTTGCCAGTCGTAATTCGACAACGTCTTTACCAAAAAACCCGTGCTGTGTAATCTGACGTATCCGCTCGTTACTAACGATGTAGATCGTAAAATACCACATCATAAAGTGATAAGCGAAGATTATTAGACCAATTAATAGACCTGCGATCGGCAAGAAAAAAAGCTCGAGCTTGTCTTGCCAGATCAGTGGCGGAATCGATGTTAATGCGAGCGGTATGAGCAAGCCGTAAAAGCCCTTACGCATAGCAATGATATGACGGCGAAAGACAAAAACTAGCTTCTCACCAGGTCTTTGTCCCTCAAATTCACTATCGCTCATATATGCAGTATAGCATGTATGGTACCCCGGACAGGAGTCGAACCTGTAACCTTTTCCTTAGGACGGAACTGCTCTATCCAATTGAGCTACCAGGGCGTGTGCTGGCTTATAGAGCCAGCGTGATGTATTAGCGTGTGAATTTTTCGTTTAGAGCTTCGTAGTCGTACACTTCACTATTAGCAAACCAGTGTGCAATCTCTTGCTCGGCTTCTTTTTTATCGCCAGACGCATGGATAAGGTTCGGAATACCTTTAGCTGTACCGTCTGCGTATTCGTAGCTCATGTGACTAAAATCCCCGCGAATTGTTCCTGGAGCAGCCGACTTTGGCTCAGTTGTACCAACCAGCTTTCGGACTAATGAAACTGCTTCGACACCCTCGAGGACCATAGCAATGACTGGACCAACGCTCATCATCTGTAGAGTAATGTCGAATATCTTATCGCCAGCACGTGTTTTTAACGAGCCAATCTCTTCGTAATGTTTATAATACTGCTCATGATCTGGGGCGAGCATTTTTGTGGCAACTATCTTGAGGCCGACTTTTTCAAATCGTGACAAAATCTCACCAACCAAGCCACGCTGAACGGAATCCGGCTTAAAAATAATTAGGGTTTTTTCTACTTCAACTTTGGCCATGAAACTCCTTTTATTGCTGTTATCTGATTCTAGTATAGCAAAAGCCAAGTGGGGTATCGAGCATCCAGATTTTCGACTATACTAAAAAACATGCCCTTCTTCTCGGAATTAATTATTGACTATATTGAGCATATCGAAGTCGAGCGTGGCCGTTCGGCATTTACGGCATCGAACTATCGTCATTACTTAGAACGATTCGTCGAGTTTGCCGGCGACATAGATGTTGATAAAATTACATCAGAAAAGATTCGTAAGTATCGACTTTGGTTAAATCGTTATGAAAATGACAACAATGAGACGCTATCGACTACCACTCAAGCATACCATCTCATCGCCCTGAGAGGGTTTTTGGCATACTTGGCCAAAAGAGATATTGCCAGCCTTAGTCCAGAAAAAATCGAATTGCCAAAAACGATACGTAAACAAGTGACATTTTTGACAGCTGATGAAGTCCATCGTCTATCTGAGGTCGTGCCAAGTGACGGGTCGCCTGTTCATATTCGCGACATAGCTATCATCGAACTGCTGTTTTCGAGCGGTTTGCGTGTGTCTGAGCTGACACAGCTCAATCGCGATCATATTAATACGAAACGACGTGAATTTATGGTGCGCGGTAAGGGCCAAAAGGATCGTCCGATTTTTATATCTGAGCGATCAGCCAAAGTAATTGAGTCTTATCTCGAAACCCGTAATGATTCGCTAACACCACTTTTTTTGAACTACAGTCGTAATTCGACAACCGACACCAGCGGTAATTTTCGGCGATTAACTCCTCGGAGTATTCAGCGTCTAATTTCTAAATACGCGCGTTTAGCTGGCATTACCAAGCATGTTACGCCCCATACGATGCGCCATAGCTATGCCACCAATCTGTTAATGAATGGCGCTGACATACGGAGTGTCCAGTCGATGCTAGGACATAGCGATATCAGCACAACACAAGTCTATACTCATGTGACAGACCAGCATTTAAGAGAGGTCTATGAAAAATTTCACGACTCTAAGGCTGGGACGGATCGCAGCTAGAGGAGTAACTACCCTCTTGATCGGTGACTGAAAAGCTTTTACATAAGTTGTTTGTGATGTCGATAGTGGCTCGTGGATAAGGTACGGCGGAGTCGGTGTTCTCGATACGAGCATCGACTCGACGGAAAATATCGTTAGCCCGCGCATTGACATCGACCGACCACTGAACACCCGAGAATTTGACAGGATTTAAGTCGTTTTGCAGTTCTACTTGATAGTTTGCCTTATTGTACAGGCTTGTTAGCCTAAGATACCGAGTGTCGTTACTCGCGCTACCAGGTAAAGTAAGTGTGGCCTTACAGTAGTATCCTGCTAGAGCCGTGGTGCTACATCTTACTTGCGTTGGAGCAAGCGGCGTACTAGTAGCACGACGATCGTCATTAGAAAAACTAGTCTTAACTACCCCCAGAGTAGATGGGTACAAGAAAACCGTTGCGCCATGTGTATCGAGATCCTCTTGTGTAACCTGAGCTTCAATCAGCTGAGCGCGCATGATTGGTGGACGATTTGTCGGCCAGGTGGACAGCTGAGGTAAGGGAGTTGAAGAAGCTGGGGGAAGACTTGATGGTAAGCTGACAGGATTTGAGTCATCACTGCTAAACCAGCTAAGCGTGATCGTATCAAAAGCCTGGTCGCCCCTTAGTGCCAACATTGCAGATGAATCATGCCCAGATAGATAACCTAGGTAGTTAGGTGTATTGTGATTTATAACCACACAAGTGTAAGCCAGATCAAGCTCTTTACCGCCGTTGGTAGTGTCGGATTGAATTAAGACTTCGCTGTCTAATGCGCTACCGGCAACACCAGCCTTTTGAACCGTGTCACATTTTTTGGCCTCTATGGCATTACATGCTGCGTCATTTGAACTATTGCAGGCAGCAATAACACGTTTTCCGTCTTCTACCCCACTCATTGCTGCATCGTAAGCCGAGCGCGACAACTCATCGTCTAGTGCGCGTTGTTGATCGCGAATCATCATAGCAATGAAGCTGATTGTGATAATCGTTAGCAACACGCATGTAAAAATAACAACGAACAGCGATGTTATACCATTTTCGCCTCTGTTTATAGGTTGCTTGTTTGTAGTATGACTTATCATTATGATCCCCCTATCGTACGAATAAGTGTTGTGAATTCTCTCACAGAACATAAATCAAAGTTCGCTTGATTATTGGTTGGCGGCTTGCAGGTATTATTGGTTTCGACGGTATTTTTTTCGTTCGTTCCAATTGTGAGCGACATAGAATAAATACGCTGCGTCATTTTATACTCGCTATCACCTCCTCCCATGGCCTGCTGACTAAATGCCATGTCATGAACTGCGATCGGGATACTATCTTGCGGCAGAAGTTCTTTTGAACTAGCGCTTGGCGAATTATAAGGTGGATTACAAAAATTAGCAGCATTAGTACTAGTTACTCTAGCAGCATAGACAGGCTTACTGCTCGACTGGTATTTGACATTATTGCCATCGTTAAAAGTCGATGCAGTGCTAAAAACATAGGCCACAGTCGGCATGCATAGTCTGAACGAATTGCTATTTTTGCCAAATTTAGGCTCACTATCAGACGCCATGATATCGCGGCGCATTTGATCGATCAACTGACGACTGGTTTGGTTAACAGTCTTTAGGGCTATCCCTTTTTGATAGAGTTTACCAGCAAAAATACTAGTAGCAATCGTAGCGATGAGAAGCATCGACACAAAAACCATTGCTAGGTTTAGCTCGATCAATGTAAAACCGCGTTGCTTATTTTCCATAAAGCCTCACTATCGTACCTAATGTTGACTTAGGGCCAGAGCCAACACTCTCCCAGCAGGCTCTAATGTGCATGTCGTAGGCTTTTTGGTTACTGCTGTCATTGACTTGGACTGCATAAACCCAAATACCCTCTGACTTGCCGCCAGAAGTGTAATCGATTTTGCTGGTAGTCATCGGCTTATCATATGTCGTATTGCTGAGGGCAACTCTACCGACAGAACCATTCGGCATGGCGGCAAAAAAAGCTTTGCCAGTTGGCAGATTATCGTAACATGCACTCCCGGCCGATTCCGCTAGATTGCTAGTATCGATAATTTCGTTCCAAATAGCTGGATTGGTGTCGTGTATGAAGCGCAGAAGTTCAGCCTGGCTATCGAGCTGCTGGCGAACCAAAGTTGTCTCTAAGCTTTGTTGAGCGGTGTTGATGCCGCGATTCATCAGCGCAAAAGTCGAAATCGCAACTAATGTAAAGATGCTAAAGGCTAGCAAAACTTCGATCAAAGTGTCGCCGCGCTGGTATTTACTGACTAACACGCTGATGAATCTCCAACAAATTGAATAGCATTGGCGTTCGAGCCGTCTTTACGAATTGTAATCATCTGTTTTGGTGTAGTCACCATGCCATCAGGATTAATGCATAAATTGATGTCGCTAGACGAACCAATCACTTCGCTTATGGTGTTGGCGGTTGAATCTGTCGATGCATAGGTGCGAACTGTACTGTTTGGGATCCGCACAATTACCATATGCAAGTTCTTGTTGTTGGGATTGCCGGCAATATAGGCATTTGCACCCCAAGAAACCGTACTCTCATCGTCATCTTGAGACAATGATGGGCTGCCAAGTGTTAAGCCTAGCTTACTGAGTAGGTCTTCGTCGTTATTGCCAGAAGTGGTCACGATGTCTTTGGTGGCATAAATTGGTCTAGATTTAAGTGTTTTGCCGTTATCCTCGAGAGATACAAATCGGCCGATAATCGTACAGCTTGTCGTCCCCCTTACATCAGTGCCAGCTTGTATGCCTTTTACTGCATCACAAGCATAGTCTGGACGATTGTTACGCACATTGTCGACCAAATTGTACTGACCTTGAAGATAGTCCTGAAATGACCTAACGGCATCCATGTACCGCTGTTGGTTGATGTTGGTATTGATAGCCGCCATAACACCGATCAACAAAAGACCACTAATCGCTAAGAAAAGTGTTACTTCAATGATTGTAAAGCCGGACGAGCGCAGTCGGTTCATAGCTTGATTATAGCATAAGCGACTTAGAAAATGGTCGATGTCATCTGATCGTAGTAGCGAATTATGTCGTTACCAAAAAGTACGGCAATGATCATACCAAGGATCAGAAATGGACCAAATGGAATCTGCGCTTTGCGACCGATTTTGCTTGTCATCAGTGCTGGTAGAACTGCTAGAGTACCGATTAGATTTGCCAAGAATAAAGTCAAAAAGCCCAATTGCCACGTACCGACAAACAGTGCTAGACCAATACTCAGTTTGACATCGCCAAAGCCAATCCACTGCCCTTTTGATAAATAATAAAGCGTGCCATACAGTCCAGTCAAAAATAACAGTGCGCCGCCTAGAGAGATTATGCTGCTAAGTGCAAAATGCTGTTCGTAAAGATAGGTCAATGCATAGAGTATGCTTATACCGATAAATGCAAAGTTTATGCTATCGGGTAATAAAAACCACTTGGCATCGTAAGCAAGCAAGATTAGCATTAAAACGCAGGCGATAATCCAGAGAGTCAACTGGGCAATATCGAGCGGCGAAACGATCCCTGGCAAAAGCTTCCAGGCAGAAACGCCAAACAAAGTAGCACCAGCTACTTCTATAAGTGGTTCAAAGTTGCCAATGCGATGCTTACAGTAGCGACACTTGCCTCCTGTAGAAAGCCAGCTAACCAGTGGAATAAGATCGATCCAACCTAAAACATGTCCGCAATTTAGGCAGCGCGAGCGATCGGTTTTGGCATGGCTTTTCAAAAGTGGGGTTAATTTTTTGAGCTCTTTTTTGTCGTAATCATAGCCCAACGTCTTGTCATCAGACAATTGCTTAGCTCGAAGCCGCCAAACTTGAGCTCCAGCGAAGCTGCCAAAAATCGCGCCAAGAATGATAAAAATAAGCTCAATCATGATTATATTATACTAAAACAGCGCCCAAAAGCGCTGTTTTAAACTTATTTATCTAATTCTAGTTGCTCTGACAATATGTACCGCTACTTTGTAGTTTAGTTAGTACCGCCATCTTACGAGATCCAGCACCAGAGACAAAACCATTGCCAGCACTGTTACACTTTGCGTTATTCATGTAATATATAGTGCCTAATGCTGGATTTGTCGGAGTTGCTAATGATACCGTATAGTCGTTTCCAGAATCTGGATCTTTGAATGTATCACCTCCTGAGCGAAGGTAGCTTGATACAAAAGTATTTAATGCATTCTGGTTGGCCGGTACACTTCCGCTTGTATTTGTCTGATATTGTGACATCTGACTTACAAATCGTCCGATATCAGTGCGTCGTTGTTGATCTTTTTGGTTGCGCTGCAAGGCTGGAAATGCCAAGAAGACCATCAAGAAGATCAATGCTGCGATTGCTAGCACCAAAACCACCTCAATGATTGTGAAGCCTTGTTTTTGTTGAGTTTGTACGTTCATGGAGTTTTGCCACCCTTTCTATGAACTATTTTAGTTATGCTTACTATACTAGCGCGTAGCTGCCAAAATGTCTAGTGTTCTTATACGGTTACGCCTTGGCCAACGAGTGAGTAAATCGGCAGCAAGACGGCGGCCACCATTCCACCGACAAGAACTGCCATGACTACCATCAAGACTGGCTCGATTGTAGTCGTCAGCGCTTTTATTTCTTCATCAAGCTCGTCTTCATAAACTTGAGCTGTTTTGCCCATCATATCATCGATCTTACCTGATTGTTCGCCGATTTTGATCATCTGCGGCACCATTGGCAGTATATACTCTTCTTTGGCTAGAGACTCAGATAGTGCCTTACCACCTTTGACTTTTTCGGCAGCTCGAGCGATCTCATCGCGAATAATCGTATTGCTAACAGCATCGGAGCTAATCTTGAGCATGTCGAGCATCGCAACGCCAGTAGTTAGCAACGTCTGACCAGTACGGGTAAAACGTGCCATGTAGAGCTTACGGAACATGCCGCTAAAAAGAGGGATATTGAGCTTTATTTTATCTTTAAAATTAATACCGTTATCTGTTTGGAGGTACTGCTTGATGAAATATATTGCCATACCAAGTATGATTAGAGCAATCCACCAGAAGTTAATGATTGAGTTTGCTATTGCGACCATAATCTGCGTCACCATAGGTAATGACCTATGCATATCGTCGTATAGTTTCTCAACCTGAGGGACGACTGTTAACAGCATAAATAATAGCACGCCGACGATTACTGCCAGGACAATGCCTGGATAAACCATCGCTCCACGAATCTTGCTAACCATGGCTGCGTCTTTTTCTTTTTGAGTCGCCACGCGTTTTAGGGCCTCATCGAGTGTACCCGAAGCTTCACCAGCCGTCACAAGCGCGATCACAATCGTATCGAAAACATCTGGATGCTTAGCAAATGAAGCAGCCAATGCTTTACCACCCTCAATATCGGCAATGATCTCTTGGACAACTTGCTGCATTTTGAGGTTATCGGTTTGCTCCGCCACAGTCCTCATACTCTGCGCGAGCGGCAAACCAGCACCAATCAATGTCGATAGTTGCCGCAAAAAGATAATTTTGTCTTTAGTAGTGATTCGACCGCGAATTCGATCGATAAAACTGCGGCCATCTTGTTCGAGCTCAATCTTAAGCGGCACATAACCTTGATTGATAAGCAGTTGAGCTGCGGCATGCTCTGATTCAGCCTGGACAATCGACTTGACCGGCTTGTTGGTTTTTTCGTCTCTAGCTTCGTAGGTATATTTTTTCACGCCTAGCCTCTCATTAGCCTTTCAAACTCTGTTAGATCAACAGCGTATTCGCGCGCGTTGTCGTAGGTAATCGTGCCGCTCTGGACTAAGTTGACTAGAGTTCTGTCCATTGTCTGCATACCTTGGTCAGCACCAGTCTGAATAACAGCATCGAGCTGGTGACTTTTGCCTTCGCGTATAATGTTTCGGACGGCTGGATTTGCAATCAAAACTTCTGCGGCAACAACTCGTCCGCCACCTATCGCTGGTACTAGTCGTTGCGAACAAATACCTTGCAAGATGTTAGCTAGCTGTGAACGAATCTGCGGTTGCTGGTGCGGCGGAAAGACGTCGATCATACGGTCGATACTTTGAGCAGCCGAGTTGGTGTTCAGAGTCGCAAAGACTAAGTGCCCTGTTTCGGCGATGGTGATAGCCGCACTAATTGTCTCGAGGTCACGCATTTCTCCGATCAAGACAACATCGGGGTCTTGACGCAAGCTAGAGCGAAGAGCCGCCGAGAAAGAATAGGTGTCGTAGTGAACTTCACGTTGCACGACGACAGATTTTTTGCTGTGATGCGTAAATTCGATCGGATCTTCGATCGTGATAATGTGCTGCGCCTTCTCGGTATTGATCTTGTCGACCAATGCGGCTAATGTAGTTGACTTACCTGAACCAGTTGGTCCTGTCACAAGTACTAAACCGCGCGGAAAATCAGCAAATGAGTTGACGATTTGCGGCATACCCAACTCTGCAGCTGTTTTGATTTCGTTTGGAATCAAACGCAGCGCTGCTGCCATATTGCCGCGTTCGTGAAAGGCATTGACACGAAAACGCCCCAAAGTACCAAAGGCAAAGCTAAAGTCGAACTCTTTATCTTTGAGTAGAATCTGCTGCTGATCGGCATCGAGAATGGCAAAAACTAAGGATTCAACAGCTGCTTGATCAAGTGGATCGTAGCCAGGAATTGGCACGAGAGATCCATCAATACGCAACATTGGCGGCAAACCAACCTGAATATGGAGGTCGGAAGCACGCTTTTTGACTACTTCTTCAAGTAGTAGTTCGATTCTTAGGTTTTGTGTGTTCTCCATTTTAGCCCCCTATGCTATGTCTGATGTAACTCGATTTACTTCTTCTAGTGTCGTAATTCCCTGAAGTGCCTTTAGATAACCGTCTTGACGCATAGTAATCATACCTTGCTCGATTGCCTTTCGCTGCAGTTCAGATGTTGTTGCTCGGCTTGTCACTAGTGCTTGTATCTCGTCTGAGACATCCATCACTTCGTATAGACCAGCTCGACCGCTGTAACCTCTAGGTGTCGCCGGTGTGTCACGACCCTTGACTAAAGTATAAGCGTTTTGACCAGCTAGTGGCAAGTCCTTGTAGCCTAAATCTTCGGCAACACGTGCCACATCTTCTTTTGTTTTTGGCAGAAGGTGGCCTACTGTTGTCAGAATATTTTGTGTTTCGATCGGATTTGACCAGTAGGCATCACGGTGCTGAGCGATCCGTCTAACCAGCCTCTGGCCAATGATGGTATTGACGGTGCTAGCGATCAAAAACGGTTCGACATTCATATCTAGTAGACGTGGTAAAACTCCAGCTGCAGAATTGGTGTGAAGTGTACTAAATACCAAGTGTCCAGTAAGGGCCGCCTGGACGCCCAGATTGGCAGTCTCACCGTCGCGCATCTCACCCACCATGACAACATTTGGATCTTGACGTAAGATAGAGCGAAGACCGCTAGCAAACGTTAGTCCAACCTCGGCATTAACCTGAATCTGATTTACACCTTCCATTTTGTACTCAACCGGATCTTCAAGTGTCACGATGTTTATGCTGTCGTCTTTGATCTCGTTGATCAGCGCATACAGACTGGTCGATTTACCAGAACCAGTTGGACCTGAGGCCAATACCATGCCGTTTGGTCGTTTAATTCCTTTACGAATGGTACGCAAAGCTCGTCCCGCATAGCCCATTTCTTCAAGATTGAAGCTTGTACCTGATTTATCGAGAAGACGTATGACAACTTGCTCTCCCCAAACAACTGGGCTAATTGCAATACGCAGGTCGACCTCTTTATTGCCAACTTTGACGGCAAACTGACCATCTTGCGGCACGCGATGTTCGTCAATCTTGAGCTCAGATAAAATCTTGATGCGACTGACAAGCGCTGGCTCGATGCTTTTTGGAAGTTGCATAATTTCGCGTAAGACACCATCGATTCGACAGCGGATTTTTAATGCTTTTTCTAGCGGCTCAATATGGATATCGCTGGCGCGCGCCTTGACTGCATACTCCAAAATAGTGCTAAGAGCCCTGCTAATAGGCGAGTCTTGCACAATCGTCTTGATACTAGAATCATTGCTAGCGGCGGCATCTTCTTGGGAAACTTGCGCGGCTACATCAACTGAGGACAAGTCGGCTTTGTACTGATCGAGAACATGGCGCACGCCTGCTTCAGAGGCCATAAGCACCTTTAGTGGTCGCTGGATACGACTAGAAAGATAGTCGACTGCTTGGACGTTGTTGGCATCGATCATGGCTACCGCTAGACGATTCTGCACTTCGGCCAACGGCACAGCCATAAATCGCTCAGCGATATCGGCTGGAATTAAATTGAGAATATCTTGATCGATGACGCTTGAAGTCAGGTTGATATAGGGTACGCCCGAAACCTGAGCGATACCGTGTGTCAAAAGCTCGTCGTTAATCACTCCCGTTTTGCTTAACACCTGAAACAAAGGTGTTCCTGATGTAGACGACTCGTTTTGAGCCGTATCGAGATCCTGTTGACTAAGCAATCCCTCATCACGCAGCAACTTCAGTAAGTTGTGCTGTATGTCGTCAGTCATTAACGGCATAGATAGCCCTCCTTACTGTTGCCCCGTGCCACCAATGATTGTTTTGACCGTAGGGTTTATTGCATCTTTATTGAAGACAGTAGCACTTGGTTGATCGTCAATACTCGAGTTAATTTTCTCGACCCGATCGACTGGCTCGCCTTTTTCATCAACTTTAAGGAAAGACAAGTTAGTAGCAATTGCAAACGCTGCCATCATCGACAAACTAGCTAGTAGAATAATCATCGCTATATCTGAACGCTTCATGGCTTCTCCACTTCTTTTGTCAGCTCGATTTTCTTGGCTGGTTCATAGTAGGCATGGGCTGTGATCGTCATTGTGTATTTATCGTCGCTACTTTCGACCGTTAGGCTGTCGATATCAATTACTCGAATCGATCGCTCGAACTTTGTCAGCAAATCTTTGAATGCATTGATATCGCTCGATGAAACCGTAGCTGTAAAACTAATCGTATTGCCTGATTCGCTTGTAGTACCGTCAGTAACTTCACCGCCGACATTCATTGATTCTACAGTAAGGTTATTGATGTCAGCAAACAGTTTTTGTTGCAATGAAGCGCCTAACGCGGAGGCATTGTTATCGGCTGGCAAGGCATCGAGAATGACCTGAAGTGATTTTTCGTCCGGATCCGCCTTGGCTGAAGCGAGAGCCGAGTTGGTTTCAAGCACCCGAACGTTGTTTTTTAGTTCATCAACCGCTGCATTATTGTCTTTGAGAATCTGGACTGTATCGTTTTTGGCATTGACGACCTTGGTGCGAAAACTAAGCTGCAACCACAAGAAGTATGCCAAAACCACACACATGCCAACGACCGCCGACATAGCAGCCACCCATATAAACATCGTCTTACCCGATTCAGCGATTAGTGCTCGTTTTTTACCTGGTGCTTGATCTGTCATTATTGGTTCTCCGTTTTTGCAGGTGTTCCGAATAGACTAGCTGGTACTCGTACTCTCGAGTCAGTCACGTCAATCTTTTGGGCAGGGCCGACTATTTGGACTGACTTGGCTAAATTACTAAACAAGTTTTCGTGGTAGGTTATTTCCATCTTGAAAGACAAGACTTTTTGACCATTGCCATCTTCGCCAAAGCTTCGATCGGTCACATTGACTTCGTTAGCTAGTGGTTCAGATACTTTATCGCTACCAGATGGTACATACTGAAACTTAGTGTTGTCGATTGTTTTTTCGAGAGCTTCGAGTGCGCTGTAACCGCCAGCTGCTGTTCCCTCGAGTGTTAGCTTGTTGTCAGCTGGGCTAATGTTGACATTTGTAAACTTAACTGTGTTTGGCTCAGCTGGGTTGATGACCTGCAGTACCGCAAAGACTCGAGAATCAACAGATTTTGCATCGTGCAAAGCATTGATTTTGGTTAGTTGGTTTTGAATAGTCACAAGATTATTTAGATCTTCGACACTTGAAAGCTTCTTATATTCATCATTTATGGCATTTTGCGCCAAAACATCGCGTCCAACTTGAGCGCCGATCAAGATCGCTAAGATTAGGACTATGCCGCCAGAAACCATGGCAGCTAGTATCGAGATCGAGATGACAGTGTTGCGTTTGCGGCGAGCCGAGATCAGCTCTTGCTTGACATCTGGCAGCAGATTGATCTGTATCATAGGCTACCGTCCCTCATAGCTAGACCGACAGCAGTCGAAAACTCGTGAGCAATTGGTGTCATCTGTGTCATAACAGATTGCGGCACGCTTACTCTTGCCCATGGATTAGCCGCTTGAGCTGGTACATTTATTTTGGTCGCCATGTAATCACTAAAACGCGGCATTGCGGCTGCAAAACCAGCTAATTGCAGTAAAGAAACTGTCGTCGAGGTGTAGCGAGTTTCAAAAAACTTAATTGATTTTGCAATCTCAGTAGCAAAATTATCAAGTGATGCTTCGATGGCTCTAAAAACCTGTCCATCCAGCTTGTCAGTAGCAAGACCGAATTTTAGAATAAATTGTCTCGCCTGGTCTTCTTGAACATTGAGGTTCTGAACAGCAGCTTTGACAAATGAGCTTAGCCCCGTCGGAATAGTCCGGATTAATCGTGGTGCATCGCCGTAAACAACGGCAATGTCTGTTGAAAACTCACCCATATCGAGCAACAAGACAGCATTTTGGTTGCCGACTGGCACTAGGGAACGGATCATAGCCACAGAATCTGGCTCAGCTGCTAGAACATTGAAGCCTAGACCTTCGATAAAATCGAGTCGCTCTTCGCTGTATGTATTTGAGACACTGGTGATCAATATTTCTTGCTGGCCTTGCTGTCGCAAAGATGGACCAAGTTTTGCCCAATCAACTTTGGTTGCATCAGCTGATGTCGGAATATACTGTTCGACCTGGTATTTCATAGTAGCTCGCAGCTCGGCATCATTGGTCATTGGTACATCAACAACGGTTGTAAATGTTTTGTTTGATGGGAGGCCAATAACGACATCACGTGATTTTATGCCAGATTGACCGATTGCCGTCATGATAATTTCGCCGAGGCGTCGTCTCGATTCGGCTGAATCACTAGTTGCAATCTTGCTATCGACTGGCGCATAGGCATATTTGACCAAGCTCCAATTGCCATTACCGCCCGAAAGCTGAACAGCTCGCACTGCATTCGTGCCGATATCAAGTGAGAAAAAGTCAGCCGCCCCTTTTAAAAATTTCATCGTACCCTTAGTATACAGATTTTGATCTATTACCACAAGCTTTATCTGCTAAAATCGCGGCGGCAATTCACGGATGTACGATGTGCGCAGTTTGGCTGCTTTTTGACTCTGATGATAGGTCCACATGTAAGCATCAGACCGCAAATTGATAATCTCGGCTGGTCGATCTTTTTCGCTATCGGCTGGCGTCATTGTTCGCTTGAGATTAAGCTGCTTCGCCATCACTGGACCATTGATCTTGAGCTGTGCATTGCAAATATTGGTGGTCAATCTGTTATTTGGCACGTCCGAACAAGTATCGATCGTATTTTCGGCCAGCAGCCATGCATCAACACGTGACACATTTTGCTGAATCATTATATTTCTTGCAATGATAATTACTTGTGGCAAATTGTTAACGTCCCCAGTGTTTTGATAATTTATATCCTGATCAACTACAAAATTGCTGTTGTATTTGATAATTCTAGTACCATTCACCGCTACTAAACTAGCGCCTGATGCACTGCTTTCATTAGTAACAGTGTAACCATTTGCGGCTGTAAAGTATTTGTCGATAGCTTGATACGGTGTTTGGTCTAACGACGCTGACGGTGCAAAGTTGCCTAGCGGACAGCTTCCTAGGCCAGTGTTAGCAAATGTTAGTTTACTCCAATCAGCACAGTTGCTCGAGCCGCTATTATGTAAACCATGTCCCGATGCAAAATTTGTGATACTACCAGGTGCAAATAGCCCGTATTCTCCCCAGCTACCGTTGCCGTTACTAGCTGTACCAAAGATGCCACTTGATTTGTTACTGCCAGTATTGTTGGCGCTACCAACTCGAATGTCGTGTCCCCACGCTTGTAGATATGGATTGGCGGCTACCGTCACACATTTTTCGGCTGTAGTCATTGGCTCTACTAGCTCGTCTTTCCATGGATTCCATTGCAAACGCTGGCAGATTTGTTTACCAACATCTCCAGGCTGTGCCGTATATGAACCATTGGTAGTTCTAGAACCTCCGATGGCTATCTGACCGAAACTGCCTGGCGCTCCGACATTTGACCAACCACCGCTGCCGATTTTTTGCTGGACAATGTAGCTAATATTGTCAGTCCTTTCCTTGCTGGTGGGCGAATTGGTTACTCTGTGCGTCCAGTCAGCTTTTCCGCCAACACTTATAGTACCGGTTGGCGAAACGGTAGTTTGCCCGGTCGTTTCCCATTGAGGACCAGTTGGGTTAATCTTGATCGTGAACGTAAATTCGGCTTCACGTTCTTGGCACCTATCCCATGGAACAATAAATGGCCGGGTAGTGCTGTAAGTTGCTGTTCCAGCATCGTCTTCTCCCATGTAGCAGACGCCGTATTGAGTATTTATCGGACCATGACCATCGCCAAAATCTTTGGTCGCATGGTAGCTGTTCTGCCGCTTGTAGTACATTTTTAGCTTGACAGTAGCATCTTTGGTGAATGGCTTGTTGACCTTTAGAAGGATGTCGAGTGGATTGGCTAGCCAAAAACGTGATGTTTCATCTCTGTTGATTGTCAGCACACCGGTATCAGAATCAGAAGCCGTATAGTCTATGCTACCCGTCTGGCCAGGTTCTAGTCCCGATATCACTTCAAATTTTGATGGACGAGTTTTCATCCAAATTTTCCAGTTAACAAAACACTCATTAGACTTTGGATCTTTGTAGGCGCTCAGCGACTCTCCTTTGCCAAGCGTACTCTTGTGACTGCCCGTATCGAGGTTGACGACATTGGCGATAGTTGCTGGCTTGTTTTTTATCCACCCAGTCGGTGTACTTGCCCACTGTGATCCTGTCATACTGCATGTACCCCTGCCCGCTCCAGCATTTGGCTGCGGATCCGCAAAAGTGCGGCATGTGAAGCTAAGTCCGTTGACCTGAAGAGGTATGTTTGATGGATCAGCTGCTACAGGGGTCTGCAAGACGTTTGGTTTGTCTTTATACGACACCCACGAGTCATTTCGATAGTTGGCACTTTTGCCTTCAACTGATATACCGGCTCTGGCCGAGCCTGTAAGACCATTAGCATATAGGGTGTTACCAGATTGCGTGGCATAGCCAAATTCATTTAGAAGCCGCGGGTTACATGGAGTTATCGTATAAACACTGCTCAGATCAAGACCGCCAGCATTTTCATTGTTGTAGTCCATGGCGATTGCAGTTGAGATACCGTACTGCAAGTTATTCTCGATGTAGCTGTCGGTTTTTGCTGCTGCATAGGTATCACTTGGACGCGAGGCGACCAAAGTACAAACAGCAACTATTACCATCAAAAAAAGTAAAGATAACCGCTTATGCACCATCACCTCCCATTTCTGAATCAATCTGGTCTTTCTGATACGATGAGCCAGCATCGTTAATGGCCTTAAGCTCCTGTCTCAGTTCATCGGTAGTCTTGAAAGCATACTGAAAAGCACTGTCGTATGATGCAGATATGATATTTAGTTTTTCGAGGCGATTGATATACTGCTCAGCTCTTGAATCTCGCAGTTGAAGCGCCGTAAATGACAGGATATACATACAGTCAGAGTCGTTGCTGTAATTTGCCTTGCTCAATACCGCATCTTGTACCGCTAGGTATTTCATACTGTCTTTTGATGACACAGCCTGATTGAAATTATCGATAACATCTGCCTGACAAACATCTGCCAAAACAATTTCTTCTTTAGCAGTTGTGGTTTTTGTGTCTTTGGTGGAGCTTTGCGGCCTCAACATCCACCACGCTGCTCCAGCTAGCAGCAAGACTAGCAATATTACAATGATCAGCCACAATTTTTTCTTTTTCATAATCATAATTTCCTGCATATATAGTAGCATAAGCGTCATAAAAAATCACGTCGCCTTTATGATAAGAGTAACCTCTGTAGTATAATTAAGGCATGAGTTTAAGTATCGCCATCGTAGGCCTACCAAATGTCGGTAAGTCGACTCTGTTTAATGCCCTGACTGACAGTGATATTTTGGCCGCCAACTATCCTTTTGCGACGATCGAGCCAAATACTGGCATTGTGCCCGTGCCAGATGATCGGCTCGATGTACTTGCCAAGATGTACAAAACCGAAAAAATCGTACCTGCAACCGTGACTTTTGTTGATATCGCTGGCTTAGTGGCAGGAGCATCTAAAGGCGAAGGACTTGGTAACCAATTTTTGGCAAATATCCGCCAATGTGACGCAATCGTTCATATTGTCAGAGCATTCGACAGTAATGATATCATTCGCCATGACAACGGTCCAGTTGATCCAAAGAGCGACATCGAGATTATCAATACCGAGCTGATTTTGGCTGATCTACAGACTATCGATGGTCGCTTGATTCGTCTGCAAAAAGAGGCCAAAAGTAATCCAACTGCCAAAGAGACACTCAATTACCTCGATAGCCTAAAGCGCCACCTTGAAGCTGGTACGCCTCTTAGCGCTCTACCGTCACTTGATCATGAAGCAATCAGTGACTTGCACTTACTGTCTGCCAAGCCTGTTATTTATGCGTTCAATGTCGACGAAGATTCTTTGGCAAATACAAGCCACAAGCAGCAACTAAGCTCGCTTGTAGCCCCAGCCGAGTCGATCTTTGTTTGCGCCAAGCTTGAAGAAGAACTAAAAGGCCTAGACCCGGTTGATGCTAAGGAATTGCTCGAGAGCTATGGCGTTCAAGAATCAGGCCTTGTTCAGATGATTCATGCGGCTTATCGCACACTTGGCTTACAAAGTTATCTGACGGCCGGTCAAAAAGAAGTTAGGGCTTGGACAATCCACCAGGGCGACACAGCGCCACAAGCGGCAGGCGTGATTCATACCGACTTTGAAAAAGGTTTCATCGCTGCCCAAGTCGTATCTTATGATGATCTAGTGGCGGCTGGCTCCGAACTCGAAGCCAAAAACAATGGCAAAATCCACACCGTCGGCCGCGATTACACGATGCGACCAAACGATGTGGTTGAATTTCGGTTTAACGTCAGTAAATAGCTTATTGCAAAGATCTTTATTAATCTATAAAAATAGCCCCCAGGTTTGAGGGCTATTTTAGCTTCGTTATTATTAGAAGCTTTGGTTGAGAACTGGCTTACCACCCCAATTCGCCTGAACAACAAGTGGCGAACATGACGATGCATCAACTTCGTATGCAGGGTAGACAGTCTTAGTCGCTGGCTCAGCAAAAACATACTGATCAAAACCACCGTTAACCATAATAGGAAACTCGATTTCATAATTGTTTGGATTCTTGACTGAAATTTCTAGATCGACAGTATTGCCGTTATCGACACACTTAGATACCCAAACCGTAGGATAGTGCGCTGTGTTAAGCCCGGCTACTGCTTTAAGACCTTTGGCGGACTGACACGACCAGTTATCGACGCTGCGTCCACCAGCAACTGTTTGTCCATTTACCTTTGCAGATGCAAACTTCCATTGATCGCTGTCTAGTGGAATAGTTGATCTGAACACGTTGCTTGTAGTTTGAGGCCTGTATTCAGCAATCTTTTTGCCATCTACTACAATCGTGACTAATTTGCCGCTAACGTTCTTAAAACTCCATGTATAGATAGAAGCTCCTGTAAAGTTTGACTTGCCATCGACCTGACAGTTAGTACCCCCAATAGTCATGGTTGATGGTGCCGGTGCTGCATTCACTACGCTTGATGTGCCTGTAAAACCTAGCCACAAAGAACCTGCAATTAAAGCAAGCCCTAGTGATTTTTTAATAATATTCATCTTTTCAACTCCTTGCGCTCCGCGCTTTGATTATGAATATGCGTATCTTAACAGATTATTGTAATAATGTATATAATAATTATTGCTCTAGCTTTTTAATCAGATAAAACCGCTCTCGATTACCATGCGTACCAGCGACTTGACTATCGGCTTTATCGACAAGCCTGAAGCTAGATTTGGCCCAAACTTCAAAATCCTGCAAAATATCGCGGCGGATTCGGTCGTTTTTGACGATACCAGTCTTTGTCAGTTGAGCACGGCTAGCCTCAAACTGCGGTTTTACCATGGCAACTATCATCGTTTTTGGTGTAGATATTTTGGCAATATGAGGCAAAATCTGACGTATACTAATAAAACTGACATCAATAACAACGATATCGATGTTTTGTGTCGGTGTAAACTGGCGGATATCAGTCTTTTCGTGTAGCTCAACTCTTGGGTCTGTCCGCAAACTTGGATGCATCTGGTCGGTACCGACATCAACCGCCACCACTTTATGTGCGTCGTGCTGCAAGGCATAATCTGTAAAACCGCCGGTCGATGAGCCAACATCAAGAATAACCTTGTTCATAAAATCAATCTTGAAACTTCCAGCCACACTGGCTAGTTTTAGACCGGCGCGCGAGACATACCTTTCTGGTGCCTGAAGCGATATCTGATCGTCCTGTTGAACCATATGACCAGATTTTGTGATCGACTTACCATTGACCCGCACTTTACCAAGGCCTATCCAACTGCTAGCCTCCGAACGAGTTTTAACAAGACCAAGTGCTGTCATGGCACTATCTAAACGCTGCTTCATATCTTTATGATAGCAGATTAGGGATACATGATTTTTTCGACTTCACGCGTTATGCCAGCAATCGTGGCGTAAGATCGACCCTTTGTCATCACCACAATGACATAGCGACCCTTAGGATGACGAACAATTGCTGCATCGTGAACATAGTCCCACAAAAAGCCAACCTTATCCCAAACTTGACCTGCGCTACCTGCTGGCACGCCCGATCGATACGGATGAACGCTCAGCGAGTGCAATAAGCGATCTCTGTAAGCACCCCCTACTAGACTGCCATCTTCTAATCCAATCATAAATTTCGCAAGATCGGCAGCGGTAGTATGAGTTGCTACAGGATCTGTAAAAGTAGTACCTCTACTAAAACCATGCTCATAAACAAAATTATTGACATTGTCCCGACCCCAACTATTCAGCCAAGCTTCGGCGCATGGGTTGGTGCTAGCAATCGTCATACGGTCGAAGCAACCAGAAACAGTCGTGTCGAGCATTGGATCACTCCAGCTAGTTTTACCCTTTTCCATTTGATCGAACAAATAAAGCGAAACATAAAGCTTGTAGGTACTGGCGCTGACCGTGCTAAGATTTTCGTCGGCCGCCGCACGCCAACCATTGCCATCAAGTTGCTGAACCACAATATTGGCATTTTTGGTCCTGGCAGCATCACGCACATAAGCCGCTAAGCCTTCTTGGCTCGAAGTATAGCTATTGTTGTACATGATTGTTGGCGTAACATCGACAAGACTAGTATTGATCTCGATAATATCAATCGACGAACTGAGCAGTTGTTCACTGATCTGGGTATGGATTTCTTCGGTCGGTAATCGTTTGCCAGGTTCACCAGTCTGCCTGGCCGTTTCGATCCCATTCGATAAAGTCACATTGGTTACTCCGGGCTTGATGCCAACTTTTTGATTGATCAACTCTAGGAATTCAGTTAGCTTGGATCGGTCGATCGATAGTGCCGTCTGGGCATCAGCATCTCGACTCAGCGACAGCCAAGTCGCCCGCTCTTCTCGTGACGGTGAAAATGATTGATCGCCAATATTGATAGTGACTGCTTTTGCTAGCGATGCTTCAGCCTGCGTCCTCAAAGGTTCAAGATCCGCGGAACTAGTTTTTGGCGCTACTTTGACAGATTCAACCTGACGTATCGTCAAGCGATCTATTATTAATGGCTCGTTGATCATCTGCTGCCTAATAGTTTCGGCGCTGACAAGATGGCCCGGTTGATCACTCGACGCCACAATACGACCATCTCGAATTGAAAGTTGAGCATCAGTCGGATCAACCGACAAAGTCCGTGAAGCTTCTTTGCTAAAACTAGCTAAGACTATTGGTGTATAGTCAATCGACAATTCACTAACGCTCGGTTGCCAAAATACTAAAGATAGTGGAATGTAGCGCATCCAGAGTGGATAATCACTTAGTTTTCTAATCATTGTTTCTGTTTGCAAGGCGGCACCAGTCTCGGCGGTTTTGACTTTTAGATAGTCAGTGCTGCTTGCAGCAATAATTTGTTCAGAATTCGTAAATTTATCGTTCAGTAGAAGCACCATTTCATCATGGTTCTTAACACCAATCACGCTCGACCCAACCCGCGCAAACGGCAGACTTTTATCTAGCGGATACAGTAATTGGACTACTATGCAGCTGACCACCAAAACAAAAATGCCCCATATCAACATCCGATGATGTTTTTTATTGGGCATTATTCGTTGATAGTTGTCCCGTAGACTATTGGGCTTTTTCTTACTATCTAGCTGCACTTTGTCATTCATACTACATAGTATACATAGGCAGGATAGATTATAGTATTGTGTTATTTTTTACGTTCGCGGTACTCACCAGTTGATGTGTCGACGCTCACGATATCGCCCTGTTTGATAAAGGCCGGTACTCGAACAACTTTACCAGTCTCAAGAGTAGCATCTTTCATGACGTTACTGGTCGTATCGCCTTTTACCACTTCCTCCGTATAAGTAACTTCTAGGAAAAGATTTTTTGGTAATTCAACATTGATAACACTACCTTCAAATAATTGTAGAGTCAGCGAATCACCTTCTTTGAGATAGTCTTTGGCTTCATCAACGATATCTTCCGATAAATCAAACTGTTCAAAAGACTCGGGATCCATAAAGTTGTAGCTCGATCCATCTGAATACAAAAATTGTACAGTTTTGTTAGTTACCTCTGCTGGTTCGATCTTTTCTTGGCCCTTGAAAGTCTTTGGGATAACGCTGCCGTTTACAAGGTTCTTCAATTTTACATTGACAATTGAACCACCACGACCCATAACTTTCTGCCCGTATTCGATCACACGATAAGGCTGTCCGTCAATTTGGCAGACAGTACCTTTCTTTAAGTCAGTTGGCTGATACATCTATTTAACCTTGCGCAACAAATGGTAGCAGTGCTAAGTGACGAGCGCGCTTGATTGCCACGGCTAGTTGGCGTTGCTGTTTGGCGCTTAGACCAGTCTTGCCGATTGGTTCAATTTGACCATATGCGTTTACATACTTTTGCAGTGTCTTCACATCATGGTAATGAAAAACGACAGGTGCATCTGATTTGAATAGTTTTGCCATTATTTTACTCCGTAAAAAATTATTTAAAATGGTATTTCTGAAAGATCGATTGGTTTGTCATCAATATCATCGACAACAACATCTTTCGGTTTTGCTTGATTCGAAGAACTGGGTTTTGGAGCCGCCGAGCTATAATTGCTGTTACCGTCTCCGCCGCTAGGACTGTCAAGGAATGTTACATCAGTCGCCACGACTTCAATCCGTGAGCGCTTTTTGCCTGTTTCTTTGTCATCCCAGCTGTCTTGGCGCAAACGTCCTTGGACCAAGCAACGTCGACCCTTCGATAGATACTGGTTGACTAATTCGCCGAGCTTTTCCCACGCCGTTACATCGAAGAAATCGGCTTGATCATCTTGTCCTCCGCGATCAACTGCTAGGGTGAAGCTAGCAATCGACTTACCAGTTGTGGTTGTGCGAACTTCTGGATCACGCGTCAGACGACCCATCAAAATAACTTGGTTGATACTTCGTGCCATAGACCCCTCCGATCTTATTTTGCTTCTTTAGCTTCTTCGGCTGCAGCTGCTTCAAGCGCGCGCGCTTTTTCATCAAAACGAACTAGCAAGTATCGTAGAACTTCACTCGTGATATTTAGTGTCTTGCTAATTTTTAGCGGCGCATCACTTGGTAGCGAACACTCCATGTAGACATAAACAGCAAAATTTTCACCGCCAACAGCATAGGCTAATCGTTTTTTGCCCCAGTTGTCTTCTTTAGTAATTTTACCACCAGCATCAGCCACAATTTGACGCACTTTAGCAAGTGGACTTTCTAGATCTGTCTCTAGATCTGGGTGGATAAGAACCGTTAGTTCGTAATCCTTCATATGCGAGTACCTCCTTTGGAATCCATATGGATGGTTATGTTATTGCACATAACCTTAGGTTTATAACAGGTACTATTATACGCTATTTATTACTCGAAGTCTAGATGAGGTCGCTCGACTATAGACAATTAGACGCCAATATATAGATAGTTGCTTGGGATATCATTTGCACTTCCAGGTACGAGAAGAGTCGATGCTGGACAACCGCCGAGATCACGGGTAAGGGCTGGCTGGTTTTCCATACCAATAACCCAAATTGCATAAAAAGGCCCCATACTAACAGGACATCCATATGCACCAGCGTTAAATGTGTGATATAGGTACCTGCTCCCTGCGGGTGCTGAAAACACCTTACCGCCAGTATACGGGTTGAGCCGACTAAGGAAATTAGGATCAACACTTGACTCCCAAGTACTTTGGCCTGGATTTGGAACCGTCGGCGGAAGACCGCTGGTTTCGGGACCGATCTTATACAATTGAATTGCTTTTTTCATTGCTGCCACGTCATTCATTCTGACTGCATCACGTGTCCGCTTTTGAATACCATTATAGGCAACGATCGATATCGCCGCTAAGATCGCGATCACGACAATTACTATCAACAGCTCAACAAGGGTGAAACCGCGTTTGTTTTGTTTTTTGTTCCCACCAATTTTCATATTTATCAGTATATATAAGTCAAGTAGAATAAGCAAATGTTAAAATATATCCATGAAAGTTGGTATTCAAGGTCAGGCGGGTTCGTTTCATCAGCAAGCAGCCGAAAAGTTCTATGGTAAAAATGCTCACTTAGTTCATCATGCCTCATTCGCTGATTTGTTCGATGCTTATGCAAGCGGTGAAATTGATGCGATCGTCGTAGCAATCGAAAATTCGCTGTTTGGCGCTATCAACGATGTTTATCGTCTGATCGAGATCTGCGAAGCGCCGATTATAGGTGAAGTGAAACTACCAATTCGTCATATGCTAATCGCTCATCCAACGACCGTGTTAGCCGACATATCAGAAGTTTACTCGCAGTCCATCGCACTCAACCAATGTCACGACACCTTGAGCCATCTACTGCCTGGTGTCGAGTTGGTCGATTATTTTGATACTGCAGCGGCCGTCGAATACATCGCCTCGCTTGATGATTCGTCTCATGTCGCCGCCATAGCAAGTCAGCGCGCTAGTGAGATTCATAACATGTCTATACTAAAACAAGATGTTCAAGATGACCCAAGCAATACCACACGCTTTTTGGTTTTAGAAAATCGCGACGCGTCAGCAGACGCCAACAAATCATCGCTGATCATCACGACCGACCACAAGCCGGGCGCCTTAGCAGAAGTATTAAATATTTTCGCCAAGAATCAGGTCAATCTATCGACTATCCATTCGCACCCAATCGCTGATAAGCCGTTTGAATACAAATTTTTTATTGATGTCGATGTCGCTGGAGACAAACTACGCACTGTCGTTGCCGAGATCGAAAAACTTGGCCACGAAGTCGTTTTACTCGGCGAGTACCGAGCTGATTGATCGCCTAACTACTCGCTATCCTCTGACGTACCGTCTAGATCGGCCATGCTGTTGATCAAAACATCGCGTGGTCTCGAACCATCTGCTGCGCCAATAATCCCCTGCTCTTCCATTTCTTCGATGATACGCGCGGCTCGGGCATAACCAATCCTAAGGCGTCTTTGCAAAAGTGACGTCGAAGCTTTTCTAGCTTCTACCACCACGCGCACTGCATCACGGAACATATCGTCGCCACCCTCATGATCAAAGTCCATCACCACGCCGCCCTTGCCATTGAGTTGAACTGGCTGTGAAATAATCTCATCGTTATACTGCGGTGCCGATTGCATACGAAGATGATCAGTGATCTTTAAGACTTCCTCATCCATAACCCATGCACCCTGAATACGAGTTGGCTTGCTCATGTCGGCCGTCTTAAATAGCATGTCACCTTGGCCCAATAGCTTTTCGGCGCCAACTTGGTCGAGAATCGTCCTCGAATCTACCTGGCTAGCGACTGTAAAAGCGATCCGGGCCGGGATATTGGCTTTGATCAGGCCAGTAATAACATCGACGCTCGGACGCTGCGTCGCAAGCACCAAGTGAATACCGACTGCCCTAGCTTTTTGAGCTAGTCGTACGATCAGTGCTTCGACATCGCGCGCTGCCACCATCATCAGGTCGGCTAGCTCATCGATCACAATCACAATATATGGCATCCTGCCCTCGTCTACCTCTTGCACATTGCCTTCTGCGTCTTCGACAGCAATTTGTTTGCCGCGCTGTTTAGTGCGCTGATTGTAGGTCATAATGTCACGCACGCGCTCTTCGGCAAGCAGCCTATAGCGGCGCTCCATCTCATTGACTGCCCACTTAAGAGCGCTAATGGTCTTTTCTGGCTCAACAATTACTGGGGTCAAAAGATGCGGTATATCTTCGTACGGCGCCATTTCGACTTGCTTCGGATCAACCAAAATCAACTTCATATCACTCGGACTATTGCGATAAAGCAAGCTGGTTAGCAGTGTATTGATCATGACCGATTTACCAGATCCGGTCTGACCAGCGATCAAAAGATGAGGCATTTTGTTAAGCTTACCGACTACTGGCTCACCAGAAATATCTTTACCGATGGCAAAGCCGAGTGGCTCACTGGTATTTTTCCACTGACCGCTACTCAAACCGCCATAAAGACGAACATCAGCGGCTTTACGGTTTGGCACCTCGATACCAACTGCTTTTTGTCCAGGAATCGGCGCTTCGATACGGAGGCTCTGAGCCGCCAAATTGAGCGCTAAGTTGGTCTCAAGCGCTGAAATCCGCGACAATTTAACGCCGCTCGGAGGACTAAGCGTATACTGCGTCACTTTTGGACCAATGTTTGCTCCCTCCATTTTGACATCGATATTAAATTCGTGAAGCGTATCACGAATCGTTGCTGCATTGTGCTCAATATCACCAGCATCGGCTGGACTCTGTTTTTTCTCGAGTAGATCAAGGCTTGGCGGCTGCCAATTTGGATCGCTGGCCATTGTCAGTGCAGCTTTTTGCTCCGCCTCTTTATCCTGCTTGACACTACCGCGCAAAGTTGACAACTTTGATGCCCCTTGCGCTTCTTGAGCACGTTCTTTGGCGCTCAAAGTCGGCACTCCTTCATTTAGTTTGAAGTCAGTAATATCTGTCTTCTGTGAATCGGCTGCTTTGCGCATAACTGTTACATTCTGCTCATTTTCTTCGTTATTGCTGCTGACTAAGTTAATAAGCGATTGAATAATCGTAATTGGCGAAACCCTGATCACAAACAACAGCGTTGTCATTAGCAAAAGTGCGTAGATAAAGATAGCTACACTGCTATCGACGAGCGCCAACATGCCGCTATTTAAAACATCGCCAATGAACCCACCAAGTTTTTGACCAACATCCGACTTGAACAAACCGCATAGTCCGGCCAACCAGCCAATTAGCAAAAAGCTAGCAAATTTCATAATCCATGGCAATTTGTTGTCTTCGGCACGAAAAGTTTCGACCGCCAAGTAGACAAACAAAACTGGCAAAACATAGGTAGCATAGCCAATAGTCGCTTTTGCGGCGGTGTTCAGCCACTCGATAACTGGCCCACCTGCTCCAAACCATGCCACGATCAGCAGTAAAGACAGCGCAACCAAAACAACCGCCCCAATTTGCGACCAAAAACCAGTCGGCAGAGTGTGCTCAGGACTTGCGGCTTTTCGTGAACTACGTTTTTTCTTTTTCGCCATGATTGTTTATATTATACCTTCTCGACTAACATTCGTCGATATCTGGTTATGTTTATATTGTAGCACAAATTACTACAAAATGCAAGATGCGCGTTTACACACCGCTCCTCTGCTGCAATGCTAGACTGTCCGTTTCCAATTCAGTTTATTTATCTAGTAATGCTTTTGCCATTTTTAGACTGCTTTGGAAATCTTTTTGAAGTCTTGATTCTGTCCATCGTCGTGAATGTGCAGGCAAGTGTATGACGTCGACTCCTTGTGGATTCCCACCCCATTCTATTGTATCGACAGGTTTAACACCTATACGATCGAACATGTCCGTAAAGCTTGATCCGTGCGTACGCCCCCAAACCGTAACGGGCTGTCCGGCTTCGCCGGCTTTTGGATGAAGATCAGTGTACGCAAGATACCAAGCTAAAACTCCCATCGCAGCACACCTCTCTCTTATGGCTTGCAGACGATACAATTTATCAACAATGTCTTTCTCATTTACACTCTCGGGATTACTTAGTAGTCTACCTAACTCTGGAGATCTTAGGCTGCCGGGTAGTACAGCTGCACCCTTAGACGCGGCAGTATGAATCAGCCTTTTATGGAGTGGCGTATACACGCCATTGTCTTAAGTGATCGGATAATGCTCTGGGTAAATTCCTTCTGGAAAAATAATCCCGCCCTCTGGGATCATATCCACCAAACCCTCAGGCAGTTTATCAACTGCACCATCCTTACCATGCATCATAAAGCCATTAAAAATACCACCATTGTTATTCATTCTTTCGACTGACTGTGAAAAATGTACAGATTTAGGCATATAATTTGCTAACTAACTTCATTAGAAATAACTTCTTGTCGCAAAACTTGAGTGCGCGGCCTGAAGCGGACGATCAATGCGACCATGGTGATATAAAAAATTATCCATGTCACATTGACGCAAGCCAGTAAAATATTTGAGATGCTGATAGCATATGTCAAAGACATCAGCTGCGTACATAACCAAAGTACCCATGTCGTTAGACTGAGCTCATCGGAACGGCGTGTGATCAGTAATTGCCGTATCTGCGGGATACTGGCGAGCACGGCAATAGTGGTCGAGCAGATGTAAAGTAGTTCAATTATGGTCATGATTTTTTGTTTTTAGGTGGTATTACTATTATATTAGCACACTGGGTGGTGTTTGTCAAGATATGCTGATAGCACTAGTAGCTGTGTGGTGCTTGAGCGTGCGGCTCAGTGACCTCGCTGTCTGGCACTTGCCTGCTCGGGAATTTGCGTGGCGCTGTGTTTGACGGATTGAAACGCGGCTTGTTGGCCTGCTCTTTTTGATCGCCAGCTGCTTGATTTTGCGGTTTTGAAGCTCCTCCGATCTCATTGATAACCGGAATGACAATCGGCGTGCGGCGTGTTTGATCATAAAGAATATGTGTGACTTCATCTTTAATTTCTTTTTTGATGACATCGAGGTCATAACGGCCGCTAAAACTGCGGGCGGCTTTTTGCTTGAGGTAGGCACGGATCATACCCATTAGTTCTTCGCTGTCGCGTAGATAAATGAAGCCGCGCGAAATGATGTCGGGGCTAGTCAGTAGGCGCCCAGTGCCGCGCTGAATTGTTAGTACAACCACAAACATACCTTCTTGCGACATATGAATACGGTCTTTTAGAACAACTTCCGAGACGACTGCTCCGCTATCGTCGTACATAGTGCCACCAACTGGAATACGCCCGACCTTGTGGCCGCCTTCGTGGTCGAACTCAACAACATCACCGGCATCACAGACAAAAATACGCTCACGTGGAATACCGCACTCTTTTTCGGCTAGTCTGGCATTGTGCACCAACATATGAAATTCGCCGTGGTATGGAATGTAGTAGGTTGGATTTGCTGCCTGAATAACCCGAATATGGTCTTCGTAGTAGCCATGGCCGCTAAGGTGCAGCGGGCCAACGCCAGTGAGGTGTGTTTTACCGTTTTGGATAATCTCGCCGCCCTCGCGCATTAGACCATCTACGGTACGAACAACGTACTTCTCATTTCCAGGAATTGGGTTAGAGCTAAAGACAACGACGTCAGTATTTTTGATCTTGATAAATTTGTGTGCACCAGTCGCCATTCGGTTCAAAACAGCCGAAAACTCACCTTGGCTACCAGTACAAATAATCGTTACTTTGCTGTCGGGCAATTTGATGATATCTTCCATCTTCATGACGGTATCTTTTGGAATCTTGATAACACCAGTTCGCAGTGCAACCTCAAGGTTTTGGATCATACTGTAGCCTGCAAATGCTACTTTGCGACCGTGTTTTTGCGCCTCTTCAAGAATCATCTGCATACGGTGCAGCTGGCTAGAAAAGCTCGAAATAATGACGCGCGAATTTGGATAATGATCCATAACTTCGCCCATGCTCTGTTGAATCTCGAACTCGCCGTGAGTGTGCGTACCGTCAGATTCACAGTTGGTTGACTCGTTAAGCATCACCAAAAAACCTTCTTTTTGCTGAACTTCGCTAATGCGCGGAAAATCGAACTTTTTGCCATCGACTGGATTGTCTTCGATGCGCCAGTCACCGCTGACTAAGATATTGCCGACCGGTGTGCGGACAATAATGGCTGTTGCATCGGGTATCGAGTGATTGACGCGGACTAGCTCGATACTAAAAGCATCAGAAACCTGCACAATATCGTGCGCTTCTGGATTTAGCTCACGGTAGTCTGGCTCGTAACTACCGTCGGTCTCTTCCATGGTGCGCTGCAGCATGCCAAGGGTAAATTTGCTGGCATAAACTGGCGCTGGTATCTTTGGAATCAGATGACGAAATGCACCGATGTGATCGAGGTGTCCGTGTGTAAAGACATGTCCTCGAATCCGATGTTTATTTTCTTCGAGCCAGGTTACATCGGGAGTGATGTAGTTGATGCCAGGATAATCAGATCCTGGGAATAAAAATCCCATATCGATAACGATAATATCATTGTCGTATTCGATAGCTGTCATGTTTTTGCCGATGCCCATCTCGCCAACACCGCCAATTGGAATAATCTTCAGAGTTGGACGTGGGGCTCGCGGTCTTTTTGGCTGCTCGGCTAGACTAAATTGCTTGCCACCGTAGCCGTTGTAGATCGATTTGTTGACCGGCACATTGATGATATGCTGGCTGGCCTGCATATTGACACCCTCGGATATACGGCGCTGTGCGCGGAAAACTTCGCCTTTTCGGGTTGTGGTATTGTTCAAAACAGTGTTGTTTGAACGTGGTTTTGTTTGATTTGGCCGCTTCGACATATCGTCGGCCTGCGGTGTTTTGAGTCTTTGTTGACCCATAAGGTATGTTTCTCCTTAAATTAATATATTGTTTAGCGATATTTCAGAGTCGAGAGATTTGTAGTCAAAATCAGGTTCCCTCTTGGTATGTTCTTTTCATTGTAGCAAAGATGGGGCTTTTTGTCAATGTTTTAGTTTTTTACATAACGTATTTGCTTGTAAAAAATCATCGATTAAGACTTGGCGCATCGATCCGTTATAAAGCGCGGCTGCTGGATGATAAAGCGGGATAACTAGAAATTCTTTGTCGTGATATATAACTTTACGCGGCTGTCCGTGATGATGCGAAATTTGTAAATCGGGTATGAAATAAGCACCGCTATGTCGGCCAAGTGTCAAAATTACTTTTGGCGCGATGATTTCGATTTGGCGCAGAAGATAAGGCCAGAAGACCGCTTTTTCTTCTGGCAGTGGATCGCGGTTATTCGGTGGACGATACTTGACGATGTTGGTTATGTAAATATCTTGGCGCTGCATTTTGGCAGCGGTCAACATTTCATCCAAAAACCTGCCGGCTGCACCAACAAACGGCTTGCCTTGTTGATCTTCATTTTTGCCAGGCGCTTCACCGATCAACAAGATGTCGGCATCGGGGTTGCCATCACCCGTGACCAGCTGTTTGGCGCTCGAAGCTAGCTCTGGACAAATATTTTTGGTGATGATTTCTTGAGCAAGATCGTCGAGTCTATTTTGTTTTGTTTTTGACATATTTTCGCTTCGATTTTGATGATTTTTCAGTAAATTTACGCGACACGTAAGCGATCAAAATCGGTGCTAGCCAAGCCACCACACGTCGGACCAAAGGATTGTTGGCAAGTTTTTTGATAGTACGAGGCGATCGAGCTTTCATGCAAGATATTATACCCTATTCGGAAGATTTTTTGTGGGCAAAAGCCATCATACCAAGTCCAACAAAGATAACTCCTATGCCAAATATCGACATGGCAATCATCCCGAAACTACTCGCAATGCCGTGGCGCGCCACTAGAACCATCACGACAAACGGCACCCAGAGACGATTAAGTGCTTCCGTGAACTGCATAGTTGAAATGACTGTAGCTTTGTAACGAACATCATAATGATCAAAGATATGATGTTGGTAGATGATACTCCTGTACCGCCAGAAAGCCATATTGACGACTATTGCTGCAACTAGGAGCCACAAACTGGACAAATATCCAGCGATAAACGGCAAGCTCAGCACCACTATGTCGATTGCCATGTAAAATTTTATCGGTACCAGCTTGAGTCTGTGCATAGATAGTCCAATAGCCGCACCGAAGATACTGGCTGCCGAATAGACCAGTCCAGTATGCGATGGATCCATCCCAAAAGATTGCATGGCGATTGGCATAATCTCGAAAGAGAAATAAATGGCACCAATTATTCCAAATACGAAAGCGAATGTGACTAGTGCTTTGTAGCGCCATAAAATTTGTAGCTGTGAGTAATTAAACTTTTTCTTATTCCGCTGAGTAGCTGGCAAAACATCTTTCATGATGATACCGGCCACAAGCAACATCATGAAGGCTAAGGTGCCAACCAAAAATGGCATCCTCGGATCGATCGCATACGTCAGTGCCGCGGTTGTCACCAAAAATGCATTTATGAGCAATGCTATACTCTGACTGCGACTTAGGATCTTGCTGTAATCGGGTGTCTTTCGTTGAACTTCCAGCGAATCATGTGCCAATGCTTCACCAGCTCCAGACAGAACCGCAAAAGCCAAACTCTCAAGCACTAAACCAACTATGATGCTAGTCTTTGTTGCAACCAGCCCATACAAAAGCGTAGCAATGATCTGCAAAACTGCGGCGATCCTGATCATATTCGCCTTACCAAATCGATCGGCTAGATAACCAGCTGGAACATTGGCTATCATATTGACAATTGCATACATGCCGGCCAACAAACCGACATCTTCGAGTGAAAAGCCAACGTAATCGACATAAAATATCGGGATGGTTGCCAAGAAAACCCGCTTGTTGAAGATTTTGACTAGCGGATAAACACGAATATTACGCTTTGCATTCGCTATGACTGATTCGCTATATTCTAAAGCTTCTTTAGTCGGCATTTTTCTAGTTTACTACACATACATCATTTATGACTCTTCATAAAAATACTCTGGATGAGCATCGAGCTTTTTTCGTATTTCATCGTAGTACCGCCCAATATCAGGATGCGTATGAGCTTTGGTACGATGGGTTTTGAGCGCCAAGTCGTAATGCGTTTTCGTATGTTTGGCTTCACGGAGATAGACACCTTCATCGATGTAGTCATAGGCTACTGGTATATATTTATCTAGAGCATAAACGAATCTTGCTTCAGCAGAAACTTTTGATTCGTAGTCATGGATGGTACGTGCAATCCAAGGAAATCGACTAAATCTAGTCTCGATCTTTTTCAGAGCCTCCTGTTCATGCTGGGCTTTGCTGATTTGGTCTGCAGTGCTACTCTTGAGCACAGGCAAATCGCCTGCATAAACCTCGACTAGATCATGTACCAACGCCAGCTGAGCAATCTTGCCGACATCGAGACTAGAGTCTATCTCAGGTGCCAGCGCGCAAGCTAGAAATGCTAGCGACCATGAATGCTCGGCGTTGTTCTCCCAATTGCGATCACGCGTTGGTAATTTTAATTCGCGCTTGATTTCGTGAAACGGCAAGACGAGTTCGCGAATCAGATTCTCGAGCTCGTCATCAGTTGGTTGTTGCCGCATAGTGTCTACTCGGCGTCCTTAAGGCTGAGGCTGAGGCGGCCGCGGTCGTCGATTTCCATCAGTTTGACGCGGACTTTTTGACCTTCTTTTAGAACATCAGTGACTTTTTCGACCCGCTCGTTCGAAAGCTTCGAGATGTGTACCATGCCATCTGTGCCGGGCATAATGTTGACAAATGCTCCGAAATCTTTGATGCTGACGACAGTGCCTTCATAGGTTTTGCCGACTTCTGGCTCTTCGGTTAGGCTGCGAATCCATTCAAGCGCACGCTCGATACTGTCGCCGTTTGAACTAGCAACTGTGATCAGACCATCGTCTTTGATGTCAATTTCAGCACCAGTTTCGGCGGTGATTTTATTGATAACTTCACCGCCCTTACCGATAACAGCACCGATTTTTTCTGGGTTGATCTTGATCTTCTCAATACGTGGTGCATATGGACTAAGTGATTGGCGCGGTGACTGCAAGACGCTGAGCATGTGCTCTAAGATATGCTGTCGTCCTGGTGAACTTTTGCGGATAGCTTCAGCCAAAACATCGACTGGCAAACTGTGGAGCTTCATGTCCATTTGTACGGCAGTAACACCTTGAGCTGTGCCCGTCACCTTAAAGTCCATGTCGCCTGCAAAATCTTCGGCATCTGCAATGTCGCTAAGAACAAGCGGTCGATCGCCATCCATCATCAAGCCCATCGCAATGCCCGATACGGCCGCTTTTAGCGGTACACCAGCATCCATCAATGCAAGCACTGAGCTACAAGTTGCGGCCATAGATGTACTACCATTTTGACTCATAATCTCGGTAACTGAACGAATTGCGTATGGAAACTCTTCTTCACTCGGTAAAACTGGCAAAACTGCCCTTTCTGCTAGGTAACCGTGACCAATCTCACGACGACCTGGACTACCAAGACGACGGACTTCGCCTACGGTATAGCCAGGTGCATTGTAGTGGTGCATGTAACGGCGTTCACCATCGTTGACTTCCATAGTATCGACTAGTTGAGCGTAGCTAAGCGGTGCTAAAGTCACGATGTTCATACCCTGAGTGACACCGCGAGTAAAAATGCTCGAACCATGGGTACGCGGCAAAATACCAACTTCACTCGACAATGGACGAATTTCGTCGAGCTGACGACCATCAGGGCGGACACCTTCTTCAACAATACCTCGCCGCACATCCTTATGAAGAGCCATTGTGAACGCTTCGTCATATTCATCACGCTGCTCGGTATAATCTTCGCCAATTTTTTCGGCCATCGCTTCATGGAATGCCCAACGAATCTCGTTAACCATTTCGTTACGTTCTGGATAAGCTTTGCGGATTTTGCCGCCAAATTTATCTTTGACCCATTCATCAACTTCAGTTTGAATAGCTTCGTTTGGCAAAACAAGCTCGTATTGTTGCTCGATCGGCTGCACTTTCGCCGCTAGTTCACGCTGTAGTTCGATGGCCGGCTGCATCATGTCGTGTGCCCAGCGCATTGCATCGATAATGACTTCTTCGTCAACTTCATTGGCTCCAGCTTCAACCATAGTAATGCCGCGCTCGATACCAGCCACAACAAGATCTAAGTCACTTTCTTGACGTTCCTCTGGTGTCAAAAAGGCTTTGAATTGCCCGCCTACACGACCGACTCGAAGACCAGCCACTGGACCATCAAATGGCGTACCAGTCAGCATCAAAGCAGCACTGGCCGCGACCATCGCTGGCATGTCAGGACGGAAGCTTGGGTCCATACTGAGCACGCTTGAAACTACTTGTACTTCTTGCCGATAACCTTTTGGAAAAAGTGGACGAATTGGACGATCAATCAAGCGGCCAATCAATATGGCTTCGTCACTTGGGCGGCCTTCGCGTTTGATGAAACGACTACCGGATATTTTGCCAGCTGCATAAAATTTTTCTTCATAATCGATACTGAGCGGAAAGTAATCAAGTACAACTGGACGACTACCGACCATAGCTGTGCCTAGTACCACTGTGTCACCGTAACGCACCAGCACGCTAGCGGTAGTGCGAAAACCAACGCGGTTGACCTCAAGAGTTAATGTTCGACCACACCATTCGGTCGAAACCGACACAATATCTTTGCCGGTCGGGTTGATAATAGACATATTTGTCTCCTTTCTTGCGGCGGAGAGTAACAGGTATGCATTTTTCGTCGATCGAAAAACAAATATCTATCACCTTCCGCCAAATAGTACCCTTACATTATAGCAAATTTATGACTCAAATGCTTGATGCTAACAATTGCTATAATGTACTTATGAATATTCAAACGCTCTGTTCCAAGCAATCAATCGATAATGCAATCAATCAGCTAGCTGGCAGGATTGTAGAAGATCACCCTATTGAAAAGCCGCTATTTGTGGCTCTGCTGCGTGGAGCCGCTCCATTTGCCAGTAAGCTAATGTTTGATATTACAAAGCAAAATCCTGACTATCACCCAGAGCTCGATTACATGATGGTTAGTACCTATGGAGATGGGAAAAAGGCAGGCAGGCCGCGAGTCGTTACCGACTTGGCACCTGATACTGTTATAAAAAACCGTTCTGTTATTGTCATTGATGATGTACTAGACAAGGGCGCAACTGCCAATTTTGTTATCAAGCATTTACAAAATCGCGGAGCTGCGAAAGTTCTTTTGGCGGTCTTGGCAGACAAAAAAACAAAGCGTCTATATCCGATCGAAGCAGACTATCGATGTCTCGAAGTCGATGATATTTGGCTAAGCGGCATGGGTATGGACAACGCATCGACTTCTGCTGAAGCTGATCGTTGGAAGCAAGAAATCCTAGCTCACACTAATTAATATCGCGGTGGTTAAAAATAGCCCAAGACATTATAAGTGTAGTAACAGTGACCGCCGACAGCACCGCTATATCCTGCCAGTTAATACCCGATTCGATTATTTCGAGTGCTGGAAAATAGTGCAACAAAGACCAAGACTCATAATCTTTTAACCAATCAACCGCTTGAGAAAAAGTGCTGAGCAAGAAACTGCCAATGATCACAAAAGTACCGATAAAACTCGCCCAAGCACGCCGCCCAGTCAACATACCAACACCGAATGTAATCGTGCCATAAGTGACCATAATCAACCAAGTGATCGCCACTAGCATCAAAGCATCTTTTAGCTCAATTGTCGCATCGCTCAGAAACGGCAAAACAACATAAATACCAGACAAAAGTCCAAGCGCAATAAGAGCCATGATTGCTATCATCGCAAACCATTTTTCAAAGAAAATTTTGCTGCGACTGATTGGTAGAGCCACAAGAGTCCTTAGCTCACCGTCTTCTTCTTCCTTTGTGCTCAGGCCGAGACCAAGAATGATTGCCATAATACCAGCAATCAGAGGTACGCGAATATCAAACAATTGGCTAGCGATGTAGGTGTCGAATTGCTTGAGATTTGCCAGACTACCAACTAATCCTTGAAATGCTGCTGGCATATTTTTGACAAGCGCGTCTAAGCTGCCGTCTTGGTGCATTGCTGGATAAAAGCTAGCCATCAGCATCGCTAAAGCCATCATGCCAAGGCTCCAACCAACAACAAACAAACGCTTCTCGTAAAGTGTCTTAGTAAAGACTGAGCGCATCATTTCGCAATCTCCTTCTCGTCGTCATACATTTCATGAAAAGCCATTTCGACGTCATATTCGGTTACTTCGATGTCGCGCAGCTGTTTGACACTAGCAAGCCAAACTTGCAGTTCTATTGCGTCTCTTTTCCAATTAAATTCGATGATTCTGGATTTGTCATCGCCTACTTTTATAGCTACCGCTTCGGCATTTTTGGGCGCGGTTTGGCGTGCATAGCCAGTGACAATGCGCACTTTTTTGCCGCTATTTTCTAGCAATTTGCTGGCTGGTGAATCTCGAATAATCCGCCCTTTTCGCATCAAAATAATACGCGTACAAACTTCGGCAATCTCGTTCAAATAATGACTCGACATAAAAATCGTTACACCACGGTTTTGCTCGCTTTTGATGAGTTTCAAAAACTTTTCTTGCATAATTGGATCTAAGCCGCTAGTTGGCTCATCGAGAATAACAAGATTTGGAGACGTTAAAAATGCCGCGATCAGTGCTAACTTCTGCTTGTTGCCGCGACTAAGTTCGTGAATCTTTTTATCAAGTTCTGGCAAAAAAATCTCTTCGAGCTGTTTGCGCCGTTTGCTAACATCTTTTTTATACTGAGAACTGACAAAATCAAGATATTGTCTACCGCTTAGGCGCTGCGGTAATGACATATCTCCCGCCGCATAGCCAATCATATGGTGAGAAGAGCTAGCAGTGGCTGGTTTTATTGTATTGTCGAACAATACAATACTGCCTGATTTTGGCTTAATCATGCCGAGCAACATTGTAATAGTCGTTGATTTGCCAGCACCATTTGCACCGACAAAACCCACCACTTCACCTTTCTTGACCGAAAAAGACATATCGATAGCTGCTTTGGTGTCTTTAAAATTTTTATTTACATTTTTTAGTTCGATAATCATACGTATATTGTAGCGCAACCATGAAAAAATAGCCCCAAGTAAATGGAGCTATTCTTATTACTAAGCTAATTATTTACGAAGGCCAAGTTTTGCAACAATCGCCTTGTAGCTTTCGAAGTCTTTTGACTCCAAAAACTTCAGTAGTCGCTTGCGCTTGCCGACCATCTGGATCAAACCGCGACGAGCCATGTTGTCGTGCTTGTTCGTCTTTAGGTGCTTAGTTACTTCTTTGATACGTGTAGTCAAAATTGATACCTGCGCCTGTGGGCTGCCGACATCGTCTTTGCTTACACTCGTCAAGGCAATAGCCTTGGCTTTGTCATCTTTTGTAATCATCAAGTATCACTTTACCACAGGTAGCAAATAAATTCAAATCTAAGGTGCCGACCAAGACCAAGCTGCGTTCCAGGTGCTGGTGCTAAAAATGTACCCTTGAACTGTGTAAGTGCTGGCGTCAGTTACCCATGTAGGTCTGCCTGCCGCCTGACAAACAGAGGTAGGAGTAAAACTGGCTACTTCGCTAATGGTCGAATCAACGATCATATACGACTTTCCTGACTTTGACGTAACCCCGAGAGCATAATGATCAAGCACTTTATCTGCGCAGTACAGCGCGTTAAGGGCGCTGGTGGCATACGATGCTTTAGAAAACTTAAAATCGCTTGGCCACTCGGCATTTATAAAGGGATAATGACCAATCGATAGCCGCGCCAGTTCGAGCGACCTAGTAATTGACGATGCATCTGATCGGACGACGGCATCATGGGCACGATTTTGAATACCAGAGTAAGCAACTACCGATATAGCCGCCAGTATTGCGATTACTACAATCACTACTAGCAACTCGACAAGGGTGAATCCGCGATTTCTCATTTCATTATTATACATTAAACGTAAGCTCCTTTACGACTAGCTTTTCATAAAGTCATCAAGCGTCTGGGCATCAGATAGACGGTAGTCACCGATCGTCGTGCGGCAAAGCTGGCCGCAATAAGCTCCAACATTCAATCGATCACCAATATCACAGGCTAATGTTCGAATATAGGTGCCGCTCGACACCAAAGTTTCAATCTCGACATCAGGAAAATCATACTTAATCAGTTTCAGGCTTCGAATCGTGACCAATCGTTTTGGCATTTCAAATTCATCGCCTTTTCTAGCCAGATCGTAGGCTCGTCGACCATTGATTTTTATGGCGCTAAATTTTGGAGGTTGCTGCTCAATTTCACCAACAAATTGCTGCAAAACAGTCTGTACTGCTTGATCGGCTGGCGGCGTGTTGACTTCTGTATGACTAATTTCGCCTTCCGGATCGCCAGTTGTGCTTGTCGCGCCTAGTTTGATGGTGGCTTGGTAAGTTTTGTCCTGTTTACTGTAAGCTTGCGCATTACGGCACTCTTTACCGACAACAATAATCATCAGTCCAGTTGCAAACGGATCGAGCGTACCGGTATGACCAACTTTGACTTTGCATTTACAGCTAGTAGTGGCAAGTGTGGGCTGATGGCACCAGCCCCGTTCTCGATGTTGTTGATGCTTTTTATCTGTTAGAATACGTCTTACTCGCGCTACAACTCCAAAACTAGTCAGACCAGCTGGCTTGTTAATTAGTAATATTCCGTCCTCAATCATCAACAATAGTATACATCATGATAGCTATGGTTGAGGTGTTGGAATCTGAAACTGTCCTGGATCAGGAGGGACAGACGCTTGATTAACGACAACTGGTTGCGTAACTTCAGGAAGTGGCGGCAACATATTGCCCAAAATCGACTCATTTGGTTGCATGTTTGGTTGCATCGATGATTGATCCAATGGAGGCAAAGCCGGCGGCAGCGGCGGCAGTCCCATGCTCGGCACCTCTGGTACTGGTGGTAGTTGCATCTCAGGCAATTGACCGCTAGTTGGCGGCATTGCGGCAGGCAATGGTGGCAAGTCTGTAATATTAGGAATTCCCGATTGTAAATGGTCTTGTGTCGAAACTGCCGAATTGAGCGCCTCATTGACAGCCGATGAAGCATCCTGCAAATTAGCTTGGCTAGCGCGCACCGAAGAATCCAGCTCTTGTAGTGTTGGCGTCTCGAGAGGTTGAGATGCTGGCAGCTCATCAGCTACTGGTAGTTTTGCCGGTTCAGGCGTAGGCGCTGCTTCAAACTGCATTGAATATGGCTCCAAAGGTGGCAATTGTGGCAACGGCGGCAAATTTGGTACATCTTGAGAAACTGGATTGATTGGATCAATCACTGGCAAACTAGCTGCTACTGACTGACTTGGAGCGGTCTTTAACGGATCGACTGATGGCGGTTCGTCAGACTTTGTGTCAGCATTGTTAAACGAGTTTAGTGCAGGAAGAGCACTTGGCGGACTATCGATATACTTGGCCTTATCATGATTAAGAATGGTCTTGTTTTGATCTTCCAGTGTAGCTAGTCGTGCATCTTCGGCTGCTTGCTCGCTGGTTGCATTTAAAACTCCTCCGAAATGCGGTTTTGGTAATTCGCTATTGTCGGTGCGTATATCTGATGGCTCTGGAGTTTGCTTAGCCGGTACCTCAAAAACTGATGGTAAGTCAACTGGTGGAAGCTCTTCTGAATTTTGCGGTTTTGCAATCTCGCCTACCTCAGCAGCTAGTTGCTCTTGGAGACTAGGCTTTTTTGCCTTGACTGGCTCCGCTGCTGGCTGCAATGCCAAAGTTTCGGCCAATTTGCGCTCGGCCTCTTCGGCGGCTGATTTTTGATTTTCGGCAGCAACTTGAGCGGCAACCTCGTCAACATCTCCCTTTTTGGTGTGAGATATGACCATTGTGCCATCAGCAGCTGGACGGTCCATAATCGGTTCCTCAGGTGCTTGATCATCAGTTTTATCAGCTACTGGTGCTTCTGGCTGATCATTAACTGGTTCAATGTCAATTTCTTCAGAAGCATCTTCAACTTCTTCAGCTTCTGCCTGTTCGGCTTCTTCTAGTTTTACAGCGATCAGCTGCTGATTTGCGCCGGCAGCCATTAGTTGAGCCGCAATAGTCATGGCGCTAGAACTCGTCTTATCGTTGCTAAAGCGTTCGGTAGCAGCCACAATACCAGTCAAAAATGCCGTTGAAATTTGCTCATCAAGTAGATTTTTATCTTCTCGTAGGTTTTCGGCCAATCCTGCCATCACTTCACTGTAACTACTAGCGTCATCGATGTGCCACTGCAGTGTACCGAGACTACTCTTATCACCACCGATACTGACCGATACAACACTAGCATCGTGCAAAATCCGACCATGATCTTGAAGTGCTTTATCGAGGTCGGCTTCGTCTTGAGCACCCAGTGCTACCACCATCTCAACATTGTAGTCACCCGAGCTGTACTCAAGATCCTTTTCGCTAATCGTCGTATGATACGGTGTAATAAATATTTTCACCAGGTCGCCATCGACTTTGTACCGCAAATGGTCAGCCTTTTCTTTGTCGAGCGCAATGATGAAATCTCGCAGACTATTAACCGTATCTTCGAACGTTTTTTGAGGATCAAGGAATTGAATGGCTGGCGGAATTGCACCAGAAAATACCGCCGTGGCCCGCTTGTTGAGTTTGTTGACAAGCAGCGTAAAACCAAGAGCAGCAGAAAGTTCATCGACAGTCGGATCGCTGTTGACGGTCACTAAAATTGTTTCGACCTCTTTGATCGTATCAATTACTTGCTGTCTTGCTGATGTATTGGCCATTTTGTTTTTCCTATTTTGTTTTAGAGTGTCCTCACGGGGTACTATAACATAAGCATCTTTAGCTAGTCAAGACGTTTTTTGGCAGTCTTTACAGAGATCAAAAAATCGTTTATACTGAATGAGATTTATAGTAATAATCTAAGTTAATAGAAAAGGATTCTCCGTGCCAATTATCAAATCAGCTATCAAACGTATGAAGCAGACTGCTATCCGTCGTGATCGCAATGTCGCCACCAAGCGTTCAATGAAATCTGCGCTTAAAGCTTTTACAGCTAAGCCATCGAACGAAACCTTACGTGAAGCTCAAAGTAGCATCGATACTGCTGTCAAGAAAAATCTGTTGCCAAAAGCAACAGCTGCACGTCGAAAAAGCGCACTAGTGAAGAAGGCCAAGGCTGCCGGCGTTAAGCCGACTACAGCTGCCAAGAAAGCAACTGCAGCAAAACCTGCTGCCAAGAAAGCCACCACCGCTAAACCAGCTGCCAAGAAAACTATCACTACCAAAAAGGCCGCACCAAAAAAAGCTGCTGCCAAAAAAGCTTCAACTACTAAAAAATAGTTTTGTCTAATAAAAAGACGTCACCTAATTGGTGGCGTTCTTTTTTTGGGTGGCAGCAATGCTCGATAGCAAAACTACAACAGCTTCCCAGGCATCTACACCGGTTTTGATATTTTTATCAGTCGTGACGGCTTTTGAGACAAGTTCGCTCAATTGACTCTCGCTGGTACTACCCAAGTGTTTGTGTAAATTGCTAAGCACAAATGGATGTATCGAAAAATCAGCGGCAATTTGCTTCGTATCGCGTTTTGCACCACTTTTTAGAATCACCAAGTTACAAATCTGAGTTATCAGCAACGCTGCTACCAGATGACCGTCCTGATATTGCTTTAAGTTAGCGATCGAAGCTAACAGTTGATCGGTCTTTGCAAATAAAGCTAGGTCGAGTAGTTCAAAAACATTTTCTTGGATAGCTGGCGCGCTAACAGCCTCAATCATATCATCAGTCACAGTTTCAATACCGCACAACTGCTCAATGATAGTTGCAAGCCGCTGCTGATCGATAATCATTTTTCTTTCGCCGCTATCACTCTGACGAATCGCTCGCTTCACCAATTGACTGACTTGATTGCCACTTAGTTTTAGATTTTTTGATGCAGCAAGCTGCTTTAGCCACTGCTCGGCTTGATGGATTTGTCGATCGCCCAGAAAGTCGCAATCAATCACTTTGGCTAGTTTTTGCAAGCTTTTATAAATGCTAGTTCGCTTATCAATCTTCGACTCAACAAGCATTATTTGTTTTGCATCGTCAGTTTTTGCCAGTAAATCAACGACATTTTCCCAAATAATTTTATTGCCGCTCAAATCTTTAATAATAATTTTGGTAGTATCAAAAAAAAACGATTGAGCAATTGTAATTTCGATAAATTTTTCGATCGTTAGTACCTGGCCATCGTAAACTGACGGCGCAGCTCCTTCCTTGAACTTAGCAAGCTCAATATCTCGTAAGTACGAATTTTCACCAAGCAACAAAGAAATCATGGGCTAATTTTCGATAACTTTCTGGCAAGACTGGCAGACATGTGTACCGCGACCAGCCACACGAATTTTGCCAATGATCGTACCGCAACGTCCGCATGGCAAACCGTTTTTTCGAAAGACTCGAGCAAAATCTATATAGCTGCCCTTTTTGCCATCTGCATTTACATAGTTTCGATCAGTGCTGCCGCCCTTTTCAATCGATAAATTCATAACGTATTTGATCTCAGTCAGTAACTTTGCCAGCTGCTGATCGGTAATATCACGAACGCGTGTCGCAGGATGGATAGTTGCACCCCAGAGACTTTCATCGGCGTAAATATTGCCAACACCAGCTAAAACAGTTTGGTCTAAAATAGCCGCTTTTACAGTTGTATTGCTGCGTCGACGAATGCGCTCTATAAATTCTGCGCTTTTGAAACTATCCTCTAGCGGCTCAGGACCAACCTTTTTCATAAAATCAATTTCTGGCACCTCAAGGCTTGCAAAAAGCTTGACCCAGCCAAACTTGCGCTGATCGTTAAAAAATAGATTGCTGCCATCGGAAAACAAAAAGCTAACTCTAGTCGAACGATCGGGCAATTGACCAATTAGCGAATCGTTAGGATGACCAGCGCCAAAATTGTTTTTGCCGCGATAGACCAATTGACCAGTCATTTTTAGGTGAATAACCAATGTGTATTCGGTCGACAAGTCGATCATCAAAACTTTTGCGCGACGGCGAACAGCAATGATTTCTGCGTCGATCACAAACTGATCTACAGCTGTCTGATCATTTGGAAAACTGCGCGGCGAATCATAGACAGTCACCTGCTTAATTTTGCGGCCAATTATATATTTGTTGAGGCCACGTTTGACAGTCTCGACTTCAGGCAGCTCTGGCATACAAGACTTCTTCAATGGCGGTTATGGTTTGTGGGTTTGATTTGAATTGAATCGCTTGCATTCCTGCATTGCGTGCGCCCAAGCAAAAGTTTTCTCGGTCGTCAATCATTAAACACTGGCTTATCGGAATATCTAGTTTTGCGGCAATCGTTTCGTACATCAAATGATGTGGCTTTACAACGCCTAGTTCAAATGAAAAGGTTTTGGCCTCAAAAAGTTCGACCTGCCACGGCGCAAACAGCTCATCAAGCCAATCAGCTGAAGCATTGCTCAAAAGACCAATGCGATAATGGTTTTTCAGGTTATCACGAATATAGGAAAAAAGTTGATCATTTGGCGAATGTCGGCTATTGAGATCAAGGATTGTTTGCTCGCTCACACCAGCTAGTTGCGCTAACTCTCGTAAATAATCAGCTTGTTTGATTTGACCTGTATCTGCCTGACGATTCAATAAGCTCGCTTGCAGCGAAGCCTGACTATCGGCAGCAAAATAACGCTCTTTGACTGCCAGCCAGCCGTCAGTTGTTAGCACTCCAAAACAATCAAATATAACAGCACGAATCATGTATGTAATTATAGCAGCTTAGAGTGATAGTTGATTGGCCGAACTTACGCCATCGAGCTGTATTTCTGGCACTTGCTTGGCAAACAAGTTAGTCACTTGCTGAACACTGGCTCCAAATGTACCAGGTGAACCTTTGCAGGTCGATGTCCAGTAATGTTTCTTGACACTACCTTCGTCTAAAAATTCAAATTCATATATTCTACCAGTTGCACAAACACCGCGAAGATCGCTGGCTTGCTCTTCATCATATTTGCCAGGTTTTGTAATATTGGCTTTATCGAGTGCATAAACAAATTCTTCGTAGGCTTTTGAGTTATTTTCATACGATTTATTTTCTTTGACTGCCGACAAATAACCATCAAAAAGCGTATAAACGCGAGATTGCGGCGAGACACTGACTTGATAGCTCGAAAACTTTTCGTCCGCTACAATTGGACCGCGAACCGTCAGACGCACACTACGGCTAGTGTTTACAGTCAACAATTCGTCACGAGCAGTTGCAATCACTGCTTTGGTCTCTTCTGTCTTTTGGTTGTTGCCACCAAATAAATACCTGCCAGCCGATATCAAACCAGCAATAATAGCTATGATGACTATTGTAAAAATAATCATTGGCACAACACGCGATGAATTACTACGATACATACGCTATCATAATGACACAAACAGATACCGCAGTCAATATTTTAGACAATGTACTTACCTTCATTCTCGATTGCAAGCTCGATTAATTTTGCAAGCGCTTTTGTATCTTTAAACGAAAAGTTAACTATTTCGCCAAGCCGACTGGTAGAGATCTGCAGCAAAACAGTATCTTGCGCGCTTGGCTTGTGATTGTTGCGAATCGTGCAAAATCCAGCAATTTCACAGCTCATTCTTTCTTCTTCGCGCATCCGATTTCGTCTTTCTAGGTCGAGCAAGCGAAAATGGAAGGCTGAGCGTGTTTTGACATCAACATTGATCGATTTCTTGCTTTTTGGGTCGGTAATCACCATATCGATGCCGCGGGCATCTTGTACACGACTTGTCATACGAACGATGTAACCCTCTTTTTTTGCACCACGAAAAACCGCAATTTCGCGGCTTAGGCCGTGAGTAATGGCTTCGAATTGTTCTTCACTAAAATTTGCTACTCCCAGCGAACTACAAAAAAAGGCTTGCTCTTGGCGAAGGCGCTCAGCAAAATTGTTTAAGTCGCTAGCATCAAGCAACAACACGGTATCGACAAAAGTGTCATTAAAGTCAATCAGCTCAAAAAGTCGCGCTTCGCGGTTGCGATAACCGCCACGATGTGAATCCATTTCTTGTTGAGCACGAACTGCCGCTGGAGTTAGCAGAAGCAATAACGCCAGACTATGGACAACATCTGATTTTTCGGCTTGTCGCAAAAAAACCGCTGCCCGACTAGTTCGGGCAATCGCTGAATGATCGCGTTCATCAATTGATCTTGTGGCATGCAGCGAGTTGTTAATGATCTGTCGCGCCTGACTATAGATCGTGCCCTGCTCATAAGCAGTCTGATCGTTGATTAAACCACGACGACGCGGCACAAACCGACGCCATTTACCTGAATATTTCATTTTGCCCACTCATCTTTCTATCTTAGCATGCTGTTGGTTTTAGACTACGAGCATAGCCCCGAATTTTTTTGCAGCCATTTGCTAAAATCGTCTGTTCCCTCGCAAGCTTTTTTGGTGACATTGAGTGAATCGGCGGTTGAGGTTCGAACGGTATCGATTTTTTTGTTTGTCTCATTTACAAAACTAACTACTTGCCAGAGCAAAAAAGCCGCGATTACCATTCCAACCACAATCATACTACCAAACAACGACACCCAAAAATTCATGATTTTCATTTGACGTACTAGTTGCTTCATCAAGACTTCATTGTTCATGATTGATCCTTTTTGTGTAAACCTGTGCTACCATATCCGGCAGTGCCTCGTACTGTCTCATCGAGCACATCGACTTCTTCGAGATCAGCTTTTTCGTGACGCGCAATTACCATTTGCGCCACGCGCATCTGCGGCTCGACTACGAAGTCTTGCTTAGAAATATTGTGCAAAATTGCACCAATTTCACCACGATAATCTGCGTCAATTGTACCGACTCCATGAGCAGGGACAATCCCATGCTTATACGCCATACCACTGCGACCGCGTATTTGAGCTTCGTAGCCAACTGGTAGCGCAAGTCCAAATCCGCATGGTATCAATACAGTTTCACCTGCATGAATTGTAACCGGCTCATCAATACATGCTGACAAATCCATCCCTGCTGCATGTTCACTTGCATAGTGCGGCATAATACAAGATGGACGCATTTTTTTTATTGATATTCTCATAAACCTCCTGATGATTTTAGCCACCTGAGCAAGATCATTGCAACCCGCTCTTCTTGCATAGATCCTTGCATAATTTTTTGCTCTACGTCTACAAAACTGTACCACTCATGTGTAATATCTTCACCAATTTCAAGACTTTGACTATCTAAAACTTTCCAGGACTTGGCTTCAAAAATATACAGATCCCACTCAACGGTTGCACCGAGTTTAGAAGTGGTAATGTAGTCAATTTCATCAACTGCGATAGCCGCTTCTTCTCTTGATTCTGCAATCGCTTTTTGGTGAGCCGCTTGCTTTATATCACCTTTAGCCCTACGAAATTCCGCAAATTCATCAAGCGTGTCAAAAACTTTTCCGCCAGGTAGTCGGTAATCATAGGCACTCAGCTCATTGCGATATTCGCGGGTTAGTAACACTTTTTTGTTCAAAAAATCAGCAATAATAACTCGCACACCTGGTGCGCGGCGCGCCATCTCAAACAACCGTCCGTCGGGCTGTTCAGTTTGTACCAATTCGAAAATTTTTCCTCGAGCTACAATTTTCTCACTCATCGCGGTTTCCTTCCGATAAATCGTGATAAATTTTCGACACCTGCAAGCTTTGCATGATAGCTGCCAGTTAGGCATAAATCAAACCTCGGGAGTAAATCTTTCGGCGACGCAATCAACTTTGGATTGACTTTCACTATACTTCTCCCCAATTTTGACCGATGCTAACATCGACTTTCAATTTGACGGGTAATTCTGGTGCAATCGACTCCATCGTTTCGACTAATATTTTACTGACTTTGTCGCTATTTTCTTTTGGGCATTCCACTAATATCGAGTCGTGAATCTGCAAAACTTGGTAGCCTAGCGGCTCTGAAGCAGACGATGGATTGAGTTTCTGCTCAACTTTTATCATCGCCATTTTCATCAAATCGGCTTCGGTACCTTGAATTGGCATATTGGCAGCAGCCCGCTCCGCACCAGAACGAACAATAAAGTTACTCGATTTTACATCTGGTGATGGACGACGTCGACCATAGTATGTCTCGACATATCCCAGTTCATGAGCTTGTTTGATCGTCTCGTCAATGTACTGCCTAATCTTACTTCGAACTTTAAAATAATCATCGATGAATTGCTTGGCAGCACCAAAAGTCATACCAGTATTTTGCGCCAAAGCATGCGGACCCATGCCATAAAGAACACCAAAATTAACGACTTTAGCATCACGACGCTGAGCTTTGGTAACATCCGAAAGCGCAATGCCGTGAACATCAGCGGCTGTTTTGGCGTGGATATCGATATCGTTATTGAAGTCGTTGATCATGTTCTCATCATTTGCTAAAACGGCCGCAAGACGCAACTCAAATTGGCTGTAATCGGCACTGACAAATAGATTACCTTTTGCTGGTCGGAATGCTTCGCGAATCTTACGACCAAGCTCGGTGCGGATTGGTATATTTTGTAAGTTGGGATCAGCGCTGCTAAGTCTACCAGTAGCAGCCACGTCTTGATGAAAGGTTGTGTGTAGCCGCGATTGCTTGTCAACTAGCTTTGGTAGCGCATCGACGTAAGTATTTTGTAATTTAGTAAGCTCGCGATACTTTTCAATTTGCTCAATAATCGGATGTTGTCCGCGCAATTTATCAAGCTCTTTTTGACCAGTTGAATAGCCAGTTTTGCCTTTTTTGATTCCAAAAGTTGGTAATTGAAGTTTAGTATAAAGCACTTCAGCAAGCTGTGCAGGGCTAGAAATATTAAACTCATTTCCTACCATTTCGAACATCTTTTTTTGAACATCATTGATGTCGTTTAGCAAAACTTGGTTCATGCTAGCCAAAAAATCAGTGTGTAAGATTATGCCGCGATGCTCCATGCGCGCCAAAATCGGTATCAATCGGAAATCGATTTCATATGCTATTTGTTTGACTTTTGGCAATGCCTCAAGCTCTTGTTTCTGGCTGTCGTAAGCCTGCCATAGCAGCGACATAATTACAGCCGGATCGTCGCCTTCGTAATTGGTGACGTCTTGAACTGTGCGTGATTTTTTTAATGGATCGATCAAAAAGCCAGCCTGCCGAATGTCAAACAAAGTGTCAGGTATTTCGATTCCTTGCTCCAGCATCATGCGGCACAAAGTATCGCCATCGTGAGTGACGATTTGCATTTTTGCAAATATTTTCGATAGATCGCGCGGCTCAATTTTGGCATAATTTTCTTGCCGTGTTGAAACAAACAATTTGCCGTCAATTTGCTGCACCAGCGTCTGATTCATCAGTACATCGACACTCATTGCACTGTCCCAATCGACTAGTTTTGCGCTTGTTGTCTCCTGCACTGCTATACTTTCTTCTTGATCATCAGCGACATAACGCATCTTGTCTGGAAGCGTCCGTAGTAAGCTATTAAACTGCAGTTTGGTTAGCGCTCGCTTCAACTTGGCAGTGTCTAGATCATTGATATCCATTGCTGGAAGGTCGAGCTTGAGCGGCGCATCAAACATGATCGATGCAACTTGGCGGCTCATATAGCTTGAGTCTTTGCCACTAATCAGGTTTTTCTGCAAGGCGCCCGAAATTGAATCAATATTTTTATAAATTCCATCAAGCGAACCAAACTCTTGCAACAACTTGATGGCACCTTTTTCACCAACACCCGGAACGCCTGGAATATTATCGCTGGAATCGCCTTTGAGACTTTTTAGATCAAGAAATTGATCAACTTTTATACCGTATTTTTCTTCAAAATATTCTGGCTTATATAGTTCAATCTGTGAAAAGCCTTTCTTGAGCGCATACATATGAACATTCGGTGTAAGGCACTGCAGCATATCAAGATCTGAGCTAATCAAACAAACCTCTAACCCTGCTTCGTCGGCTTGTCGTGACAAACTAGCCATAATATCATCAGCCTCATAATCGTCAAGCTGATAAAGTGGCCAACTGAGAGACTCAAGTAATTCATGCAAAAGCGGAATTTGTGCATAAAAATCAGGCGGCGCAGGCTTACGTCCCGCCTTGTAGTCGGCATAGATAGCTTGACGCTTACGAATGTTAGTCTTGGGCTTGTCCCAAGCTACACAAACATAATCAGGCTGCAGTTTTTTAATGAGCTCGAGACTCATGCTAGCAAAACCATAGACACCGCCAGTCGGTGTACCGTCAGGCAAACTGAGGCTCGGCATGGCATAGTAACCACGATAAAAAACACTGTTGCCGTCAATGATCGCCAAACGCTTCATGGATCTTGAGGTTTCCTATTATTTAAGTTGCGTCTTGCTCTATCTCCAAGACCTGCCCATATGCCTTTCTCTCCAAAGGATGCGCCTAAACAGTCATCTCGAACACCGCACAAAGCGCAGATCTGCTTTGCAAACTTCTTATCGGCATTAGGATTTCCACCATCCTTAGCATTATCATCGTTCTTATCAGGAAAAAATATTTTGCCAGCTATATTAGGATGGACAACTTCTGGGCATAATGCACCGTCAGGAAAGGGTCCATATCTGGTGTTGTCATGAATTAGTGGTTCTTTTTTAGGCATAGGTATATTATCCCAGCATAGCCTGATATAAACAAGCTTATGCACCATATCCAATGGCATAAATTCTGCTACACTAATTACATGACGCATCTTGATCAAAAACAAATTATTGTCTTTGTGGGACTTTCTGGCAGCGGCAAGTCGCTGGCAACACAAGCATTGGCCGATGCTGGCCTACCAAAAATCAGTACGACCGATCCAACTGAGGCTATAAAAGAACTTGAAAGACTGCTTGGAGCTGGTCAACGAACTGTCGTGATTGATGGGCTAAATGATCTATTGACGCTACGTTACCTGCAGCGCACATATCCGAAAGATGTTCACACTATCGCCGTTATGACAGAGCGTAAGCTTCGAAAAAGACGCGAACCAAATATGCCGAGCGATGAGATCGATAAACGCGATTGGGACCACATCGAAAATTATAGCCTGGGCGCAATCATTGCTCTAGCCGATCACTTCGTAACAAATAACAGCTCGCCAGATGAGTTTTTGGCAGATGTCCGTAGTTTAGTTGCTAGTTTTTAACTCAAAAAATGACTCTAGGTAAGCTTTGTATTCGTCAACTGACGAAAAATTGTTGTCGATAAAAACATCGCAAATTTCTTTAACACCGGCCATATTGAGATCATTGCCAGCAGCGGATGGGTACATTTCGTTATGATCCGAGATTTGAAAATCCTCAAAACTAACCATGTCTGTAACCCGCTGACGCTCACCGCCAAAGACTCTTTCGTAGCGTAACTTTTGATCAGCATCGATCCAGACCAATATGCCGCCAGCTTGTTTTATCACCTGAGCTTCGCCTGGCGCGCGAATACTAGTAATCGCTAGTTTGTCATTTGGATTGCTAGCAGATAGAGTTCGTACGGCAAGTGCGCCATCGCCTTCTGCCTCGCGGAATATTCGACTTTGGCGACTGAGATTTGCCCGGCTATGCTCTAAGCCTTGCTGGTCTAATTCTGCGCGCAAAATATCACTTAGGCTAACGTTTTTGTAGCCGCATATTTCGTGCAGGAGTATGCCAAATATGTCCTTGCCCGAACCATTTGTACCGGCGACACCAACTATTTTTGGTAACTTCATTACTGCAAATACTCGTATAATTTGCGTGCGTCTTTGTGTTTACGCAATTTTGCTAATGCTTTTGCCTCAATTTGACGGATACGTTCGCGCGTTACGGCAAATTCTTGGCCAACTTCTTCAAGTGTATGGCTTTTGCCATTATCAAGCCCAAAGCGCATACGAATAATTTTTTGTTCACGATCGCTCAGGTTTGATAGCACTGACTGGACTTGCTCTTTCAGCAACTGGCTTGCAGCCGACTCTTCTGGCGTGGCGCTTTCTTCGTCTTCAATAAAATCACCAAGCACATTTTCATCTTCATCACCATCACGGCCGACACCAGCATCAAGACTAGAAATATCTTGCTTGATCTTCATAACATGCTCGACTTTTTCGGGCTCCATTTCAAGCTCTTTGGCAAGCTCTTCAATGCTTGGCTCGCGGTTTAGCTCTTGAGTCATGCGGCGTTGAGTGCGCAACAATTTATTGATCGTTTCAACCATGTGTACCGGAATACGAATTGTGCGGGCTTGATCGGCTATTGCTCGTGTAATCGCCTGGCGAATCCACCAGGTCGCATAAGTGCTAAACTTGAAACCTTTGT
>CAZNEX010000007.1:0-14277 GCA_964572775.1 uncultured Candidatus Saccharibacteria bacterium
GAACACCAGAAAATAAAAAAACGACAGAGGTATCTGACGTTTTTTTAGCGCTATTGGCGCCTGATGATCACGTGGCTGGGGTGGAGGGATTCGAACCCCCGAATGCATGGACCAAAACCATGTGCCTTACCACTTGGCGACACCCCAATAAATATAGTTTAGCCTAAAAGTGCGTGTTGTTTTTAGCAAGCGAAGTAAACTTCGATGTGCCTCGCCTATTGGCAATACTCCAATATACGCTACTAAAAGTGCCTTTGTATTATACCATAGCTAAGAACTATTTTCGGAACATACCAAAAATATCATCGAGCATTGAACCGTCTCTATTTTTATCGAGAACAGCCGTTGCTACGTCCATCAAGATATTTCCTTTGCTATCAGTTTGTTTTTGCAACAAGTCGCCTAGGCCGCCCATGTCTAGTCCGCCCGAAGATTTTTGTTTACCCAGTTGCGCCATAACAAGTGGTGCTAGAAAGCTTAAGATTAGCGCAACCATACTAGGATCGATGCCAGATTTTTTGCTGATCGCTTTTTCGGCTGATGATGTATCGCCAAAAACATGCGACAAGATTTTTTGCCCCTCGTCATTGCGATTACCGCCATCAAACATGCCGCTGAGGCTTTCCATTAGTGATCCGGCTGTATGGTCTTTCGCAACTGCTGCATCAAGCGCCTTCGCGCCTGCCTGATTGGTAGTATTTTGGGCAAGTTTTCCTAAAATTGTTGGTAAACCTAGATCAATAACTTGCTCAACCTGCTGATTGGTAGCGCCTGTTGATTTGGCAATTTTGCTGACAACATTGTCGTTTAAAACATCTCTTAGAACACTCTGTAAATCCATAACACCTCCTAATTGACTACTCATAGTATACTAGAGTGAGTGAAAAATCTATCAGAAATTCAAAGCGTAAGGCTCGACCAGATTGTTGGCGGCGGTCAAACAATCGCCACACTCGAAGACGGTCGTAAGGCATTTGTGTGGGGAGGTTTGCCAGGTGAAATCGTATCACTAAGAGTTACCAAGAAAAAATCGCGCATGATCGAAGCAATTGTGACCAATGTTGAGCTGCCGTCAAAAGAACGAGTCAAACCGCGTGACCCCGATAGCTATCTTAGTACAAGTCCATGGCAAATTATGTCGCTTACAACTGAAAATCACTACAAAGCCGCATTGATCGAAGAAGCTTTTGAGCTGCACGATATTGTTTTACCAAACAAAATTGATATTTTTAGCGATGACAATGACTACCATTATCGCAACAAAGTCGAATTTAGTTGGTATAGCGATTCGACTCCGAGTGGAGACACTCTGGACTTGGCTTTTTTTCGACGAGGCAGCAAGGGCAAAATAATTGTCGAAAACTCTGCATTATTGCCGCCAGTTGTCATGTCGCTAGCATGCGAAATTCGCAATTTTTTACGCCGCAAAAAACTTAGCGCTCGTCAATTAAAAACTTTGCTAATTCGCTGCGACCAAAAAGGCAATTGCGTTTGGCAACTTTATAGCAAACAAACCGATTGTCCATATATAACCGCCGAAGAAGCTAGTCAATTTTCGGCTCAGGGCGGCGAGGTTATTTATTCCGATTCGCGCAGCCCAGCCAGCATCATCTCTGAGCGCTTACTGCAAGTTGGTGATTTAAAATTAACTGACTCAATTTGCAATGTAGATTTCAATTATGTGGCTGAAAGTTTTTTTCAGGTCAATCTACCAATTTACGAACAAGCACTTAAGGACATGTCTGCATTTGTCGATCACAAGCATCAAACAGTTGATCTTTATAGCGGTGTCGGCACAATTGGTCTGACGATAGGCGGCAATAATTGTACATTGGTCGAGCTTAACCCACATGCCGTTGATGAAATGAAAGCCAATATTATGCGTCTGAACATTCAGGCAACGGCCGTTCGGGCAGCTAGTGAAGATGCTCTCGAGTACATTGAAGCCGAAAAAATAATCATCGTTGATCCACCGCGCGCTGGCCTGCATACAAATGTGGTTGATCGTTTGCTCGACAAAAAACCGCCGCGTATTATTTACCTAAGCTGCAACCCTGTTACGCAAGCACGCGATATTGCCTTGCTTTGCGGCGATGGCAGTTACGGCATCAAACACCACAAAGGCTACAATTTTTTTCCGCATACACCACACATTGAACATTTGATAGTGCTCGATCGCAAAAACTAGCTTGTCTTGATGCGCCGATAGGCAAACTTGGCAGCTACGCGCCAGCCGCTTCTGGCATCGGAATCAAATTGGTAAATATGACCGTCTTTAATCTCACCAACCAAAACCAAAGCTGGTTTATAGGGTGCAAGTGTTCGATAAAAAATCAGGTCTTGCTCGGAAGATACTGAACGACCTGGAAAAACATCCCGAAAAAGTTCACGCCCGATATCATCAAAATAATGCGGCTGTCCTTTTGGCGGCATATAGAGTTCGGCCTTGAGCCCCATGCGTGCAATGATTCTCTGAACGTCGCTCAGCAAAAGTTTACTCTGACCATCGATTAGGCAAAGTAATTGCTTCTTTTTGGTCAAAAAAACAGTTGATTGCAATGCACGACCAACTGGTATTTGATCGGCAATAATCGCATCGACTTCTATCGACATACCAAAATTTGCTTTCACAAATGATGAAATCTGCTTATCGCTGTTTTGAGCCGTCATAATAAACATAGTATAGCATTGATCGGCAGCAACAACAGTAGGGTATAATATCAACAGATGACCTATCATTCTAGATTTGAAAAGCTTAATCAAAAACAACGTCAAGCCGTTGAGACAATTGACGGCCCGCTGCTGGTACTAGCTGGACCGGGCACGGGCAAAACTGAGCTTCTCAGTATGCGCGCCGCTAATATATTGCAAAAAACCGATACTTTGCCTAGCAACATACTGTGTTTAACATTTACCGAAAGCGGCAGTCAGGCTATGCGTAACCGCTTGACAGACATTATCGGTCAAGATGCCTACAAAGTCGCTATCCAAACTTTTCATGCTTTTGGCTCAGAAATCATCAATCAAAATGCAGAATATTTTTACCGTGGCGCCAAACTTCTACCAGCTGACGAGCTGCACCAATACGAAATTATGCGCGATATTTTTGCAGAATTGCCTTACACTAGTCCGCTAGCAGGTATGAACGGCGACGAATACACTCATCTAAAAGATAGTCTACGCGTCATATCCGAGCTAAAACATAGTGGTCTAACAACCGATGAACTAAGAAAAATACTCGATGCAAACGATTCCGTTATCGATGCGATCCGTCGTGATCTAAGCGCCGTTTTTCAAAACCCAATCTCTAAATCAACTGTCCATTTGCTTGCGCCAATTGCTCGAGACACCGCTAACCTCAAGCAGCCAAATATGCCAGCTGGTATTACGCCGTACGCCAATGTGCTCTCGCTAGCGCTTGCTCATGCGATCGACGAAGCGGTATCACTTGATAGCACAAAACCAATTACTGCCTGGAAAAATAGCTGGTGCGAAAAAAATGATCGCGGCGAAGTTGTCTTAAAAGATCAAAAACGCCACGATAAACTGCGCGCCGTAGCCTATGTTTATTTTGAATACGTTTCGCGAATGCAAGCAGCTGGTCTTTATGACTACGATGACATGCTGCTTTATGTGATTCATGCCGTTGAAACGCAACCTGGCCTGCTAGCCAATATCCAAGAAAAGTATCAGTACATTATGGTCGACGAATTCCAAGATACCAACTTGGCACAACTACGACTGCTCTTTAACCTAACTGGTGATAATACTAGTGCTAACATCATGGCAGTCGGCGATGACGACCAAGCAATTTATAGTTTTCAAGGTGCTGATGTTGGCAATATTCAGCGATTTCGCGTTCAATATAATGACCCTGAGGTTATCGTTCTGACCGATAACTATCGATCAGATGCCGCCATCTTGGAAGTTTCGCGACGCGTTATCACTCAAGGCACTGATCGTCTTGAGACAACCAACCAATCAATCGTCAAACAACTAACAGCTCATTTTAATTCAACTAGCGGCCGCGTCGATATCAACCAATTCGAAACAGTTGATGACGAAAGGCAGCAAGTTGCTAATGATATCGCTAGCAAGATTGCTTCTGGCGTCGATCCAGCTTCGATTGTCGTCCTAGCGCGACGCCATCACGAGTTGCTTGGTTTGGTGCCATTTTTAGAAGCAAAGTCGATTGCTACCAACTACGAACGTCGCGAAAACGTAATCGAAAATCAAGTCGTCGGTTTACTCGAACATCTTTGTTTAATCATTGATGCCTTGCATCGAAATGAACATAGCGAAGCCGATGCTCTACTGCCAGAAATTATGGCTCATCCTGCTTTTGGCTTTCAGCCAATCGAGCTTTATCAACTTAGCTTAACGGCCTGGCGAAATCATCAATTGTGGCTAGAGGTTATGACGACATCGCCAACTTTTGCACCATTTGCAGAATGGCTATTAGTCCGAACTGCAGCTGTGCATGTTGAGCCGTTTGAGACGCAAATCGATCATTTACTGGGAATTCCTGAGCCGAAAGAACTTTCTGAAGATCAGACAGCAAATGCAGCTTTTCGGTCGCCGCTTTATAAATACTTCTTCGACCAAAACCGTCTCGAAACTCAAGCAGATACTTACTTGCAATCGCTCGAGGCTCTTCGTACAATTCGCGACCAAATGCGCGAACACTATACCGACGAAGAACCAAGTATTGCAGCACTTGTCGACTTTATTTCGATGCATCGAGAACTCGGCAGCAATCTGACATCGGTTCGTCCGTCTGCCAGTCGGATTGAATCAACTATCAACTTAATGACAGCGCATCGTTCCAAAGGCTTAGAGTTTGACCACGTTTATATTTTGGGCGCGATTGATAGTATGTGGGGCGAACGCGTGCGAGGCCGTTCATCGTTAATCCGCTATCCAGCAAACCTGCCGCTAGCACCAGTTGGCGATACTTACGACGAACGCTTGCGTCTGTTTTTTGTTGCGATGACACGCGCCAAGCAGCAATTGTCGATCAGTTTTTCAACCCACGACAAGCAGGGCAAAGAAGCTATGATTGCTAGCTTTTTATCAGAAGAAACCGATCTAATAACCGTCAAATCTCCGAGCAAAAATGACGATCTAGCTAAACAAGTTGAGATTGATTGGCGCGGACATTTATCGAGCAATATTACTCATGATAGCAAAAAACTTTTAGCGCCTACTCTCGAAAAATACAAACTTTCGGCTACCCACTTAGGCAATTTTATTGATATTACCAAAGGCGGCCCGCAGCTCTTCTTTTTGAATAATTTGCTACGCTTTCCTCAAGCCAAATCGCCCTCTGCCGGTTTTGGTACTGCCATTCATGCTACGCTTCAGCAAGCACATGACTATACCAAAGTTCACCATGGTGAGAAAAGACCGCTTGAAGATGTGCTTGGTGACTATGAAAAAATACTGCGCGATCAGCACATGCAAGCCGATGATTTTGAAGTCTATTACAACAAAGGCATCGATGCGCTTAGTGCATTCTTGTCAGATAAATATCATACCTTTTCGGCGACTCAAAGTACCGAGCTAAGTTTTGGAAATCAAAACGTCATGATCGATCAAGTGCGCTTAACTGGCGTACTAGATTTAGTTGATATCGATAAAAACCAAAAGACGATTGTCGTTACTGATTACAAAACTGGAAAACCAAGTAGAAGCTGGCAGGGAAAGAGCGAATACGAAAAAATTAAACTTCATAAGTATCGCTATCAACTGATGTTTTATCAGCTTTTGATTGAAAATTCACGAGATTATCGTCAATACAAATTCGACGGCGGCGTTTTGCAGTTTGTCGAGCCAACCGTGACTGGTGATATTATTGCACTTCATGACAGTTTTACTAAGCAAGAGCTAGCCGATTTTGCTAAGCTCCTTCAGGCAGTCTGGAACTGCATCATGAACCTATCTTGGCCTGACATTAGTCAGTATTCTCCTAGTCTAAAAGGTGTTGAGATGTTTGAAGCTGACCTTGTTGACAAATATTTGTAGATTTGTTATAATATAATTATATACTTCTCCTGCAATATCAGGATAACTTTTGTGAGATAATAGTCCTAATGAATAATTTCTGGAATGACTTAAAACAGCCGTTTTTTGTGCTTGCGCCAATGGAAGCAGTCACTGATGTTGTTTTTCGTCATGTAGTTGCAAATGCTGGTCAGCCCGATGTATGGTTTAGTGAGTTCACCAACGCTACGGGCTGGGTGCACGGCGGCCAAAAAGCAATCGGCGGACGCCTCGTCAAAACCAAAGACGAAAATCCAATCGTAGCGCAAATTTGGGGCGGAGAACCAGGTGACATGGAGCAGCTGGCTGCGCACTGTAGCGAGCTGGGATTTGATGGTATCGATATAAATATGGGTTGTCCTGCCAAATCAGCTGTTAAGTCAGGCGGGTCAGCTCTGATTCGCAACCCTGAACTAGCAGCTCTTTCGATCGCCGCTGCCAAAACTGCAGGTCTGCCTGTCAGCGTCAAAACGCGTCTAGGCTATACCCATATCGATGAGTGGCGAACTTGGTTAAGCCACCTTTTTCGACAAGATATTGTCAACCTAACAATTCACTTGCGCACAAAAAAAGAAATGAGCAAAGTACCGGCTCATCATGAGTTGATCGATGAAATCATCAAGCTACGCGAACAAATAGCGCCGCAAACTCTTTTGACGATCAATGGCGATATCCGCGACCGGCAGCACGGACTGGAGCTGATCACCGAGCATCCTGGCGTCAATGGCGTCATGATCGGTCGAGGTATTTTTCATAATCCATATGCATTTACCGACCGAAATGTTACTGGACCGCATATTGATTTACTGAGAAAACATCTCGATTTGTATGACGAGTGGCAAGTGCAAACACATCGTCCATACGAGACTCTAAAACGTTTTTACAAAATATACATTAGAGATTTCGAAGGTGCTAGCGAAATGCGCGATCAATTGATGCACACTAAAAATACCGATGATGCACGTCAAGTTATAAGGCGCTACACCCATTAATTATTGTTTTCTTTAGAGATTGCGGCGGTGACGTTTGAGGTCGGCTACCTTGAGACGTACCATGTGACGATCGACAAGTTGGTGAGCGCGGTCGAGCTCAACTTGGTCTTTGGCCTCATCGCGTAATTTTAGAGCTCGTTCAAGCGCTTTTCGGCTTTCGGCTTCGACAATATCGTCGCCATGCGCTGCTTCATCAACTAGCACCTGCACCGTCGCACCATCTATCCGCACCACACCACCGCTGATGGCAAACAATTCGAGACGGTCATCGTCATCGGCTTGGTTGCGTCGAACCTGAATGACACCGCTTCTGGCCATCGTAACCAAAGGTTCATGATCTGGAAAAACGCTTATCTCGCCGTCAACGGTCGGAATGATAACTTCATAAACCGACTCATCAACTTTAGTACCAGCTAGGGTGACAAGCTTGAGATTCATCTTAGTCCTTCTTTTCACTTAGCGGGCCAGGTGCCATGTAGAACCAGTTTTCTGGCTTGTCATCGTATTTGCCAGCCAAAATATCTTTAGCATCGCGAATTGTATCGCTTAGTTTCATATAAACACCAGGGTTACCGGTAAATTGTTCGGCCACATAGAAAGGCTGAGCAAAGAATCGCTGCAAACGCCGCGCGCGTGCGACTGTTTGTTTCTGGTTATCAGATAGCTCCTCCATACCCAAAATCGCAATGATGTCTTGCAGCTCTTTGTAGGCCTGCAAAACTCGCTGCGCCTCGCGGGCCACTTCATAATGTTCTTCGCCAACTACTTCTGGGTCAAGCGCCGTCGAAGTGCTATCGAGAACATCAACAGCTGGATAAATACCGATTTCTGTCAACGCACGATTCATCACGATCGTTGCATCAAGGTGAGCAAAAGTTGTCGCCGGGGCAGGGTCGGTTAGGTCGTCTGCAGGCACATAAACTGCCTGTACAGATGTAATCGAACCTTTTTTGGTACTAGTGATACGTTCTTGGAGACCACCCATTTCTTGCTGAAGATTTGGCTGATAACCAACCGCACTTGGCAAACGACCAAGTAGGGCAGATACTTCTGCACCAGCCTGAGTAAATCGAAAGATGTTGTCGACAAATAACAGCACATCTTTGCCTTCATCGCGAAAGGCTTCAGCCATAGCAAGACCAGCTAGCGCCACACGTAGACGAGCTCCGGGCGGCTCGTTCATCTGGCCAAAGACAAGGCTAGTTTTGCCTAGCACGCCAGCATCTTCCATCTCATGATAAAGATCGTTGCCTTCACGAGTACGCTCACCAACGCCAGCAAAAACTGAGTTGCCCGAGTGGAATTTGGCTATGTTGTTGATCAGCTCCTGAATCAGCACAGTTTTACCGACACCAGCACCTGCAAACAAGCCGGCCTTGCCACCTTTTGTAAGTGGCGCAATTAGGTCGATGACCTTGATACCAGTCTCTAATATCTCGGTTTTGTTGCTCTGCTCATCTAGGGCAGGCGGTTCACGGTGAATACTGGCTTTTTTGCCAGTAGTGGGTTTGCCGCCGTCGATGACATTTCCAGTCACATCAAACATACGACCTTGCGTCTGCTCGCCAACTGGCACACTAATCGGTGCACCGGTTGCAACAACTTCTTGACCACGCTTGAGACCATCGGTGCTACTCATGGCAATGGCACGAACACTTTGCTCGTCGAGATGCTGAGCAACCTCTAGCACTAATTTTTTGTCGCCACTTTGCACTTCAAGCGCATCGTACATGGCAGGTAAGTTGTTTTTATCAAACTCTACGTCGACAACAACACCAACAACTTGGGTAATTTTTCCTGTTACTTTACTCATCACTTAACTCCTTCTTGCAATTTTCGCCTAAATATCATCATTTCATCGCCTCCACGCCTGCTGAAATCTCGCTCAATTCTTGGGTGATGGCGCTTTGGCGAGCTTTATTCATGGCAAGCGTTAGATCGTCAATCAAATCACTGGCATTGTCGGTAGCATTTTTCATCGCTACCATGCGCATACTATGCTCGCTGGCTCTAGCATCGAGCATCGATTGAAAAAGCTGCGCACCAACTAAACGGTAGGCGACACCTTCGAGTACAGCTTCGGCGCTTGGTTCATAAATTGCAGTACGAACACTCTCCGAAACCCGCGTTTTGGTGTAACCAGCAGGCAAAATTCGTTTAACAGTCGCTAGTTGTGTCAAGCTACTAACAAACTCGGTGTAAATGACATCTACAGCATCGATGGTTTTATCGCGATACATTTTTGCGGCTGTTGTCAAAATTGAGTGAAATTCTGAACCCTCTAGCTCATCGGGTAGGTCATCATAAGTACCGATCGCATCAACGTTTTTCAGACGAGCGACAAACTGCGAGGCCTTGCGTCCCACGGTGATCGTTCGGGTTTCGATAGCTTCTTTGGTGTCTACCCGTAGCTCACGCAGATATTGCTTTAGAACATTTGAATTGTAAGCACCAGCTAGACCCTTGTCGCTAGTAATCACGATTAGAAGCCGTCGTTTGATTGGGCGTATCGCAAAAAGCGGATGGTCATCTGTTTCGCCCTGGCTAGCCAGATAAGCCAGAAGCTCATTGGCGCTATTTGTATAGTCGAGGGTAGCTTTCTCGGCTTCTTGTGCCCGGCGCATCTTAGAAGCCGCTACCATTTGCATGGCTTTAGTAATCTGCTTGGTACTCTTGACCGAGCGAATGCGGGTTTTGAGCGTGCGCGTACTAGGCATTACGACCTCCATTCATCATACGATCATAGGTATGAACGATGTATCCCGTGATAATAGTCTCTACATCATCAAGCGACATATTTGGAGTTATAAAAATGCTCCTATCAGATATAATACCGTCAACTACCAGTCGTTTAAGTTTTAGTTTATCTGAGGCTGTCATAGTGTATCTGCCAGAACCAATCGTTTGACTAACTAGCCTATCGACTACAGGGGTAATGTATCGAGCGTATTCGAGAGGCTTAGGATCTTTAAGCAGTTTAAAATCTGAAGCGAAAGCAGCACGTTGGCCTATAAGCAATTTAACGAAATCGCCGTCACCTGGCGCTAATTCAGACTTAGGTCCAAACGGATATGCCATCTCTAGCCTTCAAAACCTTTCGCGACTGCTTTGGCGGTCTTTAAGATTAGTTTACCCAGATCGGTATCGGCTTCAAGCTTTTCACTACCTTTATTGAGCGTCTGCATGTCTTTTTTGTGGTCAGTCCAGAGACGAGTCAGTAGGGCAGCTTGAGCGTCTTTGATCTTGCTGGTTACGACTTCATCAAAAGCACCTTCGTTGACCGCCAAAAGACTAGCCGTTTGCTCCCAAATGCCCATCGGTTCGTATTGCGGCTGTTTGAGAAGTTCGGTAAGTCGTTGTCCACGCTCAATCTGCTTCTTGGTGGCGTCATCTAGATCGCTACCAAATTGCGCAAAGCTCGCTAACTCCCGGAACTGGCTGAGACCAAGTTTTAGGTGGCCAGAAACGGCTTTAACCGCTTTGGTCTGAGCAGCACCACCGACACGCGACACTGAAAGACCAGCCGAAATCGCTGGACGAATACCTTGGTTGAATAAGTCAGTTTCCATAAATATTTGGCCGTCAGTAATCGAGATAACATTGGTTGGAATATATGCTGAGATGTCACCCGCCTGGGTTTCAATAATCGGTAGAGCCGTTAGTGAGCCCGCACCCAAATCGTCAGACAATTTAGCACTGCGCTCAAGCAAGCGAGAGTGTAAATAAAAGACATCGCCCGGAAAAGCTTCGCGTCCTGGTGGGCGGCGCAAAAGCAACGACATCTGGCGATAAGCTACAGCGTGCTTGGTCAAGTCGTCATAAATCATCAGAGCGTGTTCGCCCTTGTCGCGGAAATACTCGCCCATAGCCGTGCCAGCATATGGCGCTAAGTAGAGCAGGGAAGCAGGATCGCTTGGACCAGTTGCAACCACAATTGTTTGATCCATGACGCCTTCGGCCTTGAGGCGATCAACCAGTCGAGCAACTTTTGACAACTTTTGACCGATAGCAACATAAACATTGATAACGCCCGTCTTTTGGCGCGCTTGGTTAATCATCGTATCTACAGCAACGGCAGTTTTACCAGTTTGACGGTCGCCAATAATTAGCTCACGTTGACCACGACCAATCGGAAACATAGCATCGATCGCCATAATTCCAGTCATCAATGGCTCGTGAACCGATTTACGGCCCATCACACCAATTGCTTCACGTTCTACTAGGCCAGTCTGCTTAGTTTTGATTGGCTCACCACCATCTAACGGCTGGCCAAGTGGATTGACAACGCGCCCAAGTAGTTCTTCGCCAACTGGTACCGACAAAATTGTACCTTTTAGGCTAACTCTGTCGCCAGCAGCTACTTTGCGATCGTCACCCAGAATCACGGCACCAATCTCATCTTCCATCAAGTTCAAAGCAAAAGCTTCAACTACGCCGTCTGAGGTCTGAATTTCGACTACCTCGCTATAACCAGCTTCGCCCAGACCATGAATCCAAGCCACGCCGTCACCAACTCGAGTAACAATTCCGCTCGATTCTAATCCTTCTTTTACGTCTAAGTTGGCGATTGCATCTCGCAAATCTTTCGCCAAATCCGTTACTGCTATTTCTGCCATAATATCTCCTATATCTTCCTTTCTCGCAATTGCATCAATCGATGTGATAATGTCGCATCAAGTATCTTGGTTGGAGTCGAGAGTTTGACTCCGCCCAGAACATTTTGGTCAACATGTTCACGTAGCTCCAACTGTTTTGCTCCAAGTAATTTGGCAATTTGGCTACGGAGGTCGTCAGACATTTTTTCGGCTGTCACCACTTCAGCTATTACTACTCCGCGCTTTTCAAGTGCCTCATAGATTGATCTTACGACCAAATCTAGCTCTTTAGTTCGTCGAGCAGTCATGAGGTAGGCCGCAAGTTCTTCAATAACTTTTTGGTCACCAGCGATTAAGCGATCAGCCGCATAACTGGCTAATTTGGTGCGTGACAAGCCGCCTGTCATTATTTTTCTGCCTTTTTTAGAGCATCACTGATAACGCTAGCGTCAGCTTTGGCAGTGTGAGTTTTGCCAATAACTTTTTCGGTGGCCTGAGCAACTAGTTCGATCGTTTCGTTATGAAGGGCTTTTTTGGCGGCAATAACTTCTTTGCCGATCTCATCACGAGCGGTCTCAAGCATATGCTCGGCGTTGGCCTTTGATTTTTCGTCAGCCTTAGATAGCATCGCCGAAGCTTCATCTTTGGCGGTAGTAACGATGTCTTTGGCCTGTAAGCGCGCTTGATCGAGCTGTTCGTCGATTTTGTCCTGAGCCGATTCGGCACTTTTTTCAGCAGCTCTAGCAGCTTTCAGGCTCTCGTCGATCTTACTTTGTCGCTCATCGACTATTCGCAAGAAAACCGGATATACATAGCGATTGAGCAGCCACACCAAGATCAAAAATGCTACGATCTGCAGTACTAGCAATTTCCAGTCAATCCCAAGCGACGTAAAAATATCTGGCTTTTCGGCCGCATCATGTGATTCTGTAGCAGCAAATTGTGTGAAAAAACTATTCACAATTTACCTCTAAGCTCGTGCGATAAAGGCAACAATGATACCAATAATAGCAAGCGCGTCAGCAAAAACGATAGCTGTAATCATTAGCGTACGAATGTCTGATAGTTTTTCAGGATTGCGACCCAATGCGTTCAATGCCGCAGCACCGATTAGACCGATACCAAGAGCCGCACCAAGTGCAGGTAGGGCGTATGCGAGGCCAAATGCTAGTTGTTCCATATTGTATAACTCCTTATTTTATTACTTAATCGATTGTTATCATTCTTGCTGTGCTAGTTTTTTAGGTTTCGCAGAAGAATGTTCAGATGAATGATCGCCGTGCGTGGCGATGGCCAGGGAAGTAAAGATCAACGTTAAAACAAAGAAAACATAGGCCTGAATAAAGCCAATAAACAACTCGAATGCCATAAAGAACGGTAACACCACGCTCGCTGCATAGCTAGTCAAAACCGCAATCAACAGTAGTAAGACTTCGCCAGCAAAAGCATTACCAAAAAGTCGGAAACTGAGCGCTACCAAACGACTAAATTCACCGATAAACTCTAGTATTCCTTCAAAAGCGCCGATCGGGTCTTTGAGCGGATTTTTCAAAAAGCGGCCAATATTGCCCATAAAACCATGCTGGCGAACTGCATAAACTTGGCTAGCTACAATCGTAATAATCGCTAATGCAAACGTAAAATTAAGATCAGCTGGCAGACCGCGAAAAAGCGGCGTACCATTCCAGGTAACGGCGCCAACTCCTGGCAAAACACTGATCCAATATGTCACCAAGATGACAAAAAACATCGTAATTGCTAGCGGAAAAATTCGTCGCGCTGTTTGCTTATCACCAATAATATCTTCGGCCTGGCCCAAAAAACCTTCGAACGCCCATTGGACAACACCCGTCAAAAAATTCCGTTGACCAGAGCGCAGTTTACCAGCAACATAAAACAATAGCGCCACAGTCGTTGCTACCCCTAATGCACCCAGTAGCATCGAGTTAGTCACCGTGATCGGCCCCAGCTTAAAAATTTCCTCGGCAGCGAGGCTAACATGCAGTTCTGTGCTTGCAATCTGTTGAATCATATATGTCTTGAAAGTTGTTGTTTAATTAATAGCCCAGCAATCGTTAGGCCAAGTACAGTACCGGCGATAAAAAACCACGGATACGATCCCAGTTTTTCGTCGATAGAATAACCACCGACTATACCAATGAGAGCTGGTACAAACATCCGCCATGTCGTATCGGCAATATCACCGAGCAAGATCCTGACGGCACTTGGTGAGTCGTTACTTTGTGACGACTGAAGGCTCCTATTTGGTAGTTGTGCCATGTACTCTTATACTATAGCGTAGAAAGGATACCTTGACAACATGCCACGCAAAAACCGACCGATTCTAGCGCCAAAGCCAAACTTACAAGCTACTTCGTGCCTCTCAAAACGTCGTTATGCTAGCAAAAAACAAGCTCAAACAGCCGCCGATGAACACATGCTTTTGAGTCAAGATCTAGAACTAAATATTTATCACTGCAACCAATGTCTAGGGTGGCATCTGACCAGCAAGATCGAATAAGTCTGATATACAGACAGAAAATTGCCGACAAAGTATGTTATAATGTTAATGATAAAAGAGGGGATAAATTAACATGTCAGACCAACCAAATCAGCACCAACGCAACTATCCACTACTTGAAATTCTT
>CAZNEX010000007.1:14287-23472 GCA_964572775.1 uncultured Candidatus Saccharibacteria bacterium
AAATCAGTCGGCATCGGCATCAAAAGTCGCTGCTGTCACTATCTATAGCACGACTTGGTGTGCGTTTTGCCGCACCGAAAAACAATGGCTCGATAGCCTCGGCGTCAGCTACATCAGCAAAGACATCGAAGAAGACCCAAACGCCAAAGAAGAACTGCTTGCCAAATTAGGCGGTCAATTTCAGGGCGTACCAACCACCGATATTGGAGGCGAAATGATCGTTGGCTTTGATCGTCCAAAGTTGCAAGATGCCCTCAAAAAAAACAGTCTATTGGCAGCTTAGTAGATCTCAGATTTATTTGCATGGATTAGTGATTCATGGTATTGTTTTATAATGTCCGCTTACTTTGAGACTGCTTCGACAGATAAGCCATCTAGACTCCAGATCACACCTGAACAAATGCTCCCCGAAACAGAAATTCTTTCCTATGGCAGTGTCGGCTACACCCTTCATTCCCGAAAGTTCTCCTCTGAAGGTCACGCTCAGCAGAATTTTACCGACCTACAGTTTGCGCACATGAGCTATGTTCCGCGCGAAAAGCTATATGCCTCAGACCAAGACTCATTTCGTTCGACTATAGTTGGTTTTGTGCCCAGGCTAAGAGAGTACCGTAAGGCTGACCCAAATCTGTTAACACGCTGCCTAATCAGCCGATTCCAAGAAATCTTTTGCGATGATAACTTGCAGATCATCAGCCAGTCGACCGATCCAAGCAAAACGACACTTCAGTTTATCCATCCTGCTTTCGGAGAACAGGCGTCGAGAATAGAGATTATTTACCAACAAGATAACGTAGTCTCTTTCCAAGTCAGCACCAACACCATCCGCAATGAGGAGTCACGGCTCAGAGCCTATTACGAAGCCGTATCAATCTGGGATATTGTCTGTGACTTTGTTGAAAACAATGTTGACTACATTCAATCTAACCAGGCGAGTCCAGCCCCAATACCATCAAGATTTGCCCAAATTTTAGCCGAGCAAACAGCACTGTTTGCTCGCCTAGAATCGAGTAGGCCAACGCCAATGATACTCCAGCTAGATGATCCGAGCTATGCAAAATTAGATACGCAGCTCGAAAATCTATCCGATAAAGACGCCACAGCCATTGCCAGGCGGGCTATAATACTCGCAACTACACGACCTGAAGCTCAAGTCACCCCACTCATCATGCTAATCGCAGTAAATCAGTTTAAAAACTTACATGCTATAAAATAATTTTAGTTGCATAAATAGGTGATTTATGGTATTTTTCTGAAATATGGAAAATCGTTTTGAAAATGCCTGGTCTAACAATCTTTTTTCGAATCCTGAAACAGCGATCAATGTTCGGCCATTTCCATACAGCGATACTGCATTAATTTTGGACTATGAAGATTCGAATGGCGAAAGGCATCCTACCGAGATAATAGGCAGTCAAGCAATAAACAAGATTAAAGAAGAATTCCCATGTATTCAATCAGCGAGCTTAGAATACAGGCCTAATAACCAAAGTGGAGTTGATAATTTTATTGGAACACTTGAATTTTCGCCCAATCAATACGCTACAAGAACACCTACGCAACAATCTCTTCAAAGCACTCTGCATCGTGTTTTGCGTAATAAATTATTTGATACGTTTGAACTTCTTACGCCAAGCGATTCATCAACGATTATTTTTGATCTTACGACAAAAGAAATTATTGGAACAGTTGGCATCACGGGCAGCAGCATCCTAAATATTTTCTCTATAGCATTTGATGTTCCTTCAAATTTTAATAGTTCGTATAATGACAGGTATGCGGACGCACGATTTGCCGCTGAGCTATGGTCAATCTTAGCGGATTTTGCTATAAGATTTAACGATTACTACCATTACGACTGCAGCTCAGATCTACCAAAAACTGTCCAGATCAACGCAGGAGGTTCATATGTCAATACGATCAATCGGTTCTCTATTTCATTGCTGGCATCGGTCTGTGACTTTCAGTCGAAGTACATAACTGATGAAAAAATTACCTTAGATAAAATAAATTATGCAACATTTCAGCAGATTACAAAAGAATTCAGTGACCAAGATTTAGCATCGGTCTTTAAATACGCAATCTCACAAGCATACCTTGATGGAGGCATGCTGAGTGATAGGCACATCAAGCGGGCATTAAATGATTTTCTACGAACTTCTAGCCGACCGCAACCACTGTCCCGCCGATAGCCTCGCGGAAGTAATTATCGTGGCTAACATACAAAATCGCGCCGCTGTAGCGCTCTAGAGCAGTTTCTAGCTCCTCGATGCTCGGTAAATCAAGGTGATTGGTCGGCTCGTCTAAAATCAAGAGCTGCGGTTCGTTCGAGAGCATATCGATAATCTGCAAACGCGCTTTCTGACCACCGCTCAGGCGCGCTACTGGCGTCTGACTATCGGCTTCGGTAAATAAATAATCAGACATTAGCTGACGAATACGCGTTTCACTGATCGACAAATTACGATCAAGATAGATTCTCTCAATCGCTTCGTGCAATGTTAACTCAAAATAAGCTTCGTCGACCTCTTGCTCATAAATCCCGACGCGCACCTGAGGATCAAGGCTCAACTCACCAGCAAAAATCTTGATGTCTTCGGAACGACCAAGTAGTTTTTTGATAAGAGTTGATTTTCCAGCGCCATTTCGTCCGCGTAGCTCGACCGCTTCGCCCTCACGAAGATCAATTGTCACACCAGAAAATAGAGCAGTGTCGTAGCCAAGACTGAGGCCAACCGCACGCACAAGCACATGTTTACTCCTCGACTCTTCAGAAGATATCGACATCCGAATATTGCGCGCTTTGTAGCGCTGATAATTATCGGCTGCTTTGTAATCCAGCTGCTCGACCGACTTTTTATCAATCCAAAATGTCGGTTTTTCGATTGTCGCTAAATCGGCTAGTTCGGCGGCAGCTTGCTGTTCGCGGCGCTTAAACTGCTTGATTGTATCGGGATCGCGTGCCTTTTCTTTCAGACGCCGAAACTGGGTAATCTTATCGCTTAGGTTTGCCCGACGCCGCTCCAACATCTCATGATCATGTATGCCAGTGCTGGTTTTTAGGGCATTTTGCTTCAAATAAGCATCGTAATTACCGCGATAACTAACACTCGTGCCATCTTTTAGCTCAACAATCCGATCGACATTCGCCAAAACATCACGATCGTGCGTAATTACCAACATTGCCTCTGGTGCGCTCTTCATCCAAGCAATAAATTGATCTTTGGCAACATAGTCCATGTGATTTGTCGGCTCGTCGATAAGCGCCAATTGCGCCTGTGCATGCATAATCTTAACGATCTCTATCAGACGTTTTTGACCACCACTTAGACTGGCCATTTTGTGCCCGCCAAAACCTGCCAGTTGAAACTTTTCTAACTCACGCTCAATCTGCTCTTCGATATGATAAAAGCCTTTTTGCTCAAAACGCTCCAGCGCTGTCGAATATTCGGCGATTTTTTTCATATCATCGCCCATCGTCAAGGGGTAAGTCTCGATAATATGCGACAGCTGAGCGTACTCAGGCAAACCGGATAGCACGTAGCCTAGCACCGTTTCATTCGCGAGGCCATGATGTTCCTGCTGCGTCGCGACCACAGTCATACCTTTTCGATAAATAATCTCACCAGTATAGTCTGTATCGGTGCCCGCTAGCATCGCAAATAGTGTCGATTTGCCAACACCATTTCGCCCCACCACGCCGACTTTCTCGCGATCACTTATACTAAAACGAACATCGCTCATCAGCAACTTATCGCCAAAACTCTTTTCACGCACCACAATATCAGCAATCATTGGATTTATTATAACAGAGGTAGTCTAATATGGCTTACTAGCAAAAGTTGTATCTAGAGAAGGCAAGTATTCGGTTTGTGATAAAACAGCTGCCATTGAGGAGAGCCTCTCTGGATTATAGCTTTTGACATTCACGAGTGTTGTCAAGGAATATCAAATTGAGCCTTATTGATCAATAAATTTTTGATTGACTAGACACTACTAAGATGATATTGTATTACCATACTTAACGGAGAAAATTTGCTATGAGAAATGATGAAACAGGTAGGCGCGGCGCATTTGATGGTGGACAAGCTCGATATGATGTTAGATCAGAAGAACTAGATTCAAAGCATACAATATCTGAGTTGCGGGATTTTGTACGTATGCTTGCAAATTGGGTGAAAGAAAAAGCTGCTAAAAAGCAACCCACCTCTGACTTCTGTTCAGATGATGGCGCCGATCCTTTAGGACTCTAGGCCTTATCTCACGTAACTTTATGCTACTTGACTTATACATCGTTTTGTGATAATATAAAAAGATGAACACTGGCAATGGAGAATTCTCTTCAGATCAAACAGGTCAAATTGATCCTTTTACTCAGCTCTCCCGTATCAAGGATTTTTTTGAGTCTGAGACACAACTAAAAGAGCGTCGACCAGATGAGCTTGAGACAGCCCTGCGTTATTTACTGTCTGTCATTGATAAATTGGCAATAAAAGATCCAACCGACCAAGATAAAGCTACTCTAGAAGATCTGATAAGTAAATTTGACGCAATCTGTCAAGAAATTCTACGACGCGAGAAGAAGGCTGGTCGCGATCAATTGTCGACTGAGTTGATAGAATTCTACGATGAAATCGCTCCTAGATATTGGCTAGATCCGCTCGATAGTTCAGCCGAACCTGTATAATACAGATATGGCCACTAAGAAAAAACATCAAAAAGCCAAACCGCCTCAAGCAATCGTCAACCGTCGAGCGCGGTTTGATTATGATTTGTCAGATGACATCGTGGTTGGTCTAGAACTAACTGGTGTAGAAGTTCGCGCAGCAAGAGACAATCACATCCAGCTAAAGGGTGCATTCGTATCGGTTCGCAGCAATGAGCTTTGGCTCAATAACGCCAGCTTTAGCCTACGTCTCAATGAGCGCGGAAAAACTGGTGCAACAACTGTCGACACAAGATCAAGACGCCTACTAGCAAAACGTCGTGAAATCGACGAATTAATCGCTCGCAAACAATCGGGCATGACAATCGTACCGACCAAACTACTCACTGCTGGCCGCTATATTAAGCTAGTCATTGCTCTTGGAAAAGGCAAAAAACTTTATGATAAACGTCAGACTATCAAAAGCCGCGACATTGAACGCGAGCATAAGGCCGCTCTAAAGTACCGTTAACTTTTTTTGGCTGCAATAACCTGTCTATACAGTTTTTCGAGTTGTGCGACGTGGTGTTTTTCGGTAAATTTCTTGGCAAGTTTTTTGCTATTTTTAGACATGGTTTCATAAAGCTGTTCGTCGCCTAATAGGCGCAAAATGGCCTCTGACATTGCCTCTGGCGAATCATCGACCATCAGACCGTTTTCGCCATCGTGTACAACTTCGGAGACATCACGATCAATCAAAACAATCGGTAAGCCAGCATGAGCCGCTTCGTGTAAAACCCAACCTTGAGTGTCTTTGAGCGATGGAAAAACAAAAACTTTCATACAGGAATACGCTACGCCTAGCTTTTCACGCGGCAAAGCACCGGTAAAGGTGATCCTGTCGGCATATTCTGACTCAGCCGTCAGTTCTTCGAGAGCTTCGCGGTATTCAAAATCGCCTACAAACAACAATCGCGCATTTGGCCGCTTGTGAGCAACATACTCGAGCGTCGGAATCAGCATGTCTAGATTTTTTTCTTTACCAAGACGACCGACAAAGCCAAAGACTTCATCTTTTTCATCAATATTGTGAAGCTGACGAAAAGCTCGAACCTCAGCCGCAGTTGGTTTTGGCAAAGCATCAACCCCGTTTGGTAGACAACTGATATCATAGTGATATTTTTCATGCTCTTGCCATGATTTTAGCTGCTTGAGACTCTTTTGACTCAAAGCAATGATTGCATCGGCTTTGCTATAAAGAATCGTAATGCTGCTTTTTATGATGTCTTTGTTCCACTTGGTGACACCGCGACGCGGACGGTACAACTTGATAACTTCATATATGTCCTTGCGCCCCAATTTGACAGTTTGCGGCATCAAGATTGCGATCATAGCTAAAACACCAGGCAAAACAGCAGGGTAGTCGGCCGAAAATTCGTATAGATCGGTCGAATGTTGAATGATAAATGGCGTGTTGCTTTTTTTGGCAGCCTGAATACCGATCAGTCCAACCTGTGAGGGTGTAAATACATGAACAACATCAAGTTCGAGATCACGAATTTGCTGGACAACACGTGGCGGAAAAAAGATCGACGTATCATAATCATCAAAAAAAGCGCCCTTTATACTCGGAAAACGAACGATGTGATCGTCTTCTTCGTAAAGCTCGGCGGTTTTACTTGGGCGCATGCTTTTAGCAGGGCAGAAGACATAAACTTCATGCCCAAGTGCTTCTAGCTCACGCTTGAGCGACTCGATGACAAAGACAATCCCGTTGATTGACGGTCGAAAAGTATCAGTAAATAGGCCAATACGCATTGCAGACTATTGTATCATTTTTCTAGACATGAGCGATATAGCGACAATAACTGATCGGTGACTGATCGGCTATCGAATCGCCGCGCAATACTAGCCGAATGTGATTGCATCTGCCTGTAGTAAGACCGATCACCAGCCAGCTTGGTGACAGCTTCAACAAACTCTGACTCCTGACACACCAAGGCATCGTTTCTAAAAGTGTGATCATAATCAGCAATATCTCTGAGTACAACCGGCAGCCCGCTAGCTGCAGCCTCGATAATCGCCAAACCAAAAGTCTCTTGATCGCTTGTCATCACAAAAATATCACCAGTTGCAAAATACTGGCGAACTTTTTCGAGATCAACAACACCTGTAAATTTAACATTTGACGGCGCAGAATCGACCAACTTTTGCATGTCGCTATAACTAGCAGCCGCTTTACCAAATGGCATACCGCCAATCCAAATAAATTGCATATCGGGTAAACGCTTGGCGATATTGATAAATGTATCGACTCGTTTGCGCGGTTGAACCTGGCCGTTGCCTAAGACAACTGTTTTTGTTGGGTCGATGCCCAAATCGCGACGACTTTTTTGACGATCTTTTGCCAAAAAATGATATCGTGAGGTGTCGATCATGTTGTAAACCACTTTTATCGGCCGCCTGACACCGATCGCTTCTAGTTGATGCTTTGTTTCATCAGATACAGCAATCACAGCATCGGCTCTATTGTAAAACCAAACCAAATACCAAGTCGCAAGTCGTAGCCAATACTTAGTGCCGACCAGACTACCAACAAATGATTTCGGCACAACGTGCGCCGATACAATTTTTTTACCCTTAGCGAACAAGAGTTGCGCAAGGCTATATGGACCAACTGTATGAATATGGCGGATGTCAGCGGCGTGAAAAGAATTTTTGATAACCTGATTGCCAGCTGTTGCCGATAGGCCATTGATGGTTTCGACAAAAGCGGTGTGAACGCCGTGTCCCTGAACACTAAACTCACTCTCAGAAATCTGAACTATTTTCATTGCGGCTTTCTCAACATAATTGGCAAAATATGACTAGCCGAAGCAAACCCAGCCAGCCAGCGATCAACTTTGATTGGTTTTATCAAATATTCGGCGGCCGCCTGACTCGGATCGAGCAAGTCGATTTCTGGTATCGAGGCGAGGATCGATGCTTCTAGATCATGGCGCCAGCCGCTAGTCGGCTTTATCGGTCGATGGTAGGCATGCCGATACGCCAGCGTCAAGGCTGGTACGACCGTAAATGCGATATTCTGCTCGGGTATCATCTGGCCTTTGATGCGTTTTTTGGCATGACTATTTGGTCGATAGATTTGTCCGCTATGATCGACGATGCAGAACTCTGGAAAATTGCCGACCGCGTTGATTGAGTTCAGTATACGTACCTCTAGCTGATAGGCAAGACCATGCAGTCCAAGGCGGCGTAATCCTTCAACAAACATAAAGTTGAACATCGGCCATACCGTTTGTGAGCCGTGGTAATCTAACATATCGCCAAGCGGTTCACGAGTACGTAAACTGCGTGTTCGTATGCCTGCATCGGTCAAAAAATCATCTTGAAATAGTCTTTTGACGATCGAGATTATCTTTGCACGGTGCATAGGATCGGGCATATGTTTCCAAAAAGAAGCGTTTAATGTCCAGCCGCTAGTAATCATTTCGGTGTCGAGCTGACTTAATTTGCCTTCACGATCAAACAAACCAGGCACAAAATTGTGAGTATTTTCGCGCCAAAAGTATGTAAACAAAGCCGAATGCATTTGCTTAGCGACTTTGCTCCAACGCTTGCTTGCAGGGTGATCAGGCAATAACCGTACAGCATCTTGCAGTGCATCGAGACAATAAACATGCGCTTCTAAATAACTGTGTCGCTTCGATGTATCGGCCGCCGAACCGTCACGCCAGACGTAAGCCGTCACCGAATCTGCAAATGTCTGGTAGGGTAGTGACCAACGATTAGTTCGCCGCGACACAAAGCAGCCCTCATCGTCAACATTCCCAACTATCCAGCTGGCAGCAGCTGCAATTGAATCGCTGAGTAAACGCGTATCACCACTACCGAAAGGAACTTGACGATCCAAGATTGATTTATCGATACTCAAAGCATATTTATGAACCAATCGAATATAAGTTGCCGTCGTATCAGCCGCAAAGTATGTCAGCAAGCGCTTGTTATGGACACCCCAGGCTTTTCCAGCCAGCCATAAACCAAATCGATCAAAATTACGACCATCCCAATCTGTGTAGTCGCGTAGTTCATGGTGAATTCGGCCGATTTCTTGCTGCGTTTTTGGGCTGCTAAGCGTACCTTGATGGCTAGCGAGGGTAGAAATTGTCTCCCAAACCGTCTGATGGTCAAAGTCGCTGACAAACTTGGCGCTCATACCAGCATCGCGGCCAAAAATAGTGTGGTTGTAATAGCGGCCAAGGCTCGTATAAATGCCTTGCCCGTGGCTATCGCGCAGTTGCCGATATGCCGACGTCACGCCAGGTGCAATCTTGTCCAATTTGTTAGACTCAAGCAAAAAATCCATACTAGTCTACTTTATCATTTGGCTAGTGTTTTCGATATCATAAATGACGAAGCCGCGAATATTCAGGAGGGACTTGCCCTCCGCTAGACATAGAAATAAATTCTATATCTTCGCTCCACCCCCAAAAGCCATACGACTTTTTACGGGCGACATCGTCATAAATGACGAAGCCGC
>CAZNEX010000007.1:23572-29701 GCA_964572775.1 uncultured Candidatus Saccharibacteria bacterium
CCCCAAAAGCCATACGACTTTTTACGGGCGACATCGTCATAAATGACGAAGCCGCCCGTTCCCGATTCACTGGCTGTGAATGGTACTAGGGCGGCGATCTTTGTTGTCACCTCCTGTATTGGCCTCGGACTCGGACCAGCCAGAACAACTTGTAACTGGCCGGGGTGGAGTGCTGCTGCTTTTTGATGGCCTGCTCGCGAGTGAGCTGGCCATCTTGGATCACAAACACGATCCAAGGTGTCACGGCTGCGATCGCAGCTATGACGAGCAGCTGCCGTACACTCCATCCATTGCCTAGCATGGCTGCCACACTGGAGACGAAGACTACATACCCATAGCCTCCGTACAACAGCAAGTTGTGATACAACTTACACGGCGACAAGAGAGCCGTTAGGGGCATGACCTGGGCATCAACTAGCCAGGTCATGAAAATGGCGATCAGCAAAGCAGCGCACAATACTACCGTGTGCCATGCACGTGATTGCCACCAGTGGCCTACCTCGACCTCTGCCATCCCGGCAGTGGTGATGGTGATGGCAGCGCCAACCCCGAGGAACAAGTCCCCAGGGAAAAACGATCGCCACTGCCGCTCGCTGTCGAGCGGCAGAACAGTCGCCTGGGCAATAAACGCCCAGGCAACGTGGCCAAACGGGGTCAATCCCCAGCACACTATCAGTGTGCTGAGAAAGTGACTCCAAACGGAGTCGCCAAACCATGCCTGGTCGGCGATCCAGCCAAAACCGGGCAGCAGCCCGATCTTATCCGCGTTACTCACGCGGACCACCTCCTTTTTTGGTAGTGTGACAAAGATCAATAGCTCGCCTGAGTCTCCTCTAAGGCAAGGCTATCATTATCATGATAGCATAAAAGCTATAATAAATCAATATCTACAACATCAAACAAGGTGTTTTGCGACATATTCCGCCACTGGCAGACTCATCTTTTGCTTGGTCATATCGGCGCTGGTGTCGATGACTAGCATCGGTCTGTTTGCATCGATGGCGCTGGCGGCCGACATGTCAGGCAAGCGGCAGATCAGTGCGCTTGGCCGTACAATCGGCTCGACTGGTCGCTCACGATCAAGTTGGTTGCGCTCGGCGATTTGTGTCATCAGATCATCGACTTCGCTGCGCTGAGTCGGCGTCAAATCGTCGTAAGCAGTTGTCGCATAACCTAGCGTCCTCCTGGCACCTATATTTGGATCGCAAATAAAATACATACCTAAGCGATACTGACAAATTCCTTCATCATCCATCTCGCGAGCTATCGCCTCAAGAGCGCGTCCATCGATCAAAACGACATCAAATCCATCCTCACGAGCATCACGCAGCCACTTTTTGGTCAGATTTGCCACAAAACTTTGCGAACCAGGCCGAGCACCAATCTTGGCACTATTGGCGCCAACCTCATTGGTGTATAGCAGGCCGTCACGCGTCTCTTTGTCCATATAATAAACGTCCTTGACGAACTGGGTACACTCTGCGATGTTGGCTTCGTCTTCCAAAAATCGGTCGATCACCGCCGCATCATCGATATCAACGCCAGCTCGGGCAGCTGCCACTACCAGCACGCGAAAAGTCTGACCGCGATCAATCAGCATCACGTTATGACCTTTTTCGTCCCGCAAATAATCTTTGGTTGCCTGAGCAATCGTGCCTTTGCCGCTACGAGCTTCGCCATCAAATGTCACGACTTTAGGCAGGTTGTGATTTGTCATCTGGATGCACTATAACAGTCTTGCTGACACTAGTCCAGTCATATTTTTTAAAAATAATATAGACATTTTGTATATCTCGTGGTATGGTAGTTGCACATATCATATTACATTGTTCTAAGGAGGAACGAGTTATTATGAAACGACGCACTGGATTTTTAGGTTTATTAACACTTGGCATAGCGGTCATAGGTAGCGCTGGACTAATGATGAATGCAAAAGCTGCTGAAGCTCCGGCTCAAAAAGCTACGCCTGGCTACATCACAATCATGTGGGGCCGCACCAACTGGCAAGCGACTACTGGCAAGAATTGTCAGGTCGTACCAGGTACACGTACTCTCGAGCAAAATGCGCAAGATATGCGAGCTTATGGACTAAAAGGAACTGGTGGCGTGGTTGTATCGCGTACAGCCGATAGCGGTATTTCATGTTTTGCTGGCTACACTCAGCAACCATCATGGCAAGAAATCGCGAAACTACGCGATGTTTATGGCTGGTCATTCATTTCTCAGGGAATGGAATACAAGAACATGACACTTATGAAAACTGATGCGCAAAGAGAATACGAAAGCATCGACACAATTCCAATTATGAAAGCCAAAGGTCACTCGCGTGCTTGGGGTGCTTTCAACTACGCAAACAACAAGCAAGATGATGCTGCTAGGCGAGTAGTCATGAAGGGCTTTGCATTCGGTCGCAAGTATTGGGATGGTCGCAACACTCGTTCGGTAGTGATGCGCGATCGTATTATGAGCACCAATTCTGTCAATGGCGGACGTTGCAACAACCCAAATCTACCATGCTACAACATGAAAGTAGTCAACAATCGCCGTTCTACGGGCGTTGACAAGATGATTCGTGTCTTGAACCCAGCTCAAGACGGTTGGGGCGTTCTACAGTTTTATCGATTGGTTGAAGGCAAACGTGGCAAAATCGGCGACAGTTTCGCCTGGGACTGCAGCAGTAGCAATTGGCGCAACCGTTGGACTAGCCAACCTGAGCTAACTTGCCGCGAATCGTTCCTTGATGCCCTTCGTGGTCGCTCAAAAACCGCCGTTAGCGTTGACCCTGCAACCGTGGCTGATTCATGGGGCGTTCGACCAGCTATACGCTACTAGCAAATTGACGCATCAACAAATGCACTCTATCTCTTCGATAGGGTGCATTTTGCTATACTAGGCTTATGAAATTATACTCATGGAATGTAAACGGGATTCGGGCGGTTTTGAATAAAGGTGCTTTTATGCAATTTATCGATGAACATGACCCAGATGTGCTCTGTTTGCAAGAGACAAAAGCAGAGCGCGGTCAGTTTGTGCTTGATCTACCACAGTACCAGGAGCATTTTTTTAGTGCTGTTAAAAAGGGCTATAGCGGTACGGCTATCTTTACGAAACAACCAGCAATTGCATTTGTTGACGGTCTGCCGCAAGATATTATTGACGAATTTGCGGTCGAAGGCGATACTTATGGCGATCCCAATGCCGAAGGACGCGTCATTGCTGCCGAATTTGAAAACTACTGGGTAGTTACCGTCTATACGCCAAACAGCAAGCGCGACCTTAGCCGTCTTGGTATGCGACATGACCACTGGGATGCCGCTTTTCGGAGCTACCTAAAACAACTGGAAAAACAAAAGCCCGTGCTCGTCTGCGGCGATTTCAATGCCGCCCACCGTGAGATCGACCTGGCGCGACCAAAAGAAAATGCCAAAAGTGCCGGCTTCACAGCCGAAGAGCGCGAAGGCTTTGACCAGCTTTTGCAGGCAGGCTTTGTCGATGTCTTTCGACGTGACAACCCAGAACTAACTGGCGCTTATACTTGGTGGACGCACTGGGGCAACGCTCGCGCCAACAATGTTGGCTGGCGGATTGACTATTGGCTGGCTAGCAACGACTTGGCTCCTAAGGTTTCTAATCCGCAAATTCACCCAAACCAGACTGGCAGCGACCACTGTCCAGTTAGTATCGAGGTAAACTTATGAGAGAGATTGAAATAAAAGCACGCGTCCAGGATCTAAGCCAACTAAAAAAATCCCTCGAGTCGCAAGCAGTCGTATTTGGACCACCCCTCAAGCAACATGATACTGTCTACAACGAGCCTGGCGGCAAAACAGCAACTCCTGGCTATAACTTTCTTCGAGTACGCACCGAAAACGATGTTTTGAGCACTTTTACGCTTAAACAAACTGTCAAAGATCTCGATAAGATTGAGCATGAAACCGTCATCGATCAGCCAGAAGAGATGAAGACGATGATCGAGCTGATGCATTTTGAGCTATTTTCTGATCTCACGAAAATTCGTCAGAAAGCCAAATATCAAGGCTACGAGATCTGCCTAGATAGCGTTGAGGATCTAGGAGATTTTATTGAAATCGAAAAGTTAACTGCTGATGACGCTGATGGCGATGCTGTTCGCGATGAAATGTGGCAAGTGTTAGAAGCGCTAGGAGTTGGGCGCGATGGTGAGGTCAAAAAAGGCTACGACATCTTGATGCGTGAAAAGCAGGGTTTGTGAACCTTGCCGCTTTTGATAAAAAACTGCTAGTGATGATTGTTGGCCCAGCGGCGATTGGTAAATCAACAATTATGAAAGCGGCCACAGACATCAATGGTAATTTTGGCTATGTGCGCGGCTTTACGACACGACCACGGCGAGAGCAAGGTGATTTGTATCTTCATGTTGATGAGCAGCAAGTCGAGGAGTTTCGCGAGGAGGGCAGTTTGTTGACGCATTTTGTCCACCCGACGACTGGCTATCACTATGGCACGCGTCTTGATGATTATGCGGCCAGATACAATTTACTCGATACGCTTTCTGGTGCTGTCGACAGTTACCGTAAGCTGCCGTTTCGGGCGACGATTACAATTGGCCTTGTCACCGAAGCTAGTCGATGGCAAGAATGGTTTTTAGGGCGTTATCCGCACAAAAATCAAGAAGCTGATAAGCGTCTAGCTGAAGCCAAACTGTCGCTTGGTTGGCTGCTCCAACAGCAAGATTTGGTTTGGCTAACGAATACCGGCTCGCCTCAAGAGGTTGCCACGAAACTGGTTGATATCGTACTTTATGACGGCTTTGGCGATCAGAAAGGACGCCAACAGGCAGTGGACTGTCTGAAAATGATTGACAAAATGTACGATTGATCGTCTGTTTGCTATACTAGGTTTATGAGAAAATTGGCAGTGTTTGACATCGACGGTACACTTTTTCGCTGGCAGCTTTATCATGAGCTAGTTTTTGAAATTAAGTCGCGCGGACATTTTAGCGAACAGGAAGCCGAAGCGCTTGATCAGGCTTTTGTGGCTTGGCAAGGCAAGTTCACTTCTTGGCATGATTATGAGTTTTTGGTCATGGAGACGATAACTCGACATTTGACCGAAATCGCCCCAAAAGCCCTAGAGGAGGCAGCCAGTCATGTCGTAGAGCGTTCGGGACACAAAATTTATGGTTATACAGCAAAATTACTCAAAAAATTGCAAGCCGAAGATTACTATTGCTTGGCTCTCAGCGCCTCTCAGCAAGAGATCGCTGAAAAATTTGCCGATAAATACAGTTTTGATGATTGCGTGGCTGCCGTCTACGAGCGTGAGGGCGATAATTATACCGGTAATCATAGCCGCGTCGTTCATGGACATAAGCGTGAACTGCTAGAAGCTTATCTGGCGGACCATAAAGAAATTGGACTAACATTAGATGATAGTGTTGCTGTAGGTGATAGCGCCAGCGACATCAGCATGCTGGAAATGGTCGATCGACCAATTGCATTTAACCCGTCTAGTGAACTGCTTGAAGCTGCCATGAAGCATGGCTGGAAGGTGGTGGTTGAGCGCAAGAACATTGCATATGAGCTAGAGGGGGCGGATGGACACTTCGTATTGGCGCGTACAGACCAATTCTAAGCCGCTGTTTCCTGATATGGAATGGAACAGGCCAGAACGCCGCGACCTCGCGGGACAATTGGCTATTATTGGCGGCAACAAGCTGGGCTTTGCTGGCGTAGCGGCTGCGTATCAAACTGTGCTCGACAGTGGCGTCGGGGCTGTACGGGTAATTTTGCCTGACGCTCTCAAAAAAACTATCCCAGGTACGATTGGCGATGCAATCTTTTGCCCCAGTACGCCAAGCGGCAGCCTGAGTCGCAGTGGTTTGGCCGAGATGTTAGCGGCGGCAAGTTGGAGCGGACAGGTTTTGCTAGCAGGTGATGCTGGACGTAATAGTGAAACGGCGATTGTTTACGAAGATTTTATCTCTAAATATACCGGACCGCTAACAATAACCCGTGATTCTATTGATCTCGTCAAAAATTCGCCATCATTGCTGGTTGAACGACCCCAGACGCTGATGGTAGCAAGTTTTGCTCAAGTTCAGAAGCTTTTCCAGGCAGTTTATTATCCTCGGGTTCTGACTTTTAGTAT
>CAZNEX010000007.1:29711-41917 GCA_964572775.1 uncultured Candidatus Saccharibacteria bacterium
AGCTTATTGATGCTTTGCACAAATTTAGCCTGACGTACCCTTGTACAATCGTCACTTTACATCGCGAAAAGATCATTGTGGCGCACAATGGACAAGTGGTCAGCCAAGATTTTGACAGTCCAATGCGCATCTGGCGCGGTGAAACAGCCGCTCGAATTGCTAGCTACTGGCTCTGGTCGCCCAATCTACCGCTCGAAGCAGCCACCGCCAGCCTCTACCAAACTGTCAAGGTTGAACCCTGACAATAGAGGGGCAGGGTTCAACCTTGACAGCTAAAGATCAGAATTGAACCTGTGAATGCAAGCTGGAATATATGCAGTCATCTGCACTAGCAAGGATTTAAAAACACTGCTGGTGGGCCAGGGGGGACTTGAACCCCCACGAGAAAAATCTCACCAGATTTTGAGTCTAGCGCGTCTACCAATTCCGCCACCAGCCCGCAAGCACTATTTTTAAACGTAAGCGCCAAATTATCAATTGCGCTCCTGATATTGTATACTAAAGGGCAGTAGGAATCTAGTATGCGACCAGACGATCCCCAGATGAAAAACAACTCATTGTTTATACCACAGCGACCAAGCTCTGTGGCGAGTTCTAGTTTGGGTACCAATTCAACCGGTCAAAGAGCGTTGGCCGATTTGACGCGTGCTCAAATAAACGCCATCTACCAAAACGATCAATCGATGACGATGCCAGCCCAAGAGCAAAAACTATCAGAAGATGAAAAAGCGAAAACCGCGCCTGAAGCAACTCGAGCTGAAACAGTCTCGATCGAGCCTCAAAATGCTGTTATATCTCAATCGTCAAACACTGAGCAGACAACGACAAACCCCTATATGCGCGTTCATGATGAAGAAAAAGCGACTGAGAAATTGTCGAGTGATTGGCAGAATTATCACAGTGCTTGGCAAAATTATTATCAGCAGTATTTTCAACGTTATTACGCTGGTCATTTACAGCAAACTCAAAGCGCACTTGCCGAACAAACTGCCAGAGCCGAAGCCTTGTCGGCTAAGAGCGATGAACTAACACCAGAAGAAGCGGCTGACAATATTCGTTCGCAACTGCGCGCCACTATCAAAAAGCGAGCAACAGCCGTCAAAAAAAGCCGTCATTACTATCCGATCCTCGCCGCTAGCTTAGTAATGCTTGTGTTCCTCTTTATGCAGTACAATCGGGTTTTGTTTGCTTATGTTGCGGCTTATACTTCGCCAGGCACAACGATGCCCGACAATATCATCGTTGATCCAACCTCAACAGTAGCCGTTAGCGATGAGCCGCGACTGATTATTCCAAAAATCAATGTCGATGTACCGGCAGTTTATGACAATACTATGGGAAAAACCAACAAAGAAACTTACGATTTGCAGATGGCAGCCATGGCCAAAGGCGTTGCTTGGTTTGGCGTCCCCAAAGCCAACTCGCATCCAGGTCAAATCGGCAATACAGTTTTGTCTGGTCACTCAAGCTCAGAATGGTTCGATACTGGTGAGTACAAATTCATATTTGCACGCCTCGAAAGTTTAACGATCGACGACACAATTTATGCCAACTACAAAGGTGTCCGCTACGCCTACAAAGTCACCAAAAAAGAAGTAGTAGCCCCAACAAATGTCAAAGCACTGCAATACGACACTTCAAAACCAGTTTTAACGCTAATCACTTGCGTGCCACTTGGAACCGCCAATAGCCGACTACTAGTTACGGCCGAACAAATTAGCCCCGATCCTGCCACGGCCAAACCTGCTCCTGCCAATTCAAGCACCGGCAACACTGCCATTCCTGGTCAGTCATCAGGCTTCATCGAGCGCATTACTGGCAATTAGCTTTAGCGCACCAACATATCAAATCGGACTAAATCGACTTTTTGTTGATCGCTGCGTAAGCCGTACAGATATTCTTGATTCTCCGACAACACCAGCATCGAATCATCGATACGTTCGCTAACAATATGGCTGTTTTCGCCATCAAATTCGCGTAGCGTCACCACGCCATTGAGATTACTCCAAATGATAAAATCATCGAGCCAACCGAGCTTAAAACTGCTGTCAGATGCCTGTGTAATAGCACTGAGTTTTTTGAGGTCGCGGTCATAGGTGCGCAAATTTGATCCGGCCTGGATCAACACAATCCGACCGTTTGGCGATAGCGAAATTTGATCATAGCCGCCGCTAAGTTCTAGCTTGGCAGCATCTTCGTTAAGCTGACTGTCTAAGATCTTGCCGTAATCGATGTTAATGGAACTGATCTCGATCTTATTGTTATGCACCAAAACAACAAAATCACCGTGCTTGTAATCTGACAGTAGTACATCTTCAATGCCCTTAAGAGGCAGACCATCACTACCGCTAATTCTTATCACTTTATCGTTGTCGGCTCTCACATAGGCTGGATTTGATGACTCTGTTGTTGGATCTTTGATCAAAAAACTGATGACTCCAGCTGGATTTATGTGTAGTTTGCTGATATTAGCGGCTAGCGGCTGGGGTGCGGCATCTGCCATCACGTCGAATCGGTACAAGCTAGTGCCCGACTGAGCTAGTAAACGACTCGACCGAGCAGGATCAAATCTTAGGTTATCGATCGCCAAAGATGTCTGCTTTGTTAGATTGCGAGTTTCGTTTGGCTGTGTTCGATTGATGGCTAGCCATTCAGTCTTGTCGTCATATTTATGCAAGATCGTTATCCAGCGTCCGTCGCGCGACATTTCTTTTAGCTCAAACTGCGAACTTTGAGCATTCTTAGGTACTGTGTAAGCAGTGCTAGCAATTTTGAATTGGCTAATACTGGGCTTGCCCGAAGATAGGCTTGTCAAGATTGTCACTTCTGGCTTGTGGGCATCGTTGATTAAGCTAATAACATCAGATTCTCTAGCGTAAGCCACGCTGTCGACTTTTGACCACGACGTAACGCTACTCGATTTGATATTTTTTGGCAGCAGACGAGCATAATCAAGCCATAGAATTTGACCAGGCATAACGGTGACCGTTTTTTGCCAAGCCTGATAACCATCTCTTTGGAGGCTGGCAACATAGGTACCCGATTCGATATTGGCGCTGGTCGCCGTACGCCACAAGAGGCTCTGTTGGCCGATAGTCGCCTTTGCACCGCTAGGATAGGAGTCAAATTGCACTAGACCGCCTTGCACGACAGTGTTTCTATCGGTATTCAATCGATAACCAAGTGTATAGTAAACAAGAGCGGTCACGACGCCAGCAATAATAACTGGCATAATGGTGTAGGTAAGAAGAAGGCGAATTCTCTGATTTCGCTTACTGCGAGCACGGTACATGTTCATATTGTAACTTATTGGCAGTCAAAAATGTACTTGTTTCATCTACCTTATGCTTGTATAGTATAAATAAAGATAAGGGGAATAGGAAAACGCACAAAATGAGCGACCAAACCATCATAATCAACGGAACGACGTATGATAAGCATACAGGTGCAGTTATAGCTAAAAGTTCACGGCCGCTTACCAGTCGAAATTCGGCTCACGCTAAGAACATTCATGCCTCGACTCAAAAATCAAAAACTCTCAGCCGCCGTTATGTTCATAAAACAGTTGAGCCACTAGCCGCCAAACCCCAATCAGTCAAAGCCGAGCAGCCTCAGTCTGAAACAGTCAAAGTTCATAACCGTTCAACAGCGACTTTGCCAAAGATTCAAAAGTTTGCAAAACCAGTTGTCAAAAAACCAACCTCAACGCGCGTTATGGATGTAGCGCCAACTGTGCACCCGATGGTACAGCGCGTCCAGGCAGCTAGCAAACAGCCTCAGGCGCAACGCATACCAAAGCCTTCATCGATCCTCAAAGCAGAAGCTATCCAAAAAGCTCTTGACGAAGCCAAGCCTGTTAACAAACGGCAAAGAATGAAAGTCCAAAAGACAAAAACTCAGCAACGCAAGCTGCATTTTGCACGTGTCGCAACGGCCTGTGCTATTATGCTGCTTGTCGGCGGGTACTTTACCTACATCAATATGCCAAATGTTTCGGTGCGAGTTGCGGCCGCACAAGCTGGTATAAATGCCACTTACCCTTCTTATCGTCCGTCAGGCTACAGCTTATCGGGACCAGTTGCATACAATGACGGGCAAGTCAGTATGAAATTTGCAGCCAATGGCTCTTCTCAGGGCTACACTTTGTCGCAAACTAGTTCTGGTCTTGATTCAACAGCCGTTTTAGAACGTTTTGTCAAGCCAACAGTTGGTCAAGACTACACGATTTCGCGCAGCAGCGGACTGACGATTTATACTTTTCGCGGTAATGCTGCTTGGGTCAATGGCGGCATCTTGTACACCATCGAAGGCGATGCGCCGCTTACCAATGACCAGATCCAGCATATCGCTTTAAGTATGTAGTATCTGTTATACTACTTTTATGATTCGTACTCGTTTTGCACCTAGTCCAACTGGTTTTTTGCATGTTGGCGGTATTCGCACGGCATTGTTTGCGTATTTAGTTGCCAAGCAGGCCGGTGGTAATTTTGTGCTTCGCTTTGAAGATACCGACAAAAAGCGTGAAGTGGCTGGTAGCGCCGAGCATCTGATCTCAAGCCTCAAGTCAATTGGCATCAACTACGACGAAGGTCCAGATATCGGCGGACCTTATGGACCATATATCCAGAGCCAGCGTCTTGATCATTACCAGATGTGGGCCAATAAGCTAATTGACGCCGGTCAGGCTTACGCCGATCCGTACACAATAGATGAGATTCAAGCTTTTCGTGATCAAGCCACCGCTGAAAAACGAGCTTTTCGTTACCGCGATCACCGACCAGAGAATCCGCCGATTTGGGACGGTTCGATGCCGCTCAGGTTCAAATCAGACCCCAAATCTTATCAATATCACGACGAGGTTATGGGCGATATCACGACAAGCCCAGAGGTGGTTGATGATTTTATTTTGATCAAAAGTGATGGTTATCCGACTTACAATTTTGCCCATATCATCGATGATTATGAGATGAAGATTAGTCATATTATTCGTGGCCAAGAATTTGTCAGTAGTATGCCGAATTATCTGGCGCTCTATGAAGCTCTTGGTTTTGAACTACCAGTATTCGCTCATATGCCGCACATCCTAAATGAAAATGGTAACAAAAAACTAGGCAAACGCGACGGTGCCAAAGATGTACTCGACTACATTCGCGACGGCTACTTGCCAGAGACGATGATGAGCTTTATTGCTACGCTTGGCTGGAATGATGGTACCGAGCAAGAAGTCTTCACTCACGATGAGCTTATCGAAAAGTTTAGTCTCGACCGCGTGCAACGATCGGGTGCGCGATTCGATGAAAAGCGACTTCTGTGGATGAATGGACATTTTATTCGCACACTACCGCTCGAAGAATTGGCAAAACGAGTTGAGTTTTTCTGGCCTGAAGCCGCCAAAAAAGCCTCTGACAGCTACAAAATGCGCGTCCTAACTCTTGCTCAAGATCGCCTCAAAACACTCCGCGACCTACCAAGCCTAACCAGCTATTTCTTTGAAGAACCACAACCGAACCGCTCTCTGATTACCGAAAACAAGCAGCTGAAAAAATTACCCGAGGAGCAAATTAGAGTGCTGATCCAAATAACTCACGATGAATTATACCAGCTCGAAAATTGGGATTCAGCATCAATCCAGACCTCTCTGAACGATCTACTCGAAAAAACTGGCCAAAAACCAGGCATTTTGTTCAGCTTAATCCGTATCGTCACGACTTGGGCACCATTCAGCCCGCAGCTAAACGACACCTTGGCACTACTCGGCCGCGAAACCGTCCTCCGCCGACTCGATGCCGCTACCAGACAGTAGACTTATGCTACAATAAGCCATAAGCATGAAGCAAAAAATACAAAAAATCATCAATGGAATCAAATCGCATCGAAAACGTAGCTTAATAATCGGCGGCATCAGTCTGATTCTGATCACACTTGGCGCAGCTGGATATATCTGGTCGTCGAGTAAACCACCGACAATGGACTCCAGTCCTATCAAGATAACCAAAAAACCAGCCGTCAAATATTACTCACCCTTAACTGGCAAGGAAGTTGCCGATGAAAATGCCACTAAGCAGCTAGTGACGGCCATCATGATCGAAAATAGCCCAGAGGCACGGCCACAATCTGGCCTCAAACAAGCTGGCGTAGTTTATGAAGCAATTGCTGAAGGTGGAATTACTCGTTTTGCAGCTCTTTATCAAGAGTCAAAACCGCAGCTGATTGGTCCGGTTCGCAGCCTCAGGCCGTATTATTTAGAGTGGATTATACCTTATGATGCAGCGATTGCTCACATTGGTGGCAGCGCTCGGTCACTTGCCGAAGTCCGTAATGGCTCGCACCGTGATATCGATCAATTTTTCAACGACGGCGCTTATTGGCGAGCAAGTGATCGCTACGCGCCTCACAATGTCTACACCAGTTTCGAAAAACTTGACCAGCTCAACCAGTCAAAAGGTTATACTACATCCAATTTTACTAGTTGGCCGCGGATTGACGGCAAGCCAGTCGAAACTCCAGATGCTGAGAATCTGACAATCGCTGTTTCAGCTGGTCAATTTGCTACTAGCTACCAGTACAATAAATCTACCAACAGTTACGACCGCTCAGTTGGAGGTGCGCCTCACAATGATCGTGAAGAAGGTCAATTGTCGCCATCGGTCGTTGTGGCACTATCGGTTTCGATGTCAAATGTCATGGAAGACGGCTGGCGCGAAAGCATCAAGACAACTGGCAGCGGCAAGGCTGTAATTTTTCAGAATGGTCATGCACTCGAAGCCACTTGGAAAAAAGATAGTCCGACAGCGCCACTTCAATTACTCAACACTGATCAAACTCCTGTAAAACTGATCCGTGGCCAAACCTGGATAGCAGCCGTGCCAAATAGTGGAACGATCTCATGGCAACCATAAAACACGATCAAATGGTCAAAGACTACTGGAACAGCTACCAGCGCCGCGCCTGGATCAATCTCATCATTTGGTCGCTTGGCATTAGCTTCGTAGTTATGGTGATCCTATTTTTAAGCGCAATCATAAAATTTGACCTGATAGCGCTTGGGGTGAGCTTTTTGATCTTGGCAGTAGTTTTTTTGTCACTAAAATTACTTGTATTTGAAATCTTGCTTGTTCCGCTCCACCAGCTGGCAGACGCGTTGACACACGTATCTGGCGAGCCAAATGCAGTCGAGCCGCCTCATCCAAATAGCAAACACGCCCGCGCCAATGGTCTAGCGCCGCTATTAGAGCTAATTTACAAGCTCGGTGCAAATTACTATCCTGGTGGCAAACAAAGTGCCAAGCAGAGCGAGGTCGAAAAAGGCCTACATCATTCGAGATCAAGCGTCGTGATCTGTTCGGAAAATGGTGAAGTCACTTTTGCATCACACGCTGCACCGATTATGACTGATCCAAAAGGTCGTATCAGACTAAAACTACAGTTTTCAGATAGCGATTCACTCGAGAAGTGGGCTAGCCAAGTCTCCGCCGACGATGTCCGCGCCGAAAAAAATTGGCATCGTATCGCTAGCGATCCAGTCGGTGTCGAAGATCGACGGATTTTTGATATTGCTGCAAGCTATGAAAAAGGCTCCGAAGCACCGTTCGTCATTATGCTAATTGATCAAACCGACAGCTACCAGCCAGAAGATGATCAACTCGACTTTATTGCTTTCGCTGCCCATGAGCTACGCGGGCCAGTAACGGTGATTCGCGGCTATCTTGATGTTTTATTGCAGGAGCTCGATGGCAATTTGAGTAATGATCATCGTCAACTTTTTGACCGTTTAGCTGTTTCGGCAAACCGCTTGAGTGGATATATCGCCAACATTCTCAACGCCTCCCGTTACGACCAGCGTCATATGCGCATTCAGCTTGTTGAATTGTCGGTTGGCTCGGTTTATGAACTAATCAAAGATGATATGGAGCTACGCGCGGCTATTCAAAATCGCCAACTTGCTGTTGATATACCAAACAACTTGCCAACAGTTGCAGCTGATGCGTCGACGCTTAGTGAGGTAATGTCAAATCTGATCGATAACGCCCTCAAGTATTCGCATGATGGGGGAGTCGTTACAGTCAGAGCATCGGCCAGTGACCAATTTGTCCAGATTGACATCATCGACCAAGGAATTGGTATGCCGCCAAATGTTGTTGCCAATCTGTTTCACAAATTTTATCGCTCACACCGCAGTCGCGAAACCGTCTCAGGCTCTGGTATTGGACTCTACATCTCAAAAGCAATTATTGAGTCGTGTGGCGGCACCGTCGATGTAAGAAGCAAGGAAGGTGTCGGCACGACAATTAGCTTCACCTTGCCGACCTACCAATCGGTCGCAGATAAATTAGCCGATTCGGGCAATTCAAACCACGAAATTCTCATGACCAACCGCGGCGGCTGGATACAAAATCATAACAAATATCGAGGCTAAGATGGAAATAAAAAGCATATTATTTGTCGAAGATGATCGCTACATCGGCGAGATGTATGTCCGCTCACTCGAAAAATCAGCGTTTGAAGTTGTCTGGGTGACAGACGGAGGCCAGGCTATGGAGCTGATTACAAAAAACCGTTTCGATCTTGTCTTACTCGATATCATGGTTCCATTGACGCGCGGCAATGATCTTGTCGATTATATCCGCAATAATCCTTCTCCAAACGGCGCCTCAAAAATAATTATCATGACAAATTTCGAGCAGGATAGTGTCGCCAGAAGCAAGCTGCAAGGTCAAGTTGACGCCTACCTCATAAAAGCCGAAACTACCCCAACAATGCTGATCAATACTATAAAACTTCTAGCTTCTTAGGCATGACTTCATAGTCAGATGTCAAGATTACTGGCGAAAGCGAACAAATTAGATTATAATTACTAAACATGGTCTCATCGTCTAACGGTTAGGACATCAGGTTCTCATCCTGACAATCCGGGTTCGATTCCCGGTGAGATCACCAAATGGGAATAATCCATATTTAGAGTCGAAAAGAGTTCGTTTACCCCTGGTAATACGGACTCTTTTTGAGTTCCAGCTTTTATTTCTTCGTATGTTGGCGCTTTATCGAATAGGACGCTAAAATATTGGGCTTTGAGGCTTGGATTACAGAGGTCAATGAGCAATTCATGCAGGTGTTCCATAAAATATTTAACGTATGCAACGATTTTATGAATATCGACACTTTGATCGGCCTGAGTAGCATCGTCTTTGGAAGCCTCTAACTTAGCAATCTCCTTGTCGGTCTGCACAAGGTCGGCTTCAAGCATTTCAATAGCTGTTAATGAGCTAACGATCTTAATCTTATCGACGATAGCATATTTCTGCTGTACGAGGCTGTCTATACGCTTCTGAATGGCTTTCGTATCATCTTTGACACTCTCGTGCTTTTTCTCCCATACAGTCATGACAGCATCCGTGAGCGCGTCGAGCTTCTCTGTATTGATAGAGATACTTTTGACAAACTCAGTTATAGTTGCTTCAAATTCCTGTTTTGGTATGCGGTAGTAATGACCGTGGTTACTACAGTGATACGCAGGGTAGTATCTACCCATTTTGCCGCGTGAAGCGCTGCCAAGCAGGGGATTGTGGCACGTAGGGCAAGCAATGAAACGACGGTAGGCAAACTCGTCATTATGAACACCTTTCTTAGCTTTCTCATCTGGTCGGACTTTCTCATATTCGATATCACCGTCTGCACTCTCATGTAAAGCAACTCGGCCTCGGTTAGCTTGATTGTATAGCTCAAATGATACTAAGCCATCAAAGGCTGCATTAACAGGTTTGTCGCTCGTCCATTTCTCTTTAACGACGCCAGCATAGATAGGATTTTCTAGATATCGGTTAATTTTGGTCATTTCTAACAGATTACCGCCTTTTGTGCCGATAATCTTCGAGCGATCACTAGTATCTCTAACATAGGTTTTACGCGTTCTAAAGCCGAGTTCATTCATCTTATTGACGATTTGGCGATCGCTCATCGTACCCAATGCTTTTAGTTCGTACATCTTGCGTATAAGTGGCGCTTCATCAGGATGAGGCATGAGTATGGTGCGCTTGCCGTGACGCGTTTCGCCCTTTTCGCTCATAAAGCCAAAAGGCGGCTGCCGCATCCAGTAGCCCACTTGCGTATAGCGTATTTCTGCGCCAATCATGCGACTCATAATGTCACGTAATTCGTCCTTAGCGCGTTCGGCTTCTAGTATCTCGGTTTTCTTGCTCGGCGAGTACTCGCTCCATTTATACGTAAAGCCAAGGTGGTCGAGAGTATTAACCTTTTCGGCACTAATGACGCCATATACATCGACAAGAGCAACGCCGCAAGAATCAAGCTGCTCTTTGAGGTCTTCATAAATACGTGAGCCGCCACGGGTAAAGCGGTCGATTGACTTGATGATAAAGTATTTAATCTGGTTCTTTGGATCTTTACAATAATCAATAGCCTCTTGCATCGGCTGCTTAACTTTCGAACCCGACTCCAAGAATGCAAAATATTTACGGATAGGCATATTGCGAGAATCACCATAGCGGTCGATCTGCTTTTTCTGATCGTCAGGTGAGTCGCCATCACGACCCTGCTTTTCAGTTGATACACGAATAGCGCCAACGGCATAGATTCTAGGCAAGTTTGCGTTCATCTTGTCCTCTAATCTGTTCAAGCAACGTGCGGCCATCTACTTGGTCTTTCTCAATGCGCTCAACTATAAGACGAGCGATAAATTCTAGCCGCTCCTCGGTCGTCATTACCGTATGTAGCGGATCTATAGTTGGATTCTTATTCTTTGAGCCTTTTCTTCTACCCATGATATTGCCCTTCGTAAGTATTAACACTATACTTATATCTATAGTTTACTATAGATATAGTTGCAATTCAACACTTTTCAAAGAGTTTTTTATGATTTTATATCGTAGTAAAAGGGTTGGTTTCACTAGCAGATTCTAGTCCAGCTATCGTGCAAGTATATACCGTAATATCACCTTTGATGCCCTCTAGGATCTTCTTACGTAGTCGTCGCTCGGCCGCATCGCTTGTGCAAGCAACAATAACCTCAGGATAGTCGCTGCCAGTTGACTCCCATTCACCAGACTCATAGTGCTCACTGTATTTTTTTATCTTCTTAACCAACACAAAAGCAGGTGTTGCATCGTCATAAAGGTCTACGAAGTAATGCCGTACAGGTTTTCGCTGGATGGACATATAAAGGTCAGGCCGGGAATGCGGAAAATAATCGTAGTCGAGCAGTTCGATTCGAGTAAATATTCTAGCCTCTTCACCATAAAAGGAAATGAGCGCTTGCGCTGTACGACAAACTGCCAGGCAAAAATCAACAAACTTGTCAGATGCCTTTGGGTCGTTATACATCATCTTAATCACTTGCGGCTCGGCAACGTTAATTGACTTCAAATACTGCAAACCTTTCGGCAACAAATAGAATGATGCAAACTTACCCAGTAGCTTATACGAGCTACCATATCGTCTACCAATATAGCCTTGCTTTTCGAGCGTTGCCAGCCGCGATCTGGTTACTTGTAAGTGTTTCTGGTTCTCAACCTTAGCCAGCAATTCGGAGGTAGTGAAGCGATATCGGTATAGCAGCTTTAATACCTCTATCTGTCCCTTATTCAGCTTTCGTTCTTTCTTCTTTTCTTCTACTCTTTTCATACTATTCTTCTCTCTTTCTCTATATTATATAGAATGAGTAAAAATATGAAACAACAGATGATAAACATATAAAAATATATTCTTTCGTAAACATAAAAATAAATTAATACAAACTGTCGATTTACGTAATGTTATGGTGTCTAAAATAGGCAAATATGACGATTGCAGGTGAGTGATAGCGAGCTTGTAATGGTCATATTTTGCCGATTGTTTGAGATAGCTTATTTGGCCAAGTGCACAGGGCAGTCTGTGTACATTCTGTCCAACGGACAGTATGTACCAGCTGTCCGTGACTTGCGACGAATAAGACAAACAACAAGCAACCGATGTCGTACCGTAGGTACGTCTGGGGCATAGTTCATTCTTGCACACGAGACACTTTACTGCGGCACGCATGTAAAGTTCGAGAGGGTAAGTATGGACATGCCGTTAATTGCTATTACTGGTCGGGCATACAGATAAATCACACGCTGCAAGCGTGGGATTTATCTGTATGGTGCGTCCAGCGAAGTCTTTATTCGGTAGGCAGTTTTACGTCTTGCCTAGGACGAAATGAAAACCGAGGAGCT
>CAZNEX010000007.1:41927-54017 GCA_964572775.1 uncultured Candidatus Saccharibacteria bacterium
CATGACAGTGACAACTCGTCTACATCTCGGGTCGAGTGGATCAACTCCATATTGCAACTGCTGGTCATAGTAATCTATCTTCCAGAAGACTTTATTGCCCGTCACCGTAAACGAGCCAAAATCATGCTCGCCGTACGGATCATTATCTTCAGTAAACTTACTAAAATCTTGCACAGCGACAAAGATATCACTGATCGTCGCTTCATCGAGCGACATAACACCTCGCGTTGCCATATAGTTAGACGCATTGCTTCTTGCAGCATCATTGAGCGCAGCGATCTTTGCTCCTGTTTCGTTTTGTACTTGCTTGGTGTCCATAAGACCCTCCTTGCTTTATCGAGAGGACTTCCTGCCTCTCTGCCTGAGAGGTACGTGGCTGCAACGAACTGGGTCAAGGTGGAGCGCCCCTTGACGTTTACCAATGGGACGAACGACCTTGATGCGGTTCGTTCACCCGTATAATGAAGAGACAGAGGGAGGAAGACTCTTACATACTGGCACTATTGTTTGCAGAATAGGGGACGTAGTTTACGTACAGCAGTCCAATAAACTGCTAGCATTACAATATGCTAATAGTTATAATGAGCACATGACTAAAAAGCAGCCACTAACGAAAAAGAACATAGCAGAAAATTTCTTAGATCTCACAGAAAAGGGAGAGGTAGAAAAAGCCTTTAAGCAATACGTTGCTGAGGATTTTCGCCACCACAACGCTCGCTTTAAGGGTGATCGCGCTACTATGATAGAAACAATGAAGAAGACTGCTGCCGGTTTTCCAAAGTTAGAATCTAAGCGATATAGAATCTTAGAGGATGGAGACTTAGTCGCAGTACATTCTCATATTAATCCAGTTCCTGATAATAAGAGAGACGGAGGATTATCCTATATGCATATCTTCCGATTTGATAAGGACAAGATCGTTGAACTGTGGGACTTCGGCCAAGCTGTCCCAACAAAAATGACGAATGAACATGGTATGTTCTAGCTTCCGATAAAAGCAAAGATATTTGAAGAGGGTGATATAATCGCACAAGAAGATTCGTGTTTATCGCTTGCGAGAAGACAGGAGTCTTCTTTTTTATATTAATGATATTCATAGCGATTTCTTGTCGTACCTAAAAATAGTGGTCTTAAGTCTTGACTAACTCAACCAGTATATTTCATAACAATTAAATATCCAGTCATCGTTATAAATTAGTGCCAATTTCTTGAAAATTACTATTGTATATTGCTTATGCGACAGGGTATATTTAAAGCAGTAATTAGCACAACGCGAGAAATAAGGGGTTGCCATGCCAGCAAAAAGAACTACAAGTACAACTAAGCGATCACAAGCTGCACCGAAGAAAGCAAACAACAGAAAGTTTGTCATTGGTATTTTTGCTGTCGTCAGCCTCCTTTTTGTGGGGTTCTTTTTTTATTGGATATTAGGAGGCAGCATGAGTACAGAGCAGCAAAAGATGGAAACATATCTTAAGGATAAGTATGGGCAAGAATTCGTGGTAAAGAATGTGCGCGTGACAGGTAGTGGACTTGGTGTCACTGGCTCGATACGAGGTGATGCCTATCCAAAGAATGATCCGTCGTTAAAATTTGAACTTCGTAAACCCGAGGACAAAAACTTCTATGACTACGATTCATTCTTAACTGAGTTATGGTCACGACAGGGGCGCGAACAAGTTGATAAATTCGTCAAAGAACTAGGTAGTGTGCGAAGCTACTCGCTTAGGATAGGTACAGATGTCAGCTTCTCACAGACATTACATGGTCACACTCCAAGTTTTTCAGAGGTTCAGGCGAAAGGCCAACCGGTCTTTTCATATACATTAAACATTTCTAGTACGATACCTGGTACCGACAATGAGCCAACTGAGTCTGAGCTTATGCGGGCTTTGAAAGTAAAAGAGTTTGTTGCAGCTCAAAAGTCACCTAATCCAGAGTTCACCTACACATATAGGAGCCCGAATTTCAGAGCGAATGATGGCAAATCATATGACCAATATGTCATTACTGCGAGAAGCACAGACACACTTGATGCTATACGTCAACCTGATGACTTAAGACAATATTTTGACTTAACATACGTCGCAAAGCAGGTAGCGCAATGACCGAACTTCAGCACATGGCGCTAAGTGCAATAGCATACAATGACCTCCCGACAGGCCTTAATGTAGTGAACGGCACCGCTCAGCCATGGACAATACTCGATCTTATTAAGGCAGGTGCGATCGAAGGTGCTGAGTTTAAAGAAGCAACTCAAACAGTTGAGATAACCAAGTCAGAATTATCCGCAATCACGACAATGCTTAATTGGCCTCTTGTTTCTTCCCAACCTAATACTACCTCCGGCTTTGCAGCTGTAGCATTCCAAAATCCCACGACAGACGAGATCGCTTTTGCTTTTCGGGGCACTGAGCCAGTTTCACAGTTTGGCGCAGATATAACAAATGCCGATTTACAGATTGCATTACAAGAAAGCCTTCCTTCTCAATTTATTGAAGCCGAAAATTTTGTCAATTCTGTTCTTAACAACTCACAATATGATGATGCTTCCTATAGTTTTACAGGACACTCGCTCGGTGGAGCACTAGCATCCTACATGACCTATGTAACCAACACGGACGGTATTGCTGGAGTGGGTAAATCTGTTACGTTTAACGCACCGGGAATTGCAGGACTTTTGCCAGACAATGTTAACCCAGCGGATTACAACGGATTAGTTACAGACCACGTAAATCAGGGAGACATCGTTGGTGAATTTAGGGCTGATGAGCAACTTGGAAGAACTGTCTATCAGATGAGACCCTGATAGCAAGTAAGCCTATACGGGGAGGCTGATTACCTGGTAACATCCTGGTACGCTTCGCTTTGTCGAGCTGCTCGGGATTGCCCGAACTAGTAATGTAGGTGAAGCCGCCCGCCACGAAAAAACCGGTCGCTACGAGACCGGCTAATCCTGCAAGGACAGTTATCACACTTCTTATGAAGTTTTCGACATTACTGACGCCTGCGGGTGCTGCGAGCACGGGAGCCGCAAGCACAATTGGCAGCCCTACGGCTACAATAAGCCCTACTATTTTTATTGATGTGGAACTTCTGATCATGCGACCCTCCGTTAATAAAAAATAAATTGTAATTTGAATATATCACGCAATATGTCATAATGTGTTTATCATAAGCTTTTTCAGATAAATCATAAGGATTTTCCGTATCTGTCAATCTTGTAGTTAATTCTACTACATATTTTCTCACTCTTATCTAAAAATACATATTGCGCTCACGCTAATTTTCAACTACAGTTAAAACAAATCATAAAATACTACAACTAAAACTGCGGGGGTAAGGGTATGCCGGCGAAGAAAACTACTACTAAAAAACGACAAATAAAGCCGGTGTCTAAGCCAAAAAATACGAACAAGAGAACCTGGAGTATCGTAGCGATTGTTGCCGTCTTAGCTCTTCTTGGGGGGGTCTTTTTTTATTGGTTGATAACTGGAGGTGGTATGATCGAGCAAACTAAAATGTCGACTTATTTAAAAGATAAATATGGAAAAGAATTTACAGTCTCTAATATTCGTAAAGAAGGATCTGGGCTTGGCGTAAGAGGTGAAATTGTGGGGGATGCTCGACCTGTGGATGACAAAAGTCTTGTCTTTGAAGTTTCAAGCCAGTCAGACGGGTATCATGACCAATATGTAGCGGCGGTGTGGCAAAAAGTGGAGAATACAAAGCTTCAGGCTCTAGCTGATAAACAACCTATTGCATCAAAAGCTTATTCTAAAATATATATTAATGGCCCGCCCGAACGTGAGATTAAAGGCACTGCAATACCAGAGTTAAACACATTATCGGAGACTTATCGTGCATATACGACCTACGATATTAGAGTAAAGCCGTCTGAACTATATGACGCTCAAAAGAAGAGTGAATACATTGCAATGTTCAAGGTATTCGTGCAGTATTTTGCTAGTTTAGGTAAGTTCAGTTCTAGTTCAGGCGCGAGCATGAGCATTCCGACTGACAGCAAGTACGTTTATAACGCAGGTGTCACAATATCCAATTATCAAGATTTTTTAAATGATGAAAATCCAACTTTTGATAAGTATTTTAAGTATGTAATTATAGGAGAATAGAATACGATGGAAATCGAACCTCTTCAGTACATGGCACTTGCTCAACTTAGCTATTCTTCCGATCTACCTACTGGAATAAACCCAAACACAAACACCTATTATACTATTAGTGAGCTGCTGGGAGGACACTACGTTAAGGATCCGAATAACACCGCATTTTCACAGCTCAGTAGCCTCTCTAGCTGGAGCCTCATCTCTTATCAACCAAATACTGCTTCTGGTTTCTCGGCAATCGCCTTGCAGGCACCAGATAATCCCGACGGCACACCTGGTCAGATCGTATTCTCGTTCCGAGGCACTGAACCATATCTTGACACTATAGGGCAAGACGTTGCAAACGCCGATTTTCAGATCGCGCTACAAGAGAGTCTCCCAGCTCAATTCACGGAAGCTGAGAATTTTGTCAACTCCATCCTTAATAATCCACAGTATGATGACGCATCATATGGCTTCACGGGACACTCACTCGGTGGAGCCCTGGCATCGTACATGACATATGTAACTAATACAGATGGGATCGCTGGAGTTGGCGAATCTGTTACGTTTAATGCTCCCGGAATAGCAAATATGCTTCCTACTACTGTCAACCCAAGGGACTATGACAATTTAATAACAGACTATGTAAACCAGAGTGATTTTATTGGCAATTATGCTCAACCATACCAACTCGGAACCACAGTATACGTACAGTCCAATCTCAATAGTACTTTATCTCACGATGTGGCGACGTTCTTAGGAACGGTTGTAGCGGCGAATAATCCCTTTATGTCACCACTTGATAAAATAAAGGTGCAGGCTGATGCGTTAGATGAGGAAGGTCGCTTGCTACAAGGTGCTCTTCCTTTTGGTAATCACGGCATGGAAGATATGGTAAAAAATGGTCAGATGATGCCTCCTGGAACGATAAGTCCAACCAATCAGTTTGTTGGATACATTGCCGACGGTGCATATCAAGCCTACTCGGGTGGAAAGTTTGCGATTGTTACTGTCGGAGACACCATCGGTGGTCTAATTTATTATGGCATTGAAGGTGGAGCAAAGTTCATTAATACCTCTGGGTACATTATCACTGGTCTTTATTATAATGGCGTTGACGGTGTACAGAAGTTCATTGATACTTCTGAATACATATTGGGAGGTGTAGGTTACTACGCAATCCAAGGTACTCATGATTTCATCCAAACAACAGGTGACGGCATTGCAGAGGGTCTCTGGAATACGTACACATTCGCACGAAATGCATTCACATCATCCATCTTTAACGTATTTGGTTGGTTTCAAAGTGCCGCTACGGCAGCACCGGTGCGCGTAGATCCTCTCATTCTTGATCTGGATGGAGATGGCATTGAGACTACGAACCTTACATCATCAAATGCCCACTTTGACCTTGACGCAAATGGTTTTGCCGAAAAGACTGGTTGGATATCGGCTGACGACGGCATATTGACACTCGATCGAGATGGTGATGGCAAGGTAGATAACGGACAAGAACTTTTTGGAGATCGTACCGTATTGCAGGACGGCACCATTGCATCAAGCGGCTTTCAGGCACTTGCTGAATTTGATGAAAATGAAGATGGAATTATTAATGCGACTGACAGTATTTTTGCACAATTAAAAGTCTGGCAAGATTTGAACGGTGATGGGATCTCGACCGCAAATGAACTAAAGACACTCGCACAGCTCAATATAGAGTCTATCAGCCTCGGGTCTGTCGAGACACAGGTCACAGATGTTATGAATAATATCCAGCGCCGACTCGGCAGCTTTACGTTTAGCGGTGGCACCCAAGGTGCTCTCGGTGAGTATCTTTTGAACCGCGATACTCGCAATACCCGTGAAGTCATTGATGAGAGTATAACAATCCCTAGCGATGTTGCACTCCTGCCCAACCTACAGGGTGCGGGTGACGTCGCATCGCTTCATGTTGCAATGACAAATGATGCAACATTAAAAACACTTGTGCAGAATTTTGTCGATGCGCCTGATGCCGCCACTCGTGCCTTGTTGCTTCCGCAGATTTTATATCGCTGGACTGGAAGCGACTTAATTGATCCAACAAGTCGAGGTGGTAACATTGATGCTCGTCAGCTTACTACGCTTGAACGTTTCTTGGGAACTGGATTCATCGGTACAAACGGAACTTCTCCAAACTCAAATGCTGCTCCCATTTTACAGCGTGCCTATGATGAACTTAGTGAACGCATATACTCTTCGCTTACGAGTCGTTCCGTATTTAAGGATCTTATTGACAAAATACAGTATACCTCTACCGCAACAGGGGTTGTACTCGATTTCACACTTGTAATAGCAGAGCTTGAGACTCAACTAAGTACCGATCACAGTGTCGGACTGGAAACTCTTAGTGAATTCTCTAGAGCCCTCAAAGGGTACGACCTGCAGTCGTTAGCTGGCTTCTCAAACTTCCGTGATTACTTCATATCTAAGTCAAGTGAGTATGGCGTTGCGATTGATGTCGTGGGTCTAAATACCATTCACGGCACAGCTAATGACGAAGGTATCAGTCTGGCAGCCACTACCACTGCCGTAGCCGCGGGAGCTGGGAATGATAATATTTCCAACGGATGGAACTCGCAAGGAGCAGCTATGTATGGCGAGGCTGGCGATGACACAGTCTACGGCGCGTCTGGAAATGATCTGCTCTCTGGAGGAACCGGCACTGACTACCTCGAAGGTAAAGCCGGAAATGACACTTATATTTTTGGCCTGGGTGATGGCACAGATACCATCTACGATGCGGATGACACCGCGGGCAATACAGATACTATCAAATTCCTTGAAGGTATCGATCCGGATGATGTTACTGTACGGCGCGTTGGCACTAACCTTGAAATGTCGATCAACGGAACTGCCGATAAGCTCATCGTAGAAAATTATTTCGGTACGCGCTATAAATATAGTGCCTGGTATAGTTCATACTATCTCGGTCTTGAAGGACATAGAATCGAGCAAATCCAATTTGCCAACGGCACAACTTGGTCGGTTGCTGACGTAAAAGAAAAAGCACGACTCACGACCGGCACAGTAGGTGATGATGGTATTGCCGGATTTTCTGACCAAGATGACATTATTGAAGCTGGTGATGGTGCAGACGGTGTTTCCACTTACGAAGGCAACGACCTCGTTCATGCCGGAGCGGGTAATGACACTATAGACGCTGGTTCTGGCGATGACACTCTCTATGGTCAAGCTGGTGACGACACTATCTACGGTCGCTACGGCAACGATCTCCTCGATGGTGGAGCTGGCAACGACTATCTTGAAGGTAATGCCGGTAACGATACCTATGTCTTTGGAATGGGTTATGGCACGGATACTATCTACGACGCCGACGACACTGTAGGCAATGTCGATAAGATTACGTTCCTTGAAGGAGTTAATCCAGCTGATGTAACGGTTGTCCGTAATGGACTAAATCTAGAATTTCGCATTGCGAATACCACTGATGTGCTTATCATCGAGAACTACTTTGGAACGCGAGAGAAATATAGTCCATGGTATAGCTCGTATCACCTTAGTCCTGAAGGCCATCGCATAGAAGAGGTGCATTTTAGTGATGGTACTGTGTGGCATACCACTGATCTAAAAGAGAAAGCTCGTGTAGTAACGGGTACTAATGGAGATGACTCTGTTTCAGGTTATAGCGACCAGCAAAATATCATTTCTACTCTGGACGGTAATGATTATGTAAATGCAGGCAGTGCAGGCGACGAGATTCATACTGGCGCTGGAGATGATACCGTCTACGGAAATTATGGCAACGATGTTCTTGATGGTGGTGCTGGTACAGACTACCTCGAAGGTAAGGGTGGGAACGACACATACATCTTCGGTCGTGGACATGGCATGGACACTATCTACGACGCGGATGAGACAGAGAACAACCTCGATAAGGTTATATTCGGTGCAGGAATCTCTCCAAGCGACCTATCCATTAAGCGGGTCGGAACGAACCTTGAACTAAGCATTGTTGGCACGAACGACAAAATTATTGTCGAAAACTACTTTGGTAGCCGATATAAATATAGTGCTTGGTACAGCTCCTACCACATGCGCCAAGGTGCGCATCAAATTGAGCAGTTTGTCTTTGAGAATGGAACGATTTGGACGCCTACTGAAATAGGAGAGAAAGCACGTCGGATTGATGGTACGGCTGAGAGTGAATCTCTTACCGGCTTTGATGATCAGAATGATATTGTTACTGCTGGGGCTGAGGATGATCAAATCTATAGCTATGCCGGTAATGATACCATCTCTGGCCAAGAAGGTAACGATTATATCGATGCCGGTAGTGGCAATGACATTCTTCGTGGAAATGAAGGCAACGACACGCTTTACGGCAGAGACGGAGATGACTTACTTGATGGTGGTACTGGTGACGATATTCTTGAAGGCAGTTATGGCAATGACACGTATGTCTTCGGTCTTGGCTATGGCGTAGACACCATCTATGACTCAGACAGCACTGAAAATAACCAAGATACAATCCAGTTCCTTGAAGGCATTACCTCGCAAGACGTCGCTGCTGCACGAATCGGAGATAATCTTGAATTATCTATCAATGGCACGACCGACAAACTCATTGTTGAGCGATACTTTAGCTCCTACTCTCGTAATGGGTACTACACTGGTAGTGTAGATGGTAACAAAATTGAGCAAATTCAATTCGCTGACGGCACGGCTTGGAGTATTGCGGACATTAAAGAGAAAGTACGCTACGTCAATGGTACTAGTGGTGATGACTTTATAAACGGCTTCTGGGATCAGAAGAATATCATAGCTGCAGGTGATGGTAATGACACTGTATATGCTGGTGGGCTAGGAGATCAGATCGACGGCGGTAGTGGGAATGATTCATTATTTGGCTCATCGACAGTTGATACGCTGACGGGTGGCGTAGGAAACGATGCACTTGAAGGTAACGGTGGTAATGACAGCTACATCTTTGCAACGGGCTTTGGTAGTGACACTATTTACGATATAGATAGCACTGAGGGCAACACTGATACAATCCAGTTCCTTGCAGGCATTGACCCCGACGACGTAGTCGCAACAAGGAATGGTGACGATCTTGTGCTCACAGTCGTGGGTACTTCAGATACACTGAAGGTTGATCAGTATTTCAGCGCGTACACCCGCAATGGGTACGGTGCAGGAGGGCCCGACGCTCAAAAGATTGAAGCCATTCAATTTGCTGATGGTACGACATGGAGTATTGCAGATATCAAAGAGAAGGTTCAGACAATTCACGGTACAACTGGTGATGATTATCTGTCTGGCTACTCGGATCAGCAGAACAAGATGTATGCGGGCGAAGGTAATGATACGGTATACGCAGGATCTGCACTTGGCGACGAACTATACGGTGAAGCAGGTAATGATACATTGTACGGCGCAAGTGGAGCTGATCTTCTTGTCGGTGGTGTTAGTAATGACCAACTTGAAGGTAGCTATGGTGATGACACCTACGTCTTTGCTCCTGGGTTTGGCAATGACATCATTTACGATCTTGATCCTACTGACGGCAATACGGACACTATACAGTTCCTTGAAGGTATCAACCCAACTGATGTTGTCGTAACAAGAAGTGGTGATGATCTTCTGCTTACTATCGCAAATACCTCAGATTCACTCACGATCGACCAGTACTTCAGTCAATATACACGTAATGGCTATTACGCTGGTAATCCTGATGCGCAAAAGATTGAAGTGATCGAGTTTGCCGATGGCACAACGTGGTCAATTGCAGACGTAAAGGAAAAAGCTCGTTACATTAACGGTACAACTGGTGATGATTATCTGTCTGGTTATAGCGACCAGCAAAATATCATTACGGCTAGTGAGGGTAATGATACTCTCTACGCGGGTGGACTAGGCGATCACCTTGATGGCGATGTCGGCAACGATACCCTGTACGGATCATCACAGAGTGATACGCTCATAGGCGGCTCAGGCAATGACCTTCTTGAAGGTAATGCAGGTAACGACAACTACGTCTTTGCGGCTGGCTTCGGTAACGATATTATCTACGATCTCGACTCAACTGAGGGTAATACTGATACCATTCAATTCCTTGAAGGCATTAATGCGACAGATATTACAGCTACGCGCAGCGGTGACGACCTTGTCCTTACTGTTGGCGGCACTTCAGATACGTTGATAATTGATCAATACTTCAGCCTGTATACGCGAAATGGTTACTATGCTGGTGGATCTGACGCACAGAAAGTTGAAGTGATTGAGTTTGCCGACGGCACGACATGGAGCATTGCAGATATTAAAGATAAAGTTCGTTATATCAACGGTACAGTTAGTGATGACACTATCTATGGTTTCAGCGACCAGCAAAATATTATTGCTGCAGGTGACGGTAATGATACTGTCTACGCTGGCAGCCTTGGAGACCAGATTGATGGTGGTAGTGGAAATGACTCACTGTTTGGCTCATCAGGCAATGACACACTTACGGCTGGATCAGGAAACGATCTACTCGAAGGAAGCTACGGAAATGACACATACATATTTGCCCCTGGTTTTGGCAGTGACATAATCTATGACATTGATACAACCGAAGGAAATACTGACACGATCCGATTCCTCGAGGGTATTGATCCGGCAAACGTTAGTGCGGTACGAAGTGGTGACGACCTCATACTTACAGTAGTGGGTACGGCTGACACACTCACTATCGACCAGTATTTCAGCCAGTACACACGAAATGGATATAGTGCTGGTGGCGTCGATGCACAAAAAGTCGAAGTGATTGAGTTTGCTGATGGTACGACGTGGAGTATTGGAGACATCAAAGAGAAAGTGCGCTACATTAACGGCACTGAGGGTGATGATGTTGTTTACGGCTTCAGCGACCAGCAAAATATCATTACCGCTGGTGATGGTAACGATACGGTGTATGCGGGCAGCCTCGGCGATCAACTTGACGGAGGAGCAGGCGCTGACTCATTATTTGGCTCCTCTGGTGGCGATACGCTCGTTGGCGGGGCGGGTAATGACCTACTCGAAGCTAGTAGCGGTAATGACACGTACGTGTTTGCACCTGGCTTTGGTAACGATACAATTTACGACATAGACTCTACTGAAGGTAATATTGATACGATCCGATTCCTTGCAGGTATCGATCCTGAAGATGTAATTGCAACGAGAAGTGGTGACGATCTATTCTTGAGCGTCTTAGGCACACAAGATACATTGACAGTCGATCAGTATTTCAGTCAGTACACACGAAACGGCTACAGTGCTGGTGGCGTCGATGCACAAAAAGTCGAAGTGATTGAATTTGCTGATGGTACGACATGGAGCATCGCAGACGTTAAAGAAAAAGTCCGCTACATCCAGGGAACTGAAGCCGATGAAACGCTCTACGGCTTTGGAGATCAAACGAATATTATTCACGGCGGTGTGGGCAATGACACTATTTACGCTGCTTCACTTGGTGACGAATTGTATGGTGAAGCTGGTAACGATAGTCTCTTCGGAAGTAGCGGTAATGATCTACTCACAGGTAATGACATACTTGAGGGAAGCTATGGTAATGATACCTACCAGTTTAGTCTGGGCGATGGTGTAGATATGCTCTATGATCACGATACGACACAAGATAACCACGATTCGATCAGCTTTACATCTGGTATTGCGCCTGAAGATGTTGAAGTAGTTCGTGTTGGAGACAATCTTGAACTCAGAGTTGTCGGCACTGACGATAGGCTGATCGTTGATCGCTACTTCAGCCCGTATGCTCGTAATAGCTGGTACCACTATGGTGACAATGTGAATAAAATCGAAGAGGTTAAGTTTGCCGATGGAACTATCTGGGGCACAACAATCCTCCTAGACAAGGCACGATACATTACTGGCTCTGACATTGATGACATCATCAATGCTTACGATAGTAACGATGTTATTACAGCGGGAGCGGGGA
>CAZNEX010000008.1:0-11032 GCA_964572775.1 uncultured Candidatus Saccharibacteria bacterium
AATCGTTAACAGCGATCCGCTCTACCACTGAGCTATGCCGGAATACTAGGATAGTATACCGTCTAACTACTCTTTTGGTCAAGTATTGTGATCGCTTTTGCTAGACAATCCGCCTCGTCCACTTTTTGAGCGGCACGCAGCTTCTTTTCTTTTTGTTTTAGCCAGCCCAAACCAATCAAATCTGGATTGGTCTTATTCTCAACCACCAACTCGACAGAACGCGCCCGATATTCACCAGTTTTTGCCAGCAAACCCTTGGTTACCAAGCCGTCAATATGCACTGCCACCGTACTGACCGACTTATAGCCTAACGCCTTTTGGATCTCGCGATAACTTGGCCCATAGCCATTACCTTTTATAAATCCATCGACAAATCTAAGTAGTTCTTGCTGTTTTTTTGATGGCAATTTTTTGTCCATAATTTCCTCCTATTACTGCAGCGCTAAATCCCCACCAGATAATACTGACTGTATCATCAACCCAAACTGGTAGCAAAATGCCGATAATCGCTAGTCCTACACCGCTGGCAAACAAGCCAAGTCCTGGCCAGCTACTTCGTAATGACCACAATCTCTTTAGGACAATTACAAAAATTGATAAAAACACCACCAGTCCTGCCCAACCAGCTTCATGAGCAATCATCAAATATTGGTTTTCGATTATCACAGGTTGGTCGCCCAGTAGTGAGGCCGATCCAGTGCTGCCGACACCGTCTCCAAATGGCTGAGTTGCCAAACGTTTCATACCATCGACTAGTGAAGAAGCGTGACCATCGTTCGAGTTCACCAATCCACCTTCGGATGGATCTTCGTGCCAAAACACAGTCGATACATATGGATTGGTTTTAAATGAAAATAATATAATAATACAAACCAGTGCAGCCGAAACTAGCAAAAACCAATCTTTATGACGCAACTTATTTTGTAATGAAACAACCAGAACAATCGCTAAACCAACCGCCAAAGCCACATAAGCACTCCTGGCGTAGCTTAGATAACAAGTCAGTAATATCACAAGCCCCGTGATAACCGACCAATGCCACTTCATTCGTTTTCGAGACTTTACAATAAATGCCGCTAACAAAGCTCCTGCAGCCGCCACATAGGCCCCAAACGGATTTGGTCCACGCAGCGTACTCTGCAGCCGCACAAAATCATGATTTTGATCGACGGTCGTATATGGCATAATCGTTTCTTTGCCATAGCCCAGCAATACAAGAAAATCTTTCGGCAAAAAAACTTGTAAAAGACCAAAGCCAACCACCAAAATCGCCCCCAAAATCACCAAACGAACTATCTTATCCAAATTTTGCGGTTCAAGCTTCACAAAACCATAAACCAATGCAAAAAATGCCAAATATCGCAGGTCGATCATCAACCCGGCAATCGCCGCATCGGTGCCATTCCATATAGATAAACTTGCGATGTGGATAACGGCGTATACTGCGATCAATCGGATCAGCCAATCGCCTGTCAGCATTTTCCAAGCCCGACGTCTGATCATCTCGACCGCCAATATGATTAGTCCGACTATTATCAAAATCTCTTTCCAAGCTTTGATAACGAGCGCGAAATCTGGCAATCGGCTGCCCAAATAAACAGTTAGCGGCGCATGAAAGACAATCAAGCCAAGTACTGCAAAAATAATCCATTTGATTGATCGGCTGAGTAAATTATTGCTCATTACCTCTGATTATACCGTAAAAAATGCTATACTAACCTTACGATGCAAGCGCGCAACACCAAGTACTACAGTTTGATTCTAGTAATCGCTGATTTTTTAGTGCTTTTATCTGCTTTTAGTATTGCTTATATCTTGCGTGTTCAGATGGATGATCGTCCGCTTATAAACGAAGTTTTTGCCGTTGATTACGCGATGAGTGTTCTCATGATTATTCCTTTTTGGATCGTCATACTAGGCTTCATCGGCTTATACAATGCCGACGTTTATACTAGACGACTACGTGAATGGAGTCGCATCGCTGTCGGCGTTACCATCGGTATATTGCTGGTCATCGGCTGGGAATATGTCTTTGAAAAAACGCTTTTTCCAGCTCGTCTGGTCGTTGCCTACGCGCTAGTGATATCGTTTTTGCTGTTGCTAATTGAGCGAGAATTTTTACGTTTTACACGATCGATGCTGTTTCGTTTTGGTAAAGGTATTTCGCATGTTTTGATTATCGGAAACTCATCTGCGACCCGCGATATTGCCCAAGAACTAAGCGATACCGCTAAAAGTGGCTACCGGATCGTAGCAGTTGCCAGCCCAAAACGATTAGCACCAATTGAGTCTGGCATCAAGCATTTTTCGTCAGTCGATGAAGCTTTGGATGCGATCTCGCACCTTGGTATCACGACAATTATTCAGACCGATCTCTATCAAGACAGTGATCGTAACCAACGAATTTTGGCAGCTGCGCAATCACGCCACATCCAATACAATTTCATACCAGGCGAATCAGAATTTTATGCTGGCAAAAATACGGTCGACGTATTTTTGGGCTACCCGATGATTACTGTTCATCAGACGCCACTGACTGGATGGGGCGAGATCATCAAGCGAGTTTTTGATAGCATCGTTTCGCTAATTTTACTGATTCTACTTGCGCCAATTTTTGTGCTTATTATCATTTTGCAACTGATTTTGAACCCTGGACCGATTTTTTATATTTCAAAAAGACTCAGCAAGTTTTCTGACCCAATTAGTCTGATCAAGTTTCGCAGCATGAATCCGCGCTACGGCAAACGTGATGCGGCGCTCGAGTTCGAAGAAATGGGACGTGCTGACTTGGCGCGCGAGTATCGCAAGCATCGCAAAGTTGTCGACGATCCGCGCATTACCAAGTTTGGCCATTTTTTGCGTGATACATCGCTCGACGAATTGCCGCAACTGATCAATGTCCTCAAAGGTGACCTTAGCTTAGTCGGACCACGACCAATTTTGCCCCAAGAAGTTCATTATGCAAAATCACGCACCGCTCTTCTGCACAGCGTAAGATCTGGCGTAACAGGACTGTGGCAAGTGTCAGGGCGCAGCAACTTGAGTTTCGAGGAACGCATCGAACTCGAACTTTACTATGCTCGCAACTGGAGTTTTTGGATGGATATCAAGATTTTGATAAAAACAATCGGTGTTGTTTTGCGCCGCACTGGAGCCAAATAAAAATGCCGACTTTTACATCATCCGACACGGACAAACTGAACAGAATGCCGCTGGCATACTGCAAGGTTGATCCAATAGCGACTTGACTGAAGAGGGCAAGCAACAGGCGATGGCAGCTATCAACTCGTTGCCAGCTTCAGTTGATTTGATCTTTTGTTCCGACCTTGGCCGGGCCAGCTGATATTATCGCTAGCTCATACCCAGGAGTACCAATACTGTTAGACTGGAAATTGCGTGAGCGCGCTTATGGCGAACTAGAAACTCACCAAAAAGAACAAGCAGAATTTGAGGCTGAAGTTATCGTCGTTGTGACACACAATGGCGTACTAGATCGCATCAAACTACAAACCACCATGCCATGGATGCCAAAACACTCCTAATCCAACCTGCCCTACTAGTTTTCAGCGTATAATAGATTTATGAAACAGCCAAAAATTGCGATTGTTTGTGATTTTCTGACAACAATGGGCGGTGCCGAAAATGTCGTCCTTGCCATGCATGAAGTTTTTCCTGATGCGCCGATCTACACTGCGCTTTACAATGCCGATAAAACGCTTGCATTTGCAAAACTCGATGTCCGCACTTCAAAACTACAAAAAATCCCAAAAATGCTTCGGCGCTACCACAAACTATTTCCCACTTTTGCCGTCAAAGCAATGCGCCAGCTCGATCTTAGCAACTACGATATCATACTGACCAGCTCTTATTTACACGGTCACCAAGTCACCAAAACCAGACCAAACCAAAAAATCATCTGTTATATGCATACTCCGCCGCGCTATTACTGGAGCCACTATGATCAATACCGCCGCGACCCAGGATACGGTAAACTGAATCCACTGGTTCGACTGCTGATGCCAATTATGATTCCGCGCCAGCGCAAATTAGATCTTGAAGCTGTCAAAAATATCGATGTTTTGATTGCCAATTCGACTGAAACCCAAACACGCATCAAACGTTACTATGATCGCAAAAGCACAATCATCCATCCGCCAGTTGAAACCAACCGCTTCACACCGTCTAGAGAACGCAGTGATTATTATGTGACTCTTGGCCGCCAACTGCCTTATAAACGCTACGATCTAGTTGTCAAAGCCTGTCAGCAAGCTGGTGTGAAGCTAAAAGTGTTTGGCGATGGACCAATGCATAGCAAACTTCAATCGATCAAGACCAGCTCTACCGAATTATTGCGCGATCGTTTTAGTGATGCATCAGATGAAGCCGTCGCTCAAGCTCTCGAAAATGCCCGTGGTTTCATCTACCCGGCCGAAGAAGATTTCGGCATCGTGACGGTTGAAGCTCTGGCTGCTGGCGCACCAGTCATCGCCCTAGATCGAGGTGGCTCAAAAGATATCGTAAGCAGTCAAGAGGTTGGCATCTTGATCCAAGAACAGTCAGTTGAAGCAATCGTTTCCGCTATCCATCAGCTTGAATCATCAACCTATTTTCCAAGTAAGCTACAACGTACTGCCAAACGCTTCGATAAAAGCCTCTTCAAAACCAAGCTCAAAAAAGTCGTTCTCGATCAGACCAACTAATCTTATTGACCGCCATAACCATAGCCGTAGCCGCTATAACGATAGGCTGGTTTATGAATTGTCGAGATTTCAAGCGGCTGGTAGTGTTTTTGGCCAATTTTTTCTGACGTTGCGACATAAAGTTGGCTGTCATCTTTGGTCACGAGCAAATATTGATCGCTCTCACCGTACCAACCATAAGGTTTGTAGTCTGATAAATCAGCTATTTTCTGCTCATTTTTGCCGTACAAATCACCAACAAACAAGGTTTTCTTGCCATTACGATCATCATACCAGAACGACTTTTTGCCACTTGGTGAAATCAAGTAAGTTGGGTAGCTCTGGGTAAACTTGGTGTTATCTATGTCAGTTTTTTGCTCTACTGCGCCTTTTTCGTATTCATAATAGCTAGCTTTAGTTGTGTCGTAGTTTGGCGAAATTTGCACATACACTGCCTGCGGCTCATAAAGTCGCGAGTCCATCGAGGTACGGCTATCTTGCTGCCAAGTTTTCTTGGTGTTTTTGGCAAGTGAATTTGGGTTGATTGACACCAAGCTCATATCGGTCTTTTCATCACTGGTGTAGCTGTAGCCAAAGTGGTTGCCATAACTCCAGTATTTAGTGGCGACGACTTCATTATCGAGGATAAATACACCCGAGTAGTATTCAGTGCGATAGTTTCCCGAGGCTTCATCGTACTTTGCGCTCGTATTGTCAACGTCTTTAAGCGACTTATTGTCAGCATTATAAAATTTTAGCGAGCTATTGTTTGACTCCCAAGCTTGCTGGTTATAGCGTGAAACCGTATAGACAAACACATGACCCGACCAGCCTTTTAGGTCGAAACTGACTTCGCCTTCATCGATCAAAGTCTTTTGTTTTGAGGCCGCATCTATCAAATATAGCTGGTTAATCTTGCTATCTTTTCGAGTCAAAAGCACCGAATATTTCCAGTCGCGCGAAGACAGCAATGTAGTTTGAGCATCGTCTTCACGTCCGGTGCCTTGAGCGATTATCTGAGATTCACTACCATCGAGATTAGATTGCATAACATTGATCGTGCCGGTTGCTTTGCTGAGATAGGTGATCTTGCCACTCGGTACTAACTTGACATCAATCGTCGGCTGATCTTTGCTGGTTGCAACTTTTGTTGAAGCGTCAAGGTATCCATTTTGGCCGATCGATACAGTTTGTTCGTCGTTTTGGTATGGCAAGACAAGTGTTGCTTTACCATCATTGCTGCTGACGGCACTCGCGCTACCTGATTTTATAGTCGCACCGGCAGTTGGCTGTAAAGAAACAGCATTTACTACATTGACAACATATGATTTGCCAGTGGCATGAAGCGAAACTTGTTTGTTGCCATCTCCAGCAAAGAACGGCACCGTATAAGTGCTAGTTTTTGCCTCATAATTTGTCTTCGTAACCTCGATAGTGCTCTTGATGGCTTTGACGTTTTTTAGGCTAGAGACGCCCTTGGCATCGGTTTCGGCCGAGACATCACCGATCTTGACAGTTGCGCTTGAAACCGGCTGATTGCTACGATCATCGAGCACAGTCACGACAACAGTTTTCCTGACAACTTGGCCAAATGTCCCATCACGAAAAGCTGGAATCAGCAGCAATGCCGCGAGTAGAATAAGCAATACCAGTAAAATCGATACCGTCTTGCCCTTTTTGGTAGCCAGCCACGCTCGAAGCCGAGTCTTGAGGCTCGTCTTGTCTACTTTTTTAGATTGCCCATCATTTTGATTATCACTTACTTCTTCCACAACTCCCCCTTGTTACTAGGTATTGTAGAGCTTAAGCCAGGAGTGAACAATAGCAAAATCGTACGAAATTAGCTGCAAACTATTCAACCGTTACACTCTTGGCTAAATTCCGAGGCTGATCAATGTTATTACCACGTTCGACCGCTACATAATATGCAAATAGCTGTGACAAGACATTAAATAGCAGTGGTACCAAGGTATCTAGTTTGGTAGATATCGAAACGACAGATTCGACTGGTAATTTCTTGAAGCTGTTGGTCATAGCAAAGATATGTCCGCCGCGAGCGTTGATTTCTTTGATATTGCTAATGCTTTTTTCGTACAGCCAGTTGTCTTGGATATAACAAACCTCGAAAAAGTTGTCATCGATTAAGGCAATCGGACCATGCTTGAGTTCACCGCTGGCATAACCTTCGGCATGAATATAGCTGACTTCTTTGAGCTTGAGGGCACCCTCCAGTGCGATCGGATAGAGAGCGTCACGTCCGGTGTAGATGGCGTGCTGATAATCATGATATTTTTTGGCAATATTTTTAATCTCGGGTTCATGTTTTTCGATAACCTTTTCGATCTCATCTGGCAATTCACTCAGTTCTGTCACGTACTTGTGCAGCTCGGCCCCGTCGATACCTTTTGCTTGTGCAATCATAAGGAAAAATATTAGCATGGCAGCAACTTGAGAAGTAAATGCTTTTGTACTAGCAACGCTGATTTCGGCACCAACATGGACATAAACGCCGTCATCAACGGCGCGGGCAATGGTACTGCCGACCGCATTGACGACACCGATGCACTTGATGCCACGGCGCTTTAACTCATTTAAACAAGCTAGGGTATCAGCCGTTTCACCGCTTTGACTGACGATCAGTGCAACAGTATTTTTCGGTAGATTTGAAGCGCGGTAGCGAAATTCACTAGCCACTTCAGAATGAATCGTCACACCTCTCGTAAACTGTGCGGCTATATAACCTGACAATAATCCGGCATAATAAGCTGTCCCGCAACCGATGATTAGTACATTTTCGACTTCGCGCAGTTCGGCCGCCGTCATGTTGATCCCACCTAGTTGAGCGCGCAGTGGATCGAGATTAATTCGTCCGCCCAAGGTTGACCGAACGGTTTCTGGCTGATCATGAATCTCTTTTAGCAAAAAATGATCGTAGCCTTTTTTTTGGATTGCCTCCAGGTCAAACTCAAGCGTCTCGACTGCCACGTCGACTGATTGCAGCTGACTATCAAATAACTCAAGACCGCGCCGTGTACATGAACCGATCTCGCCGTCTTCAAGATAAACAACCTGCTTGGTATAGCCAAGAAGCGCCGAAGCATCGCTAGCAATAAATGTTTCGCCCTCACCAAGGCCAACTATCAATGGGCTACCTCGCCGTGCCACGATAACTTCATCGTGATTATCCTGACAAACAACAGCGATGCCGTAAGCGCCAACTACCATCGATAGGGCGGCCTGAACGGCCTCTCGGAAATGTTTGGTTTGCTGGTAAAGATAGTCGATTAGGGCCGCCAACACCTCGCTATCGGTATCGCTCTTCATCTCATAACCGTGCCTTTTCAGCATTGACTCTAGTTCTTGATAATTTTCGATTATACCGTTGTGCACCAGGTAAATTGCGCCGACATTATGCGGATGAGCATTGCGTTTTGACGGTTCACCGTGCGTCGCCCAGCGCGTGTGACCGATACCGATTTTGTCGTCAGTTTTATTATCTAACAGCCTAGCCTCAAGTTCGGCCACCTTACCTTTGGCACGGAGCAAAGTAACTTGATGCTTTTGGCTCATGGTAGCAATTCCAGCGCTATCATAGCCGCGATACTCCAGCCGTTTTAGCCCAGATAGCAAGACAGCTTGAGCCTCGCGATCACCAACATAGCCAACTATGCCGCACATTTTGTTTGATCCTGTTTTGTTTTCATCATGCTACTAGCTTACTCGTAACTAGTCCAAGTATGTAACAAAATGTAAATATTACAACAGTCTGTATCTGTTAATCAATGTTGCGTATTATACAACTATTATCTATTGGTTAGGCTTGTAGTTTCTTTGCGATATCACCGCATTTTGCACTGACATCTTTACGTGCAACCAAAATACCATCTGGTGTATTTACAACGATTACATTATCTAGTCCGATGACTGCGACTGGCTTGTCGGGCTCTTCGTTACGAATATACATATTTTCTACTTCAATGGTATGAATGTTATCACCGCTTTGATAATTACCAGCCTCATCTTTAGGCACTACATCATGGAGATCCTTAAAGTTGCCGATATCCACCCAGTCAAAATTAGCTGATACAACTGCTAATTGACTGGCTTTTTCAATTAGTGCAATATCAATCACTTGGTTATCAAGGGTGAGATACGCTTGGTTGTATTCATCGCTACCATGCTCGGATATTTTCGATAGGCGTTCATAATTTGCCAGCAACTCTGTGGCGCTCGACTGCATTTCACGCAAGAAGGTATCGACTGAGCCGACAAAATACCCACAATTCCACAGGTAGTGTCCAGACTCGACATACTCAAGTGCTGTTTCGTAATTAGGCTTTTCTTTGAAGCTTTCGACATTATATACACCTGCCTGCTCGTCAATTACGCCATCGCGTTTAATATAACCGAAGCCGGTCGATGGAAAGGTTGGCTCAATCCCGATCAACACAATCTCGCTGTTGTCCTGCGATGTTTTAGCAGCTGTTGCAAATGAACGCGCAAAGCCATCAAGATCGCGCACGTTGTGATCTGAATGAATAAATGCGACAGGTTCAGAGGCGTCATAATGCCGTGCAATGTAATCAAGTGCAAAGACGATGCAATGTGCAGTACCGCGACGGCCTGGTTCGATGAGAAATGCTTCATCTGGTAATTCTGGAAGTTGCGCTCGTAGATCAGCTGCATGGCTTGCTTCGGTCACAACCAGCACCGTATCACCGAGACGTGCTGCACGGTCATAAGCTTGCTGAACGAGTGTGCGGTTACTCGAAAGAGCCAGGAGTTGCTTGGGCTTTGTAGGTGTAGAGAGCGGCCACAGGCGCGTGCCTGACCCTCCTGCTATAATAACGGTAATCATATTAGTATTGACCACCACATGTTACTAAAAGTTTCATTATATCTCCCCTCTGTCATTTACTGGCTATAGTTGATATTGTAACATCTTTCAAACTGCAGCATGCCGGTGTTATAGTAACTATATGAATATTCTTGTCACAGGTGGTGCTGGCTACATAGGATCGCATACTCTGGTCGCACTTTACGAGGCGGGTCATACTGCTTATGTTGTCGATAGTCTGGTCAATAGCAATCAAGCCGTCATCGGACGCGTCGAAAAGCTGGTAGGTACAAATATCCCATTCTCACAGATCGATCTTCGTGACAAAGCGAAGCTTGATGAGGTGTTCACCAAGAACAAGTTTGATGCTGTGATACATTTTGCTGGGCTAAAGGCTGTCGGCGAATCAGTCCAAAAACCGCTGGAATATTATGACAACAATGTGGGGGGTTCTGTCACGCTTCTCGAAGTAATGCGCGAATTTTCTGTCTCTAGGCTTATCTTTAGCTCGTCGGCAACGGTCTACGGCACCGCCCCAATCCCCTACGTCGAGACCTCGCAGACGGGAATTGGGATCACAAATCCCTATGGTCAGACGAAGTTTATGATAGAGCAAATCATGCGCGACACTGCAGCAAGCGACCCGCAGGTTGCATATGTGGCGCTACGTTATTTCAACCCGATCGGTGCACACCCCTCGGGGACTATCGGGGAGGACCCTCAAGGGTTTCCAAACAACATCATGCCATTTATCACACAAGTCGCCGTCGGTCGACGCGATGAGCTGAGCGTGTTTGGAGACGACTATCCAACCCCTGATGGTACCTGTATCCGCGACTATATCCACGTCATGGACCTTGCGCGAGGCCACGTCACCGCGCTTGAGCACCTGCAACCGGGATTTGACGTGATCAACCTCGGATCGGGCAAGGGCGTTTCTGTATTTCAGCTCCTCCACGCCTTCCAAGAAGCGACGGGGGTTAACGTCCCCTACACGATTGCCGCTCGCCGCGTTGGTGACCTTCCTGAGTTTTACGCCGACGCCACGAAAGCACTACAGCTCATCAAATGGCAAACGGAACTATCTATCCAAGATGCCTGTCGCGACACATGGAAGTGGCAGACACAAAACCCGAATGGATATGAAGGTTAACAAGTGCACTGCTTCGATATATAATGATGACCAATGAGTAATGTTAGTAAACAACGAGTGTGCGTCATCATCCCCGCATACAACGAAGGTGCCGTCATCGAGACTGTCGTCAAAGAAGCACGAGGCATTTTCAAATCGTCAAAGTTAACTGCGGACATTGTCGTCGTCAATGACGGCTCATACGACGACACCTCACTAATGGCTTTGAAGGGTGGTGCACATGTCGTCAACCACATACTCAATAGTGGAGCCGGAGGCGCAACCGCCACTGGCCTCAGCTATGCAAATCAGAACGGGTACGATATTGCTGCAACAATGGACGCCGACGGTCAACATGCACCGGAAGATGTCGTTGCATGTATA
>CAZNEX010000008.1:11042-46056 GCA_964572775.1 uncultured Candidatus Saccharibacteria bacterium
AAACGCCGATATTCTCATCGGAAGTCGCCTTATCGATAACAGTGGCATGTCAAGGGTAAAAGTCCTTGGTAACTGGGGATTGAGCTTCATCACTTACATTCTGTTCGGAGTAAAATCAACCGACTCTCAGTCTGGTCTTCGTGTCTATTCTCGAAAGGCGCTCGAGTCACTTCGCTGGAAAACTAGCGGATACGAGTTCTGCTCTGAGATGATTTGGCGCGCAAAACAGATTAGCCTTACGATCACCGAACATCCTATTAAGGCGATATATTCCGACTATTCCAAAGGAAAGGGTCAAAGTAACTGGTATGCATTTAATATTTTAAAAAGCCTTATCAAGCGTAGGGTTGTGGAGTTTTTTGAATGAGATACCTACTTCTTATTGCGCTAAATATCCCCCTCGTCCTGCTGGCATTCGTTAATATGTTTACGCAGTACAAGATGAAAAAAATTTCATCTCAGCGATTTATCAGACAACTACTTCTGTGGGCTATCATCCTACTCGTGATAGTCGGTTCATTCCCAGCATATAATCTATGGACCGGACGCGAGATTTTCGAATCAAATGACCTAAGCACATTCGATATAGTCCAGACCACTGTCATTGTCCTACTTGTATACATCCTGTTTAATCAACGTCGCAAGATTGAAACAACTGAGCGCCGATTGCGCGACCTACACCAGGAGATATCAATTAAACTCTCTAGGTAATCAATCTGCTGGCTCTGTTTTAAAGATAAGTTTGCCAAGGATAAAATAGTTCCAAGCAACAATCATCCCCATAATCAAAACTTTTGCGACTTTAGGAGATACGCCCATGTATGTCGCGAATAGAACCATTAGTGCTGTTGATACGGATGTATTGACCAGCCCCAATGCAAGAAATGATGCCGCCTGGGACGCGGAGTTATTTGCATGCGTCTCATCCTTTGATGGCTTAAACGTGAAGAAGCGACTCCCGATAAAGCTAACACTTAAACCGACTAAGAAGCTAAGTGGCTGCGCAACAGTAGCGTCAATTTTTAGAGAGGAGAATAAAAAAATAAACGATAGATACTCTACGGTAAACGCCAAAAGGCCAATGAACATATAGTTCCTAAGTCTCGACACATCTCTACCAAAAACCTTCATTTCTAACGTATAATTATACATGATATGAGATGGAAAACATTTACGAAGAACCCGTTATTTACTATTGCTCTTGCGATAGGGCTTATTCTTAACTTCACTCCCTATTATACATATGGAGCAGCTCTTGCTCTCGCTGCACTTGCTCTATTTGCTCCACTTTTCAAGAACGGCTTTTTTCGGCCGATCTCAACTCGATTAATTGCGACATTCCTTGTATTCTCGGCGTGGATAATGACTATCGCAACATATGCCTGGGTAGCTCATATCACCATGCCCCTTCCCGTCTATTTGCTTAGTTTTCTCGTCACTTACCTCGTTGCCTACAAAGTACTAGTGAATAAGCCTGACATCACTATAAATCAAGTGAGGCTACCTACTCTCAGACAAACGCTCCTATCGATACTCCTCTCTACTCTTGGAATCGCTATTATGGGAGGAAGCTTCTATGTATCTGACCCAAATTTAGCAAGTAGTATTCAGATTATAACTAATGGGTACGACAACTCTGCGCACCTCTCTATCATTCAAACGACATACGAAGCGAATGGGTATGTATACGGACCATACGACCAGATAAAGGACCAGATTGCTTGGAAGACTTTGACTGCATATCCACAGGGCTGGCATTTCACTAATGCATATCTATGGAAGGGTACAGGTCTACATTTCTTCGGGGATAATACGATTCCACTCGATCTAAGCTTCTATATAGTAACAGTCTTTGGATGGTACTTTATAGCCTTATTCATATTCCATCAATTGTTATGGTCAGCGGTGCAGAAGGCCGCTAGTCACATACACTCTGTTAACTCTATAGGTACATTCGTCTTTGCTTCAACACTTATTCAGCTACTTGTATTCTGGGGCTCATTGCAATTCGGGTTCGTTACCTTCTTAGGTGCCCTCGTATTTACATTTCTGCTTATTGCGACAATTCTTGAAGCACCGTACAAGATTCAAAAACAGGCTCAGCTAAACTCACTCATAGTACTTTTTGCGATTTCACTTCTTCTTGTTGCCGCGGTTGCACAAGGCTGGCTTTTCGCATCACCGGTTGTCGGTGTTATCCTCGGCGTCGCACACCTCCCTCTTATTGTTGATGTCATTAATCGGAGAGTTGCATCTCGTAAACAAATCATCGCGACACTAGCGCTAGGACTCTTCGCGCTCGCACCCATCGCTATCCAGATATTGATTAACAAAAATTTCTCCACACAGGGCACAAGTCAGATAAACGATGATGGGGGGATCTTTGGCATTAGCACCACCTTGGCTGCCATCATCATCGGACTCGTGATAATCGTTATCTCGAGCAGTCTCGTCAGCGATAAGTTGAGAGCAAAAAGACTCACGGCTATCGTCCTTCCACCACTCATATTTACCGCCCTGCTCTTTACCTACCAGCTAATTACACTTGGCCACCCTGCCTACTTTTTTACAAAACTTCTTGCGTATACCCTCTGTATTTTATGGATTCCTCTTACAGAAGGGGCAACGCGCGCTTCGTGGCTTATCGCTTCGCGAGTTGGTATGATAAATACATTAGGTCTTATGGCTGTAGTATTCCTTATGCTTCCTCTTATGTTTGGTCAAAATATGGACAGCTTCACGAAACTTCTTCAGCGCAATAGCAACGTCTCAGTTAATGCTGCTGATGACATCGCAAAAACAGCCGAGGATGGAACGCTCCGTCACAAAAAAACGTTTGTATTCACAGGTGAAAACATAAATGGTGACACGATTGGAACCATTTTTACTTCTACTGTTAATGAAGAGAAAAGTCGTTGCGACGGGGTTGGTTGGCTCATATCAAAAGGACAAAATAGTCAACTCCCTAGGTTTCTTAATCCATGTGCGGCAACGGAAGAAATTCAAATTATTACCTCTCCTGCAATGGACCAGACGATTCTTAACCAGCTTGACAATAGAATCACAATCATCAAATAACTGCGGGTCACTTACTAAAGAGGTGCTCGCTCATGTGAAGATTTGAAGAAATACCTTAAGTATTATAAAATAGTTAAGATGTTAACGGCAAGAAAACCAAGAAAAACTCGTGCGGCGATACTCAAGTTTATCGCGGTACCTGTCGTCGCCGTACTTCTTGCAATCAGCTGGTTTATATATGATGATACTACCACTACGCCTCAAATAACACACGTGTCGTCTGAAGATATGAACCTTGATTTCAAAACGGGAGAACTTCGTGTCAATGGTAATACACAGACAGATACAATTCCTCGCGTGATATCTGCCAACCCGAGTCAAATCGTCACCTACGAGTCGCCCGTAATCAGTACAACAAACAAACCAAATGCAGTTGCTCTCAACTGGAATCAAAGCAGCAATGAAGGCGCTCAGATTGAAATGAGGACAAAGAACGGCTCAACCTGGACAGAGTGGCGCAAGATTGAAGCCGACCAAAGAGAGGGCAAAGAAAATACCGAGGCAAACAAGTCAATCCTCGCTATCGCCGATTCTATCGAGGATATCCAGTATCGTCTCACTCTTTCTGGCTCAAAGACCGACCCTTCGGCAACCGTTGATCTCTCTCAATCATCGCTTAGCGTTATCGATTCGCGAAGCAAGACCAGCGCCTCACAAAATATACTCCAGCAGCTCGGCAGTGTATTTATGCCAAAAGTCAGCGCCTCGACGAGCCAACCGAGAATCATCAGTCGTGCCGAATGGGGTAGTCCCGAGCCAAATAGTTCTGAGTGGACACCAACCTACCACAAACTCAATCGCGTCATCGTTCACCATACCGCTACCGGCGAAAGCTCAGATAGTTATGCGGATGTCAGGGCGATATGGCAGTATCATGCGCGCAACCTAGGGTGGGGAGATATCGGCTACAACTACATCATAGACTCCAAAGGTAACATATTCCAAGGTCGGTACTACGACCACGACTATGCGCGTCGGTATCAGGTTGAGGTGCAAGGTGGGCACGCTTACTACAACAACGAAAATACCGTCGGCATCTCTCTCATCGGAGACTACAGGTACAAGACACTTTCTGACCCGGCGTACACATCGCTTAGTCAAATGATCGGCTACAAACTAGCACCGTATCGCATCGATCCTGCTGGTACCGGTCCGCTCGGTGACGCAGTTGTCGGACATTATCAAGTCGGTCAGACCTCATGCCCAGGAACAAATGTGATCTCCCAAATGGATAGGATTAAGCGCAATGCGAGCGATTACTATAAGAATTACCTCCCATACTTCATATTTCACCCCCTCGACTCGCAGCGCTGGATGAAGGTCGCCAAGCAGACCAACAAGTACAATGCCGACACACTCGAGAAATATTCCACGACTCTCCAGCCAGGAACAGAGCTATTCTTTATCGATAAATTCGAAAAAAATGGCATATGGTACCTTAGAACGGAATGGGACTGGCGTTATGACACTCGTCAAGGTATACCAATTACCGACCTTGAAGATATCCAGCCTATCGCTCTACCCCAACCCGAGTGGCGAGAGCTCACCCGTCCCATGACGAAATACTCGCCAATTCTCCAGACAGACAGTCCTATTGATCTAACCGTGTATGAAGCAGGGAGGTCTCTGAAGTTCTCAAGCAAGATCACTCTCGGTGGAAAAGACTATTACCGCACAGAATGGGACACGACACATAGTGCGCCGTGGTACCTTGACGCCCCATCCACCACCCCATCGACATTCAAACCATTTGAACAGCCTCGATATATGCAGGTCAAAGCAGGCGCGGCACTTGTGAACCCATTCTCAGGTCAAGTGACCAATAGCTACTTACAATCCGCACAGACTAAGTTCACCTCAAAGATTCGGCTTGACCAGACATACTATCGTACCGAGGCTGATTCCGTAGACAATAAATCGCTTGCCATCCCTTCATCGGCGATTGAAGAAATCCCCTATCAACCGCTCAATGAAATAGCATTCCCTGTCTCGATGAAACTCACCGAAGATGCCCAGAAGTATATTCCGTCGCAAGAAGTAGCGCTCCCGACGATATATCCAGCCGGGATGATTATCAACTTCACTCACAAAATTACCGTGAATGGAAAGGATTACTTACGCACGGAGTGGGACACGACTTATTCAAACAACCTCGGTTTTCCCGCCGATAAGTTGTCCCCAGTCGCGCAAAAACCAATCTACGTACCGCTCGATAATCCAAGAACGATTAAAACAAAAGTAGACACGAGTAAGGTGAACCTCATCACGATGGAGCCCGACACGTCAGCTTTGAGTGCCAGTTACGAGCTCAGATACACAACCAAAACGTACATCGGTGGCAAGTGGTACCTACGTACAGAGTGGGACACGACAAACAACCTCGACAAAGGCGTCCTGATAGATAATCTCGAGACGTAGCTCATACTTGCGATAACATGCCACTTATGCTAAGATATTAACGAAAAGTGATATTCATGAAAAAAATAAACAGAGCTCACACTAGCAGAAATCTACTCCTTGTCATCGTCGCGATCCTACTTATCGCAATCGGCTATTTGGTGTGGGCGAAGCTTGGGAATCGTTGGCCATTTGTCACCAATGATAGTGCCTCAAATACTTCAAACACCCTATCCGCCGAGGACAAGAAGAAATCAGACCAAGCAGACCTAGACAAAAAGCAAGAATACCTCAATAACGCACAAGAGAACGGCACCCCGGGCGTTGTTGTTCTTCCCCCTTCCTCAAACGACACGATTGAGATGTCGGCGGAGAAAAAAGACGATACGGTTGTAATCACCACTTCTCTCAAGGGATACGAGGCGGGCACATGTAAGCTACATATCACAAACGGTGCTCGTACCTACGACAACACTGCTGACATCATCTACCAGCCAGAGTTTTCGACATGCGCGGGATTCTCAGTTCCACTCTCGGCTCTTGGTAGAGGTTCCTGGAGTATGGATCTCGTCGTTACCCCATACAACGGTAGCTCTGTGACAAAAACACTAACCTACGAGGTACAGCAATGAGACGCGCATTCCTCGTATTTGCCATAGCGACTATTTTGTCATCGGTCGCATCCACGCCACCGGCTCATGCAGTTGCGGCGGCAGACTGGCGTGCTGAGCTCATTATTTCTGATTCTCAATTTGCAGACGCAAACTCGATGAGTACATCAGAAATCGACGCGTTCCTCAAACGACTACTCCCAAGCTGTGACCGATGGGGCGTGAAGAGCTCTGAGTACGGTGGTGGGACTCGCGCCAACTACGCGAAGAATACCTTCGGTGTCAGTCCTCCGTTCACTTGCCTCACTGAATACTACGAGGTACCGAAAACAGAACCTGGTCTCTCGAATCCCGCGAACAACTATGGGAAGTTCAACGCAGACGGCACTCCACAGGTACCTTCAGGCGCCGTCAGCGTCGCCCAGATGATTTCAAACTCTGCGAAGAAGTATCAAATCAGCCCGAAGGCACTTATCATCAAATTAGCTACCGAATCACCAGGCCCACTGACTCGAGATGAGTGGCCTATGCCCGATCAGTACTTGTTTGCGATGGGCGCTCACTGTCCTGACGATGGTCCAAACAATTCTCCAAACTGTCGACAAGAATGGGGAGGATTTTCTCTCCAGATGGATGAGGCAGCAAACCTGCTCCGCGGATATCTAGACAATATGGAACAGTCTTGGTGGCCTTATAAACGACTTGGTCCTGGGGTCATGCTTAAAGATAAGTACGGCAACTGGTACAGCTCAAACTATGTGGCATTAAATCCTACCGCTAGTTGTGGTGGATCTACGCTAAACATTCAGTCGAAGGCGACTGCTGCACTATACACATACACCCCTTACCAACCGAACCAAGCAGCCTTAAATAATATGTACGGCACCGGCGACTCGTGCAGTGCCTATGGCAACCGTAACTTCTGGCGTGTATGGAACGATTGGTTTGGCCCGTCGACTGACTTTCGGTTTACTCCTCTGGACAACCCTCGATGGATGATACTCACCTCAGATGCAGTCAAGTATAACCCGCTTACAGGTGAATCGACGAGCGTCTCTTTCCCAGCGGGCAAACAACTTCGCTTTGTAGATAAAGTATTCTTCAATAACAAATGGTATTTCCGGACTGAATTTGATAGTGCTAATGGATCATACCAAGCGTTCGACTCGGCAAATGTTGCGGATATAAAATACGAATCATTCGATGACCCGCGGTTTATGATGACAACGCAATCGATGAGTAAAGTGCAGCCATCTTCAGGCAAAAAAACGAGCACCGCAGCGTTCGATACAGGCACATATGCGCAATTCACCAGTAAAATATTCGTAGATGGTCGGTGGTATTTCCGGACCGCATTTGATACGGCAAATGGTAACGATTCTGCTTTCTTGGCAACAAATGTTTCAAACATCTCATTTACCCCTCTCGACAATCCTCGCTACATGCGAATAGCCGAGCCGAGCAACGTGATAAATCTCAGGACAAACCAGACAAATAGTGTCACTCCAGCGGCATCCGATCAATTCATGCAAGACAAGGTATACCTAAATGGTGAGTGGTACTTCAGAACCAAAGCTAACGGTACTAGCGGATTAGTGCTCGCAACAAAAAGTACAGCGTTTCACGACATCGATTTTACCCCTCTCTCAACGCCATACTCAGTGAGTGTCGTCACAAGCACCTACAAAGTTGACCCATTCGCCGACAAACAAATTGGCACCGTCAGCATCGCACCAGGATCGATTGTTCAGGTCGCCGGTATCGTAAGTGTTAATAACGTGAACTATTATCAGACAGAATTTGATAGATCACAAGGAGTGCTAAATAGTGGCATAAAGGTTACCGATACGATTCCCTACAAGCTAACCTACATTCCGCTTGAAAAGCCGAGGAACCTCTCGACTACGACAACAGTCAAGAAAATAAATCTAAAAACAGGCGAACCGACAGCAGTGTCTATCGACCCTAGTGCATCTATCCGCTACACCACGAAAACAGAGGTTGCTGGCGAATGGTACCTACGGACGGAATTTGATACCAACAATGGCACCGATGATGGTATTCCTATCGAATATCTGAAATTATAACGGCGCTCTAATCTACAAGTTCGTGATACTTTTCGGCGATATTTTTTGCTGACATCTTCCAGCTATACTTTGTCGAAAACTCACGCACCTTTGACTTCTGCGCGTCGATATCGATACGCTTGATTTCGCGTGCGAGTTCATAATACGCTGCCGCGCTTGTAAATACAATCTGCCCAAACTCTTTGCTCGCTTCAACGAAACTGTCGACAGCATATGCCAGGACGGGCTTGTCATTTGCAAATGCGAGGTTAAGTGCGCCCGATGACACTTGGCTATAGTATGCGTTGTTATATGGGTATACACATACGTCGGATTCGCGAATCAGTGCATTGAGATAATCATCATCCGCAACATAACCCGTGATATATACTCTATCTTTGAGTCCAAGCTCGAGGATGACGTTTGTGAGATGGTTGTAGATATTTAACTCATCACTCACAGGCTGCATACCACCAAGTATCGCTAGTTTGTAGTTATCTGGTAAGTAGCTCAGTGATCGTATGGCATCTTCATGACCCTTGAACTTGTGCATATACCCTACCATCGACATGATGACGTCACCTTCTTTGCGATGAAGGTTTTCTGATAGCTCGGTACTACGGACTGATTTATCCGCAGGATCAAGTACCGGATGGAGCATCTGAAAAATCTTGTCCCTTGAGACTCTATACGCGATCAGTGAAGCCGTCGCTCCGTTGTTGTGAGTAATGAGTAGATCGCAGTCACGAAACGCTTCGATGTGACGATTCTCAAATATCCCCTGAAGTCGACGTTGCCTCACAACATGAACAGCGCTACGAAGGCTGACTCCGTCGCGCGGAGTACGCGTAAACGCAAGAGCTGGCGAGAGGTGGACCGTTACCACGACCTTTACACCTGCAGCCTTGCCCGCTGCGACCATCTGTGCGAATTCATCTTTCGAATACAGTCCGAACTCGTGCTGAATGTGCAGAATTTGGTATTTGCCATCAATAAGAGTCTGGGTGAGCTTTGTCATTTCTGCCGCCAGCTCTTCATCCGACATCACACGAGTTTTATACTGCGATGAGTCATAGAACTCAGTTTCAACCTCAAGGGTCTTCGATGCTTTCTCGATCTCCTTCACGAACTGCTCTTGGTATTTTCCGACGCCACAATTTTCGTTATGGGGACTAAACTGCAATACTTTTATCATTGTCATAACATATCCTCCTCTATCATCTTGGTTGCTATCATGTCATATGCATCTTCCCACAGCGCAGGGGTGTAGGTTGCAACTTTGCGTTTTTTATCCGCAAGATACTTTTCATCAAGCATCGTTTGGATAGCACCGAGACATTCGTCAGTCGAAGCCTGAGTGAATCGGTCGATGACTCCATCACCAATCTCGATAAGGCTTGTTGAGCGGGCACTAATCACAGGCGCACCGTGGAATAGACTCTCGGCAAGTGGCATGCCCCACCCTTCGTAAAAGCTAGCAAACAAACTAAACTTTGTATTTGCATACAACCACGCAAGCTCTTCGTCGCTCGTATCAAACAAGAACACAAATTTATCTTTCAGCCGCGGATCACTCATCATAATATCAATGTTTGTTTTAGTCCCATGACCACGTCGTCCAGCTATCACTAGTTTTGGCAACTCTATCCCTCGCTCTGCTGCGAGATGATACACGTAGTAATAAAAGATGTGATTTTTTTTGAGCTCAACAGTTCCTACCGTCAGGATGAAGTCATTGCCCTTGAGTCCACTGTCGACAAACGCTTTTGCCGAGGGTTTCTTTGGTGTCTTATGTTCGAAATTATCCCCAATTGTAAATACGGAAATTGGGGGAATCGGCAGCTTGCGCTCCTCGAGCCACCCCGTGAGCGTCTTTTTTGTATACTGAGAATTTACAAACACTCGATCACAGACCGGTACGACAGTCTGGCAATAATCAGCGAGGCTCGCAGAATTTCCCGATAGATGGGGTACTATCATCGGTCCGACATCGTGGATGATGGTCGAGACTTTCGCGCCACGCTCGTGCGCCGCGACTACCATCGAAAGGAAGTTCTTGTCCCACCATTCTCCCCACGGAATAAACACACTGTCTCCCGTAGCGAGGGTAACCCGTTTATAGCTATGGACGCGGACTTTTGCAATTTGGTGGCGGATACGAGCGGGCGCTCCACCACGAATATGCTTGGTGCTATCGATTGCTTTATTGACCACCTTTTTGAGCAGTACCTTTGTGTTTGCATTTGCTCCTTGGCTGGATGCATGTCGTGGTGCGGTATTTCCCGAATCTACAGGCAAGGGCGCGAACTCTTCGTTCGCCCGAATATAGACGATCGATCCCGCCGACACTGTCGCAGAGAAGTTAATTTCACAATAGCTCTTCAGCTCTTTTACCCAACTCACGAAGCGGACATTCTCGCCATTACTAAATCTCACCGCGAGTTCATGCATAACCCGAGGGATACCAGTTAGCTTACCGTCCCAGTGGACGAGTTGTGTCACATCAATGTAGCAGTTCACTGTAGCACGCGCTATTTTTGCCATATACTACCTATTATACTCCAGAGAGGCGATTACCTTCACTAGGTCATCTGTTGATTTGCGCCAGGTGAATCGGTCCGCCTGCTTCTTCATGCTTACATCGATCTTTGTTTTGCCTTTTGCAGCCTCTTCCATCTTTGAAGCAATTGACCGCGCGTCCGTGATATCCACATACCCGCGATAATTAGATCCAACTACCTCGGGTATCGAGGAGTTATTCCCAACGATAACGGGCGTGTCGCACGCGATTGCTTGCAAAGGTGACAGCCCAAACCCCTCGTAGTACGCCGGATGCACAAGTGCCACTGCTCCGCTGAGAAGCGCAGGGATGTCCTCGTCTGGCACATACTTGGTGGGTTTTACTACTCCATACCCTTTTTTTTGCATATCCTGTATCTTACGTACGATCGCCTCGTTATTCCAGCCCATCCCGCCGACAAGTACGAGCTGTTTCTTATCACTATTACGGTCGGAGTAGTACTTGTACGCATCGAGAAGTGTCCCGACATTTTTGCGAGGCTCAAGGTTACTCAGGTACATGAAGTACTCGCCCGGTGCTATAAGGTATTTCTCAGCAACAGCCCGCTGTTCATCCAAGCTCCGAGGATAGAACTCTTTTTTGTCGATGCCATTGTATACCACAGACACATTTCCTCGCGCCTGGGGGAAAAAGTGCTCTATTTCTGTCTTTGCATGGTGAGAGACGGTGACGATCTCGTCGGCGCGTCGTATGAACGTTTCGACATGTCGTTCGAGAAAGCTAAGGTTTCGCGGCTCGATATGTTCACGGTTCACCCGAAAGTACACATCATGGATATAGGTAATAGATTTTGACCAGACAAGAGGCCAGTTCTTGAAATTTGGAAACAAGTATACACCTCGACCAAAAAATACGTCCATCGGCGGGAGTAAACGGTATCGCACGAGCGCGTTCATGAATCGACCAGGGATAAATACTCGTCGAACACGCACTTTGTCTCTCAGCTCTTTGTCGATGAGATTCACTTTGTTAAATGCGACGACAAGTACGATATCGTACATGCTCGTAAACTTATGGTCATTTGCAAGCCCAAGGACGAGACGATGCGCCGTATGGCCCACGCCGCTACGGTTTGGCTCAGCAATAGCCCCTGCATCGACAATAAGTCGATTTTTTTTCATATTATCTTCGGATACGCCTTCCAACTGCTCGTAATGGTTTCGTTACTCTCCAGGAGGTGGATTGATGTATAGTATCCAACACACTATTCAATCTCTCAACTTCAGCAGCAAGTTCCTCGACGTGGTGTACTTTGTGTGAAAGTTCGTTATTGAGCCTACCGACTATATGTCGTAGCTTCCCCATCTCATCAAGGCCGCTTAGTAATGCCTGCTGGAGGTTGATATCTGATAAAAGACCTGCAACATCTGATGAAAGGTAGCTAGATTTATCGTCAAATCCAGTAAATGCTTCACATCTTTTCTCAAGTTCTCGTTTGATAGTCATATACTCTTTTGAGTTCTTTGGAGGTCTATCTATGTTATATTTTTTAGGATTCTTGATATAGTCTTTTGAACTCAGGTTATAGGCGAGGTTTGATAGACCACTAAATCTTACGTCGTCATCGTCAAGAATGTCGTTGATAAACAATACCGGTGTACCCAGTGCAATACTGGGAAGCATCGCATGAAGCCGCGTCGTTACAACACAATGCGCTGATTGATACAGATATAGATAGTATTCAGCCATTCGATACTGCTCTTGTACATCCTCGGTTACATGTCGCATAACATCAAATCTGATGATTCGCCTATCTGTTTGCTCTCGCATTTTCTGGTAGACTTCATCCGACACATCAACCGCAAGGATGTAGTCCTGTTTCTTTACCCTCGAGTCTGGAATGAGTGTGAGTGTGAGACATCCAGAGAAATAAGCATCCACACCGTTGTTCTTTAAAAACTTTTCGGTGCCTCTACTTCTCGCTCCTACCGGACCGTTAAAGTTAAGAAGTTGTATACTCCGAGGTTTCTTAAACTCATCTTGAATTCGATCCTCTACGTACATAGAGATAGGTAAAACATCGAGATTCTGGTCAAGTGGTGGCCAATTTTCAGGACCATCCCCCCACCAGCCGTTAATAATAACTTTGACAGCCTCACCCGGCTGTGTTTTCGTGGCATCCATATTGTCTCGTTCGAAGTAGTAATCAACTTGAGGCAAGAACCGTCGGGCTGCAATACCCTGAACATTATCGCCCACATTATCAGTTGAGTATTTGAGCAACCCGTATTTTATGTTCTTTACCGTACTATAAACAAGGCGAGATGCTTCTAGCTTATATTGGTCATAAAGAGTGGAGAATGCATCGTAGGGTCGATCCCTGTTCCATGGTTTCTTACTACCGCTGTAGTGAAGTATCAGCTGAGGTTCGTCTGGAATCTGGGCATACTGAACGTCCTTGACCTGGTAATTAAATTGACGATCTAAGGCCACTACCCGACCCTTCATGACATCATTCAGAGCATCTTGATCTTGATATTTATGCTCCAGTTTTTTTGCACTCTCAAGTAGCGCGTGGGAGGTATTCTCTTCACGCATTAATTCGAGATTGTACAGCATCACCCCCGCGTTAATGTAAGCTTCCTCCCGACCAAGACCAATCACTTCTTTATATTCATTGTCACTATCGAGATAAATATCAGGAACACCAGCGGCAAGACTATCCTTCTTTAGGACAGTAAAAATAGAACTAATATCGCCCACAACAAGAATGTCTGCATCAAGGTACAAGACCTTTCTAACATCCTTTAGAATCTCCGGCATGATAAGCCTGTAGTAGGTTTCTACTGTTATATAGTCCATAGTAATCGTCATGTCACTAAACAGACTCTTATCTATGACGTGAAATACTACAGAAGCTCGCTTGTTTGATGAAACGACACTACGTATCGCTTCCTGGCTATCTCGTGTAATATCTGATGACAATACATGGATTCGTATTTTCGCCCTACTGTTATTCTTCAAAAGCGAATATACCGTCACAATGAGGTGATTAGTGTAGGCGTTATTAACACAAAACGCTACGTTCAATTCGTTATTCTTTCCCATATCTCTACTTATATTATACTCTAGTTTGAGATACTTGGCGTAGCAATTGTATACCCTAGTTAGCTAGGGTTTTTACATTGAGGGTTGCGTGAGCAATGGTTGGGTAGTGCGATTCGGCGCGAGTGACCTTGAGTTTAACTGCATTCTCCCATTTATCGTAGATTCGAGCACCAGTATTGCGAACAATTACATCGATGGTATACTCACCTGTTCCGAGAAAATTAGGAGTAGTAAAAGATACTTGCAACCGAGTATTCTTCTTTATCGACAGTGTCCGAGCTCCTTCTGCCGCGTTTAGGGTATTACCGCCCATAATAACTTTATCGTTACTGTCTCTAAAGTTGTATCCAAGCACAAACTCATCGACATCATTCTCTGCAGATTTTAATTCCACATCAACCGTAATGTCGTTGCCACCACTTTCAAGTTTTACTTTGTTGATTTTGATATCACTACCGTTAAATGCTCGATTAGCGCCAGATATCACCTCTTGAGTCGCTTCACTATCAAACAGTTTTAGGTATTCTTTCGATACCTCTCGTACATTTCCAATACAAGAAATCACTCCTTTGTCGATAAGCATAGCGCGATCACAAAATGTTTGTACCGCGTTCATATCGTGCGTCACAAAGACGATGGTAGTATCGGTCTTTTTCAGTCCCTTGAAGTAATCATAGCACTTACGCTGGAAGTCAGCATCGCCAACAGCGAGCACTTCGTCGATGAGTAGTATGTCTGCGTCATTTCCACGAGTCGCCACAGAGAAAGCCAAGCGGACTTGCATACCACTCGAATAATTCTTGAGCTTCTGGTCCATAAAGTCCTTTAGCTCAGCAAACTCGACGATCTCGTCGTATTTCGCATCGATTTGCTCGCGCGACATGCCAAGCAGTGCGCCATTGAGATACACGTTTTCGCGTCCGGTAAGTTCTGGATTGAACCCCACGCCGAGCTCGATGAACGGCACGATTTTTCCGTAGTGCTTCACCGACCCCGAAGTGGGTTGGTAGGTTTCTGCGAGAATCTTTAGCAGCGTACTCTTGCCACTACCATTTCGCCCGACGATTCCGAAGAACTCTCCCTTCTTTACATCAAACGATATGCCGCGAAGCGCTCTTTGAATTGTATAGCCTTTTTCTTTACTAAAGACGTGGACGATAGAGGATTTAAGTGAGTTGCTTTTTTCGTGGGGGAGTTTAAATGACTTCTTGACGTCTTTTACACGAATCGCGATATCTTCTGTGGACTTGTTGGCCATAGCTACACATTCTCCGCAAAGCTTGGGCTTTGTTTTTTGAAATACCATGCTCCTACGATAAGGGTAATCACTGTGATGGCGAGGGGAATCAGTCCCGTCAAAATACCCTCGAGGCTAAACAACGTTGGGTATTGTGGACTAATGAGCAGATGCCTGACGTCCTGTATCGCTTGTGCGACGGGGTTCATGAGAAGGACTTTCGCGATTTTTGGATGCGTCTCGAGGATCATCGAGAGCGGGTAAATCACTACTGACGCATAGAACAATCCCTGCATGATAATCTCCCAGATAAAGTTCACATCACGGTACTTCACGAAAAATGCACTCAATAAAAAGGCCAGCCCGAGACCAAAGAGAAATATCTCGATGATAAACACCGGCGCAAGCAACGCAGACCAAGTGATGGTCACGCCATTTATCAGCAGGAACACTCCGATAACTGCGAGATTAATGCATAGGTTGATGAGCGCCGAGATGCTGCTTGCGAGAATGATGATGTACTTCGGAAAATTAATCTTTCGTATAAGATCACCTCTTGCTACAATTGAACTAATACCCATGTTTGTTATTTCGGAGAAAAAGGTCCAGAGAACTATGCCTATTAATAGTCCGACAGGCCAATGAGGCATTCCCTCGCCTACACGCAAGAACACAACAAACACAAAGTAGAGAATTACGAATAGGAACAGCGGCTTCAGCACCGACCAAATATACCCCAATACCGAACCTTGATAACGCAGCTTAAAATCAGTAATAACAAGCTCGCGTAGTAGAATAATCGAGTAACGATATTTGGCAAAAAATTTTGATGTCATACCTCCTATCATTATACCAGAGTAGAGACGACTTGCTACAATGTATCCATGACCCTCCTCGAATACGAAGCCAAAAATATTCTGAAAAAGTACGGTGTTGCCGTGCCGAGTAGTTTTCTGTACGACTCTACTAAAGACCACGAGCTGCTAAATTTTCCGATGGTAGTTAAATCGCAGGTGCCGACAGGCGGACGAGGTAAACTTGGCGGAGTGCGATTTGTTAGCAATCATGATGAATACCAGCTCGCCATCAAACAAATTCTCAGCCTACCAATCAAGGGATACAAACCTAAAAATATCCTTGCCGAACAAGCACTCGATATCAAAAACGAGTATTATTTGTCGATAACCATCGATCGCGCCAGCGGACGATCACAGTTGATAGCTCACAAAGATGGCGGAATCGAGATTGAAACACAGACTGGATTTTTTAAGACTTTTCTTGATAACAATTTTAGCCAGATTGGAGAACAACTTGCCGAACTATTTGAAATCGAAGACAAGGCATTCCTGCTAGCAGACATTACTGAAAATCTCTATAGATGTTTTACAAGTGAAGATGCTACCCTCATCGAAATCAATCCGCTCATTCTTACAAAGCAAGCTAGCCTCATAGCGGGAGATTGCAAGATGACACTCGACGATGCCGCCAATTTTAGGCACCCCGACTGGCAGTTTGAGACTGAACCGGTCGACAGCAACTTTGTTCCTCTTGATCAAGCTGGAACGGTGGCGACCATTGCCAACGGCGCTGGTCTTGCCATGGCGACGATCGATGCTGTAGCAGCAGCCGGACTCAAACCAGCCAATTTCCTCGATATCGGCGGTAATGCTACAACTGATAGCATTTTGGCTAGCCTACGCCGAATCACAGATCTAGAATCAGTTGAAGCGATTGTGATTAACATTTTTGGCGGTATTGTCCGCTGCGATGAAGTTGCAAACGCTATTATCGAAGCAAAAAATCAACTAACAAATCTGCCGCCGCTCTACATCCGCCTAGCTGGAAATAATAGTCTGGCCGCAAAAATGATTCTCGATAGTCACGGCATCAAGCTTTATGAGGATCTAGCCGACTGCCTGGAGGCAATTAAATGATAGGGGATTTTCCAAAGTCCCCCAATGTGATCGTTCAGGGCATCACTGGTAAAAACGGTCATTTTCACACCAAACGCATGGTTGACTATGGCACCAAAATCGTTGCTGGTACATCGCCAAACAAAGCCGGTCAAATGATCGAAGGCGTGCCCGTTTATCAAAAGATTGCCGATATTCAACAAGATTTTAAAGTTGATGCCAGTGTTATTTTTGTACCAGCGCCTTTTGCAAAAGCTGCCATTTTGGAAGCAATCGAAGCTAAGATCGGTCTGATCATTGCCATAACTGAACATATTCCAGTTCATGATATGATGTATATAAAACAACGTTTAGCGAATAGCAACTCGACATTACTCGGACCGAACTGCCCAGGAATGCTCGTGCCAGATGATTTTTCACTGGGAATTATCCCTTATGATCTCGCCTCTGCTGGACGTACTGCGATTATTAGCCGTAGCGGTACGCTCACCTACGAAGCGATGGCTTTGCTGACAAAACGAGCTTTGGGTCAAGCTTATGTGGTTGGTATTGGTGGTGATATGGTGCAGGGTTCATCGTTTATTGATTGGCTGGAGTATTTTGAGAATGATCCCGATGTCGATAATATCGTCATGATTGGCGAAATTGGCGGCGATGCCGAAAATTTGGCGGCAGAATTTATAAAAAAATCTGTTAACAAGCCAGTTTATGTCTATGTCGCAGGTCATCAAGCGCCTGTTGGATTTCAAATGGGTCACGCCGGAGCAATCTTGAGCAGTGATGGTAGCGAAACAGCACTCCATAAAACTCTTGTTCTTGAGGAATCTGGTGCTATTACTGCCAACAGTCTTTTTGAATTAATTAACAAAATCAAAGTATAATAAACCTTATGAAAAAACTCGTAACCATCCTGATACCAGCCTACAACGAAGAAGAAGTCCTCGATATGTTGATGGAGCGACTCGGCAAATTAATTGTCGAAAACTCTCGGTATGATTTTGAGATTCTATTTGTAAATGATGGCAGTCGAGACAAAACGCTGGAGATTATTGAGGCCTATTCAAAGCGCGATAAACGAGTTAGCTACGTAAACTTATCGCGTAATTTTGGCAAAGAAACCGCCATGCTGGCTGGTTTTGATCATGCTCGCGGTGATGCCGTTGTGGTGATTGATGCCGATTTACAAGATCCACCAGAACTGATCTCGCAAATGCTCGAGTATTGGCAAGCTGGTTACGACGATGTCTTCGCCAGACGCCGCAGTCGAGCTGGCGAATCTTGGCTAAAGCGTCTGACTAGCAGTTGGTATTACCGAATTTTGCAATCATCAACCAAAATTCCAATCCAGGTCGATACTGGCGACTTTCGCTTACTCAGTCGTCGCTTTGTCGAAGCTTTGAAGCAGTTTCGAGAATCTGAACGCTACACCAAAGGTATGTTTAGTTGGGTTGGTCTAAACAAAAAAGAAATCCTCTACGACCGCGACCCAAGAGCTGCCGGCGAAACAAAGTGGAATTACCGACGACTTCTAAATCTTGCGGTTGACGGCATAACTAGCTTTACAACTACCCCGCTTCGGCTAGCTTCAGTCTTTGGTTTTGTGGTTTCTTTTGCAGCCTTTTTATACATTATGTACCTGTTGATCCGTCCGCTATTCGGTGTCCAAACCGGCGGAGGCTACAGTTCGCTGATGGCAGTGATGCTATTCCTAGGTGGTGTTCAATTGCTAAGTCTTGGCATCATCGGTGAATACATTGCCAGGATTTTTAACGAAACCAAAAATCGGCCGCTTTATTTTGTAGAAAAATACCATCATGGTCAAAAAAATATTACAAAATAAGCAACTGCTGCGTTTCGGGCTAGTTGGTCTAACAGCCACGGTTATCGATTTTGGATTGTTGTTTTCGCTTAAAAACGCTGGCTTGCCGGTTATCAGCTCCAACATCATTTCGACTTTACTAGCCTTTGTCTTTAGTTTTTCGGCCAATCGCAAGTTTACTTTTCGCTCAACTAGCAAAAAGTTAGCGCGTCAGATTAGCCGATTTATCATTGTTACTCTTTTTGGTTTGTGGATCTTGCAGTCGATCGTTATCGTGGCAGCTGATCCGTTTATTTCCAATCTTATCGATGATCAGTCATTGAAGTTAGTGATTGCAAAATTGCTAGCGACTATTGTTTCGATGACTTGGAATTATATTATGTATGCTCGAGTAGTATTTAACGATCACGACGACAAAACAACGAGCAAAATGGTATAATATTATACACAAACTGAGGAGGACCCATGGACAGTAGACTTGACGATCAGCAAACTCTAAAATCAGCCGATCCCGAAAACGCGCTTGGTGTCGCCGCTGGACAGCATCAATATTTTTCGAAAAGCTTTGACGCTTCTTTCGAGCCGACACGTGAAGTCAAAAACATCGTCTGGGCGGGCATGGGCGGTTCGGCTTTGCCGATAGTTGTCGTCCAGTCATGGCCACAGGTTAATATACCACTAGAGATTACCCGAAACTATGATATTCCGGCCTATGTCAACGCAGATACGCTTTTTGTAGCCTCAAGCTACTCGGGAAACACCGAAGAAACACTTGAAGCCTTATCTAAGGCCGAAGCACGCGGCGCTCAAGTAGTTGTCGTGGCGGCTGGCGGCAAACTAGCAACCATAGCTCAAGAAAAAAATTATCCACTTTTTGCCATTCCTAACGGTATTCAGCCACGAATGGCGACCTTTTACTTCGTCAATGCGTTTGTGGCTTTGACAAAAAATCTTGGTATTACAGTTGCCGATACCGATGAACTTGCCTCCGTCGGCCAATGGCTTGAATCGCAGGTTGCAAAATGGTCGGGCGATGTTCCAACCGATCAAAATTATGCCAAACAGCTTGCCCTGCAGCTTGAAGGCTCGAGCATTGTTGTTTATTCTGGTCCAAAGCTTTTTCCAGCTGCCAACAAATGGAAAATCTGCATGAATGAAAATGCCAAAAATGTCGCTTGGACAAATTATTATCCAGAGTTTAATCACAACGAGTTTATCGGCTGGAGCTCACATCCTAGCCAAAAACCATACAAGGTCGTCGAGATTCAATCATCTCTAGAGCATCCAAGGATTCACGATCGATTCCGAGTCACCCAGCAGCTTTTAGATGGTATGCGACCAGCACCGATCGTTATAAAACCCGAAGGCGAAACATTGTTACAGCAGCTGGCTTGGACTTTTGCTCTCGGTGATTTTGTTAGTATTTACCTCGCGATCCTAAACGGCGTTGACCCAACACCAGTTGGTCTGGTTGAACAGCTAAAAGTTGAACTTGGATAGCTAGAACTAATGGCTCATATCGTTCTCGATACTCGAATCATCGAAACTTCGACTGGGCGATACATGCAGCGCTTGCTTGAAAATTTACATGATAATTACACTCGTGATGGCAACCGCTATACTGCTTTGATACCTAGTATTCATGTCGAAAAATGGCAGCAAAGATTGCCGCGTTTTGCCATCGTAGCAGCCGATCAAAAATGGTATGGTTTTGCCGAACAGACATCGCTTTATCTACTGCTTCGTTCGCTCGATCCAGACTTGGTACACTTCACTATGCCACAACAGCCGATTCTCTATACTAGACCCTCGGTTACAACTGTTCACGACATGACTCTAATTCGTTTTAATACAGGAGAAGGTAAATTAGCACCGCTGTATTGGCTCAAAAAGATGGTTTTTCTTGGCCTGATGCAAGTTGTAATGCGGCGTTCAAAATCAATCATAGTTCCAACCAATTTTGTAAAAAATGATCTGGCTAAATTCTTTGGCAAAAACTACCTGCCGAAAATATCGGTCACTTACGAGGCGGGCGAAATTGCCGAAGCCGCACCACAAACAATCGAACAACTTATCGACAAGCAATACTTTTGCTATGTCGGCAATGCCTTTACTTACAAAAATATATCGAGGATCATACTGGCTCACCAACAACTACAAATAAAAAATCCCGATATTCATCTTGTGCTAGCAGGCAAATACGACAGCTCCTATCAAAACTTGGCAAAATTTGTCGAAACCGAAAAGATTCCCAATATTCACTTTCTAGGTTTTATTAGCGACGGCGAAAAAAGATGGTTATTACAAAATGCTCAGGCGTTTATCACCGCCTCTAAGTCCGAGGGATTTTGTATACCGCTGCTTGAAGCCATGTCCGAATCTTGCCCTGTTATTTCTAGTAATCAATCATGTCTTCCTGAAGTCGCTGGCGAGGCTGCTCTTTATTTTGACCCAGATTCGACCACTCAGCTAGTTGATAACATGCAAAAAATGATCGATAACAACAATCTGCGTCTTGAACTAGTCAAACGAGGCAGCAATCATCTAAAGTCATTTTCTTGGCGAAAAATGACCGACCAAACGCATACAATTTATGAAAATACTATGAACTCGCTTGAGCTATAACAATCCGTCGATCGCGGCCTTCACCCTCAGAGAAAGTTTCGATGTCGCTATACTCGGTGGCAACTTGATGAACGATGCGTCGATCAGCAGCATTGATGTAGGCAACATGTGAACTACCAGTCGCGCGCACTTCTTCGATCCAGCCGCGAGCTTTTTCGGCTAGTTTTTCGGCGCGCTGTTTCTTGTAGTCGGCAATATCAACGTTAACGCGAGTAATTTCTGAATCCTGGCTACGTAAATGCATCGAAACCAGGTACTGAAACGAGCGTAGAGTTTCGGCATTTTTACCAATGAGTATCCGGCTTTCTTCTGTGGCTGGAACATCAAGCTCAATGACATCGCCGTCTATTTTGGCATCGACCGAAACATTGACGCCAAAAAACGACAAGATGTCTTCGAGGTATTTTACAGCGTACTCAAGTGACTGTTGTTGGTTCATCGCTTCCTCCGTTTCGTATCACTGGCAACAATTCTCGTTACATTCGTGCCCTTTTTGACAGGCTTTTTAGCTGTCGTTGTCTTCTTGGCGGCCTGCGCCTGTGTGCTGTTACTCTTGGTTGTTTCTTCGGCAATGTCTTCTAGCTCATCTTCGTCTTGTCTCAACAAATAAGACTGCTGAGCAAGCGCCACAAGGTTTGAGACCGTGTAATAAAGCGCAATTGCTCCAGGAAGACTAATCATGATTAGCAGCATCATAAACGGCATAAATGTCGCCATCTTTTGCATAATAACCGCGTTAATCTCTGACTGATCAGCTTGTTTGCCAGCCGACGCCTCGCGCATAATGTCGCCAAATGACTTCTTGCTGTCCGACTTTGGCATGGTTTGACGCATCATCAAATACTGCGTCCAGGCCGAAAGTAGCGCTAGAGTAATTAGCACAATATCGATGCCGCTGTTGCCAATTGCATGTTTAGTAAGATCGACGATGCCAAGCAGCGAATTATTGAACTGGTCTGGATGCTTAATCAGGTTCTGGATAGCCGGTAGCGACTCGAGACTATCGTAAGTGTATTTTGCTATATCAGTTCGATGCAGTGTAAAAATCTGAATGGCATGATAAAGTCCAATAAAAATCGGTAACTGGATCAGCAAAATGCCAATTGATCGAAAAGGACTAACACCGTGCTTCTTGTAAAGCTCCATCATCTGCAGTGCTTCAGCTTGACGATTTCCCTTATTGGCTTGCTTGATGCGTTTTAGTTCGGGTTGAAGCTTGCGCATCATTTTGGTTTGATGCAATTGACGACGAACCAGCGGATAAATCAAAATACGGATGATAATTGTAAATAAAATAACCGAAAGCCCAAAATCATAGTTAGGCATAAAGCTGTAGATTAGTGTCAGCAAGTTGAAAATCGGCTGCACAATTAGCAAGTCATATATATTCACCAGTATCTCCTAGTTTTATATTATTGTATCAGATTTTGGAGATTTTTTATAGAGACCAGATTTGACTAGTTGCTCACGAATACTGCGATAAAGCTCGAGTGTTGACATCGATCTAGCGTCTGCCGTAACCACAATCAAAACAATGTCATGGACGCCTTCAATAGCACTTAGTTCGTGACGGATAATCTCATAGACACGACGACGGATTCGATTGCGGCCCGTGGCAGTCTTGCATACTTTCTTGCTAACAACCACAGCGACACGTGATTTTTTACGAAAACGGTTTGAAGTCGTCTTGATAGTAAAAAGCGAAGAACGGTATGACTGGCCCTTGGTTAAAACATAACGCAAACTGCCATGTCCATGAAAACGATTGTCGTAACTTAGCATTTACTATAAGTATGACATAAAAAACACACATTTACATGTGCGTTTTTTATGATTGGGCAGCAGACTAGATTGCTAGCTTGGCGCGCCCTTTAGCTCGACGACGTTTTAAGACGTTCCGTCCAGATTTGCTAGCAACACGCGCCCGAAAACCGTGGGTACGTGCGCGATGACGCTTGTGTGGTTGGTGTGTTCTTTTTGGCATATTCTCTATAGTATACTCTGAATCATCACATTTTACAAGTGACCTAATTGAGCATTTGCTGTTTACAAAACCCCCTAGATTGTCGTCTACTAATATTTTTATCCACCGATATGCGGGTTTTATCCACACTTTTACATCTGTAAGCTGGGTTCTGTGGAAAAATGATACGATCTTTTTTGTCAAATTGTTGTAAATATCGAGATTGTGGAAAACTACCCAATTCTCGTATACTAGGTATAGTTTTATTAATAGTCAAACAGGAGAGGGTGTTTTGCCTGCGATAGTCTGGGAGTCGGTATTAAGTGAGATTGAGCAGTCTGTTTCCAGTGCCAACTTCACGACATGGTTCAAGCCAACCCAGCTTATCAGTACCGCCAACGATGTTGTCATCATTTCGGTGCCTAATATTTTTGCAAAGCAGCAGTTTGAATCGCGATTTGACCCAAAGATTAAACAAGTGCTCGAAAACCGCGGCCTAAAACCTACTCGAGTTATCTATAAAGTATCTTCGACCTCGACCGCAAAACGAGCCGGTGTTAGCCGCGAGATTACCCCCGAATTACCAAATGACGCCCCGAAGCCATCCCCATCGACTGCCGTAAGTAGCCCAAGCAGACAAGCCAATTCTCTAAATCCAAAGTACACTTTCGATACTTTTATTGTCGGATCATCGAACGATCTTGCCTATACAGCTTGCCGAGCTGTCTCAGAAAATGTTGGTACAAAATACAACCCGCTCTTTATTTATGGCGGTGTTGGCCTTGGTAAAACGCACTTGGTTCAGGCGGTTGGTAATGAGGTTTTGAGGCAAAATCCGGCTCTAAAGGTTATCTATATTAGTTCTGAAACTTTCGTAAAGGAGTTTTTGGAGTCGATACGCTTCAAGAAAGCTGGCTTTTCGGACCGCTATCGTAGCGCAGATGTCTTAATTGTCGATGATATGCAGTTTATCGCTGGTAAAGAAAAAACTCAAGAAGAATTTTTTCACACCTTTAACGCACTACACCAGGCCAACAAGCAGATTTTAATCTGCAGCGACAAGCCGCCGCGCAGCATTCCGACCCTAACCGAGCGTCTACGCAGTCGGCTCGAATGGGGCATGGCAATCGATATTCAAATGCCTGATTTTGAGACACGTTGTGCTATCTTACAGACTAAAGCGAGCCAGAGCGGCGTCGAGTTGTCGCGCGATACAGTTGAATATATTGCTGAGAATATAAAGACTAATATTCGCGAACTAGAAGGAGCTCTTAATCACCTGCTTGCCTACGCCGAAATGCGCGGTCTCAACCCTGACGCAAGCCTAGCAGAAGGTTTGATCGGCGACGTCCGTCAGTCTCGACCGCACCATATCACCCCAAAGACCATTATCGATAAGACTGCGCGCCATTTTCAAATCGATATTCGAGACATCTGTAGCGCCCGCCGCGATAAATATATTGTGGTGCCGCGTCAAATTGCTATGTATTTACTGCGTAGTGAGCTACATTTGAGTTTTCCACGAATCGCCCAAGAACTTGGCCGTAAGGATCACACAACAGCTATTCATTCGGTCGACAAAATTAATCGCGCTATAAAACTCGACAACCTAATTCGGGAGCAGGTTTCCGACATAAGAGAGAAGCTCTATGCAAATTAGCTGTGGAAAAGATGTGAATCAGTCTTGGACAATCTGTTTAGTTTCGGTGGTTCATCTCGGAGTTTATACTCAGCGTACAGTGTCCGGCGCCTACCATTTTAGTAAAACTAGTTCGTTTTTACACAATAAACCGCAGTCAATCAACAGTCTTTTCGACAGTGTTTCTGCCTACTTACCTATCTGTTGTTCGTCACTTATGCACTTTTTCCACAAGACCTACTATAAGAACGACCATTTAATATTTTTAAAATCTATATAATAAGGAGAGTTATGGAATTTTCGATCAGCCAAGAAAAACTAAGTAAAGCCCTTAGCTCGTGTGGACGGGTAGCCTCGACCAAGGCCGGCTTACCGATACTCGATAATATCTTGATTCGAACGATGAAGGATTCTGTATTGTTTGCTGCTACCAATCTTGAACTCGCGTCACAGACGCGTTTAAACGCAAAAATTGACAAAGCTGGTGATATTACCGTACCGGCAAAACTTATAACTGAAGTAGTTGCAACTCTACCTAAAGGAATTGTCGATCTATCGGTAATAGGGCAAAAACTTACCATCAGTAATGGTACTTACAAAACGACTATTAATGGCGTTGTTAGTGACGAGTTTCCTGAGATACCGTCGATAGACGAGAAAACATCTGTGCAATATGAAATTAATCACCATGAATATAAAACAGCTGTCAACCAAGTGATTTTTTCGGCCAGCAAAGATCAGACGCGCCCAGTCTTGACGGGTGTTTTTTGGCACAGTTTTGAGGGTAAAATCTATCTAGCTAGTAGCGACGGCTACCGTTTGGCAGAGAAGAAGCTAATTGACACCAAGAGCGACGTAAGCGTAATTATTCCCGCCTCAACGCTCAGCGAATCGGTGCGCCTACTTTCTGATGACATCGAATCGGTAAAGATTTTGATAAGCGCCGACCAGATAAATATTCGTGTTGATGAAACGGAGTTGACTAGCCGACTGATCGAAGGAAAATATCCGAATTATCGAGAACTAATACCGAAGTCAAATGAGGTGATTGCTGAAATCGAAAGCGACCTATTGGTACGGACAGCAAAGTTAGCTGGTCTATTCTCGCGCGATACTGGTGGTAGTATAAATCTAAATGTCGAAGACGGCGTTGACAGTCTACGGATAACAACTGTGGCGTCGGAGCGCGGCGAAAACGATGCCGACTTACCAGCAAAAACTAGCGGATCGGGACAGGTTTCGTTGAACTCGCGCTATTTACTCGAAGCGCTAGCAGTCATGACTGGCAATGAAGTAGTGATTGGCTTTAGCGGTAAACTCTCCCCTATTGTGATACGGTCCAGCGAAAACGAGACGGACTATACGCATATTATTATGCCGCTAAAGAGCTAGAGATTATTTGCTTGCAATAATACATCGCGACGAATTAGTGGATATTGGTATTTTGTAAAAATAATCTCAGGCTTACTAACAACATTAAAACCTGAATCTTCTTGTTTAACGATAATCCTTAGTCTATCGCTGTTATAGTCATATTCTTTAGTATCGAATGTCGCCACGTACCATAGTCCGCGTCCGTAGACAGATTGTTTTACGATTTTATAGTCGCGAAGTTTCGGGTACTTTTGGTAAATCGCATCCAATATTTTTGCGGAGTTATTTTTAGAGATCAGATCTCTTTTAGATTCAGAAAAATCTGGTTGTAAAAAGACTTCGCTACCAACATCAGTTATGTTTGTCGATGCAAAGCCATCTGACGGTTTGCACTCGGCAACTACATTTTTAGAAGTTTTCGGAATACTAATTGTTGACGGTGAGTTGATGTTTTTTGACTGAACTTTTTTGTTGTATTCGTAAGATATAGTAGCGGACTGGCAGCTGTCATAGTTAATCTTGATGAAACGCTGCTGGCCTATATACCAAAAAAATGAAACACCAGCCAAGATCAACGTAATCAAAAAAGACAACAGAACTACAAACTTTCTACTCATCGATACTTCCTCCTGTAACCGGGTTTATGAAATCAGGAAAACGGATATCGAGGTCGGTCGGCTCGCTGCCCTCGGAGCGAATCCAGTCGAGAGCATTCTGCCTACCTTTTGGCGTGCTATTACTTATGAGAAGATATGGATGACTTGTATTGTCTTTACCTTGTATTCCATAATCAATTCGATATGGACCGACTAGGGTTATTCTGGGTAACTTACTGATAATAGTAGCTTTTTCGCGAAGCATATTACCTCGAGCAGTTGCTATTTTACCGCCGACAGCTTCCCTTGCAGCCGCATCATTCACACTAGACTGTATTGCAGATTCAGACTCAGCGATAGGCAAAAGACCAACGTAGTTATTTGTCTCAGATACATCTAGCTTGCTGCGAGACTCTAGGTAACCATCTTTTGAGGCAATAAACATATGCTCACCAGGTGCTAAATAAACTGATTTACCTGTCAATATCTCGCCATCAACTGTGACCAGCGAACTTACTGGGATGGTTTCGACATCAACACGTACCTTGCCGATTCTCGAAAGCTGAACATAAATGCCATACGCGACAAATAACAGTACGATCACTAGGATTGATGAGATAAACTTTCGATTCATGAAACTATGACCCTCCTACTAACCTATACCAACGGTACATTGTATCTGCTGCAGCTTCATGACCAGCCATCGGCGGTCGCCACGAGGCACCTGATGTTGAATAAGAGGCCGAAGCGACTACCTCGCCATTTTTAAATGTTTCAGGCTGCGGCCCAACATACATGTAAGTGTGACGATCGTTGATGGCAATATCGCCTGGCTTTAGCGTAGCGGTTGTTGGGTTTGATATTAGAGTATATTTTCCAGAAGATTTTACATAGTTTTCTTGATTAACGGTATTGCCGGCTGGTGATTTATTATAGTCTGGGTCGTCGCCGCTATCCTGCATGACACGGGTGATAAATCCTCCACAGTCTATACCAGGGTGAATACCTCCACCAACATAGAGGCCTTTTGATTGTGCATCACTAACGGCTTTGGCGTAAGACGGTTTTAGTGTGAAATACGGCGGCTTGTGATATTCTGGCCAAGCATAGTTCAGTGCCGTCTTGACTCGATCACCAGCAACAGCTCCATCTCCTGAACCGTCTAAGCATGCTCCGGAGCCACTTTCACCGGTCTCTAGGCTTGGATTCTTTGGATAACCCAGGGCTAGTTTTGCAGCAGCGACACGTTCTGGTAGAGCGGATGTTGAGCCTTCTACGTCTTCGTGAAAACGAGCGACAGCCTCCTCGACTGTGGTTGTCTTTAAGTACCTAGTCCAAAAATCTTTGTATCCAGTTGGCGACTCGACCTTCATGTGCCATAAAACAATATCAAGCTGAGTTTTTAGAGTGTGAACAGTAGATGGGTCTAGCCCCACTCTTTTTGCATAGTCGATAACCCTATTGCCAGGATCCCACTGAATAATACCATAGCCATGCGCCGGTGTTGTTAGGGTTGATGGATCGTCGGTGTGTCCACCACCCTGAATAATAGTCGGATCACCGTGTGATTCTATAGCGATATTACCAACAATACCAGCCGCTTGATAATCCTTTAGTCCAGTGGCGAGAAAATAATTATAAATTTTCTGTAAATTATCTTCACCGTTTAGGTAGCCAGGTGGCGTGTCAGCGACCGAGACACAACCAGCACCTTTGGTGTAAAACTGAATATCGTTACTACTAGAGAAATCTTCGGAAGTCAGTGCACTATCGTCCTCGAGAGCAAAAACATAGACTGAGCTAAACGCGAGATTTAACACGGCAATGACAAGAATAACCGACCTTAGAATTTCAAAAACTATCTTTTTTTGAAACAACATCAGTCTTGGCTCCCGTTAAAATCTTGCGTACAAACACGACCACCTATTTGTTCGGAAGCTGCAGCGCAGAAAAGAGTCGAACCATATGATCCGTCGGAAATTTTATGTGCCGTTAGATTATAAACAAGCGCATCTTGGGTGTTTACTATCTTTAAAGCGTATTTATCGCTAGTTTTCTGGTAGCTACCTTTGCGGATAACGAAGTATTCCCATGGTGTATCTGTCTGCTTAGCTAGCTCGGACTTCATAGATTCTGATGCCGACTGATCGATAAAACCCGAAAACTCCGTTAGGTCATGTGAATTTTCGGCTGATGTCGCGGCTTGTCTTGGTTTTGGCTGATTGATAAATGAAAACGCAAAATAAGCAGCTAGCAGCGCAACAGTCAATATAGCCAAGATTGTTAACCAGCCTGTGGTACTTAGTCGTTTTTTTGGTGTAGTTATATATTGCTCCATTCTATTTTCCGTTCGTTGACCAATGCCAAGCTTCACTCGGCAAATTATACAGATTATATTTTGCACCATTAGCGGCTAGCCACTTATACTGCGGTGAACTTTTGTCGCCAACATTGAAGTCGAACGCTGAACCTTGTTCATGATTTGATGTACCAGGTATTGCCGTAGGAACCCGACAAGAAGATGGTGGCGATGTCATGACATCGGGACAGCCATTCTCGCGACGTAAATCCACCTGATTTTCATAGGTGCGTAGTCCGGTTCGCGGACCGCTAAGTACGAGATCAACTCCGTCAGCCTTGGCATCATTTTTAGCCTTCATGTAAAGCGCTGAAGTAATTGAGGCGACATAGCCCGCGTCACCGGGTGCTTGACAGCGTCTAAACTTGGTGCCATTTGCGGTATTGGTGGTGATATCAATTTCTTTGGTTCCATCGGTGCAATTGTATTTTGAGTAATCTGCACCAGCCGGTAATTTCCAACCTGGACCATCGGCAACTGCTTCTGGCGGCATGTCAACTATAGGAGTTTCGTTTTCAGTCGAGTTTCCGCTAAGTGGTGTTGTGAAGTCGGCGTAACCATCCTCTAGAGTTTCTGAGATCGACTTGTCATAAGTGTAGACGCGGAATTTGGCGAATTTATCAACAGAACCGACTGCACTGGCGTTTGAGTCAAAGTATGATAATACAGAGGATGATGATGCAGTTCCATCGTTTTTGACGATGCAATCCTTGCCCATCGCCCGATCTGCTCCATACTTTGATAAGGTCTCTTCTGTGTATCCACCGATCGGCTCACTTCTGTTTTGGCAGAGTTCTAAGTATTGTGCATATTCAGAGTCAGGGATGGCTTCGCCTGTAGTCTCGTCTACCTGGCCAGTATCTATCATCTCTGCTGCAACCTCATCTGGGTCGAGCGATAGTGCTGATGGCGATTCACCATATCGAATATTGCAAAACGGATCAGCCGCTAGATTAAGTGATTTTACGTCCATATCATTACAGGCCGTGTACTTACTTGATTCATCAGCGGCTTTGGCCGGGCTTATCAGGGTACCAATTCCAATTCGTGTGGCCGTCAGTAAACTTGAGATCGTATTAGTTGGATTTGTCATATTCTTTATATATGGAGCCGATGCATAGAGGACTGATCCGAGCGCTGTGTATTTAGATGACGTATCAAGTGGATTTCGATTGAGTTTTTCCATAGCGATGTACTGTTTGTCGACTTCTTGAGATGCTCTAGCGTACTGGCCAACTGTTTCTGTTGTCATGACACCGAGTCCGCGATTTTGTGATGAGAGTGCATTGTATGCGCCGCCACCAGAAACCAGAGCGTTCATGAACATCGGCCCTTCCTCTAGCCCGGTCACAACTGTACCGGCAACCATGTCATAAAGCTTCGGTGTCAATATAGCTATAGCGATTCCAATACCTACACTAACAGCAATTTGAGCAGCAAGACCAGCTCCTAGACTAGTGCCGCCTGACAAAAATCCAACTAAAGCACCGGCCACGCCGGCCAACAGAAGTGTTGCCTGTCCCCAGCCGCTTTTTACAAATCCACAAGCATCATCCGCATTACCGTTGGTGATTGATGCAAATTTGCCAATAATACCAACTAAATCAGCCATTATATTATTTTGGACAATCTGTCCATTGACATATCGTAGAGACTCATTCTTTTGGTTTATAGCTGTTTCATTAACGTCAATGTCGCCGGTGCTATTGATGTCAGCATCACCAGCTGTGTTAAGCGGCATATAAGTGTCGTCGTGGTAGAGGATATTTGCGCCGACTGACGAAGTGCCGGCAACTCCACTGGTATTGGTAGCGGTTAATTTATTGCCGATGAGCGACATGGTTTCTTGAACGCCGTCGCCAGCTTTAGTCTGGTCGATTGTGTTCATGATCGCGAAATAATATCTAGAGAGCTGGTTTGAGCCGATCGCTTTGGCGGCAAAGCCAACAGTTCTAACTAGAATGTAGCCACTACAGGCTGAATCTACAGCTCCAAGACCAAGTGCCACCGAAGCTATCGCACCCTTGAGTGAGTTTTTAGCAACATCTTTATAAACATTTTTTAGGTTTTTTCTAGCCTCAACCTCTTTACCGATTTCCTTGAATCCAAGCGCGGCTTTTTCTCGCATATCTTTAACCTCAGCATCGCTCAGGGGTTTACCGTCTTTGCCCTTACAGACCTCTTTACCGGCATCATCTTTGTCACACGTTATGCCGAGACTTTCATCAACTGCAACTTCTCCTGTTGATGAGCGATGCATGTCATTCTCCATATCTTCAACATTTTTGGAGGGTTTTATATTCTGGCCCTTCGATAGCCCTAGCCGACCTGCAAGCTTCTTCATGGTATTATCGGCAAATATGGCGTATTTTGGATTGTAGGCTTGTTTTAGCAAGCCGTTAACCTCGACATTTGTGGCCGATGTTTTTAGGAGATCACCTGCTTTTATTTGCGTAATCTTACCGCCAACATCAACCTCAAGATATTTCGGCTTGATTCGACCTGTTATAGTCTTGTCGCCAACGACTTTGACTCTACCATTTGTCTTGGCTTCAAGCCTTTTTACTTGTCTATTTGACATCGTCTGGTAGCGACAGCGGAATTTTATCGGCTCAGTACAAACACCTGTAATTGCTTTGTCTTTCAGTTGGCCCATCAGCACCCGGGTTGTGCGTAGCTCCATAGTCGTTAGCTGGTCATTATACTTCTCCAGAAAAGTTTCCTTTAGATGAAAAAGCATAGTGGCCGGCGTTAAGAGAGCGCCAATTCCGAATGCTCCGCCAATTACTAAAGCTGTCAAGATGCCAAATGCGCCGCCTTTTCGTGGGTTTTTTAGGGCAGTTATAAACTTATTTCCGCGGCTTTGCCGGTTTTCGCCCGGTGAGGTCGAGTCTTTCCAGGCGGTTGATGGGTTGGTTTCTTTGTCGCGAATGTCACCAGCACTCATGCCGCTAGGCGAACTGTTTGCTATTGATGGCGGCGGATTGACCTTGTTTGGTGTTTTAGGACTTTTGTCGCGCGGATCTTCAGCTGTATTGCCGTAGTTTTCTACGATGTCGTTAAATTCGCGGTCGTAACGCTTTTGGATGCGATTGCCCTGTTCGGCTCCTGGTCTGTTGTCTAGATCCGTCGCCATTCTACTGTCCCTGGCCTAGCCCTGGCTGTGGTTTTTGCTGCGGGTTGGTGTTGATCAGTTGCTGCTCGGTCGGGCTTGCGATGATTTGGATGTGGACGTGGTTTTGGCCAGCAAAAAACAGTCCTTGACCGACTGGGAAGTTCGACAGTCGCTTTTGCTCTTCCTCGGTTAACTTGAAGACATCATTTAAAACATCGACAGCGCTCGGCGACTGCTTGAGTAGAAGCTGCATGCTGGAGTTGGCGACAATCGCTCGACCCATTTTGCTGCCCATGAAATCTTCAACATCTTGCGTGATAGTGGTTAATCCTAGGTAATATTTTCGAGCACGTTTAGCCAGGCTAAACAAGAAATTGGCCGAGTCATCATATTTCATCAATTGCCAAGCCTCATCGACAATTAACATACGTTTTTTCTGAATTGTACGCGTAATATTCCAGATATGACTCAATACGATATACATTGCTATTGGTCGTAGATCATCTTCAAGATCACGAATATTAAAGACGACCATGTTGTTATTGATATCAATATTTGATTGCTGCGAGAAGATTCCAGCAAAAGTACCAGTTGTGTATTTTCGCAGTCGTTGCGCTAGACCAGGGCCAGTGCCACCCATGTGCAACAAGGTGTCATAAAGTTCCGAGATCGTTGGTGGCGGCGAATTGTGCGTCAGTGGATCGCTGGTGATTCCAACTCGCGCGTAAGTGTCAATCAACGCCTGATCGAGATCGGCTTCTTCGGCAGCGGTTAGCGCTGGCATGACTTGGCCATTGGCAGTCATCTGGAAACCGCCGAGCATCAAGCGGAAAAGACCGTGCAAAGTCACGAGGTTGGCGCGCAAGGCGTCGTCGGCCTCTTCGCTGTCGATGACACGCGGCAGATCGAACGGATTTATACGAACGTCGCTGTTGAGGCTTAGTCGAATGTAGCTACCGCCAACTGCATCGGCTAGCTTTTGGTACTCGTTTTCTGGGTCGATGATAAGTACATCTGATCCCATCATCATGCTGCGCAGTGCCTCAAGCTTGACTGTAAATGACTTACCAGCACCAGACTTGGCAAAAACTGCCATATTGGCATTTTCTAGTGAGAAACGGTCAAAAAAAACCAGGCCGTAGTTGTGAATGTTGATGCAGTACAAAATTCCTTTGCCATCACTCAGATCGGCGCTGGTAAACGGAAAACTGGTGCTGATGGCGCCAGTGTTCATGTTGCGGCGAATCTGTAACTGATCGGTTAGTTGCGGCAAAGTGCTATTGAGACCTTGCTCTTGCTGGGCGCTAGCAACTTTCGTAAATACAAGTTGCTGGCCAAACATTGTTTCGATTTTGCGCTGCACATAGGCCATTTCTTCGAGGCTATCGGCGTACATAGTGACATATAGACCAAATCGGAAAAAGCGCTCCGCTCCAACCTGCAGTTGGTCGCGCAGTTCTTCAGCATCTTGGAGCGCTGCTTCTAGTCCCGGATCGCGCGTCTTGCCTTTTTCGTGAATCAGCGACATATCAGCTTCGAGCTGGGTTACTTTCTTGCGAAGATTACGCATTACGACTTGCGTATCGACCGGATAAACAAACATGCTGATGTCGATCACTTCGTCGATATTGATCAAGCTACTAAGCCAGCCAGTGTACAATTCTCGCGGATAGCCATAAACATACATTGTGCGGCCATACTTGGTACCGACCCGGAAATAGCTGGAGTGAATCTCGAGACTGCTTGGTGCAATCAAATCGCGTAGCGTGGTCATACCGCGAATGAATGCTTCTTCAACCTCGGCTTGTTCGCGAGCTTTTTGCTCAGCCGCAATCGTTACAGCGTCAGTTTTCTTGGCCATCTAAAAACCTCCTGTCGGCGTCTGTGGCGCGGGACTAGCTTTTTTGACATAAACTGAAGTTGTATTTTGAAAATCACCTAGCGGCTGATTGACGGCCGTATCGGGGTTATACGCATTGTAATACAACTCGCCTAGCTCTTTAGTCGAGAGCTGTTTGCACTGCACACCAATCTGTAGCAAACCGCTCAAGACTGACTGAACGCGGTTTTGTAGCTCGTCTTTTGCCTTTGTATAAGTCTGCTGGTCGATCTTGGTAACGGTCACTGTTGACTGTACGAAGAAGCGACTGAAAAACCCTTTGCCTTTGTCGACAATCTTACTGGCATCAGGCGCTGGTGAAAATGGAATTACTACATAAAATGCTTTGTCCATAATATTGGCTTCTTCGGCTAACTGCTCAATAAAAGCCGTGTAATCATCCATCAAAACTCCTAGCAGCATGTTGTCTTGAGCGCGCCTAAGTGCATCGAGCTTGTCGAGATACGGAGCGATATCAACCCGACGTGAACGGATATAAATCTGGACATCAAACGACAAAGAATTTAGAAAGTTCTGGTAACTGTACTCGACACCTTCACGCTCGCGGCTACTCATTAGGTCAAAATTGATCGGCTTGCAGGCCACAACCGCCCGAAACGATCCATCGCCCATGATAACCATGCCTTCGCGAATCTCCGAGAACAACAGGCTGTGTTGAGTGGTCGTCATTGGGTGCTGTTTGTTTTTCTGTTC
>CAZNEX010000009.1:0-26446 GCA_964572775.1 uncultured Candidatus Saccharibacteria bacterium
AAAGAGAAAGGACTACTGCTAGACGAGAGTGTCCTGATTCGGGGGTGAATTCAGGTCATTAGCCATACTTTGATTATAGCAGATACTTTACTTTATGTCAAATGTCTATTGTCTATGTCGGCGTAGATGCAGGTGTAAATGTGTCAGACGATTGTTTTCGATAACCAGTACACCGATCAGAATGAGAATGCCGCCGATGACCATAGCAATCGATAGTCTTTCGTTGAGAATAACTACAGGGATTAGTATTGCTAAGAAGGTTTCAAGATATGCAAAACCGCCGCTCGTGGCAGCACCAAGTTTCTCGAATACCCGAACAGCTAGCATGCGACCGACAAGCAACACTCCAATACCAGAATAAAGGGCTGCTAACCAGAATGTACCATCTTGCGGCAGCCTATGACTGTCGCCAAATAGCAAAAAAGCGATTAGATTTATAAAAGTAATCAGTGTAGCCGATAAACCAATAATGGCTGGTAGCGGCACGCTGCTTCTTTCATCGACTTTTCTAATAATAATAATGGCAAGCGAAAGCAAAAAACAATCGGTCAACTCAAGTACAGTCGCCAACGGGTAAAAAACGAAATTGCCTTGAGTCATGGCAATCGGCAAGACAATCAGTGACAACGCTCCGATGGCGCTAACCGTTATACCGAGGCCAGAACGTTTGGTGATAGGCTCGCGCAGCATCAGATTTGAAAGAATTATCAGCGTTACTGGCGCAATCAGATAAATCAGCGAGACATAGCTCGCTTGGCTGTTAACGATTGCAAAGGCATGACAGATTGAAGCGGCCGCCATAGCAATCGAAAAAAGCACTATTGGCAAAAGAACTTTTCGAGTCAATAACTGACGACGGTACGCAGCAACCAGTGGCAGTGTAATGATTGCAACCAATAAAAAGCGGCAAAAGTTCCAATAAAGCGGATCAACTTGGCTCGTAACCAGTTTGATGACGCTGGCATTTGGGGCTGTCAGAAAAGCGCCAAAAATGGCGATTAGTATCCAGTTTTTGTGTTTCATCTTTATATAGTTTAGCATTGAGAGTTATTTTGCACTATCGAGTTTCATCGCCATAGCATAATTGATGGTTGCTCCTTCTTGGCGCCAGCGTTTTTCATACGTGGTTTCTATCTTGGCATCATCGTTTTGGTCAGAATCGTGAAGATCGAACGACAATTGGCAGATACGCCAGTTTGCCGCCACTAACTGCTCTAAACTCCAGCAGAAAAAGACCAGATTGTCGTGTTTGATGTGCAGTTTGGCATTTTTGGCTAGCAGTTGCTGATAGATCTTAAGAAAGTTTTGATGCGTCATGCGCCTGGCAGCACTGCGTTTTTTGGGGAAAGGATCGGCAAATGTTAACCAGATATCTGTCACCGATTCAGCTGCAAACATTTCGGTCAACTGGTCGGCGCGCGCACGCACAAAATAGATATTGTCGAGTTGTCTAGCGACTGCTTCGTAAGCGCCCTTTTGCAAACGATCAGCTTTGACATCAACAGCCACAAAAATTTTGTCGGGATGTCTGGCGGCGAGCTCAACACTAAAAAGACCAGTCCCCGCACCAACTTCAACCGTAATTTGTGTCAGGGTTGAACCCTGACATTTTAGCCACTGGTCGAACTCAAAGCAATTTTCGGCGTTTGAGAACTTGGCGAACTTATACTTTTTGCGCTTTCGGGTAATGATGAATTGGTTGGGGTCGACAACTGGATTCATCGGAGCCGCTCTAAGCTACCATCGTCTTTAACGCGAATTAGCTGCGACGGCGTGTTATCTGTCACAGTACCGCCATCGACGTAAATATCGACTTTTGTAGAGAAGTAATCAATCGCTTGCTCTATCGACATAGCCGGAGTCGCGCCTTCTGGATTGGCACTTGGGGCGATAAGTGGACCAACTTTTTCGATCAAACTACGCAAATCGTCAACTGCTGGCATGCGATAACCAAATTCATCATTGCCTCTTTTTAGCCACCACGGTGCCTGATGGCAAGGAGTCGCAATAGTTATCGGTGCTGGCCAATTTTGGATAGAAAATTGATAAGCAGCTTGAGGCAATTGGTCAAACATCTGTTGATAACTGCTAATCAGCACAATCGGCGACTTAGTATCAGCTCTGCCTTTGATATCAAAAACGCGCTTTACAGCCGTCTCATCATCTGCTCGAGCCAAAATACCATAAATAGTATCGGTACGTGCAACAACCACACCGCCGTTTTTTAGACAGTCAATAACAGCTGGATCCAGCACAGAAGTTAATATTTTCATTTAGACCATTGTACCATAAATGTCTTGTTTTTATCTGTTATTTGTGTCAAAATAGATATAAACATAACCAAAAACAGACATGGAATTAACGATTTTTACACAGATAAGTTTGGTCATCGCAATCGCTGCGGTCGTATCTATAGTTATGCGTTTGCTCAAGCAGCCACTGATCATGGGGTACATCCTGACAGGCGTACTGGTTGGACCAAGTTTATTGAATATCGTCCATGCCAAAGAGGCTTTTGAGACATTTGCAGAAATTGGAATTGCTTTGCTGCTGTTTATTATTGGTCTTGGACTAAATGTTGGAGTTATCAGAAATCTTGGTAAAGTTTCACTGATCACGGCTGGCTCTATATTGTTGATAGTCGGATCGATCGGCCATCTTGCGGCACTTTTACTCGGTTTTGATAATACAACAGCGATCTTACTCGGTATTGCGCTATTTTTTAGTTCGACAATTATTATCCTAAAAGTTTTATCAGATCATCACGAGACTGGTCGACTGTATGGACAAATTGCTATCGGTGTTATTTTGCTCGATGATATCGTTGCGACAATTGCTCTTGTTGTTGTAGCAATGATGGCGACTGACCAAACTTCGTCTTCGGCGTTCATGATATTGGGCCTAAAAGCGCTTGGATTGGCGGTTGGCTTGGTGATCGCTGGTCGCTATGTCGTGCCTCGGCTGGCCAAAATGATGGCGCGTTCAAGCGAGCTGCTGTTTTTGTTTTCAATTGGCTGGGGGCTTTCGGTCGCTAGCTTATTTGATGTAGCTGGGTTTTCGCATGAGCTTGGTGCCTTGTTTGCTGGTGTTAGTCTAGCGGGGCTACCTTATGCAACCGAAATGGCTGCCAAACTAAAACCGCTGCGTGATTTCTTTATTGTTCTTTTCTTTGTCTCGCTTGGTGAGCTGTTTACGTTTGACTCAATGGCAAGTAGCATTGTGCCAGCACTGGTCTTATCAGTCGTCGTCATGGTCGGCAAACCAATCTTTACCATGGCCGCACTCGGTCGCTTGTATTACACCAAATTAACTAGCTTCAAGACTGCCATTCATCTTAGTCAAATTTCTGAGTTCTCGATTATATTAATCATCTTTGCAGCCAGTGTGGGTGTAGCCGATAAGTCAGCTGTGCCTGTTGTGACGCTCGTTGCCTTGATAACGATTGGAGTTTCGACTTACTTGATGCAGTATGATGATCAGCTTTACAAGATTTTCAAGAAGCACCTAAGTATTTTTGAACGATCAACCATCAAAGAACGCAAGCAAAAGTCAGACCAATTTAGCGCAATCTTGTTTGGCTATCACAAAGGCGGACACGAATTTGTGGAGACTTTTCGCAACATGAAGATGCGTTATTTAGTTGTCGACTACAACCCCGAGATCATCGACCACTTAGAAACTCAAGGTATTCGACATGCTTTTGGTGATATGACAGATGAAGAGTTTTTAGAAGAGATCAACGCCTCAAGCGCCGAGATCGTGGTGAGCACACTCGATAATCTACCCGCCAACCTGCTGTTGCTTCGCTACTTAAAACGCCATAGTCCAAAAATAAGTTTTATTTGTCATGCGAGTGATTATGAAGATGCTGCCGAACTTTATGATCACGGCGCTAGCTATGTTAGCTTGCCGCATTATATTGGCTCAGAAAGAATTAGTAATTTTCTTAAACGTCATGGCGTTAGCCACAAAGCCTTGTCGCGCTATCGTGATCGACATCTTATAACGATTGGACGGCGAGCAGTCTCATCGACAGATTCGACTGATTAATCTTTGCTATACTGATATTATGAACTTTTTGACAGACTGGCTAGCAATGCACTGGGTACAAGTTATCACCATTATATTTGGCGGCTTTGTAGTTTATTATTTTGGTGCCAAATTGATCAAGTTTTTCGTTCATCGCACCATCAAAGTAGCCGGCAAGCATCAGGCATGGCACCGTAAGGATATCGAAAAGCGTATAGCTACCCTCGACGGTCTTTTTAGAAATATGTGGCGAATTGTGGTAATCGCCTGTTTTGGTTTTGCGCTGATAAGAGTTTTTTTGCCAAATATTACAACCGCTCTTGCGCCTTTATTTGCCAGTGCGGGCATTATTGGCATCGCGCTTGGCTTTGGCGCTCAATCGTTGATTAAAGATTTTTTGAGTGGAATATTTATTATTTCTGAAAACCAATATCGAGTTGGCGATGTTGTCGAACTCGAAGGTGCTTCTGGTACGGTTGAGCGAATTGGCAGCCGCAGTACGGTTTTGCGCGACGTAGAAGGCAATGTGCACTTTATACCAAATGGGCTGATTGGTCATGTTATTAACAAAACTATGGGTTATAGTATTGCTCGCTTGGTGATTGCTGTTGTGCCAGAGACCGATATCGAAAAGGCGGCGAGCATCATTAATCGAATTGGCGCTAACATGGCCGAAGAAGAACAGTGGCGTCAGAAAATTATTGAAGCACCAGCCTATGTCATGATGGGAGATTTGACTGCCACAGCTGCCGAGCTAATCATTTCTGGCAAAGTTCAGCCTAGCGACCAGTGGTCAGTTAACGCTGAATTAAAGCGGCGCATTTTGCGTGAATTTGAGACAAAACATATTGAGCTTGGTGCTCAAGTAACTCTCTTGTCGCAAAAACCATCTCAACGTGGCCGCAAGTAAAGCACAAAGGTCTTTAGTTTGTTATTGGTTTGAGATCGATGTATCAAAGCCAAGTGACTCATCGCTAAGGCTCTTGCCTGCAAAACTATCGTTTTGCAAAATACGCTTTGTTTGTAAGTCGTAGAATTTTCGATAATCGTTAAATACTTGCTCATTGAGTTCGCCTGTTGATGGAAATGAAGCAATGTTATCATCTTTGTTGGCTTGATCACGAACAGATTGAAAATCAGGTTGACTAAGATCTAGCTGTGCAGTGCCACTGGTTTTGTATAGATGTAGTGCCACCGAAACTGTAGTAATTGAGATTAAAATTGCACCGATCACTAAAAGCGCAATTGGATGTCTTGAAACAGCCTCGCTAGCAAAATTGCCAGTCTCTTGCTCATGATCTTTCAGCTTGTCATTATCCATTATGATCCTTTATTACCGACTCGAAAACTTGTCGATATTTTTCAAGCTGAGTATTTAATTGCTGGGCAGCATCATGCACCAATGTACGTTTTTGTCGTGCATCCAAAATATCTGCATAAAACTCAACTGGATGATTGACGCAGTCAGTTTTGATGGCTTTACTCAGTCTATCTTCGTATGTGGCGTAAGCATCGGTGAAATCTTTTATTCGTAATTTGAAATTGGCAGATGCTTCTGAAAGTGCAACGGTATTGATACCGTTTATGGCCATACGACTAATAAATGGTGCCATGACACGGTTGGCGATATTCTCATAACGCTGACCGGAGTTAACACGTGCTAAAGCATCATAAGAATGCACCTGCTGCAAAACGCTCTTAGCTTGTTTGCAACCATCACGAATCGACTGAATCTGATCATCAGCCAAAACCAAGTTTGTTTCGGCATAAACAGCACCTGGCGACATCACCATCGCAAGGCCAACCAAAACAGTGACCATTTTTCGTCTCATACTTTCTAGTATGACGTGATCGATGCGACTAGTCAAATCGATAAGTTCTAAATTATCGACCTTTTAGGTATGGTACAATGATCACATGAACGCGAGAGTGGCCACTGGAAAAGCATTAACAGCTTATGTTGCTCATAAAGCACTCAACACGCTATCGATATTTATTTATGGCTGCATTTTGTTAATCTTTGTTTTGATTGCTTGTCTAGCATACTATTTGAGTGCATGGTGGTGGCTAGTCGCTATACCTTTTGTCTTGCTGCTGTTGGTAGTTTTTGCTTTGCATTTTTTGCTAATTCGTCTAATCAAGTTAATCCACCGTCATCCATTTACAGCGGCTCAACGCAAGGCACTACGCACATTTAGCGACAAGCTGATACACCTAAATGATGTTCGCTCATTTACACCTGCTTTCCTAGCATTACGGTCCCTCTATGACGTACTGCGTCATCGTGATGTTACAACGATAAAATCAATCATTAGCGATTCTAAAAGCTTGCGATCAGATTTTCATGAACTGGAAAAATTTTTTGGAACGACTAGCTAGAATTATGGTGTTAATCGATTAATGTCGCGCGGGAAAAGCGTAGCTTCTTTGACATTGTTAAGGCCAATTGTTTTCTGAACCAGTCGGTCAATGCCGAATCCACAGCCGCCGTGCTGAGGCAAGCCGTAACGAAAGGCTTGAAGATAATATTTGAAACCATCAGCATTTACATCGAGTCCAGCTGCCGTCATTTGCTCAATCATTTTTTGGTAGTTATTTTCGCGAAGCGGTACAGTCGCAATTTCTAAGCCTCTAAATAGCAGGTCAGCCCAAGCAACAGTGCCATCATCTTTAAACTTGTGATAGAACTTGCCGGCTTCGGCAGGAAAATCGGTGGCGTACACCAAGTCGCTACCTAGCTGCTTGCGAGCATAGTCGGCTATCCATCGTTCTTCATCTGGAATTAAATCTTTTTCGTCGGTTGTATCGGTACCCGTCGCTTTGGTGTACATATCGTGGATCTCGGCGATTGTAATTTCTGGGACTTTCTCACTCAACTTTAGCTCGGGCGCTTGTAAACTTTTGAGTTCATCGGCGTGGTCTTGGTAAACTCTTTCTAGCACATTTTTGGTCATATTGGCCACCATCGCTTTTACCTCATCGTGTCCCGAAACAAATCCCATCTCGATATCAAGCATCGTCAGCTCGGTCAGATGGCGCGTAGTCGCACTTGGCTCAGCTCGATAGCTATGACCAATTTCAAAAACGCGCTCGAAAACTCCGACCATAATCTGCTTATAAAACTGCGGGCTTTGCGCTAGCGTTGCTGTTTGACCAAAATAATCAAGCTTGAAAACTTCTGCGCCGCCTTCGGTTGCTCCGGCTAATAACTTTGGCGTGTCGATCTCGACAAATTCATTAGACCGCAAAAACTCGCGAATATAATGAGTTAGATCTGATCGAATCCGGAAGATTTTTTGCTCTTGAAGATTACGTAGGTTTAAAATGCGGTTTTCAAACAAAGTCTCCAGATTTTCTGACTTATGAGGAATCGGTTTATCTATTTCGATTGGCGGTTCATCAATGACTGGCATTAAGACTTGAGCTTGAACATCGTGTAATTCTGCTCCACCAGGTGCGCGATCATCAGCAATGACAGTTCCAGTTAGCTCCAAAACCGTGCCAACTTGTAAGCCGCGTAATTTTTCAAGTTCGTCTTTGTTATCGATCAAGGTTTGGGTTAGACCGCTACGATCACGGATCGATATAAAGTTTAGACCACCCAGTAAGCGTTTTTTGTGCAGCCAGCCAGCAATCGTAATTGTTTCACCAACATGTCCGGCTACATCGCGTGATAATATTCTGTCCATAAACCTATTGTATCACTAGTGATCAGACATCTCTATGGTTTTTGGGCAGGTTATTTTTGTTGGGATTGCGTTCGGCAACGGCGCGTAAATCATCATGATCAACAAATTCATCAACAATTTTGCGTCCGATAAGCTGCTCGACAGCATCTTCAATTGTGATCACACCAACCGTTTCGCGGTAGCTATTTATAACGACAAGCAGGTGTCGTCTGTGTTTGATACAAGCTGACAATGCATGTTCGAGGGCTTGGTCTTCATGAATATAAAAGACTCGTGGCTCCATCATTTCTTTGACGGTTTTTGAATCTTTATCATGGATTGTCATCAGTGTATGAATATGCAAAATACCGACGATATGATCGATATCACCGTCTAAAACTGGAAAGTGACTGTGTCCAGTTTTGTATAAATCATCCATCACCAGTGGCCCAACTAATTCGTTGACGCCAATCGCATTCATGACCGAACGCGGAGTCATATAATCTTTGACTTTCTTGCCATCAAACGACAACATTGAACGCATCATCGACTGCTCATGGCGGCTTAATATCCCATCAGTTTCAGAATCAATAATGTGAGCGACCTCAGCACGCGAACTAATTGATCGAACTTGTTGATCGGCTGTATTGACTCTTAGAAGTTTCGTAAGCGGCTGCATATTGTTAGCAAGTTGCAAGATTGCTGTCTCGTATTTTCGATAAAATTTGTCACTCAATGACCTAACTACTCCAAAGCTAGATAGTCGTGGGTAAGCAATTGCAGCCGCAACCGCCAGCATCGCACCCCATGTCCAGCCATAAGACAATACCGCAAAACAAGTTACAAGTACCAAGCCAAGTCCAATCAGAATATGCCTCAATGCATAAACATCGTCTTGCAAATTTGCTCTTAGCACATGCAGCCTCATATCTTGATCGCCGTTCGCGGTACGACGATCTAGCTCAAATTGACTGATCTCAGGTCGACAAGGTCTTAGCGCTGAAGCAATAATTAGCATAACAAAACTTACTAGTAGGAGAATGACCATGAGCATATTGTAGCGCACCATATCTAGAAAATGCTATACTGTTAAAAAAGGAGGACTAATGTCACGAAATACTTGGTTATTGTTTAGCGCTATCTGTTTAGTTTTACTAGGTGGATTGATTTGGACGTCTCGAGGTGAAAAAATCGATGTGTCATCTGTAAACCAATCAACTATACTAGCAGCGGACGCAAAAAGTGGTGAAATCGCCGATCACGTTTATGGCAACAAAGACGCCAAAGTCATCATCTTTGAATATGGTGATTATCAGTGTCCAGCCTGTAGAACAACTGTTCCAACTCTAAAACCAGTCTACGAAAAATACAAAGATAAAGTTGCTTTCGTTTTCCGCCACTTCCCGCTCACCAATACTCATCCAAATGCCTTAGCTGCTGCCGCTGTAGCTGAAGCTGCTGGCAAGCAAGGTAAGTACTGGCAAATGCATGACATACTCTACGAACAACAAACTACTTGGGCAAGCCTAGGTGCCAGCAATCGCTCATCAGCATTTGAAAAATACGCCTCTGACCTAGGTTTAGATTTGGCTAAGTTCCGTGAAGATGTCAAATCTGAATCAGTTGCAAAGAAAATTGATTTTGATGCCGCTCTTGGCCGTAAACTAAGCGTCACCGAAACACCAACAATTTTTGTCAATTCAACTAAAGTCGACCAGTATTACAAAGACGGCAAAGTTGTCGATAAAAAAACCGAAGGTGCTAAGTATGCACTTAGCGACCCAGCTACATTCGAAGATTCTGTCATCAAGCCAGCCCTTAAATCGGCTGGTGTCAACGTCGAATAAACCTAATTGACATATAGAGCAGAAAAATTAAAACAACACCCCGGTGCCTTGGGGTGTTGTTGATTTTTCTTAGTTTGTTTGCCAGACTTAGTCGGCAAGATACTGCTGCCATTCAGCAGGCACCACATCTACTGTAATCTTTTTGATGCCTGAGGCAACAAAATTGATATCAATAGGCATGTGTTTTTCTCCTTCTATGTGCCCTATTCATGCACAAGACCCTCGTATAGCTAGCGCACCGACCTTTTATGCCATTGATTCTGCGCCTTTTAGAAAGCCTCTACTATCCTAACAAGAACATATTTGGGTTGCAAGCACAAGTGTTATGGCCTATTCGCCAGGAGTGGCGTGAACGTCTGATCGTAATTTTTTATTCTTGACGAAAACTACCACAACAGTTGCAAGTGCCATCAAGAAAGCCGAGATTCTAAAAACATTTTGTAGCGAATCGCCAAAAGCACCTATGACTGTTTTTGAAAAATCATCTTGCTCTGCTACAAATTTATCGGTTTGCTGCTGCTTAACGGCTGTTGGCAAAGGCAAACCATTGATCGAACTAGTAGCCGCATCGCGAATCGTTTGCTTCTGAGCATTGACCTGAAGCAGAGTATCGGCTGTAATCTCACCATCGGACAGCATTTTGGCAGATTCGGGCGATTTTTTAAGCGTTTCGATATAAGGTAAATTATCGGCCGATCCTATCGAATTCATAATTCCAGCCGTCAAAACACCGCTTAAGACAGCCGTTCCGACTGTTGAGCCTAGACCTCGAAATAGCTGGACGCTAGATGTTGCCGCTCCTAAATCTTTTTGAGTAAACTCATTTTGCACAGCTAGGTTCAAGATCGGCATCGCCATACCCATACCAATACCGATAAATACCATCGAGATCGCTTCATTTAAGTAAGTTGACTCTGGAGTAAGAAAAGAAAGTGTGTATATACTGACTGTAGCTAGTGCAAAACCAGCAACCAAGAGGTATTTGTAAACGCCTGTTTTGGCAACCAATTGGCCAACGGCGATTGACGATACCATTAATCCGCCGATCATTGGAAGCAGCATCAACCCAGCCTCAGAAGCCGTCACACCAAAGACTTGCTGGTTGAATTGGGTTAGATAAAGTATAGCGCCCAAGAAAGCCGCACCAAATAATAGCATGGCTGTTAGCATCAAACTATATGTTTTGTTTTTGAAAAATCTCAGTGGTAAGATTGGCTCTTTGGCGCGCACCTCGGCATGGACAAACAAGCCAGCGCTAATAAATGCAATTATCCAAAGAACCAGCTTGATTAAACCAACAGCGACTCCCTGATCAACCAACGCCTTAAAAATTGTCTCGGTGTTGTCGACTGCCAAAACCAGCGAGGACAGCGCTAGAGTAATCCATAAAGCACCCACATAATCAGGTCGATGTTTTTTCTCACCAACGATTTGCGGTGCATAGCGCGCGATCACTAAGCCCGCAATAATTCCGATCGGCACATTGATAAAGAATGTCCAACGCCAATCGGTCATCAGACCAAAAATATTCTGTCCATCAGTAAGCCAGCCGCCTAGTAGCGGACCAATGATGCTGCTAATTCCAAAAACCGCACCAATCATACCCTGCCATTTGCCGCGTTCGCGTGGCGAGAATAAGTCACCAATGATCGTAAAGGCATTTGCCATAATCATACCGCCACCAATACCCTGAACGGCGCGCATCGCAATCAACCATTCAACATTGTGCGCCAAACCGCTCAGAAGTGAACCGAGCGTAAAGATGATAACTCCGCCTAGTAAAATCGGCCGTCGTCCATACATATCAGATAGTTTTCCAGCAATTGGCACTGTGACTGTACTAGTTAGCAAGTAAGCAGTGACGATAAAACCGAGGCTCGAAAAACTATCGAACTCGGTCGTGATGGCCGCAAGAGCGGTTGCAATAATCGTCTGATCCAATGCCACCAAAAACAGCCCACTCATAACTGCGAGCATGACAATAATCTTTTGTCGTGTAGAAATATGATGCAACATTAGGCCTTCCTTCCAACCGCATCTTGTAGAGTTGCTAAGTTTTCACCAAGTTTATTGACGATTGCTTGAGCTTGATCTTCTGTCACAAAACCAACAGACTTTTTCTCTTCGATATAGAGAACGATCAGTTTGTCGCCTGGTTTAATTGCCATTTTTTCACGCACTTCGGCTGGTATAACAACTTGACCTTTAGGGCCGACTGTAGCAGTACCAGCTAATTGGATTTTTTTTATACTCATGTAGTACATGTTATACTAGTTATACAAATTGTACAAGTCTTTTATCTACGACGCATAAAATAAAAGACAACTGCACCAGCCGCTGTAATACTCACCAAGATAATAAATACAAACATCCAAGGTGAATCAGCGCCCGGAAGTGCCACATTCATCCCGTACAAACCTGCCAGCATTGTCGGAATCGTGATGGCAAGAGTGGCAACTGTCAAAATTCGCATCGTCTCATTCAGTCGCGTATCCATAACTGCACGATAACTGTCACGTAGATTATTAATCGTACGCAGCAACGATTTACAACGAGCAATCACCTGCTCCATATCGACTGACAAAGCTTCAACCAAGTCCATATCATCATCAACAAGCCTCATAAAACGACCAGCACGAATCTTTTCAAGTGCTGTATTGGTCGGCACTAGGGCATCTAGATAATCATTTAACTTACGCTCGTACTCCACAAGTGTCGAAATATCGCTTGGCCGCAAACGATGAACATTGCTAGTGACCGCTCTCATCTGACGATTTATTTTGGCAACCCGTTTTTCATACGAATCGGTAATAGCATCCATCATCGAAAAGAACATATTCTCGCGCTGAGAAGTTGGAATGGTGTTACTTTCTACAAATGGCTGCCACAGCCGACCCAATGAATCACGGCTAATCGTACAGATATACTTACGACCAACCGCAAAAAGAATTGGCGTAGTAAAATCATTAAAATCATCGTCTGTGTCTGGTAAGCGCGTAATAAAATAGGTCCAATCTTGCTCGCTTTCGATGCGCGGAACCTCATTTGGATCGAGAGCATCACTCAAAACATCAGCGTCAACGCCAATACTTATCAAGGTGGCAATCTCTTCCTCGGTTGGTCTTTCGATCCGCAGCCAATCACCATGTTGATGCGACTGGTCAATTGTCATTTTTTTGGAATAGGGGTTTGAACGATAATAGTAAATCATTACTTTCACTATATCAGTCAACCAGCAAAGGGTAAAATGCTATACTATGCTTATGTCAAAACTCCACCCAACTCACCCTTTACGTATTTTTTGGTTATCGACAATCATTACGATTGGTCTAGGATCATTTGTTTTTCATGAAGGCGGCCTGCATCTAACATGGCTGTTCATTATCTTGGTGATTCTAGAGGTCACCTTTAGCTTCGACAACGCCGTCATCAACAGCCGTGTTTTATCGCGCATGTCCCGAAAATGGCAGATGCTTTTTTTGACTGTCGGAATTTTTATTGCCGTCTTTGTAGTACGTTTTGTTTTACCAATTTTAATAGTTATGATTACATCAAACAATTCGTTCTCGAAAGTCGTGGATATTGCTCTTCACAAACCAGACGAATACAGCCATGCCTTAGAAATGGCCGCTCCCCAAATCAATGCTTTTGGTGGTACATTTTTGGCGATGATAGGTATTAGCTATTTCATGAACCGCCATAAGGATATTCATTGGCTTGGGCGAATTGAAAGTCACTTGGCCCATGCTGGACGTTTCGAAAACCTAAAGATTTTTGTGATGCTGAGTATTGCGATGCTGCTTTATGCAACAGTTGACCATCGTTACCATCATGCTGTTTTGGTGGCGTCGGTTATCGCTACTTTGCTACACATGGGTTTGGAGATTTTTGGGCACATTTTTGAGTCTAAACAATCTTCAGCACGAAAACTAACTGGCATGGCGGCGCTCATGTCATTTCTGTACCTAGAAGTGCTCGATGCCTCTTTCTCTTTCGATGGTGTTATCGGTGCATTTGCCATCACCAACAATGTATTGTTGATTATTGCTGGGCTTGGTGCTGGCGCTGTCTGGGTAAGATCACTGACGATTTATCTGCTGCGCACTGGCACTTTAACAAAATATCGCTACCTTGAACATGGCGCTCACTGGGCGATACTAGCCCTCGCAACAGTCATGATCGCAAAACTATATCACGTCGAATTTCCAGAGTGGATGGTTGGCAGCCTCGGTGTTACTTTCATTGTTACCGCTATTATCTCAAGTATTTTAGAACGGCGACATCTCAAAAAAAGGCAAATCGCTACTTAGCTGCTTGCGTCTTTTGATAAGGGAGCAGCAACGAAAAAACGCTGCCTTGCCCTGGTTTACTTTTTACTTCGATATTTCCGCCGTGTGCCAAAGCTAGTTTTTGTGCAATCTCAAGCCCAAGTCCAAAACCATTTGTATCCCGCCTGGTTCGCGCTTCATCACTACGATAAAAGCGATTAAAAATATTTTTTTGATCATTCTTAGAAATACCGACGCCATGGTCAATAACATCGATCGCCACAAATGACCGTTTATAATGGCGGCTTTTGATTATTACCTTACTGTCATCAGCAGAGTATTTAATGGCATTATCGATCAGAGCTGTTAATGCTTGGCTGGCTGCGTCATAATCAACATTGACCATCAAACTCGATGGTTCGGTCACGATGTCAATTGATTTTGCCTGAGCCAACGAACGTACATCGGCAATCGACCGATCGATCACAGCTTGCGCGGCAACCAAATCAAAAATTAGTTTGCTATCTTGAGAAATAATTTGAAACAGCCGAGTAATCATGCGCTGCAACCGTTTTACATCCTCTAAATTTTCGGCAATCAATTGCTTGGCCTGTTCGATAGTTAATTGCTTACGGCGTAGAGCAACCTCATTAGAAGTTTGAATTGCCGTGAGTGGTGTGCGCAGTTCATGACTGGCATCGCTAACGAATCTAGTCTGAGACACCATATTACGTTCAATAGGCGAAAGTGTCCAGCGTGCCAAGACAAAGCTAATCGCTCCGCCAAATACCAAAACTAAACAGTTAAACACCATTAGCTGCGCCAGCATATCGGCTTTGCCCTGCGTTGTTTGCTGCTCGATGTAGCGAATCACGCGCGGTGCTGGCCCAAACTGACCCATTTCATCGTTCAAAACTCTTTCTGGAATTTGTCTCTCTAAATAACCGCTCGACACCGAAAAAAGCGCACCGCTAAACAATAGGCTCATCGACATAATAATAGCCACGTAAATCAGGGTTAACCGAACCGTTTGCGAACGCCAAAAACGGCCTACTTGCTCAATCATGCCTCGTCCTTAATGACATAGCCAAAACCCCTAATCGTCTCTATAATCGGCCGGCCTTTTTTAAATGGTTTATCGATTTTATTTCGCAAGTAAGTAATAAACACTTCGACAGTATTTGGCAAAACGTCCGAATCAAAATCCCAGACATGCGCAATAATTTTTTCTTTGCTGATAATATGATTTCGGTTACGCAGCAAATATTCGAGAATCGCAAATTCCTTGCTAGATAAATTCAGATCTTGGCCGTCACGCGTCGCTATGCGCCGATTGAGATCGAGTGTCAAATTATCGACAGTCATAATTGGGTCAAGGCTTTCTTTTGGACGGCGCAGCAACGCTCGAATTCGCGCTAACAAAACATCAAATGAAAACGGCTTTGCCAAATAATCATCGGCGCCAGCGTCGAGACCTTCGACAATATCGCTGTTTTCGGTCTTGGCCGTCAAAAGCAAAACTGGCGATCGATTTCCTTCCTGCCTAAGCGCCTTACAAACCTCAATACCACTCATGCCAGGCATCATGACATCCAAGATCATCGCATCATACTCATCAGCCAGTGCTGTTCGATAGCCTTCATCACCATCGTAGGCTACATCCACAGCGTAGCCTTCTTGGGTTAAACCTTCACGAATTGCATTGGCTATTCGTTCATCATCTTCAACAATCAGTAATCTCATTATTTCTTAGTATATACCGATTGCCTGAAAAAATGCTGAGACTCTAAATAGTCATCGGAGCCATTTCGGGCCAAATATAGCTGGTGAACTGCTTGCCTTTGAGACTCATACCGACCCACCAATCACCCGCTGTTCGTTTGACAGTTACTAGTCCTTTCTTACGTAAACTTTCTAAAATTGCTATGACTCGAGCGCGATTCATATTAAGCGACCTCGACAAGTTGATCACATCCTCTTCGCCCGACTCGCAGATTTGCTGCAATACAATTGCATCTTCATTTGATAAACCAATACTCTGTTTTTTCACATTTTCTCCTTTCGGTTTAGTGTGTAATGACATCATAATTAGCAAAACTTAATTTTGTCTTAAATAATGCATTAATTACAACTAGAAGCATAACCACGATTGGTCTATACTAGAGTTAATGGGTGGCTCACAAATTCTTACAATCAATGCCGGTTCATCGAGCATCAAGTGTGCTCTTTTTGACGCTGTCAGCGCCAAGCAGCTGCGTCAAGTTACTTATCAGTCTAGCGATAATTTTTTTAGTCAGCTGATTGAATGGTTTGATGATGCGCCAATTGAAGCAGTTGGCCATCGGATTGTTCACGGCGGCAATGATTATACGCAACCAGTCCTAGCAACTAGCGATGTTATCAGTCGACTTGAAGATCTAATACCGCTCGATCCTCAGCACTTACCAACTCAGCTTCATGTCTTAAAATTAAGTTTGTCGCATTTCAATCATCAGCCTCAAGTGCTCTGTTTCGATACAGCTTTTCATAGCCAAATGCCAGAAAAAGCTCAAACTTTGCCTTTGCCGATAAAGTACCGGCGGCGCGGCCTCAGAAAATTTGGTTTTCATGGTTTGTCATATGAATCTATCCTCGATCAATTGATAAAAATTGATCCGAAAAACCAGACCAATCGCATCATCGTGGCTCATCTCGGTAGCGGCGCTAGCTTAGCGGCCATTCACAATAGCCAGTCGATCGATACCACCATGGGTTTCTCACCAGCCAGCGGCATCATGATGAGTACCCGAAGTGGTGATATCGATCCAAACCTATACAGTTATCTAGCGCAATATGATCGGATGAGCGCAAAAGATATCCGTCGTCTTTTCAATTTTGAATCAGGCTTACTCGGTCTGTCTGGTCAGACTGGCAGTATGAAGCAGCTTATCGCCCTCGAACAAACCAACCACCAGGCTGCCCTAGCTATCGATATGTTTTGCTACTCAATTCAAAAGACGATTGGCAGCTACGTGGCAGCTATGAACGGGCTCGATGTGCTTGTCTTTACAGGCGGCATTGGTGAAGCTGCGCCGATGATTCGCCAGCGAGTTTGCCAACAATTATCTTTTATTGGTATCGATCTTGATAAACAAGCCAACAGCCAAAATCAACCACTGATTTCATCGCCCAGTTCAGTTGTTAAGGTCTATGTCTTAGAGACCAATGAAGCGGCTATTATTGCAAATCACACAAAAATAACTACAAGAGGAGACTTATGACAACAACGCTCTCGCAGCAAGAACTTCAGGCTATTGATGCTTACTGGCGGGCAGCAAACTATCTGTCGGTTGGTCAAATTTATCTGTCGGACAATCCGCTTTTAAAACGTCCTCTCGAGCGTAGTGATGTCAAAAAAATTCTGCTCGGACACTGGGGAACTACCCCAGGCCAAAATTTTATCTACGCGCACCTAAATCGTGTGATCAAAAAACATGATCTCAATATGATTTACATATCAGGACCAGGTCATGGCGGTCCAGCTGCTGTTGCAAATGTTTATCTTGAAGGCAGTTACTCTGAGGTTTATCCGCACATAACTCAAGATGAGGCTGGTATCAAAAAGCTGTTTCGACAGTTCTCATTTCCGGGTGGCATTTCTAGTCATGTCTCGCCCCAAACACCTGGATCGATCCATGAAGGTGGTGAGCTAGGCTATAGTTTAAGCCACGCTTTTGGCGCCGTGTTTGACAATCCCGACCTAATAGCAGCCTGCGTGGTCGGTGATGGTGAAGCCGAGACTGGACCGCTTGCCACAGCTTGGCACTCCAACAAATTCTTAAACCCAAAAAGTGATGGTGTCGTTTTGCCAATTCTCCACCTCAATGGCTACAAGATCTCAAATCCGACTATTTTAGCTCGTATTGAACGTGATGAACTTGAACAACTTTTCCGTGGCTATGGCTGGGAGCCGTACTTTGTTGAAGGCGAAGATCCAATGACTATGCACCAAATCATGGCCCAAACGATGGAGACTGTCACTGACGAGATTAAGCGCATCAAGCAACAGTCGGCAGATTTTGATGATTTTCCGCGTCCGCGCTGGCCGATGATTATCCTGATTTCGCCAAAAGGTTGGACCGGTCCAAAAACTGTCAATAATCTACCAAATGAAGGTAACTTCCGATCGCATCAAGTCCCTTTAGTCTTAACAGAACAATCGCCGCAATCTGATTTTGATCAGCTCGAGGCCTGGCTTGGCAGCTACAAACCTCATGAACTGTTCGATGAAAATGGTAGATTATTGCCGGCTCTAGCCGATTTGGCGCCCCAGGGCAATCGCCGCATGGGTTCGAACCCTCATGCAAATGGTGGTAATTTATTAAAACCGCTCATCATGCCCGACTTTCGCGATTATGCGATTAATGTAGAGACGCCGACTCATACTCAGTGCAGTAGTATGCGCTCTTTGGCACCTTTTTTGCGCGATATTCTGATCGAAAATGACAACCACAAAAACTTCCGTATTTTTAGTCCAGATGAAACGATGTCAAATCGTTTAGGAGCAGTTTTCGAAGCTTCCAATCGACAATGGGACGCCAGAAATCGCGACGGTGATGAGTTATTAGCACCTCAAGGTCGAATTCTCGATTCGATGCTATCGGAGCATCAATGCCAGGGCTGGCTCGAGGGCTACTTGTTAACCGGCCGTCATGGCCTATTTAACAGCTACGAAGCATTTATCAGAATTGTCGACTCGATGCTCACTCAACATGCCAAATGGATCAAGATGTCCTCCGAATTGACATGGAGAGCCCCAATTGCTTCGCTCAATTATCTCTTGACTAGTCACGTTTGGCGGCAAGACCACAACGGTTTTACGCATCAAGATCCTGGCTTTATCGATCATATGCTCAACAAAAAAAGCCAGACGATGCGCATATATTTACCGCCCGATGCTAATACTTTGCTTTCGACCGTCGATCACTGCTTACGTTCGCGTAACTACGTCAACTTAATGATCTGCGGCAAACATGAAGAAGCCCCGCAATTTCTTAACATGGAACAAGCCATCGATCATTGCTCGCGCGGACTTGGTATTTGGCAGTGGGCATCCAATGATCAAGACAGCGAGCCAGATGTTGTTTTAGCCTGTGCAGGCGATGTGCCAACACTCGAGACTCTAGCCGCGGCTGCTATTTTGCGCCAGTACTTACCCGAGTTGAAAGTGCGTGTTGTCAACGTCGTCGATTTGACGAAGCTTGAGCCAGAAAACGAAAGCCCACATGGCCTGAGCGACGTTGATTACGACTCGATATTTACTAGTGATAAGCACATAATTTTCGCTTTTCATGGCTACCCTTGGCTAGTGCATCGTCTAACTTATCGGCGCCACAACCGCAATCTTCATGTCCGCGGCTATAAAGAAGAAGGCACGATCACAACAGCATTCGATATGTGCGTTTTGAACAACATCGACCGCTTCAACCTAGTGATCGATACAATCGATCGAGTTGGTGATCATCTTGGTAGCAAAGCTGCTTACCTCAAGCAAGCGATGGAGCAAAAACTAGTTGAGCACCGCGAATACATCAATGCAAATGGCATCGATTTGCCCGAAGTTCGCGACTGGAAATGGCAAGACTAGTCTTATTGAGTGTTTTCAATAATCGCTTCGACTGTTTTGGTTCGACCATAAGCATCCCACAACTGCTGCTTAGTGCCATCGGGATTGATACGTACAAAACTTGGTAGCGTCGCTACTTCATATTTCTGCTTAAGATCAGCTCGGCTATTGCTATCTACTCGTAAAATCTGGACACCGCTTGAAATCTTGGAGCCCGCAATTTCGCCATCAAATGCCATACATTCTTGGCAATCGGACGAGTAAAAAAACAAAATTGTCGTCGTGTAACGTTCATCATTGATGATCGCTTGGTCGTACGCAACGTATCGGCCATCACCAATTTTAACGGCGCGATTTTGCGCTTGGTTAGTCTGTTCAACCAACAGATTGTCATTTGACTGTTGATTTATCATATAAATTTGAAAACAAATCCCAAAAACGATTACCCCGAATACTAACAGTCCAAACCCTAGATATTTATTCATACTGCCTATTATAGCCCGAACCAGATGTTGACTTTATTTACACATTTCGTTATATTTTTTACTACATTTTTTTGTATCTGTTCATTTGACAAGGATTAGCAATTATGTTTGACAGCAGCACTGTCGGTCATGCTATGCTTTACCCTACGTGCCAACTGCAATTGCGGTTGTCAACTTGGCGTCATCAATAATCTCGCCGGGGTATAAGGAGGAATATGAAATTAGCATCAATATTAGTAGCTGCCATTGCAGCTGGAGTTTTTGTGGTCAGCGCGCCTAGTGCATCTTTTGCCGCAGACGCTCCCAAACAAGAGAAAAAAACCGAAAACAAGAAAGTTACTGTCAAATCAGGTGATAGCTTGAGCTCAATAGCTGACGCCAACAAAACGACTTTTGTACGTCTTTACAATGCCAACGATTTTCTAAAAGACCCGAACTTAATTAACGAGGGTGATCAAATTCGGATTCCTGGCGACAACGAAGACTTACCAAACCGCTACGCCGAATATGAAACTGCTGTAGCTCAGTATGTGGCAGCTCAGACGCCAGTTTATGCAAATTATCAGGCTCAGCCAAACTACTACGCCACAAACACGGCTACAACATACCGTGGCTCAACTGCTGGTAATACTTACTATCAAGGCTACTGTACCTGGTACGCCAAAGATCGCCGCCCTGACCTGCCAAACATGCTCGGCAATGGTGGTCAGTGGGTTAACAACGCAGCAGCTCAAGGATATGCAACTGGCACAGAAGCGCGTGCTGGAGCAATCGCCGAAACAGCTGGCCACGTAACTTATGTTGAATCGGTTAACGGTAACGGCACGATTACTATTTCGGAAATGAACGGTACAGCTGGCTTTGGCAATGTAGGCACACGTGTCGTCAATGCTAGCGATTATCGCTACATTTACTAATCGACAGATTGAGAGTCTATTGACTTATCAATCTATATGGTGTATAATAGATGGTATATGAAGTCTACTACAGCCTCACACAAGCAACTTGGTTTCGGAATAATTAGCCTTAGCGCAATTGGCCTTATCGGTGCCTTATTGCTAGGTCTTGGCGGTCAGGTCACCCCAACAGAAGCATTGGCAACACCGACTGCTACCAATGGCCGATTGGTAGCATATACCCGCGGAATTGACTCCAACGGCGATGGCATCTTCTTAGGTGGATCGGCCGAAGAAGCTGGGACTGATATATATGTCAAAGATATCACAACCAACGATCCACCAGTTATGGTCAATGCTCCAAATAATGTGCTCGACATTACACCAAGTTTTTCACCTGATGGCACTAAAATCACTTGGTCATCGGCAGCTACTCCAAACGGTTCTCTCGATATTATGGTCAAAGACCTAAAAACTGGTGTGGTCACCAATTTAACCAATACGCCAAAAGGCACCAACGAACGGTGGCCAAATTGGTCGAATGACGGCAAGCAAATTGTTTACAACCGTAAAGATGGCAAAAATAACCTCGACATTTGGATTATGAATGCCGACGGCTCAAATCCACATTATGTTGCTGGCTATCAAGGAGCAGGTAAGTATGCTGAGGATTGCTGTGCAAGCTTCACGCCAGATGATAAAGCTGTTATTTTTGCTTCAAATCGTCTCGGCAATTTCAATATCTACCGCTACAACTTGTCAAGAGTCTCATCACGCGAAAACTCAACTTATCTTCGTCAGCTAACGAGCCTTAGGCCATACGAAGGTACGCCATCAGTTGAAGCGACTGGTACAGTTGTCTATCGTTATGGCGGCAATCAGCAAATGTATCGACTAAACCCTTACACTGCTCGCATTACAAGCTCATTGATTACCACTCCTGGCCAGATCCGTACTCCTCAAGGTACACCTGACGGCATGGGATTGATCTTTGGCTGGCGTGAATCATCATTGACTCAACTTGATATCATGATGAGTGACGCAAATGGCAACAGTATGGTTAATTTGACCAATACTCCAGACTACAGCGAGACCGACCCAGTCCTTCAACCTATTCCAAATGCCAAAAAGAGCTAATAGCCGATAAAAAATACGCCCCTGTTTAAATCGGGGCGTATTTATTTATGCAGTATATAATTACGTTACTAGCGTCGTACCATCTTAACAACCCAGAGCAAAATAACTGCACCTAGAATTGCTGTCAAGATACTTGGAATGCTTAGTTCACCAGCCGCTGGCGGCGTACCAAATAGTCCGACTACCCAGCCTCCGACAAAGGCACCAATAATACCAACGACAATGTTGGCGAGTGCTCCCATCTGAGCGTCTGTCTTCATAATCATTGATGCGACCCAGCCGGCAAATGCTCCCACTACCAGCCATACGATAACGTTCATAAGATCCATAGTTGTCCTCCTTTGAACTTATATTGTTATTCTATTGTAGCATCTATACTGCAGGTACAATTAATCTTTGCTCATAAAGTAGGCAATACCAACACCACCCAACATCACGCCGACAAGAAGTATGAATGAAAGTGTTTTCGTAGCGTCCGAAGCACCGAACTGGTTCTCATAAATAGAAACTGCAGCTAGCGCAACACCTGTAACAGCTGTCACGACAAGCGCTTTTCGACCGTTTGAATTCATAGTTTCGTTATTCTTTGGCATAGTTTTTCTCCCTATGTCATTAATTGGTTTGTACTACCATTATTGACTAGATGAAACTGGCTGTCAAATAAATAGTCGCTGAGCGATGACTACTTGCTACGATAGGTATCGCTTAAGAGGCGGTAGAAATTACTGCGAAAAGCCACCACTGCTGCTAACATCATGATGATGCCCGACACCAAAAAGACTAGTCCAATACCGCGCACTTGACCATATCCCATCAGTGGCGCAAGAGCGGCTTGGCCAGCATCGGACTTGGCGTACGGTATAATTACAAACTCGGCAAGCGGCGCAATCAAAAAGGCTGTGATTGGTGCAGCTGCTGCCTCGGCGCTTTGTGCAAAACCAAAGACTCGTCCTTGTTGCTTGAGCGGTACAACTCTTTGAACAATCGTCTGCTCAGCGGCTTCGGTAAACGGAATTACCGTCATATACAACCAGATACCGATAATGTAGAGCCACGACCATTCACGAATTGTGAAGATTGCTCCTAAAAATCCCATAACGATCAATGTGTAAAGCAGTGTCCGTAGTGGATTCTTGCCCAAACCAAACTTTGCAATCAGTAATCCGCCGATGATAAATCCAGTACCTGCAAGCGCAAATATCATTCCCCATTTCTCAACACTAAATAATGTTAGTCCATATGGATCCATTAGCGCCATGTAAACACCGCCAATCAAGTTGTTAAAAGTCGACAGAATAATCAACGCCAGCAGACCTGGCACGCTCTTGATTGCATTGATTGCGCCGCGAACATCAATCTTTTTACTATCGAGAGATTGATCATGAATCAGTTTTGGCTCTGGAATATCAACATAAAAAATCAGGTGCAGGTAGGCGAGCGCTGTTAGCACCATAGCAATCGCTAGTGTCCAACCCAACCCTAAAAAGCCAATTGATAAGCCACTGATCGCACTCGTGACAATAAATGCAATTCCTTGCACCGTGCCGACCATACCGTTTGCCTTGTCATAGTCTTTTTTTGGTACAAGTAGCGTCACAGTCGTACTGAGTGCGATATTGCGCATATTTTCGATCACTGAGCCGACCAAGATAACCACCACAAACAGCCAAAAAAGTGGACTAGCCATGTTTGCAAGTTGCTGCTCGCCAACCAGTAAAAAAACAATTCCAGCTAGCAACAACGAAATCAGCGTTACAGTGCCAGAAACGACCATGGCGTGTTTTTTCTTGTGGCGATCAATATAAGTGCCAAAGATCAAGCCAAATACTGCCATCAGCAGCATGTATGAACCGCCGATTATGCCAGTTGCAAGTACCGACTTAGTCTCTAAATACGCCCAAAAAACTAAGGCAAACCACAAATAACTGGTCGTGACATTGGCAACCATGGTATTTATTAAGACACGTCGAAACTCAGTCATAGCAGTCTAGTATACATCAGTTATTGCAAAATATTGTTGATCTAGGCGACAACTTTATCGACTACAGTTTGGATTCTAGACGCTACTTCATCTTCTTGAATTGCTGTGCCATCTGGCTGGATATGCTCCATCATGCGAAGGCCCGCCTCGACACGTAAATCGGGTTTGATAACATCGATGACATGTTTTGCCGCTTCAATCGTGTGCTTGCCTTCATAAAAACCATAGCCAAGTAGACCCAGTGGTTTATCTTTCCATTCGCCGTATAGCCAATCGATAGCATTTTTTTGAACGCCTGTCATCAAGTGGTTGTATTCTGGCATAAGCCAAATCACAGCGTCAGCTGCCTTAATTTTTTCAGACCATGCAATTACATTTGCGTCAGTTGGCTCATAACCTTCGGCACTTGGCGGCATTGGCGCATTGAAAAACGGCAGGTTAAGATCGGCCACGTGTACAATTTCGAGTTCGACATCATCGTGCTTTTTGACTGCTGAGTCGATAATTGGCAATAATTTATCGCCGGCACTATTTGGTCGAGCACTACCTGTTAATACTACTAATTTCGTCATTTGTCCTCCTATTGGTTGCTTAATTTTGCAATATCGATCCCAATCGATTCAAGCAGCATAAAATTTAGCGTGTATGCTTTTTGTTTGGACTGCTTATGCTCATTTAGGATACCGGCTAAAACTAACTTATTGATGTGATGACTGATCGTTGGCTGAGATAATTCCAAAAAACTAGCACACGAATCAATAATTTCGCAGGTTAGTGTTGGTCGTTTAGAATCGACAATTTTCGACAAAAGCCGTAAACGAGTCTCATCGGCCAGCGCTTTTAGTATCTCTACATTGTTAGTTTTAATCACAGATTTTATTATATAGATAAATGTACATATGTCAATCTATATAATTTGCCCCAAAAGATTAAGTTGCAGATCGGCTCTTGGACGCCATGTAATGTTTTTTGAGTTCGGGCGATAATTTTTCGATCGCATAACGCAGCTCAGTGCGCGGCATAATATGCGCATGATCATCCAGAAAATCTAACAGTAATTGTTGATCGACATAGTTACCAACTTCGCGCAGCATCCAGCCAACTGCTTTTTGCAGCAAATCATGGGTTTCAGGCCAGAGTATTTTGGCTAACTCTATAGTCGGGCCCAGCTGCTTGTTGCGCAGCCAAGCAAAACAGCTGACGATTGCTACCCGTTTACTCCACAAATCATCCCGCTTCGCCAGCTCAAACAGTACTTGCTCATTATTTTGGCGGGCATATGCTCCAACGATATGCTCACAGCTGGTATCGACAATATCCCAGTTGTTGATGCGCCCGTCTCGGAGAGCTTTTAGGTACAAATCAAACAAATGCTGCTGTTTCTCGAAATCAGCTTTTTTGTACTGGCTGCTCATAATAATTGTCGCCGCCAGACGATGTTCATGAATCGGGCTATAAAGAAGCTGCTCAATTTCTGCTAGCGGCAAAGTTTTAAAATCACGGCAGACTTTGCGTGTCATCGGTACTCGCACACCGATAAAAATATCGCCTTCGCCATATTCGTCTGGTGCTGTCTTGAAAAAGCGTTGCAAAAAGATCCCATCGGCGTCAGAAGCATGCTGGGCTAATTTGTCTTTGAAATCTTGTGCTGTCATGGATATATTTGTCCGACTAACTTAAACCTGCTAGTTCGCGTATAGTTCGTTTGATAAGTTCTGTCGGTAAAATCTGGTCGAGTGAAAACCATAATGTGCCTTTGCCGCGAATGTATGGTTCAAGTTCTTTACGCAATAATTCGTTTTTGGGAATTGGATAGACCGCGACGTGATCTTTCCAACCACTAATAAATACAACGGCGCGTTTTTTGGGATTGGTCTTGTAGCCAATAATTCCATAACTAAAAACTTCTTTTGCTTCAGACAATTCGGACTTGGTAAGTGTGCGCAGTTCTGTAAACTTTTCTATCGCTGCAGCTGGAATGCGCGCAATGTAGGCTGCAACTTCATCATGCGAATTTTCGACCGGTTTTAGCCTAGCAAAATCTGGTTCAATCTGCACGACGACGTTATCACCTTCAGTCACATTTTCGGAAGTCCGAACCTCAGCCTTGATCGCAAAAAACCAACGTTGCTGACCCATGCTCATGATGGTGCTTATCCAAGTCGATTTGCCGAGTCTGGCGACGATCGGCAGATTACCATTTTTGCCAGCCCAATCGATAAGCTGACTGCGGATATCGCTAGGCACCATTACATAATGCCAACCGCCCTTGCTATCAACTTTTTCTATTTTGGCCTCAAAACTTAGCGTCTTTGGCATAGCGACTAATATTCCGAGATTATAATTTTATGTTGAGACATAAGAGTCTTAAAGGCATCGGGTTTTTGCATCAGCTCGGCCATGTTTTCTGGGACGATTTGCCAGCTCAGACCAAATTTGTCTTTTGCCCAACCGCATTGTTCACTTGCAGGCACAGCACTAAGTTTTTCCCAAAAATAATCGATCTCGGCTTGATCTTTACAGCTGATTT
>CAZNEX010000009.1:26456-35727 GCA_964572775.1 uncultured Candidatus Saccharibacteria bacterium
GATTTGATATGAAACGGCCTCCGTGAAAGTCTCAGTTTGCTCGACTGCTGAATCCATAGCTGCAAACCACTGACCAGCAAGCTGAAACTCGCCGAACATCACTGCACCTGCCACGACAGGACCGTCATCCTGCTGATAACGGGCAATGACGTTAGCTTTCGAGTCATCAAAAACTGATGCATAGTAATTCATCGCTTCCTCGGCTTTGTTTTGAGCGTCAGCACCAAATAACAAATCTGGAATCATAAATGGTCTCGACTCACCAGCCGGATCAGTCAACATTAGCTGCCAACTAAAGCCGTACTTGTCTTTCACCCAGCCATAACATTTGCTAAACGGATGCTCGCCAATCTCGATCAAGGCCTGCCCGCCGTCAATCAATCGATCCCAAACTTGCCTGATCGTCGTTGCCGCTTTCTCGTCAACGCTTGGATCAAAGTTTACCAAAAACGAATTGGCAACACTCGGCTTAAACTCTGGCCCGGCATTGATGGCTACAAAATCAAGACCTGACAAATTAAAACTAACCGTCAAATCTTTGCCAGCAAAATCTTTCTGAAAATCCGCCAAACCTTCTTCAGGCGAGCTAGGATATTTATCACCGCCCGTAATTTTGCTCAATGGAAATACTGAGGTATAAAATTCGACTGCTTGACGGGCATTATCATTGAACCAGAGGTTCGGAGTTATTTTTTGCATATTTCCCCCTACTTTTTTAAGTATTTACCAGCAACGCTCAGCGCAAACGATGGCAAGATAATAAATACGCAGATAAACAGCAGTTTTTGTAATATATGGCTCAGATCAGACATATTATTATCGTCTTTTAGCGGTAAGCTAAGTACGAACAATATTCCAACGATTCCGAAAGCGATTGAGGCTGCGATAAAGACTTTTGTGGCTGTTTTTTGCATATATTTAGTATATCATCGTCGGCATCTCTAAATGTTATAATCATAATATGTCAAAACTCCTCGGCGGCACCGTCCATGATCTACCAATAGACTTCAAACAAGTGCTTTTGTCTGATTCTTCTGTGACAGCGCTCTGGCAAGATATCACGCCTCTAGCACGCAATGAATGGATTTGTTGGGTGATATCGGGTGCTCGCGCCGAAACTCGCACCAAGCGAATGACGGTCGGTCTTTCCAAAATGCAAGCGGGCGAACGCCGACCGTGCTGCTGGATTGGCTGCATCCATCGAACCGACAAAGACCTTAGTCCATCAGTTCGCGAAATTCTAGGCAAAAGACAAAAAAAACAAATAGGCTGACTCTGGTTAGAAAATTACAGTTATTTTTTGTTTTTTATTTCAGACCGCAGAAAATCGCGAACTTCTCGAATCAAGAACAAACTGACATCGTCGAGACTCGAACCTTTTTCACCAAATGGTTGACGCGCTACATGAATCAAGCGCACGATATAGACCATAATAAATGTGATGCTGCCCGTGATGGCAATCTCTGCGTAAGCAGTGCTGAGATTTGTGAGCAGTAAAGTGGTAACAACTATCAACAAGATCAACCAACTAAGCAATGAGGCGGATGGCAAAAAATGGATTTTCTGGATGTAATTAATCCTAAAAAGACTAGCCGATAGTGATGAAGTTTGCTGCTTTAGCTTTGTAATAAAATTTGGCGGCACACCTGCACGCTCCATGTCTAGAAATGATTCATGCAGATCAGTAATTTCACGGCGAACAGCCTGACGCTGCTGCCTAGTACCAGCTCGAAACTGCTTCAGAATATCGAGTAGACCTGCGCGAAATTGATCGATATCAAATTTTGGATAAGTATGGTGAAGCTGTTTTGCATCATGATACATATCGTCAATCGTCGAAGCAAATTGCGCAGGTATCCGTTCACTTTCTTTGTAGTCGTTCATGGTCGTCGATAGCAAAAAACTCATCACAAAAATTGCACTCGATATCAAGGCATTGTGCAGCGAACTTTGTTCGATTGGTTCAAAATGTAAAATATCATGCAAAACATATTTCAAAAAGATCACCGCCAAAGTAGCAACAATAGCTATGATAGTTATATTCCATCGCTTCAATAAATTCATACGATCTATTTTACATAATATTTAGCTTCTCTAAAAGCAAAGCCGTTCTTAAGTTAATGCTTGTGCTAAATCATAAATTAAGCCAGTATAGCAATGAGCGAAGTGGAAAATAAAAATATATGAGTGATCTAAAAACATTTTCTTATAAATTGTTGATCGTTGTCTTTTTGGCATGTCTAGCGGCGGTTTAGAGTTTGAGTTTTTGACGAGCCATCCTTATGCCAGTCAATCAGGTTATCTGCAAAATGGTGTCTTTGTGACGGCCGGTCACACTATCGAAGACATGGCCGTGACAAGTTCTGGTGATCTTATCGCGGGCTATGGCGACTGGACACGAAACTTAGACTCTCTAGGCGTAGCAGCCGGACGAGTCGGCATTGTGCCATACAATATTCAAACAAATAGCTGGGGAACAATCACCTATGCCGGATCTGAGGCGCTTGATAATTTCCGCATCATCAACGGCTCTATCTACGCACCAACCACTGATCCGTCAACCAATGGACTTGGTGGCTACATGACAAATGTTACTGGTTCTTGGCAGCTGCATAAAAGTAGTGCCGAGTGCTGTTCACGTCTTTGATATAGCAAGTCTTGGGCCAAATGATCTCTGGCTCATCGGCAGCCGAAATGAGATCAATGACCCGAATAAAAGTATTGCGGTCGTATGGCACTCGACAGACGGTGGTGTCAATTGGACTGAGGCAAAAACCGATGGCAGCAATCCAATTGCAACGGCTAGTGGATTTGAGCGCCACCATCGGCATTGATATGCTCCGTCCAACCACTCGCGCCTAAAGTATGTGTCAGTCCGATATCACCATCAGTTAGTACCAAGATGCTAGGTCATTGGCACTAGCGTTCACCGGTATAGCTAAAGTTGTAGCCTGAGCAGTTGTAGCATTTGTGGCTTGAGCATGTGTTTTAAAAGCTATCATGATTTTGAGTCCGTATTCTGATAAATAAATTCATCGCGCGATAAATTGTCTGATGTGATCAAGTGACTGCTATTCATACCATTGCCATTTTGATTATTGAAATATAATAACGCAGCCACATTATCGTTTTGCGCCCAAGTGTAGACATCTTGCAGCCAATCACGTTTACGGATCGGCTCATTTGGATATTCAGCACAAGCATATTCCATCAAAATACACGGCACATTTTTTGCTTTGATACATATTATAGACTATTTTGCTAACCCGACCAATCAAAAATTAGCAATCGATTGATTTTTATGCTTGTTTGTGCTACAATTAAGACAGTAGACCTGTTCTACAGGATGAATACTTGTATTATGCCCATAATTTCTTGTCTTTCATCATTTATTTAATTGATAGCAAGAAAGGCATCATGAATAAACCCTACCGGTCAATGCGACCAAATTATCAAACACGTAGCAATAATAATCGGCCATTTAATCGGCGTACTTCGTCAAAAAAGTATGGTGGTAAAGATATCCACCCGAGCAAATTTATCAACAAGGCAGTTGCTCTCGAGGCTGAAACGCCTTATCAGCCAACTCATACATTTCATGATTTTGGTTTGAACCCTAAAATCGTTCAGACGCTCGATCACATCGGCTACCAGTCACCTTCACCAATTCAAGACCAAACAATTGCACCAGCGCTCGAGGGCAAAGACATCATTGGTCTTGCCAACACTGGCACCGGTAAGACAGCTGCCTTTTTGCTGCCAATTATTGAGAAAACCTTGGCTAAGCCTGAGATTGCTAGCACTTTGATCTTGGCACCAACTCGCGAACTAGCTAGTCAAATCGACAGTGAATTTCGTCGTTTTGCGGCTGGACAAAGACTTTATTCATGCCTAGTAGTTGGCGGCGCTAATATTCAGCGGCAAATCCAGCAGATCAAGCGCGGACCGCATGTCATTATCGGTACGCCTGGTCGGGTCAAGGATTTGATCGATCGAAATGTGTTGCGGCTCGGCGCAGTTAGCAGCTTTGTGCTCGATGAAGCCGATCGCATGTGCGACATGGGCTTTGTCAATGACATCCGTACGATTGAAGCCGAGTTGCCAAACAAGCATCAAACATTTTGTTTTAGCGCCACGATGACGCCAGACGTCCAGTCGATCGTTGAGCAGTTTATGGTTGATCCCGTCACAATTCAGATTGCTAAAAATCAGACCAATGATCACATCGAGCAAGATGTCATACGGGTTCGCGACAAACAGCACAAAATCGAGGTTTTAAATGAATTGCTAGCCAAACCTGAGTTTGAGAAAGTGATTGTTTTTGGCGATACAAAATACGGTGTGCAGCGCTTGTCAGATTCTCTCTTAGCGAATGGTCATACTTCTGTAGCAATTCACGGCAACAAATCTCAGTCGCAGCGCGAACGAGCTCTCAGAGATTTCAAGTCAGGCCGTGCCATGGTGATGGTCGCAACTGATGTTGCTGCCCGTGGCCTCGATATTCCTGAGGTTAGCCACGTTATCAATTTTGATCCTCCAAAAGTTTATGCAGACTATGTGCATCGCATCGGCCGAACTGGTCGAGCCGGTAAGTCTGGTAATGCGCTGACTTTTATTGCTGAATCTAGCAAATCAAGTTCGAGTGATCGACAGGAACGTCGCGATTATCCAAAGCGCAACAATCGCCAAGATTATCCTGCCAAATCTAGCGAGCAAACCGCAAAGTCACAAAACAAGACTGGCAATGCGCCATTTCGCCGCAAAGCACCATCTTCAAAACACGCCGAAGACCGGCTAGTGCGTTTGATCGATGGTTCATAATCGATCCGATCTTTTTGGCAATGGTATCAAGATGCTTGTTTGTCGCTTGTACTCTAGCCAACCAGCTTTTTGGCTAGTGCTTTTTTCGGCTAGCGGAATTCCCGATACAAAGCAAATCAAGTAAGTTATAAGACTAGCCCCAATGATACCAAGCCACCAACCAGGTGTCGCAAAACTAATTAGCATAATTCCCCACCACATGACGATTTCGCCAAAATAATTTGGATGTCTCGAGTACCGCCAGAGACCGCTCGTCATTAGCTCACCATGTTTGCCACTTATCAGGAAATTCTTCAGCTGCGTATCGGCCACCGACTCGAAAATAAAACCGATCAGCCAAACGACCGTACCTAGCATCACAATCGGCTGCAAAGTCGGTTGATAGTAGTGTATGGCGATAATTGGCAATGCCACAATCGTTGCTAAAGCAGCTTGCAGCCCAAATATTTTGGTAAAGATCTGGATTTGAAGATGGCCTTTTGGCCAACGACTGATTAGCTCGAGATAGCGTTTATCGACAGAGCTTGATTTTATAAAACGACGATAAATATGATGCGATAAACGTAGCCCCCAAATAACTACAAGACTTTCGGCAATAATAACTGTCGGATTTAGAGTCGGCTGTGCGACTTGGAGCGCAAAAACAATAATAGTAATAGTTATTCCCCAAAAGACATCAACGACATCAACGCGATTTTTGTGACGCGACCACAAATAACCAATCGTCTGCAAAACAAGACCAGCAGCAAGTCCAATAAAAATTATCGTCAATAAACTCATAGGCCTAATTTTTGGATAATTAGGTAAGTTATCGTCGCGACCGACGAGGTAATCAGCATTCCCCAAAGCATGTCGATCACAACAATTTTTGTTGAGAAGCCTTTGATAACTGCCAGACTGGTCAGGTCGTATGTCGCATAAGCCACTAGGCCAAATAAGGCGCCGTAGATTGCAGCGTGACTGAGCGAGTTTTTATCGAGTGCTGGATTGATGACAAATATGACAATTCCAACAACATAAATTACATAAAAGATCAGGGCTGGCACCATATTGAATTCTTTTAATAATATCTGACCCATTTCATTGAAATAAAGTTTTTTAGCCAAGAAACCTAGCCAAATAAAATCCATCAGTCCCATGACACCGCCAGCTACAAGTAGTGAAATTAGTAATTGCATCGTCTAGTCTCCTTTTTTAGATAATTTTGACGGCCACCACATTTTTTTGGCAATTTCTAATGTCAATGCTGGCACCAATAACGATCGTACAATCAGTGTATCGAGCAAAACACCGAAAGCGACAATAAAAGCAATCTGCACCAAGAACAAAATCGGAATAACGTAGAGTGATGCAAATGTTGCTGCCAGGACTATACCAGCACTTGTAATAACGCCGCCGGTTACAACTAAGGCTTTTAAAGTACCCTTTCTTACGCCTAATTTGATCGTTTCTTCACGAACACGCGTCATCAAAAAGATATTGTAGTCAATGCCTAGCGCCACCAAAAAGACAAAGCCAAAAATAACAACTGATGGATCGGCGCCTGCAAAATGCCATACATGATTAAACAGTAAAGCACCGATGCCGAGAGTGGCGCCGAATGACAGAACGGTCGTTAGTAGCAAAACGATTGGTGCTACAACCGCTCGCAACAGCAACATCAGAACAATTGTTATACAAAGTAAGATTAATGGCATAACTACTTTGATGTCATGATTTGAAGCCGTATTGGTGTCGAGCTGAATTGCACTGACACCACCGATTTTTATCGACGGATCGACGCTCACGACTGACTGACGTAAGCGCTTGACAGTTTGTCGTGCCTCTAGTGAACTAGCGGTATTTTTTAAGGTTGCCGCCATCAAGACATTGCCATCAATTTGTTTCGGCTTGAGACCGCTAAACGGATTGGCACTCGCTAGTAAATCATCGGTACTTGGGATGGCTGTTTTTGCCTGATCGATAGCTGCTTGAACCGTCTCATCAGGTGCACCAGCCAGTTGAGTCCGAATGTTTTGTTCGAGATCATTAATTTGCTGGTTACGCTTATCATCGATTGTTTGGCGAATTGCTTCTAAGATTTTTTGCTGACTGCGACCAGTTGGAATCTGCGTATCACGCTCGTCACTAGCCAGCACGCTGACGGCGTCGACACCTTGATCAGCCTCTAGGACTTTGACGACTTCTTGTTGTTTTTGGATCGGTACCACAAGATATGCCGGCGCACCAGAACCGCTAGCGAAGTGTCGATTGAGCATGGTCTGGCCATCGCGAGCTTCGGATTTGCCGATAATCAGATTTTCCTGCGACACGCCATCAGCTTTGAGCTGCGGAATTGCTAGACAAGCTAGTAGCAGCATGGCTGTTGTCGCTACCCAAATGCGGCGTGGATGTTTACCAACAAAGTTACCGACTCGTGCCCAAACTGGATGTGTTTTTCGATAATCGCTAGGCGCAACCGATCCATAACGAGGCCGTTTAGGCCAAAAAGCTGCCCGACCAAATAAAAGTAAGGCGGCTGGCAAAAACGTCAGCGTTGCTAAGACTGCAAAACCAACACCGATCGCACCGACTGGCCCGAGAGCTTTGTTGGATGCCAAGTCCGATGCTAACAAACAAAGCAGACCAAGTGAGACAGTCCCTCCTGCCGCTACAATCGGTTCAAACGATGCCTTCCAGGCAGCTTTTGTCGCCTGAAGTACGCTACGATAATGAATTAGCTCCTCGCGGTAACGAGCAATATAGAGCAAAGAATAATCTGTAGCCGCACCAATTACCAAAATAAACAAGATGCCTTGAACTTGGCCATTCAATTGAACGATGTCTTGTTTTGCCAGATGCCAAACAAGTAAAATCGCGGCAGACAGCGCAATAATTGCTCCGATCAGCGTAATCATTGGCAGTATCGGCGAGCGATAAACAATCAGCAAAATCACAAAAACTACACCAAGAGCGACAAATAGCAAAGTGCCGTCGATGCCAGAAAAGGCTTTATTGAGGTCGCGGCTAAACATCGCCGGTCCGGTAAAGGCATAGTCAACTGATGGTTGGCTGTCTTTAACAACTTGTTGCAATCTTGGAATTGATTCGGAAAATTCACTACTGCTGTCGATCGCGAGAACAATAATTGCTGCTCTTTTATCTTCTGACACAATTGGTCGAGCTGGTGGCTCAACCACTGACTCATCATGAGAAAGTTGATCACGAATCAAATTTATCTTGCTGATTTGCTGGTCGGTTAGTGGCTGGTCGGCTTCAAAGACTATGATGCTAGGAATCGATGAGGCATCAACAAAAGCTTCGATCCTTTGTTTGACGACTGTTGACTCAGCGTTGGTTGGCAAAAAGGTCGCTAAATCATTGCTCGACACTTGATCGATCTTACCAAAATACGGTCCGCCGATCGCTGCTGTAGCCAGCCATAGCACTAACACGCCAATCGGCAGGACAAGTCTTTTCAACCAATTTTTGGATTTAATAGCCATAGTTCTAGTTCATATTATAGATTACTATCGGCTGGAATGTTAGTTAAACACAAAAAAATGAGCTTAGTAGGCTGTAATCGTTAGCGACAAATCGAGAGTATAGTTGTCGGCTGCTTGATTGGACGTAATTTTTGCATCATTGTAATATCTGTCATTACTCGGTGTGTGCACTGCTGCCAGCTAGCTCTAAGGGGATCGAATCAACCACCCCCTCATTGTATGTCTGGCTACTGCCTTTTGTTAGGTTGTTGGTTGAACAGCCTGGCTGCGGACTAATCGTTGCCGCTGTTGGCGGGACACTGAGACTACCTGCCACAAAGTCAGAATCGCCTCCGTCTTGGCAGCCTGCTGGCGAGCCAGTAGTCTCATTGAAGTCAAATCGATTACTGCCAGACGAATGATGAATTAGTATTAACATATGCCGAAGTACCGATTTGAAATCCGTCGCTATTTAATAACTGCAGATTATTTGCAGCGTCAGCAATAGCAGCAAAATAACTGCTACTATCACCTGGAACGGCGCTAGTTCGAAAAGTAGCAGACGTTGTGCCGCTCCGACGGCTAACCACAAGATCGGGCTGAAAAGGAGTGGCTGTGATATTGCGATTATCAATACCGTTGCCCAAATAGACACCGGTCGCAAAATCGGCATCACCGCTCAATGTATCGGTTTTATAGGCTTTACCAAACGCTTGCCAGTGATAAGTATTGCCACTTGCATTGGTTTCCGAGCTAGTACTGACGCTAAAGCCATTGGCATCGAGCGACGTAATGCCTCCCGTAAAATCCGCGGTCGAAGCCGCAAGATATGCAGTCGTATCGCCAGCCATCTCACTGATACGAAAAACAGCATAGTTGGCGGCGTTATTCTTGATAAGCACAAAATCGGGCGAAAAACCCAAACCATTGATAGAACGGCCAACTCCTGTGCCGCAAACCAACTCCGCTAATATTTCGGTCGTCAG
>CAZNEX010000009.1:35827-39778 GCA_964572775.1 uncultured Candidatus Saccharibacteria bacterium
AAGGTCAGCCAATGAAGGCAATAGTTTATATTAGATTTATGGCATTTAATCATTACGCGAAGATAAAAAGAATTCTCGAGGCTCATAGCCAGTGGTACATTGTGCGCATCGACGAACCCACTACTGCCAAGTCATTTAAAGGCGAAGTAAAGCATTTCGACCACTATTACCGAGTTTATGATGCTGCTGATCAGCCGATTCCTTATTGTAAGTTTCAGCAGCTCGACCTATTCGCAAACATTATGAATATCCCTGAAGATCTATTGTCGATAAGACAAGTCTAGCCAAGCAAGGTTGACTGAACAGATTTTTTGCAACTCAGTCTGTGCATGCTTACACTATTAGATGAGAACCTTAGTTTAATTTAAGAGGGTCACAAAAAATACCGAGTATCAACCCATACATCAATTTTAATGGTAAGACACTGGAGGCTTTCGAGTTTTACCGGTCTGTTTTTGGCGGTGAATTCGGTCAGATTGTTCGCTTCAAAGATATCGCTAGCGATGATTTCCCTGTTTCCGACGAAGAAGCTGACAAAATCATGCGTATTACTTTAGCCATATCCAAACCTTCAGCGTGCCTGCAAAAAAGCAGGCACGCTCGAAGTACGCTCTATCGCTGGATGGAGGAAAACGTCGACTTTCGCGATCATGTGCGTGCGCTGGTAGCACGTGTTGTACGTTTTCAGGTAAATCCTCAGTTGATTTATATGGCATAATCCCCTCCTTCGTTCTTCTATTATTACATCCTACCAGTTTGTACGTGCTATCAAGTATGCGTGCTACACTAAATCTATGGCTAGTTTACCGAAAAGATTCAAGAAGAATTTAACAACTTTCATGAACAAGGTCACCGAAGTTATTGGCAGTCCAATAGTTTTTTTTGCACTAACACTACTGATACTTATTTGGTTTATAGTTGGTATATTTTTTAGGTATGACGAGACTTGGTTCAATATCCTCGATGTTTTCGTATTTATGACAACCTTCTTTATTGTTTTTGTAGTTCAAGCCTCGCAAAATGCCGATACTGAAGCAATTCAAGAAAAATTAGATGAAATTATCAACTCACTTCCTAGGGCAAGCGACAAAATGCAACAAGAGGAAAAACGACTAAAACGAGGCGAAAAAGCCAAAAAATCTCGGTCTAGATGATAGGTAACAGCTTATAAAAGGATAGTTATCTGGCTCCGCTTACAGGTCACGGACTTCTTCTATGTACTCTCTCAATATTCTAACCGCCTTCGGGCCAACTCCATGAAGCGCGAGCAGTTCTTTGTCAGTCAGATCTGCGACCTGCTTCAAGCTCGTTATGTTTGCAGACAATAAGGCGCTTGTAGCTGGTCTACCTATCGATGCTGGAAGATCATTTTCGGTATTACTCATATTCATATCCTAGCAAATACAGATCTAAGCATTAGGCTTGCTTTAGATTGTGTATACTGGCCCACATAACATTAACTACAACATGTGTGATTAAAAGTTTAATTGCCTCGCAATGCATTAAACTGAGTTATATAACTTCGGTTCTTGTGCTTCGGGACTCTCTTGTACACCGATTTAATGTTAGCATAAACACTTTTGCCAGATATCTTTTTCTGAAGATATCGCATGTCTTCCATAGCCTGCTTTTTACTAATCTTCTTATGATTCAAATTTAGCTTTGATAGTTTCATCGATACCTCCTTTGATTAGTATTTGCACAAAATCACTTGTCTGCTATACTAGTTAGTATTATTAACTAGTAAATAAAGTATACCAATGCGTACAATATATAGTCAAGAACAAATTGTTAAGACAAAAAACATCGCCAAAGTCATTGGAGATTCAAGTAATGTATTGATTCTATATGAGCTAATGAACTTTGGCGAAAAGTCATTTAATGAGCTGAAAAGAATGACTGATATCAATTCCGTAACCCTGTCCAAGAAATTAACACTTCTTAAGGGCGAAGGATTGGTAGATAGCCGTCGACATGGTATTGAAAATCATTATTTTATCACTGAAAAATCTGAAGACTTTCGGCCTCTTATTAAGGGTATAGAGAGTTTAGTAATTAATAAGTAAAGGAGTACAAAATGGGATTATTCGATTCTATACAAAACTTAATCGGGGGTGTTACAGACGCAGCTGCTGGTTCGGTTGGAGACGTCGTAGGAGGCTTGGGTGAAATTCCAGGCGTACAAGAAGTACAAGATATAGCAGGCGGTGCAACTGAAGCAGTTACTTCTGTTACGGATGGTGCAACCGAAGCTGTAACTTCTGTTACTGAACAAGGCCAGACAACAGTCGAAGATGTAACAAATAACCTAGGCCTTTAGTTCGGCCGTATTAGCTAATCGTCGTTCTTATAGGTTTTGATATGTGGTATTCGTGAAATTAAAACTGCATACACTGCGGCAACTATAGCAATGAAATGAAAATCGAAACCTAACGCCATCCCAATTCCGGCAGAATACCATATGCTTGCTGCTGTAGTAACATTGCTAACTTTCTTACTGTTCTCTGACTTCAATATTATTCCCGCGCCCAGAAAACCAATACCAGAAACGATTTGTGCGGCAATCCTCGTAGTGTCACCTGCATTGAGCGTTTGAGATAGGAAAGCAAAAATCATAGCGCCTGAAATCACTAGAGTTTGCGTGCTTATTCCCGCAGGCTTGTTCTTTAACTCTCTTTCGGCGCCTACAATAACGCCACAAAAGAGAGCCAAAGATAAATCGATCAAAAATCGTACTTCTACTTCACCAATTATTCCCTCTATCATTAGTCTAGTTTACACTATTATGTGATAAGCTGTATAGTCACGGGGAATATGAGATCTAGTTAAGTAAGTAGTTTACTAACTATAGGTTTGTCCTAGGAAAGTGTAGAGTTTAAGCCAAGTCTAGGGAACAGGTCTGCTTCTAGGGTGCTTGCTCCTTCAGGACGGTAGAGGCTGGGTTAGAACCAAGTTACAGGAGTGAAATGAAAGAACCGCCATTTCTGACGGTTCCAACATTTGTAACTTACGAACTGTAAATTAGCATTTTGTCTGACCAAGGAGAGAAGTTAGGGACAGGTCTAGGAACCTGGTCTACCTATTTCTCTGCTGGGTCTGGCTCCAGCGATTGGATTCGAACTAAGCGTTTCTACCACCGGATTTATTGGCTCACTTTATACTAGCTTACACCTGTTAATTGTCATACTACTTTATTTTTTATTGCAAAATCTTCACCCGCATAATCAATAGTAACGTTCGAGTTTTCTGTCACACTACCGTCAATGATTTGTCGAGCGAGCTTGTTGAGAATGCGCTTCTGTATAACTCGCTTCAGCGGTCTTGCGCCGAATGCCTCGTCATATCCTTCTTTAGCTAGCGCCTCTTCGGCATTTGAGGTGAAAACAATTTTAATGCCTTTGGATTTTTCAATCTCTGCAAGCATGTTCTTCAGCTGCACCTCAACGATATGTTTCATATCCTCTTCTTTAATGCGGTCAAAAATTACAATGTCATCGATGCGGTTTATAAACTCCGGCCGGAAATTGAGCGACAACTCCTTATGTAACGTATTTTCTAGCGCGCCAAAGTCTTTGCCGTCCCACTCCTGAATATACCGAGAACCGATATTACTGGTCATGATAATGATCGTATTTGAGAAATCAACCGTTCGGCCTTGACCATCCGTCAAGCGGCCGTCATCAAGTACCTGCAACAGTACATTAAATACATCCTGGTGAGCTTTTTCAATCTCATCAAGCAGCACAATACTGTACGGGCGACGACGCACTGCTTCGGTGAGTTGACCACCTTGGTCATAACCGATGTATCCTGGCGGCGAACCTATCAGGCGCGACACGGCGTGCCGTTCCATGTATTCGCTCATATCGATACGCGTAATAGCTTGCTCGTCGTCAAATAGCGCGACGGCAAGACTTTTGGCTAACTCGGTTTTACCGACGCCGGTCGGGC
>CAZNEX010000010.1:0-25192 GCA_964572775.1 uncultured Candidatus Saccharibacteria bacterium
TATTGTACCGTCACTACAGTCGAGACTAGGTGTCCATTATATGGGGAGCCTGACAATGAGCAGCAATGCGACTAAAAAGAGAGCAATAATTCTCACAATGAATAGGATCTATTGGTTAGATAGCCCCGTCGAATAGTTTCAATAAATCTATACAAAGATTCCTTCATTTACCGAATTATAGCACGATGACTTCTCACAATCGTGACCAAAGCAGGATCGCATATTACTATATATTGTACTGTAAGAATATTGACAATTTAGCTATGATGTGATAATATTAACAGATAGTTTAGTTACCCTGTATAAAATTTTCAAGGAGATAGATGATGCAACCCACCGGAGCCGAGCACAGTATCCGCAGACTTGACCGAAAGATTAGTAGTGCTACGACAGAATATGAGTTATCCCGACAACGAGTAATGGATGTATTACTTGATCCGGAGTTTAATGCTGACCACCTCGGATTAATTGCCGAGGAATTGCGTAGCCGTCGCAAGGAAGACCTATCGACACTTACCCCCGAGCAACAGGTAGACATAGTGAAAGCGTGTGCTTTTAACGTTCTGCCTCAAGAGGAACTGTTAACACGACTGCATGAATCACAGGAATCCGGCCAACCGCTGGAGGTTAAGTACGGCATCGACCCTACAGGTGCACAGATTCACCTTGGCCATGCAGTCCCTATGCTACTGCTTGACAAATTTCAAAGAATGGGCCATTCAATTAACTTTGTTGTAGGAGACTTCACTGCGCAAATCGGGGATCCGAGTGGACGTGTCGCGACTCGCCCTGTATTGACTCGTGAGGATATCGAGTCAAACATGGCAACATATTCAGATCAAGTTAAGCCTGTATTCGACGTTGAAAGTGCAGACCGCGTCAACAACAGCGAATGGCTGAACGACTATTCACTTGGCAGACTACTTTCAATCGTGTCTAAAGTTTCTGTAAGTGACCTGCTCCAGCGTAACGATTTCAGGAATCGACTAGAAGGTGGCCTAGGCATTACCCAAGCAGAGATGCTTTACCCCGTTGTGATGGCTATCGACTCAGTCGAATTAAATCCTGACATTGAGATAGGTGGCAAAGATCAATTCCTGAATATGCAGATGTGCCGCACAGTCATGGAAGCCTGCGGGATGCGTCCCGAAGTAACAATAAGCACAGATATACTACCGGGCACAGATGGCTCTGGCGCAAAGATGAGTAAAAGTCTTGGTAATTATGTAGCGCTGAATGACTCTCCAGATGAAATTTACGGTAAAATGATGTCCATCCCCGACCCTCTCATGGAGCAGTATTTCGGTATGCTTACCGAACTAGAGCCTACCGAGTGGAAACTGCTTCAAGGTCATATGAACCAGCGACACGTCAATCCAATGATGGTAAAAAAGATGCTAGCGGCAGACATTGCGGCTGTATTACACAGCCCTGAGGATGCAGACGAGGCAGCTGCTAAATTTGTAGAACGTTTCTCTAAACGAAAATTTCTTGATGCATTAGACACTGCACCATTAATTGAACCGACTAATTTGGTCGAGAGCATCGCAGCAGCTCGAGGAGAAAGCAAAAAGGAAGTTCGCCGTATCCTCGGGCAAAATGGAATAAAACTCATACTTTCCGATGGTGATTTGCTGACTGTCAGCGACGAAGAATCGCTCGAATTGATACCAAGCGATGTAGTTGGCGTAAAAGTTGGACGTGCAGTACTTCGGGTGGACCGAGGAGTCGAGGATGTCCGAGAATAAAGACGCCAGTCGATCTGTCAGACCGGTCTCTTTTGACCGCGAATACTACCGCCGTGTCATTCAAGATAACGGTTATGACCCTAACGTGTTTGAAGGATTCACGCAAGATATACCCTCGATCCCTCGTGAAGATCTTGAAAAAGTATTTCTCTGTCACCAGGGGCTCTATAACTTCACAGAAGCACTCGGTAAGAAAGCTGTTCTAACTGGTTTCGGTTTATCGGGTGTGCCCCACATGGGCACGCTCGCTCAAATAAATAGAATCAGTATGCTTAACCGTGCTGGGTTCCCTGCCGAAGTTGTACTAGGTGATCTTGATGCTTACAATGGTAAACTAACTACTCGTGATCAAACTACACAGTACGCCGATCAGTACCAGAAATTCATTGAAGGTACAGAATTACTCGATCCTGATACATCGCGTGTTCGCAACCAGTCTGATTATCCCGAGGTTCTAAAAACCGCATACCTACTCGGTCGATTCATTGAAGATGCCGATCTCGACGGTGCTGAAGAAGATTTACACGATTTCTACACCAAACATGGTAAAGTTGATAGCTCAATGACATACCGACGAAAGCTCTCGCTCAACTTGATGTTGGCGGATTTTATACACCTAGGCCAAACAAATCCAAATGTACTCGTAATGTTAGGTCTGGACGAACACCAATACGTACGAGCAGGACAAGATTTATCTAAGCGTGTCGATCCCTATGTGTCGGGACTTCAGCCTGTTACTATTGATAGTCTATATACTCCAATAATCGCAGGATTAAATGGCTACCCCAAGATGTCAAAGAGCTTCAAGGATTCAAGCATAGATCTCGACATGTCACCCGATGACATACAAGGTACTATTCTCGGCGAAAAAGATACACACCAGTCGCCCGAGGAAAGCGTTGTCTACCAGATGGCTTGTGGAATCGGTTTAGGCGAATCCGCTTCTTTGGAAGAAGCACGTCAGGCAGCACTTAATCCTGGATCGAGAGAATGGACTCAAATAAAAACACTTCTGATCGGTCGGGTTGCTATGTTCAGCAACATATGGAAAGAGGCGTCAATATCATGATCGACAGATTTGCACCCTCTCTTGGCATAGGTGAAATTCCTTCATTCGATGAAGTTATGCATCGTATTAATTCCGATAATACTGTGAGTGAAGGGCTCGCAAGAGCCGCGCTGCTAGAAGTTCTAAATATGGATCATGAAACATGCCGTGCGGCAAAGCTTGGCTCCCTGCTCATGGGTACCGTCAAGATAGCGACACCCGAACTTGTTACTGGCTTTGTAAAAGCGGTTGGTGATTTCGATGGAAGAGATTTTGTAAAGGATCGTATTACTGTTGATGGCATCGATGGTCCTGTAGTGGGCTGTGCTGGTAGTGGAAAGAAAGGCACTAAAACAGTGAACATAACCACTCCTGCTATGGTTGTTGCCGCTGCTGCGGGTGCAAATGTCGTAAAATCTGGATCACGATCTACTTCCTCGCTAACTGGATCGACAGATGTTCTAGAGTTAAGTGGTTTTAAGATTCCTGAAGATAACGAAGTGTCTAACTATATTTTGAAAGAGCTAGGATTCGGATTCTACTCAATCGAAGGAATGATTCCGCGATTCGACAGAATATACGGTAATCACTTTTATGCACCGCACACTCTGTCGTATGTTCTTCCCGCGGCGCTAACACCTGTCAAGGTCGACACTATGATGTACGGATTCTCAGGCTCAAAAGTATCGCTAAGCTCATCAGCATTAGTGCGACTAGGCTTCACGTCTAACTTGGTTTACTCTAATACAAATGACGGAGTCCATTATATTGACGAAATAGCTTCTACCGGAACGTCTATGGTATGTGGGGCCCGTGATGGTGAAGTCGGAGAAACCTTGTCTATTGATGCAGCCGACTACTTTGATATCAGAGACCAAGCAAAACCCGGAATCAAGGCGCTCACCACCGCAGAAGAACATGCTAGTGCATTCCAAAGCGTGTTAAACGGTGAGTTCAAAGGCAGCGAAGCAGAAAATACTGTGTGTCTCAATGCAGGAAGCATACTCTATCTATGCGGTGTAACCTTAGGACCAAAAGATGGATTCGCACTTGCACAAGAAACCATCCGTTCAGGCGCAAGCAAACAAAAATTAGATGATATCGTAGCAATGAGTAACGACTTATGACGCATAAAGTACCAAATACCTACAACGTAGCGTTCGCAGGTATATGCGGAAGTGATTTACAAAAAACCAGCCGCACCAGTAGACTGCGCGAGCTTCAGATGCTCGGTCACGAAATTGTCGTTAGAGACGACAAGGGCTATGCTGTTATTAATCCAATGATAAGTTGTAAAACATGCAAGTCATGCTTAGAACACGGTGACATGTTCTGTGAAAATCTTGAAGCTATTGGGCGTGCTTCAGGTGGAGCTTTTTCTGGAACTATTACTGCGCCTGAAACAAATTTGGTCAACATATCATACGCCGAACCAAAGCTCGGTGTGCTTGTAGACCCACTAGGTGTTGTTCTACATGGCATGGAGAAATTAGACAACCCGCAGGATATTTTAATCATAGGTGACGGGACAATAGCGCAACTTAGTCTGCTGTACTTATGTCTTCCCGGCAGTTCGCTTAACTCTTGCACCCTCATTGCAAAATCACCTGAACGCGCAAAAAGTCTCCGAGCTCAATATTCAAAAATTCTGAAAGATCAAGTTGATAAAATTTTTATATTAGAATCGGTAGCTGATGGATCGACCTATGACGCCGTCATTGAATGTGTCGGTCGTGGCCAATCAGAGACAATAAACCTCGCAATCTCACACGTTGCGACCAAGGGTACGATACTAAGTTTCGGCATATACCCGATAGGTTTCAAGGCAGATCTTGATATCCGACCTTTGCTGTATAAGGAAGCGACTATCATTGGCTCTAACTCATATAATCATGCCGATTTCATCAACGCCACAACAATTATCGGAGAGTATGAGAGTGCATACGCATCTCTACTAGGTGACACGTATTCTGATATCACTAAAGCTTTTCAAGCAGCACGCTCTAAAAAAGTTCCAGAAAAAATTATAGTGTCATTCAAGAAATCATTATGACAAATATTTTACATGTACCCGGTAATATCGCGATCCTAAAACATAGTTATTCGGACGACCTGCAACCTGCTGTTACGTCACTGAGGCCTCCTATCACACCCGACGCATTGCTGTCGGACCCTAATGAGTGGCGAGCATTCGATACGCTAAACCTACATACTGTCGAGCTTACTTCTATCGATGCCTTGCGAAGGATGATACAAACTGCCCGTGATAACGACAAAAGGGTTCTATTTACTATGCACGAGCTCGAACCGAACATTGAGTCGGACCAGGAATCCTTCGATTTCAAAGCCCGTTATGTCGCAAGCAGTGCCGATAAGGTTATTGCACTCACTAGCGCCTGTGCAGAGCTATGCCAAGCAAAATACGGAATTCCAGAAGAAGATATTGTCGTTATACCTCACGGACAACCATTTGTAGAATCGGCTATAGCCGAATATACCGCCGAAGCATCAACCAACAGTATTGCAGCCTATGGTGCACTACGCACCTATCGGTCATATACGAACCTATTAAGTGCATGGCTTACGCAAGATCCTGCACAACGTCCCGACCTGCAGCTCTGCTTAAGGTCAGTAAACCCTACCGAGGAAAAACGCTATGATCGCGTACTTGCCGAGCTCAGAGCGCTCGAAGGCGAAAAAGGTTACTCGCTTGAGCTACATGATGGCTTCCTTCCGGATAAGGAGTTAGTTGACTGGCTTAAACAATCCGATACTCTAGCTCTACCCTACACTGCTATTACACACTCGGGCCAACTCGAGACTGGTCTGGACCTCGGAATGACCGTAATTGCGCCGGATGTCATCACATTACGTTCCCAAATAGACCAACATCCGCGTAAATCACTTGCACATTTTGTCAGTAAAACGACCGTGGCCAATCCACAGGCGTATGGTGAACACCTGCTTTGGAAACCAGAGATCAGTGATGACACCGACTTATCTGGCGGGGCGGTAGAAGCATACCGTGCTCAAGAGCTACGTGGCATAAAGTCCCGATATGCCGATGTGGCACGAAAAGAATAGGACTAATTAAGAAAGTATAGCATACGATCTAGCCGAGAATCTTCGAAAGGTTTTCAGCAAATTCTGCTGCTGTCATTCGTATCAAAATATCGTTAGCATCGAGTGCCTCCAGCGGATATGACGTGAACTTACCGTCCTTATAGTACCCCTCTGGATTTACATATATAACCTGAAGCCCTGCCTCACGTGCGTGTACACGGACCAACCGACGGTCAGCATGCGAACCAACGACAAGAAGGCTTTTTGCGCGGGGATCGAATTGGATATCTGGGATCCATGTAGACGTTTCATACCTCCGAATGTATAACTCATCGAATCCGACCAGCTTCGCCAGGCCATCGAAATTATTATTGATGAGTGGGTTCAAAGCCTTCCCTGTCTTGAGCATTTTACCAAACAGCACATAAAATTCTGTTAGCTCCGCCAGGAAGCACGTTTTATACGGCTCTGCTGCACTGCTATAAAAAGCACCTATGTCTGAAAGCACCCTTTCAAGTAATGTATCATCTTCGCCGAACAGGAATTTGCCAGTTGAATAATCTGCTGCGCTATATATATGATGCAGCTGGCTGAGTGGTGGTATGCCTGCCTCTAGTGACGGACCACAGCCAAGTTCAATCTGCATCGGAAAGTATTACTCTAACTCACTTAGGTCAGATACGACTTTAGGTTCCTGACGAGGAATCGGCCGACGGTAATTATTCTTCCACACGCCCAAGGTGTTTCTCGCTTTTCCTTCGGTATGGATTCATCAGTAGTACAGACAACTATTTCTACTGTTTTATAATTTTCAGGGAAACTAGTCCCAGATTCAATATCATTCGGGTGAATGTCATAAATGTTTCCCGTTACGATGTAATCGCCGTTGATTGCTCGACACGTCGAATTATTCCACTCCTCGATTTCCCATCCGCTAGTTTCGGCTATAGACTTATGCCTCTCCCAGTATGCAAAAACATCTTCTTCAGGAAGCGCCGAACAAATATACATCTAAGATTGTGTAATTGCTAAACTCTTCGTGTTTGCGGTATCAACTACTGAGTGTTGGTCAATAAAGTGTACCAGCCTGCCGCGGTAATCATTTAAATCTGTACCAGATTTTTCGGCTGTAAATTGGTCATGCGACCGACGCCACATTCCCTCCGCTACATCTCTTCCATCGTTTTGAAACTGGATTTTCCAACGCTCTTGCTGCTCTTACGTCAGATCGGGAACGACAATAAATGGTGTTTTCATTAACATATCATACCAGGAATTTTGAGAATAAACTTGGGGATGAGGGATTCGCTTTTGTTGCTCAAGTTCCAAAAATGCAGAGGATGTCTACCGCAGGCATCCCGTCCGAATCCCGCACGATCACAAATATGAAAAACGACCCATCAATAAAGATGAGTCGATTTTCATGGCTGGGGATGAGGGATTCGAACCCCCGAATGACGGGACCAGAACCCGTTGCCTTACCGCTTGGCCAATCCCCAATGAGTAATATTATTATAGCAAATCTTCACTCCAGATTATACACCACATATAGCGTTGAGCATTGCAAAAATACACCATATACAATATTATGAAGATTTTTCAAAAAAACGCTTGTGTTTTCTACCAAAACACGCTAATGTAATGACAGCGAAGTTTACAAAAACAAACACCAAATTAATTAAACATTCGCTCTACGAAATCCACCACAACAGCAAAATTGCCTCTATTTCTAGAGGCTTTTTTGTTTTTATACCAACTGCAAACTCCCTAGTCGCTAGCTCTAGAATGCTGCTGACGCCATTTATCAATCGCCGCATGATTACCGCTTAGCAGCACCGAAGGCACAGATCTGTCTTGCCAGATCTCAGGTCGGGTGTACTGCGGAAACTCCAAAGTACGTCCATCGCTAAAGCTCTCAATAGCAGCCGACTCAGCACCGCCCAACACGCCAGGTATCAGACGCACAATGCTATCGATAATCGTCATGGCTGGTAGCTCGCCGCCAGTCAGCACATAATCACCAACTCGCAACTCCCCATCAACCAATTCTGTAATCCGCTCGTCATAGCCCTCATAGCGTCCGCAAATCAAAATATAGCCGTGATCAGTCTCGCTGTATTGTTGGGCCAATGCTTGTTTCCACTGCTCACCGCGCGGCGTCATCAGCAGCACTTTGGCTGTTGCATCCTGCAATTTAGCATATTCGACAGCCCTCCAAAGCGGCTCAATCATCAATAGCATACCATCTCCGCCACCGTAAGGAGTGTCGTCAACTTGCTTTCTAGGACCAAGTCCAAAATCACGCAAATTGATCGTCGATAGCTCGACGAAGCCGTCTTTCTGAGCCTTCCATAGCATCGAGCTGCCAAACACACCTGACAACATATCCGGAAATAATGTGATGACTTGAAACTTTTTCATCTGTTATATTGTAGCAACTATTGATTATTTTGTACAGCAATGTTATAATATATAAAGTATGGCTGTCGAATTTGCGACGTACCCCCCTAGCGTATCACCACCGTCCAATGTCCGCAAAGAAGTTGGCGTTTTCTTTCGTCGCACAATTTTCGGTGAAGCATTTCCTATAGGCGCAGTCGTCGCAGCTGAAGCAGCAATAATGAGCGATGAGGACGTACGCCTAGACACCATCCGTGACGAAACGGGTGCAGTACTAGCCGCCATGACGTCACATTTATCGTTAGACGACCCCAATGAGTGGTTTATCCCCCGTCTTGCCGTACACCCAGATACCCGTAGGCGAGGTTTCGGTCGAGCAGTTCTTAGCCGCCTCGCAACCGACCTTGTTGCTACGGGCCGTAGTATTCGCCGCGTTACACTTTGCCCCTACGAGACTACCTCACATGAATTCTACAGTAGTGTTGGGTTTAGCCCAGACCCCGACAATTCCTTTGAGTGGAATATCCACCCGATTCTTCTAACTACCCCGATAGTGAAAACTCACTAAAAAACCGCCCCTTTAAGGCGGTTTTTTAACACAAATGAGGCTCTCAAACCTGTTGGTTTGCTCGCATAGAGCAGTATTTTTGTTTCTCGCAGTTCAAGTGTTTTATCTGAACTAGTTATGATTATATATCGAGATCGTCGAGTTCTGCAAGCTCTTGACGCGACTTTTTTGCATAATCAGATTCTTGTGGCTCGTTTTCCACAGTTTCATCTGATGAGTTGTCCACATCATCAGCCGAGCTGTCGTCATCTGATACAGGTCGTGCTGTGTGTGTCGTGTTCGAGCCGTCATCTGGCAGGTCGTTGTTGACAATCTTGAGGTTATAGCGAGCCGAATTTTTGGTACCAAGTGCTCGTAGCAATGTACGCAAACTCTGGGCAGTCGCACCACGACGACCAATTACCCGGCCAAGGTCATCTGGATTGACGGTCAGGGTTAGCAAAACTCCTTTTTCATCAACAATTCGGTCAACAACGACGTCATCTGGGTTTCCGACCAGTGATTTTACGACGTATTCTACAAATTGCTGGTCTATGGTCGACATATCTTTAGGCTCCTCTTTGGTCACTTACTATCGTACTTTTAGTATAACATACAAAAAATGCCTCCGAAGCGTCGCAGGCATTTTAGTGTTAGTAGTCGATTTGCTTTAAGCTTCTTCGGCTGCCGCCTCTGTAGGCGCTGGCTCGTCTGCAGCTGGTTCTTCAGCTACTGGCTCTTCTTTTGGCTGATTCTTGCGTAGTTTTTCGACATTTTTAACCGATTTTGACTTGCTACTATCGTGCTCTTTGACCCATTTTGGCAACTTTACACCAGCTTCTTTGAGTAGCTTAACAACACGCGGAGTTGGCTGAGCGCCATTGTCCAAATACTTTTGAGCAGCCTCTTGTTGCACGTTTAGATCTTTGGTGTGAGGATTGTAAGTACCAACATAGGCGACCACACGACCACTTGATGGGTGGCGGTTAGATTCTTGTACGGCCAAACGGTAAACCGGATATGTCTTACGTCCTAAACGTTGCAATCGAATTGCGAGCATGAATATTCTCTTTCTCTCTACTTAGATAATGACTAATTTATTTCATTGTACGCTATTTTGAAAACTTCGTCAACAGTGGTAAATCCAAATCTTCAAACCTTCATAAGCCTCCCTAAAGCGACTGCAACCCTGATCAATACTTTAATCAAGGCGCGTGAGGGAGGAGGCGCAGGGATGTTTGAATATTTAGATTAATAAATACTTAATTAGTTTCTTCTTGCTGATATTTTGCAAGTGCTGCACGAGCGGCCTCTTGTTGAGCAAACTGCTTACTTGGCCCAACACCTTGTCCCATCAATCGATTATTGACATAGATGCCAAGTGTAAAGATCTTTTCATGATCTGGGCCTTCTTCACTCAGCACCTTATATACTGGCGTCGAACCATCGCGGCGCTGGCTAACTTCTTGAAGGTGCGATTTTGGATCTCGCCAACTGCCTTCGCTCAAAATCGACTGAAGCTTGCTAGTGATGTGCTTATGAATAAAGCTGGCCGTATCATCATAGCCGCGCTCTAAATAAATCGAACCAATCACTGCCTCAAATGCATTGGCCAGTATCTGTTGCCGAGCTCGTTCGCTGCCTTTTTTCTCACCGCGACTCATGCGCAGTAGTGGCTCATAGCCAAGTTTTGCGCCAGCATCGGCGATGCTTTCGGTGCGCACCAATGCCGCTCGCCAACTAGTCAAAATACCTTCTGGCTCGGCATAATTTTTGTACAAAAAGTCGGTAACGACCAGCTCCAAAACTGCATCACCCAAAAACTCGAGGCGCTCATTATGCTCCGAAACTGATTTTTTATGCTCGTTGACATAGCTCCGATGCGTCAAGGCCGTTACCAAAAGCTGGATATTTTTATAGACAAAACCCAGTTTTTCTTTGGCAAATTCTTGATATGGCGCTACTGGCATACCTGTCATCTACAGTTTCTCCTGGCGGATGCGCTTCATCGCAAGCAGCATCAACTTGCCAATATCTTCGTATTCGATCAACTCAAGCGCTTCAGAAAAACTGAACCATTTGATGCCGTTCATCCATTCTTCTTTTTGAATGGCATTCGTGTCACCTTTTGCACGCACCAAATAAATCTGTGTCGTCATCAAGACCAACTTGTCGATCCGACGGTAGCGAAAATGAATCTTTCCAAGCCAGCCAAGCATATCGACATTTTTTAGGCCAGCTTCTTCGCCGATCTCGCGCCGGGCTGTCTCCATGGCAGTTTCGCCCTCTTCGATGTGACCTTTTGGAATCGTCCAGCGATCTTTGGCATCTTGAATCAACAGTATTTCGACATCGCCTTTTTCGTCACGACGAAAAACAATACCGCCGCTAGTCGGCTCGCGCACAATTTCTTGAATCGACGATTTACGATGAAAATACTTCTTAAAACTATCAAACTTTGGCTTCGTCATTGTCTGAACTCTCCTCAACAAGTGTTTTATAAGCTGCGCCAAGAACGCCGTTTATAAACTTACTCGAGTTATCAGAACCAAACGCTTTTGCTAGCTCAACGGCCTCATTGATCGCAACTTTTGTAGGCACAAAATCTTGGCAGTACAGAAGTTCGTACAGACCAACTCGCAAGACAGTGTGGTCGATCCGACTTATCTGAGCGAGCGGCCATTCTGGGGCTAGCGGCTGCAACTTTTCATCAAGCTCCGACAAGTGCGACAAGACGCCAGCTACCAGTTTTTCAACAAAAACCGTATCATCAATCTCGGATCGGTATCGCTCCAGGTTGCGGTCAATTATTTCGGCAATATCGACAGATTCATCGCCAGCTACTGTCCGAAACTCGTATTCGTACAGCGACTGCAATGCGACTATTCTACCCAAGTGTCGGTTTGATGCCATGTTGGTTTGATTCTTTCTGGATATTAATAGATTACAATGTCAAAATCGACTATTTGTCAGCCGACTTACGAGCGCCAGTTTCGCGCTTGGTGGTGTGAACTTTGACTGGTGAATGTGCATTGACAGCACGCGCAAGCTTCAAACGTAAATGACTACGTCGAAGACCAGTTTTACGTGCACTGCTTTGCTTTTTAGGCTGTGCCATATAAATACTCCTTCTTTGAGGTAATAAATCTTACTGTCTACTATATACAATTTTGCCGACTTTCTCAACCCTATTGCTAATTTTGAATAAAAATTGTAAATATATTGACTTTTTATCATGTTTATGCTACAATGAAATTATGAATGAGATATTTAATCGTCTAAGCAACCCAACTGATAAACGCACCTTGCTCGCTAAGCTGGGCGCGGCACTAGTTGCGGCTGGCGCTATTCTTCCAACTGCTGGCTGCGATAATCCTGATCCAAATACGATGCCTGCATTTGCTGAGCGTGGCGATACATTAGGAGGAACTGTTTTTGAACTATGCCCTAGCGCCAATGATGAACAAATATTTAATGGCGTAGAAGCAATTGTCTATTTAAACGACATGCCAACCGACCGACTCGTCGCGGGTCAGACTTATATAATCCCAGAAGATCTTTGTAAAATTATCGGTACCAAAGACATACCAACACCTAATCAATGGCAAGAGGCCAATGCCGAATACATCGGATAAACACATCCCATCAGGCTATTCGTCGCCCCATTAAAATGCTTTTGGATTAATCAATATCATGCTACTACAAAACTAGACAAGTCATTAGCTTAATAAAGGGCAGGAGCTGCATGATACAAAGACAAAAAATAGTGGTTTTACGTTGGTAGAATTGTTGATCGTGATTGTAGTGATCGGCATTTTGGCGGCGATCACGGCGTTTGCGTTCAATGGAGTTCAGCAGCGCGCTCGAAATGCCCAACGCATCAGCGATGCTAGTTCAGTCAGCAAACTAATCTTAGTTTATCGTGGTGCAAACGATGTTCTTCCGTACAATACTAGTGCCAGTGTCATCTGTCCAGCTACTTTTTCGGCTGGTTGCTACTACACTAAAGGTGCAGCGCCATTTACATTGAAAGATGTAGCGACCAGAGTCAGCGAATTTGGCGCGCCACCAAAAATTGATTCGATAGCCATGTCTGTACCATTATCGGCAACGGCTTCGGCTGTTGGGCCGATTTATCAATATCGAGCTAATGCCAGTTTGGATGGCACAACGCAGACATTTGCAACAATTTTATATTGGCTAGAAGGAGCTAATCAAAACTGCTCACAAAGCAGCGGCCGACTAATCGTCTCTACTACAGCTGGCTCATACAGCCCTCCTTATATAACCAGCCCAAATCCATACACATATGAAAACCTAGACAGCAATGCCGTCACGGCTTGTTTAGTAGCCTTATAGTAAACTGCTTGATTTAGAGGCTTAGCAAACGATACTGAGAAGTTTGTTCTTGATGTAGATAACTTTTTTTGGCTCAGCTTTTAGGTGCCGCGTGACGTTTTCGTTGGCAAGAGCCATTGATTTGATTGTATCTTCGGTTGCGTCTGGCGAAACTTCAAGGGTTGCGCGCACTTTGCCGTTAACTTGAACAACTATCGTCATGGTTTGGCTGACTATTTTTGCCTCGTCCCATATTGGCCAATCCTCGAAATCAAGCTGGCTATCATGGCCAAGTTGCTGCCAAAGTTCTGCCGCCATATGTGGCGCGAAAGGTTGAATAAGCCGCACGAGAGCCTCAAATGTCGGCTGCCAAGCGGCCGAAAAGCCGTCTAGCTTGATTTTGTATAGCTCATTGACGAACTCCATCTGGGCGGCAATTGCTGTGTTGAAACTAAGTCTGTAGATGTCATCAGTTACTTTCTTGATGGTAGCATGTGTCAAAGATTCAAGCGGCTGATTTGGCTGATCTAGATCATGATCAGAATCGATGTATTCCTGAGTCAGTGTCCAGACACGGTTCAAAAAGCGATAAACGCCAGCAATCCCTTTGCTGCTCCAGCTGCTATCTTCATTGATCGGACCGAGGAACAGTTCGAATGTCCGTAAAGCATCCGCCCCATAGCCAGCGTCAATTACCTCGAGCGGATCGACCACATTACCGAGACTTTTGCTCATCTTGCGACCGTCTTCAGCTTGGATCAAACCATGGTAAACCAATTTTTTGACTGGTTCTTTTTCGGGCACAAGATTCATGTCGTAAAACACATGATTCCAAAAACGAACATATAGTAGATGTGCCACCGCGTGATCACCCCCGATATACATGTCGAGCGGCGTCCAATAGTTGGCTAGTTCTGGCTGCCAAGCTTGCTCAGTATCATGCGGATCAGTGTAACGCAGCAAGTACCAGCTACTGCACGCATAACCATCCATCACGTCGGTTTCGCGCTTGGCTGGGCCGCCACAGGTTGGACAGGTGGTTTGCACCCAATCTGTTTGGCGCGAGAGTGGTGATTTTCCGTCGCCTTTTGGCTCAAATTCATCAACTTCTGGTAACAATACTGGCAAATCTTGCTCAGGAACCGCTACAGCGCCATGTTCTGGGCAGTGAATAATCGGGATCGGCGCACCCCAGTAGCGCTGACGGCTGATAAGCCAATCGCGCATTTTGTAGGTAGTTTTTGCCCGCCCGACACCTTGCTGCTCGAGCCAGGCCACAATCTGTTCGCGAGCTTCTGCTGTACTAATACCATCAAATATGTCCGAGTTGATTAGCAGCCCCTCTCCATGGTAGCAAGTTTCGACGCTATCACTTGGTTTATCAACAACTTCTATAATTGGAAGCCCAAACTTCTCAGCAAATGCAAAATCGCGCTCGTCATGTGCTGGGACCGCCATGATTGCACCAGTGCCGTAACCCCATAACACATAGTCAGCTACCCAGATGGGGATCTTCTCGCCATTGGCGGGATTGGTTGCATAGCCGCCAGTGAATACACCGGTTTTTTCCTTGCCCTCACTACTGCGCTCGATTTCGGACTTTTTGATGGCATCGGCCACATATAACTCGACCATCTGACGTGTCTCATCCGTCACCAATTTTTTTAGTAGCGGATGCTCAGGCGCAACCACCAGGAAAGTCGCCCCAAAGATGGTGTCTGGACGAGTTGTAAAGACTGTTATTTTTTCGCTATTGGCGTCGACCGCAAATTCGATCTCCGCACCTTGGCTTTTGCCGATCCAGTTGGTTTGTGCAGTCTTAATTTTTTCAGGCCAGTCGAGTGCAGGGATCTCTTCGAGCAATGCATCGGCATAATCAGTAATTTTGAAAAACCACTGCTTCATCGGTTTTTTGATCACCAGCTCTTCGCATCGCCAGCAACGGCCGCCAATCACTTGCTCATTTGCAAGCACAGTTTTATCTTTTGGGCACCACCATTGATTGGCTTCTTTTTGGTAGGCTAGACCACGCTCAAAAAGTTGCGTAAAAATCCACTGCGTCCAGCGATAATATTCTGGATCGGCTGTATTGACCTCACGCGACCAGTCGATGCTGGCACCAACTCGTCGTAATTGGTTTTTGAAATTAGCAATATTTTCTCGAGTTGTATAAGCTGGTTTCTTGCCAGTCTTTATCGCATAATTTTCAGCAGGCAATCCGAAACTATCAAAACCCATCGGGTACATCACATTGTGACCGACGCTACGGCGAAACCGCGCAACTGCATCGACGATCGAATGCTCAAAAAAGTGTCCAGTGTGCATACCAGCTCCACTGGGATACGGAAACATGCCTGTCACATAATATTTCGGCTTGCCAGAACTATCCGGCGTCTTGTAGCGCTGGTCAGCGGCCCATTGTTGCTGCCATTTTGGCTCAATTTCTGATGGATTGTATCGTCTCATTAATTTCCATTATAACAAATCGCCCCTGGACGAACCAGAGGCGAATCGACCGAGCAATACTTTAGCAAAATTTAGTGACTTCGCCAGATTTACCGCTACCGAGACCAACAGCAATATACTTTTTGGTCGCTGTGTCTCGGTAAATAACTTGTGCCGAATCATTAGAACAGGCTTTGTAGCCGATTGTCGTGGCATCTTGCGGCATTACGCCATCTTTGACTGAATGAGTAGACAAAATAGCAAGTGACGATTCTTGATCATCTTCAAAATTGGCAACTTTGCTTGGATATGAGCCGTTTAGCGCATTGTAAGCTTCCGCTTTTTTTGCAACCGTGTTGGCAGCTGTTACTGAACTAGTTATCGCCGATCGATCTTGTATTGCAGATGATGAGCTGCTCGATGTCATCGAGTTAAGTTCTTGATATAAGTCTACCGCTTTTTCTTGAAACTCTTTGATCGGCATTGAGTCAGATGGAGCATCGATCTTTTTGTTTTTGTCATAGGTTAATGCAGTGGTTGAATCGACCGTGTAGGGACTAGAGCTAGATTTATCCTCTAACTTGAAATCAACTTTTTCGATCACATGGCTAAATTGATTGACCCAAATGGTAGCTGTTGGTGTAACGTCGCTCGAGCTAGATGATTCGGTAGTAGTTAATCCACTGTAGTCTGTACTCGATGAAGATTGGCTACTACTGTCACATTTCTTCAATTCTTTTGCAGCAGTCGTCTCTTCACCAGCTTTGGTAAATGCCTTGAATTTATCTTTGTCGATTGTAACGTTGTAGCCATTTAGCATACCCTTGACTTGAGGCTTACCCTCGATCTTGATGAATTGGTTGGCTTCGTAAACTTTGGCCATTTCTTTTTGAACATTTTTGTCATCTTTGTATTTTTTGTAGGTATCGAGCACGCAACCATAAACTTTATCCGCTTCAGGTGAATATGATTTTATATCATCTCTAGAGACTTTCACCCATTTGTCTTCTAAATCTTTGATCTTGGAAACTACGCTATTAGGAAGCGACTCTCCGCTCAAGCTTTTGTATATCGATGAAGCCGTATCGCCAATTGGTGCAATTTTAAAATAAATATCACCGCTATCGACTAACATACCACTGCCACCAATCGTGTAATCTTTTCCTTGGTACTCCAGTGAAACCTCCACATTTGTCATTGCATTTGGATTTCTATTGGCGTCATAGTTATATTTGACTTGCTTTAGCTTCGGCACTGCCATCGCGCCTGTCACTTCGTATTGAGCTGTCAGAGTAGTTGAAGTTTGAAGGGATTCTGCGCTCAAAAGCTTTGCCATTCCGTCCATCAAAGCATTTTCTGGCTTGTTGTAGACAAAAGCAAAGGCGTACCAGCCAGCTGCCAGCGCGATGAGTAGTGCTGCCAAGATGCTTCCGAGAATAATCCAAAGTTTTTTGCGTGATTTTTTTACAGGTGCAACTGGTGCTGGAGCGACATAGTCAGGCATTGGCTGAGGTTGAGAAGCAAAAGTTTGCTGCTCTGAAAATTGAGGGTTGCCAGCTGGTGGTGTTGGCGTCTGATTAAAATTAGCAGGAGCGCTACTGGTTGACTGATCAAATGATCTATCGGTCTCGAGACTAGGGTTGATCGTCGTATACGGCATATTGTTTTGTGGCATAGGCTGCCTAACGGCTTCGCTCGGTTGGAGCTTTGGTTCAAATGTTGGTGGCGTGTTGTTGTTTGGTTGATCTTGTGGTTGATCCCAGTCATTATTTTGCGGTTGCATGCCGTAATTCCTTATATAGTTGTATTGTTTAATACTGTAACATGCTTATGCTTTTGTGTCACGAATTTGATCGAAGTATTTTTGCTTGATGTCTAGCCATTCGGGCGTTTGACGAACTAACTCGTGGTCTTCGGTCATGACGCATAAAAGTTTCACAGCTTCTTCTAGATAAATACCGCCTTGAGAGCCTTTGACAAGTATGACTGCTCCTTCTTCTGTGACGCGGCGCGTAAACTTGGCAGCTTCAATTGCGTCGAGACACACCTGTACCTGACAACCACGCGCTTTAGCTGCAGGTGCTAAGTATTTGGCCGCATCTGCACCAACCACAACTACCCACTGGAGTAAGTCTGGATTACAAAGCTCGCCAACTTTTCGATGTTCATCAGCCGATGATTCTCCCAACTCATTCATGCTACCCAAAATCGCTATCCGCTGCGCCTCACTATCAAATGAATAAAGCGTTTGCAGTGCCGCTTTAACGGCGGCTGGACTTGAGTTATAGGTATCGTCTATAATCGTCGTATCTTCTATACCTCGCAGTGGATTCATTCTGCCTGGTATTGGACGAATGCGTTTTAGGCCATCGATGATTTCGTTTGGCTGCATGCCTAGTTTTGCAGCTACGCCAATCGCTGAAGCCACTGGGCGCAAACTGTGCTCGCCCAATAGATTGACATGAGCATCGTAAAGTTTTGGCCAGTCGATAGTGCCAATCTCGATTTTCATGCCATCGCGCAAGCTATTTTCTACCAAAAGTGCTCGGTATTCGGCTTGCGGCGACGATCCGTAAGTAAAAATATTTGGATTGGTATCGAAAGCCGCATATTTGCCATCAATATCATCGCGGTTGACCAAAACCATCTTTGAAAAATCAGCAACACTTAGCTCTTCTTTTGCGACGGCATCGAGAGTCTTAAAAAACTCCATGTGCTCTGGCGTAACCGCAGTCACTAGCGCCATATCTGGCTTTAGATATTTGCCAAATGCCGCCACATCACCAGGATGATCACTGCCAAGTTCTTGCACAACAATATCAACATCGCTCTTGGCTTTTACGCGCGCCCGTGCAGCCCAAAAAACTATGAGCAAAGACAGTGGATTTCTGATATTCTTAGGGTACTCAATGCCGAGTATGGCCATCGGAACTGCGATTTCTGTATTGTAGTTTCCGCCGTGCATCCTGATGCGATATTTGCTACTAAGAACTTCTCCTACAGCGCGTTTGGTGCTAGTTTTTCCAACCGATCCTGTAACAACAATCAGTTTAACATCAGGATGAGCCGCAAAATACTTTTTGACATAATTTTCTAATCTTTTTTGCACAAAATCTTTAAACATACAATCATTTAAGCACATCTGTTATTAAGTTGCCACTACGCTTATGGTTGCTAATAACGTCAAAACAAAATATAATCGCGCATATCAACTTAAACAAGGATAGTCATGGTCTCAAAATTTAGTAAAAGTTTGCTAGTTGCAGCAATCGCTGTGTCGGCATTTATAATCAGCCCGAGTGCTAGCGCGCTACCAGCAAATGGTGATATCTACCATGACAGTTCGCAGTCTTACAATTTATACACAAAAACTGACACAAACAATCTCACTAACCCAGACGTTTTTACTCTGATAGCCAATATAGTTTTTCGCCAAATGGCAAATTGATCGCATACCGCACGCAAAAAATGACCAACAATTCGTTAAATAATCTCCAAGATGTGGTCATCACAAATGCTGCAGGCACGATGCGACGTGTTGTCGCCAAAGATCTAGCTGTTGACACGGTTGGCGGTATCCAATGGTCGCCAGATGGTACAAAAGTTGCCTACGGCGTAATGACAATACCTGACTGGGGAGGGTCGCCTGGCTATCCATATCAGATTGGTTATGCAAATGTCGATGGTAGCGGTGCAAAAATTATTCCCAACTTTTCGATTCCAAATACCAAATATTTTGGCGGTTTGACTTGGATCAACGGCAGCAAGATTGGTGTTGTCACAGACATCAAAGAATTTTGCCAAGTACAACTAACTGGCGCAAAAAGCTGCAAACAAATGCCTGGTTTTCCAGACTACTTTAGCCAAGTACAATACTTTTTTCCAAAAGTTTCACCCGATGGCAAAAAGATTCTATTCCAGCGTTTGTCTGGCTGGATAAATGACCCAGATCCTCAAGGACCAATCTGGACATGGTACGACATCTGGAAATTTAATATCGATGGCACTGGCGGTTACAAATTAACTACTAGTCCAATCATCGATAGTGCCGATGATCGTGATTCTCAATTAGCATACAACATGGTTTGGTCGCCAGACGGTACAAAAATCGCATACGCCTACGGCCAAGGTAATCAAAATGGTTTGTACGTGATGGACGCAAGTGGTGCCAACAAGCGAAAATATGACGTACCATACATCAGTTCAATCAACGCTTGGCGCGCCAGGTAATACTCGTAAATTGACACAACATCACTTTTACCCTATAACTTATACATGAGCAATCTTCCCCCAACAAACGGCGAATTTGAAGCAACTAAAGATAATGCACGAAAGTTTATTCGACGCAAACAACTTCCTCTAGAATTTTTGAAAGTAATCATCGGAGAACAACCAGATGCAACTATAGAAGAACTCTCCATAGGCTGGATAGAAATCAAGCCTGGTACCGAAACCAAGGTTGTCCAGTCTGTACCGATGGTACTTGAACTAGGCAGTCCTTCAGCACTCGATGACTATGACTATAGTATTGATCCTAGCCAAAATCCTAGTCGCAAGTTAATCACGAAAACAACAGAACCAAATGGCGAGCGCACAAAAACGGTTACTATTATTGGCGAGGATGAGTACGGCCGTACGATTGATAATGAATTGCCGCTAAAGTCTGTTGAAAAGATTCGTCACACCTTCAAATTTGGTAAATACACCATAAGGTATGACGTATTCTTAGACGGTACTGAAGAATATGCTGGCTTAGTGATGATCGAAGTGGAAGTATCAGACGAACCAGGTGTAGATGCACAGGCTGATCTTGCTGCTTTTGATGTCAAACTTTTTGCTAGCGGTTTTGCCGAAGTCAGTGGTAGGCCTGAATACACCGGCTGGCAGATAGCAGACACGTTGAACAAAGTTCCGTTGTCTGATTGATAGAGCTATAGGTTACTATTATTGCTCGCCGGTTTTTAGCTCCCCCTCCATCCATTTTCTGGCATCTTCGTTGATATTGTTGATTGCAATTTGGGTAAGTACGAAAGTGTCGTAACTGTGTATTTTCTTGAGTTCTCGTTCGATTTCTTCAAATAAGTCATCGGCCGACTCCATAAAGAGCATGACTTCATTTTCGTTTGCTATGCTGCCTTGCCACCAGTACATGGCATTTACTGGCAAAAATTTGGCGCATACAATAAGATGCTTTTCAAGGAGAGCGTTTGCGATAACTTCCTTTTCTGAATCATCGCAGGTAAGAGTTAGATAACACAATTTTCTCATGGTGTTGCCTCATCGAAGACAGCTCTTAGTTGCTTGCGAGACTGATAAATCAGGCCATGATGCACATCATTTCCCGACATTCCATAAATAATAATCGCATTTTTCATAGCTTATATTTTTCCACGCAAATCGCGCAACAATTGACTAGAAGACGCTTACTTCTTACTGCTGCTTTTGCAAGTTAAACCAGTCTGCAAATTCGTCAAAATTTGAGAAGGCAACATGCGGTGGGATTTCAAGCGACATCATATATTCCGGTTTGTATCGCGTGCCAATTGCGCAGACAAATAAGCCGGCCGCTCTCGCTGCCATAATGCCGCGCGGGTCATCCTCAAAAGCGCAAACAAATCTTCTCGAACTCTCTGGTAGCTTAAGTGAGTCGAAGGCCAAATTAAAGACTTCTGGATTCGGCTTGGCATGAGTAATCGATTCTTTTGTTTTAATTCTGTCGTCTGGGAAAAGACTTTTAAGCTCCACTTTATCCAAGAATAAATCGACATCACGTCTAATTGCTGTACTCGCAATAGCAAGCTTTTCCTCTAAGCCACTGGTAGCAAGCGACCTCACGAACATGGTTGCGCCAGGCACTTCCTCGCCTTCATTCAACAAAATATCTTTGTACAGCTCATCTTTGCGAGCCACAATTTCTTCTAGTAGTGGATTGCCCGCGCTAATAACTTCGCTATCCGCTTGTCCTGTCATGAGCAAAATGTTCCAAACCGCCGCCTCTAGTGTATGTACTGGCGCACTCATAAATGCCTCAAGATTGTCTTCTACACTCAAACTTTTTAGCGAATCTATGCCGTGTCGTTCGCCAGCTTCTCTAACAGCTGCAAGCCTTGCTTTTTCATGCAAGCCATAGCCCGGATTACCTGGCTTATTATCTAGAAGTGTGTCGTCAACGTCAAATATCGCACCTTGTGGCTCAAAGTCTATCATGTTATCTTTCTCTTAAGCTCTTTTGCTAATTATACCATTTTTATCTGATATAATTTATCTAATGATCAAGCACAAAGTAAGGCATTTTTACCAACCGACAAACCATACGTGCGGTCAGTCATCTATGGCAATTCTGCTGTCTTTCTTTGGGGTAGAAACAACGCCAGAGGAAGTCGCCGCTAAAGTTCCGGTAAACAAAAATGACAAAGGTGAGGACTGGGGCACGATAAATCAGCAGCTTGCTACTTGGTGTATATCGCAAGGCTACGAAGTGGAAATGCACACCGCAGATTTTCAGATTATTGACTTATCATGGGCAGATTTGCCAAAAGACAAACTGCTTGAGCGTATGAAATCTGCGAGAGATCACCGCGAAATACCCGCTCTTGGCAAAGAGTGGTCAAAGATTTATATGCAATCCTACATAGATTTTGTTGAAGCTGGTGGCATATTGCATATACACCCATTTATATCTACCAAGCTTTTGGATGCTGCGTTGCAAAAGAGCCCGCTGCTATCGTGTGTATGCTATAACGTTTTGTATAACTCTGGTAGAAGTAACAATATTGCGTTAAGAAGATCAGACGCCGATGACCTAGAAGGTAAACTAACCAACCACAGTATTGTTATTTACGGAAAAACCGACAACTGCAATTATCTTATTGCAGACCCGTACAAAGAACCAGGCACACATGAAATTGAACCAGAACGATTACTTGCTGCTATGGCCACTGCTCAAATGGAGTGTGATAACCTGTTCTTTCAGCTGAAAGAAAGAAGTCGTTAAATTATTCCGTTTATCAAGAATCTATTTACTTTATTTTTGAAAGACCGCCCAAATGTGATTGCACTTATACTCTTTGCCGAAGAATCTTGCATTTTTGGGCATGCGTTCGAGCGTGATCAATTTCATTGAACCATAGAATTTTTTCACTTCATCTTCGGTAAACGCTTTTTCGTACTTGCGGTTTATCGGATGAATAAAGCTGCCAAAATCAGGACCAGGATGTTTCTCGATCATTTCCTTGTGAAACTCATCATCAGTCGAAAGCAAATAGACCATAAGATAACCACCCGGCTTGAGTGCCTGAATGACATTTTCTAGTAGCGCTTGCCGCCCTGCTAAACTTTCAATATCAGTTGAACCAAAACAATCAACCACAAAGTCAAAGCTGCCTTGTTTAACAGCAAACGGTTTGGTGACATCCTGAACTTGAAAAGTAGTTTTATCCGATACGCCCAAATCTCTCGCTCTATGTCTTGCCTCTTTAATTGCATTCTCGGAAAAATCAAGACCCGTAGCTGTTATCCTCGCTGCGGCAAGTCCGATAACATTTCGCCCCTTGCCACAGCACACTTCAAGCCCGTGCAACTTATCTATAGAACTGTTATTTTGCTTAAGCCATTCAATAAACTTTACCACTCCACTAGAGGCACAAGATGCGTCCATTTGCAATAGAACCTGGGGCGTTTTATGCTCTTTTTCCCATCTTTCTCGTTGTTCTTCGTGTGCAATTGATTGCATAAACAATATTGTATCAAACTAAAGAGGCTAATGTCTTCTGTTTAGAAACTTTAGTATAAAAGTTCCATTTGGGTTCAAATGGCGCCACATAGCAGACATATTTCAAACCTATAATTCTTATAAGATTGACACATATAAGCTCAAAGAAAAAGTGAGTATATTTAATCTTGCAGACAATTTGCTTTAATCGTTTCTAAGGGCGTACATCAGCTTCGTAGTCTAAGGGCACCGCATCGGAAACTAACTGCTGGTCTGGAAACTCGTTCCGTATACGCTCGATATCATCATCTTCCATTAACCACCCAAGTGCACCAAGATTTTCGTGTAAATGCTCAGGATTGCTTGTTTTAGAAAGCGTGACGACTTTTTTTTGCGATATAAGCCAGTTGATTGCTATCTGAGTCGGTGTTCTGCCATATTTCTCTGCAAGCTCTTTGAGTAGAGTGGTTTCAGGCAGTATACCTTTTTGGAGTGGACGCCAAGCCACTAACATCACATCGTTTTCTTGGCTATGCTCAAGCACCTTTTTATCTTCAATTTCACGGTACTGAACGTTGTAGTGTACTTGGTTGCAAACCAGTTTATTTTTTGTAAGCTTCTGAGTTTCATCAAAACGATTCGGCGTCATATTGCAAACACCAATATTCTTAACTAGGCCATTTTCAACAAGTTCGTCCATTGCTCGCATTGTATCTGCAATATCTATACCAAGAGTGGGAAAACGATGCAGTAAGTAAAGGTCGACATAGTCAAGGCCCATCCGCTCAAGACTTGCTCTAAATGACTTATGAACACCTTCGTAAGTCTGGTTATCGGCAGAGACCTTTGTCGCAATAATCAGTTTTGAGCGGTCGTAATCCTTAATTGCCTCTTTTAGTAGTTCTTCGGCATGGCCGTTACCATAGCTCTCAGCTGTGTCTATGTGTGTAATTCCTACATCTAGGGCTGCACGAATAGCAGCTATCTCCTCGTTATCTTTGCTTGTATCTGCTTCCCAGCGTCCGCCCATTTGCCAAATACCAAGGCCATAGACGGGTAATTCAAAACCAGACAGAAGTTTCTTTGTAGGTATATTCATGTAACTATAATAACAAAAAAGAACCTCGAGGGTTCTTAGTTAGAAACTATAGTATAAAAATATAGTTTGGATTCTTCATGGTGCAGCATAGTTGACGCATTACAAACATCCGCTGTAGATGCTTCTATTGATTACAAGCTGAAACATTTGGTAGAGGCATTTCAGTTATCACCCGATTTGATAGCTTAGGTTCGTCTACCCAATTATGTACAGCAGCTCATTTTAGAAACGTCTTTTGTAAAAGATATGGCGGCTATCTTAATCGCCTCCGACATTGTTGGGAATACCGGCAGGGTATCAATAATGTCTTCTATAGTGTTCTTATTTTTTACGTGTACCATAGCCTGAGCTATAAGGTCAGCAGCATCCGGAGCTAAAATGTGAACGCCCATGACAACTCTCGTTTCAGGATGTATTGCCATCCGGATTACTCCTTCGGTCCGTCCTGTGATTAACGCTTTAGATACCTTATCAAATGTAACGGTACGACAGGCACAGGCATTTAGCTCTGCCATCTGTTCTTCCTCGGTATAACCAACCGAGGCGATAGCCGGATCGGTAAAAACTGCCCACGGGACAGCTTTGTAATCTACGACTTTATCCGTACCCTTAAAGGCGTTATCTACAGCAATCGTACCCTCTTTGCCTGCTGTTGTTTCAAGTCTCAAAGGCAGATTGGTTACATCGCCTACTGCGTAAATGTGTGGCTGCGATGTTTGCAGAGTAGCTGACGTGACAATAGCCTTTTTATCGTCAACATCTACGCCTATCTCCTCTAAACCAAGCGAGGCTG
>CAZNEX010000010.1:25202-26538 GCA_964572775.1 uncultured Candidatus Saccharibacteria bacterium
CATCTACAATCAGCGTATGCTCGCCGGTCTCATCAGTATATGTCAGAACTTTTTTGTCGCCATCAAGTGTAGCCTTAGTAACCTGAACGCCTTTTACTACGGCAATACCTTCATCCATCAAAGACTGTTCTAGTCTATCGGTAAGCTCGGTCTCTACTTTTGGCATAATACTATTGCCTCTTTGCAATATCGTGACCTTGCTACCGAACCTGCTATAGATTTGACCCAATTCTAGGCCGATTGGTCCCGCACCAATAACTGCCAATGCTTCAGGCAACTCTTTCAATTTCAAGGCTTCTATGTGCGTAAAGTATCCAACCTCTTGTATTCCCTCAATTTGTGGAACAGTAGCTTTTGAGCCTGTCGTGATAATAAATTTCTCTGCCTCAATAGTTTGACCGTTTACCTCAACAGCATTATCTGAAGTAAAGCGAGCAAATCCTTCAATCAAAGTAACATGCCCTAAACCCCTTAATACCTGCTCATATTTCTCCGTGCGTAACTGCTCAACGAGTGCTAATTCTTCAGTTATGGCTGTCGCAAAGTCGGCTCGCTCAACCGACAGGTCAACACCTGGAACTTCGTGTTGTGAGGCTTGGCTAATCCTTTCTGCAGCATGGAGTAATGTCTTTGAAGGTACGCAGCCAACATTCACGCAAGTTCCACCAAGTGGCAAACCATCATTGATCATTACTGCTTTAATTCCTAATTCATCAGCACGAATAGCGGCTGCAAATGCTCCGGCTCCACCACCTATAATTCCTAGATCGTATTTTTCCATGATTAAAGTCCCTTCGATGCTGTGGATCGCTGAAAACCACCCGGGTGTTTCTTGGTATTATTCATGCTAGCAAGCCTCTCAGTTGCGGGCTAATCCCTTCGTCATTAAGTGAGTAATAGACCGTTCGTGCCTCTTTCCTGGTCTTCACTAAATTAACTGCCCGTAGTTTACTTAAACTATGGGAAGTATTAGATACTGAGGCACCTACCAATTCCGCAATTGGCGTTACACTTAACTCGGGATGATGGCGATGTAAATAGCAGATTTTTAGCTTAGTAACGTCGCCAATAACGCCGCACTGACGGGCACAAAGCTCAATTGCTTTGTCGTCGCTTAATTCATTATGTAATTGTTGAATACTTGAACGCATATTCATATAATACACAACTCTCATTCAAAATAAAATAGGTATAGATAATATGCTCAGTGATTAACTGAGTTTTAAGGCAAGTCGTTTGCAGCCTCTATGAGCTTAGCCTCACTGATTGCGGCTTTATGAATTGGTGCGTCGGGCTTATCTCTATCAAAAACATATGCAAGGTAGTGCCTAGTCTT
>CAZNEX010000010.1:26687-29640 GCA_964572775.1 uncultured Candidatus Saccharibacteria bacterium
ACATAAACAGCCTCACTATTGCCTCGTACCAGACCGCCATCGTCGTTCTCTAGCATCTTAGCAACCTGCAATTCGTTGCCGGTTAAGTCTTGTAGGGCAATTGAGTGAATTATCAAGCCGATCCATTCTCGCTTACTCATAGCCGTATCAGTAACTTTTGAGCTGTCCTCAATCCAGTTCACATCGCCCAAGCCGGGTAGTACGAAATGTTTAAATGCCACAATCGGGTCAACCGCTACGCCCTGTGCTTTTATTGCCAACCCTTTTGGTCGCCACGTATAGTCTGTTGCCATCTTATAAAACTCTTATCTTTGAATGTTTAGCCACACCCTCAGGCGTTTCGTAAATATAGAAACTACCGATAAGGCTCATCAGCTTATAACCGAGACTATCTTTGTGCCAGCGAAACTCACGGTAATCCGTAGGGTCATCAAAATCAACATTCGGTACACGATGCTCCGGGGCTATATACAGTTCCGGCATAACTACATTGATACGTCCACCATCACAGTAGATAAACGTAAATCGCTTGATGATTGTGCCGCCGTAAACCAGGTCAACACTATACTTACCTGATCCGTTTTTATCAGGATAAACCTGTGTCCACGGCTCGCTAAACTCATCGTAACTGCTACGCACGTGTAACTGATAAAGGTTGTCGCTTTCACATATCCAAACGGTATTGCCGTCAATTTCTTGCTCAGACCATTGCTTATTTACGATGTAATCCTCAAAAGTCTCAAGCTGTGATTTTTGTCGCTTAGGCTTTACGGCTCGCTGTTCAGTCAGCTTTGCATTGCCCTCATCACGCAGATCGTTTGTTCTTAATTCTTCTGCGGTTGCATCAAGCACAATCGCAAGGTTGCCCTGTAAATTGTCTACGGTTAGTTTGCTTACTTTTATTGTTTCCTCTTTGCGAGCTGGGCTATGTAAACCATCGTCCGCCAGGTTGCGGCTGGCTGTATCCAGCTGCCTCAATGCCTCTTTAAAAGTCTTTTTGCCTTGCAGCTCAGAGTACACTTGAGCGGTATTCGTAAAGCCGAAGATAGTCGGTATGTAATCAAGGACACCACGAATGACTATGGCTACTGTCGTATAGTTGCCACTTTTATAGCTGTTATTAAGCGAATTGCAGTGTTCAATGAGCTTGACAGGCGGTTTATCAGAACAGGTACTTAAAGCCGCTGTCAGTCTAGCGTCAACATACTTGTTCCGTGTAGTCAGTAGGGTCTTTAGTTTTCTCATCACGTGTTTCTCTCTGGCTATTTTATCTCTTTGCAATAACTTTACCCAGAGCAACAGGGGGGTAGATCCCTTTACTTTGCCCGTAACGCCACTCCGCTGTGTAAATACTCAATTTGTCGGGGTAATTTGACCAAGCGTTTTTTTGCCAAAAAGAGCAGTGTCGAATATTTTTCTCTCTGTCTGAAAAAACGGTTTTTTGAATGTTTTTAGATGCGAGTTATTCCGCATCCTCATCCTCTTCGCCCTCTAACGCTTCTTTACCCTCGTGAAATAGCATAATGGCGATTGCGATAGCAGCTACCGGATCTGCCCACCATAAACCAAAGAAGTAATTTAACCCAACGCCTAGTAACAAAGTTGCGGACATTATCACGCAAGCCAGTGTTTGCTTACTGTCGGCAATAAGGCTTTTGCTTTTGAGCAGTTTACCGGTACGGTATTTGGCTAGCATTAAAGCGGGCATAATGATCAATGAAAGCACAGCCACTACAATACCGAATAGGCTTTTCTCAGGCTCTTCGTGAGATAAAAGTGCTGTAATCGCATCATATAATACGAATGCTCCGAGAATGAAAAAGGTATAAGCTACCAGCTTTTGAGCTTTCTGCTCTATTCGTTCTTCATCCTCTTCACTACGTTCCTTGCCGAAACGCCAAATCATCACACTACCGGAAAGGCTTTCAGTAAAACTATCTAAGCCAAAACTGAATAAGGCTGAGCTATTTGTTATCAAGCCTACGGTTACTGCCGCTACTCCCTCTACGAGGTTATAACCAACTGTAGCAATTGATAGCAGTAAAGCCCTTTTACGATATTTTTCTTTCATTGCTCTTCCTCATCATTTTAGTTATGTCGTCTTTTCTGTATCGTCTATCGCCTCTAGTGCCGATCCGAACAGCAATCAAATAACCTTTAGCATCCCAGGCACGTAACGTGTTTGGATGGCAATTCAGCATTTCACAAGCCTGTTTCAAAGTTAGTAGCTTCGGCTCTTTTTTACCTGATTGTGTCATACTATAACTATACAGCACTTACCAAAGTTGTGATGAGAGATGTGATGAATGATGAGACTAAAAAAAGTAAAACCCCCGAAAAACCCGTATCCGTTACGGTATCTAAAGCTGCCGATTTTAAGAATAGGAAAAGCACGGCTCGCAGATCACTTACATTACGTGAATACAAAGAGTTAAGTGCTAAAAATCGTCATACCCTTACACCAGGCGAGCAAAATCGTTTAGACGATGCACACGCACAATTACGTAAAGCAGCCGAAACTCTGACGAGCCAATACGACTTTAGTGCCATCGCCAAGCTAGCACAAGCGTACACAGTACCGCCTATAGCTCAGCAGTCGATTGCTAGGGCATTAGCCATAGACACTACGCCTATGTTGAAAATAGTGGCAGATATGCAGAAAATGCCACTTGTATCCGTACAACCCGCTTTAGCTCAAATGATTGACCTACAAAAAACTGTTTTACCGGCAATACAGTCAATCTACAAAAGCAGCGTGTTTACGCAAAACCAATTTACTGCACTTGCCTCTATTCAAAAGTCGTTAGTTTCATTTCCGACCGAAAGCATCCTCACAAGTGTAAAAGGCATCCAGGACGCTTTCCAAGCACCTCTTATAGCACGTACTATGTTCGCCGATTTTCATACTGCACACGAGCGTATACTCCGTAACTTGCGGTTTGATATAGGCTCA
>CAZNEX010000010.1:29650-33106 GCA_964572775.1 uncultured Candidatus Saccharibacteria bacterium
GATGACAACCTAACGGCTACTGCCGTTGCAACTCAAACAATCAGTGTCGCTGGCATAACATTTACCGATAAGGCTGGTTTGGAGCTTATCTTAGACAGACTGGACAATAACAACCGTGAAATTGCTGAGCTACGGCAGCAACTGCTTGCTCGTGATAATCAGCCGGGGCAGCGTCTGATTACGCCCTCAACTGTCAGCTTTAAACGGTCAACATCATCAATACAGATTGGCAAATACAAGGTAAGCGTTACTATCAGTTCAAAACAAGCACAATTTGCCCGTACCGTACTCGGCTCACAAGAGAGCATTGGCAAACGCTGGGATGTAGAGGAATTGATCTTTGAGGCATTTGGCGAGCGTATTGCTGATAACGAGCAAGACTGGATCAATAAGGTACGGAACTACATTTGGCAGTTCAATCAAAAAGTTATGATTGCATCAGGCGGCACTATGCCCAATTATCTTGCCCTTGAGGGTATACGTATTCGTAAATCCTGACTATCTTTAATCTGTAAATCCTTACTTTTTCCACAGATTTAAATGCCTTAAATAAGCAATTCTTTGTAATAGGTATTGTGCAAGACAATAACCACCAGCAAAGAAAGGCTACGAAACCGCAACCAGCGGAATTAAGCGAGCAAGCAATTCGTAACTTGGTCGGTTTCTTTGACGTGCTTATTCAAATGGATTTTGCACATAAGCAACGTAATGAAAGGAATGATGAAGATGTTTTGGATTTTCAAGACACTGCAAGTGTCGTTAAGAAAGCTGATTGACCGGCTTATGACAGCTTGGCTTTGGGCTAATAAAAAGCAAAAGGCTGCTGAGGAGCATAAAAAATATGGTCGTAAGTGAAGTAAACATTACACCCGTTAAGCCGGACACTGGACTGGTCGCATTTGCCAGCTGTGTTATTGACGGTCAGCTTTATCTCGGCTCTATTGGTGTACACCAGTATCCTTTTACTGACGAATACCGCATAACCTATCCGACAAAGAAAATCGGCAATAAGCAAATTAACTACTACCATCCGATTACCAAAGAGGCTGGCAGATTGATTGAGACAGCAATTCTCGCCAAGTGCGATGAGCTGTTTAAAAGAAGTGATGAAACATATGGTAGACACGGTAAAGATACTGATACCGGTACAAAACCCGCTTCGCTTTGACAATGGCAGGTTTTCGCCTAGCCTTGAACTGCTCGTAAATAGCCGTGGCTTTGGTAAAGCCGTGTTAAACCCCTCTCGTACCTACGCAAAGATAGGTAATTATATGCCCCGGTTGACTATGTACAAGCGAGTGCGGAAAACCGTTGAATATCAGCTAGCGGTTGAGTTTTCAGCACCAAAAATGCTGTTTGGCAATAACTTTGATGAGCTGGCTGAAAGCGATTTTGATGCACTACTCACGGCACTACAAGGAGCGTTGTATGAGCTGATTGGCATCAAGTTCTTTAAACCTCAACTTGCCCACGCAGATATTGCGGCTTGGCATCCGTCCAAGAACATAGTGTTCCTTGACTATACCTCTTGCCAAACCATCCTCAACACTATGGGCAAGCTGGATGTGAGCAAAATGTACGACTTTCAGAAAACTGACTTTCGTGATGGGCACGTTGTTCACATCCATACTAACTCACTTGATATAGCCTTTTACGACAAAATGGCTGACCTGCGTAAGTCTCTAGTAAGCGGTAAACGAGCATTTGAAAAAGACAGTTCAATACAGCTGAACTTACTTGAGGGATTATCTGAATACAGACCAATGGAAGTATTTAGATATGAAGTACGTTTTGTCGGTAGAGCCTCTATCAAGCGGGCTTACCCGGAACTTGATCGCTGGACATTTGAAACCCTATATAAGCAAAAGCTGTGCCAAAAGATGTTGCTCAAGCATTGGAACAAGCTGACAAGCAATGTAGATATGCTGGCTTTAGACGTTAAAGAGCCGTATGAGCTACTGCAAAACTACCTTGAAGAAAATGAGGGCATACAACCTCAGGCTGCACTTGCCGCAGTTGCCGGGCTGCTTATTACCAGCCAGGTCGGTGCGATTGGACTACGTAACACGCTTGAGGCTCAGTATGGCAAGCAGGTATGGTATCGGCTCAAACCGCTACTAAAGACACCGCAAGCACAACGCTTTAAATCGTTCGTACATATTGATGAGGCATTGCAGCGGTTTACGCCTACACGAATGCCTGACTACAAAACAAACATTGAAAATACTGTTAAGTAATGGTAAGTTAATAAGGAGTAAATACTATGGATGCAAATATAATTCTTATCGCTAGAGTATCAGATATTGAGCAGCGTAAAGCGTTGCCAGCTCAAAAACTGAGGCTTGAACGATACGCTGAACAAAAGAAATTACCCTATGAGTATTATGAGTTTGACGAAAGTGCTCATAAAGAGGCACGACAGAAGTTCGCCAAGCTCGTTGAGCACATCAAAAAGCAAACGACCCTGTGCTATGTTGTCTTTGACAAGATAGACCGCTTTACCCGTGATAGTAGCCAAGAGGAAGTAAAGGCATTGCAGCAGCTGGTTAAACTAGGCAAGATAGAGTTGCACTTTCCCCACGATAGCCTGTACATAGACCAAAACTCCTCTGCTGCCGACTGGTTTCGGCTCGGTATCGGTATGGCTCTGGCAAAATACTACTCCGATAGTATTCGTGATAACGTCAAACGCCGTTTTGAACAGATGCTTGCAGAGGGTATATGGGTACACCGTGCTCCTATCGGCTACAAGAACGTCATAAAAGGCGGTACTGCTCAAAAGCCAATCAAAGATATTGAGGTAGATGATGCAAAGGCTCACTATATCGTAAAAGCATACGAATTAAGAGCACAGGGCATTTCATATGCCGTAATAGCTAAACAACTTCATCAAATGGGTTTCCGTAGCAACATTGCAGGAAGCAAAGCACCATCTAAACAGTTTCTTGAACGTATCCTGAGCAATTCATTCTACTATGGCGTAATGGTACACGCTGGCAGAGAATACCCGCATAAGTACCCGCCGCTTATCAGTCGTGCATTGTTTAACCAGGTGCAACGTGTCCGAGATGAGCGTAAACACGAGAAAACCAAGTATGACAGCAAAGACTATACCCTTAAAAAGATAGTGAAGTGCGGCAAGTGCGGACGTGCGGTATCGCCTTTTAAGGCTCGTAATACGATTTACCTACGCTGTGCAAACGCAAAGTGCGATAATCCAAATACAGCCGAGAGCCTCGTTATTGATGAGGTAACGGCAGATATTGGCTACATTGATATTCCAGAGCAGTGGCTTAGCAAAGTTATCGCCGAGTTACGCAACCGGCACGACGATCAGCAAACATACTTCACGCAAAACATTGAGCAAACCCGTGCCGAGTACGACAAACTCAAAGAAAAAATGCGTAAGGTTTACTATGACTTGCTTGAGGGTCGTATTACACAGACATTCCACGA
>CAZNEX010000011.1:0-13225 GCA_964572775.1 uncultured Candidatus Saccharibacteria bacterium
TCCTCATAGTTGTTATTGTCTAGTGTTGGTGTCCTGATTCAAAACGGAATGGGGGCATTCGACAGACGAAGACCACAAGGACAACAGAAACCAATAAAACCCTTCCGCCAGTATGATGGTGATCCGCATACTAATAAACCGCAAGATAAAATACCGAAAACAACGAATGAAAACTTGAAACCAAAAGATCGTGCTAAGCGAATTGGTCGAGGATTATGGTCGATATTGACTAAAGATGCAACTTTCTATAAAAAAGTTATCTTGAGGGTGAATTATTGCCATACGATAAGCTACCAAAAGATCGCAAGAGGCAGGTAATATTAGGATCAGCACTAAGCGCGACTGCGGCACTTGCTCTTTCGTTCCCCTCTGCTATGGCTACCAGTGAACTTACAGATGGGTCTAATGCAACTGGCATAGGTGTTATTGACCATAATCCTTTTGGCGGTGGTTCTGCTTTTGTATTTGGCAAGAACCTAATTAATAACTTGTTCTATCCTGGAAATAAACTGAGCCCAGAACAATACAACTCGCTAGTGTTTGAAGCCGCTGAAGATCTTGTCCCTCAATCACTTGCAAGGACTTACAGAATGACTTTTTTGCGACCGGAAGAGAAGAAGATTAGCGATCATGATGGCAAGAAAGGCCTATTTGGCCAGATGCGTGGTCAAGAAGTAATTAAGGTAGGCAGCTCGTGTCTTCGGGGCACTGACTATGACTATCGCTTTGGTGCCTATACTGCATTAACTGACAAACAATTTATCGTAACTCCTGGCGGTGAAAGGCTTTTGCCTCAACTTGTATTTGATGTTAGCCCCAGCGACGAATTAGTACCGACAAATGAAGCCATGGAAGCTATCAATGGCTCGCTGCCAGATATTGATATTAACGGTCCTGATTGTTCTGCTTTTAATAACGGCGGGCAGATACGTATAACAGGTAAAGACAAGAGAGTTATAGGCTACACATCAGGGCCATAGTTTAGTATAGTATCTTTAGATGGACTATCTAACTGTTCTTTTTTGGTCGCTTGTCGGCAGTCTGGCGTCGCTGGCTGGGGGTGTTTTGCTGTTGGGCAACGAACGGCTGCGCGAGATGGCGATGCGCTACGGCTTGCCTTTTGGGGCTGGTGCGCTACTGGCGGTGGCCTTCCTAGGAGTGTTGCCAGAAGCTGTCGAAGGCAGCGATATTCATCAGACGGTTGGTTACGCTCTTGGTGGTTTTTTGGCGTTTTTTATACTCGAGAGGCTGCTCGGTTGGTTTCATCATCATGAGACACATCATCACGAACCAATTCACGGTAAGCGTAATGCTAGTCATCAATCGCTGGTGATTATCGGGGATACTTTGCACAATGCGATCGATGGCGTGGCGCTCGGGGCAGCCTTTTTGGTCAGTCCAGCAGCTGGAATTGGTACAGCACTGGCTGTAGCGGCGCATGAAATTCCGCAAGAAATTGGTGATTTCGGTATATTGCTGGCTAGAGGCATGAAGCCGTCTAGGGTGCTGCTAGTCAATTTTATCAGTGCACTTGCTACTGTAGTGACGGCTTTGACGACCTATGCATTGGGTAGCACAGCCGAGATTAACCCCGCTCCCCTGCTCGCTATAGCGGCTGGTTTTTTCATTTATATTGCTGCTAGCGACATCATTCCAGATATTCACGAAAAAACCCGCAGTGAGGGCAACCTGCAGGCTTTGATGTTATTGATTGGCGTTGCAGTTTTGGCGTTAACAATTAGTTTGACGTCGCATGCCCATTAGTGTCGGGCGCTGGCAAGATATTCTTCGTAGTAGATTCGAGTTTTCCTGAGATAAATTGATCGATAAGTTGCCTGGTCGCCTCAAAAATTGCTGGCATGGCATCTTGTTCATCGCGGCTAAATTTTGACAAAACGAAGTCAGCGTCGTGAATCTGCTCACGTAAGCTATTCCAGATGCCGATCCGCAGACGCATCGATGTTTCGCCGCCGTGCTGGTTGACACTCTTGATGCCATTGCTGCCGGCTCCAGAGCCGCCTAGACGTGTTCGGATAGTGCCAAATGGTAGCGCCAAGTCGTCGGCGATGATCAAGATATCTTGTGGTTCGAGCTGGTAAAAGTCGGCAAGCGCTCTCATGCTCTCGCCCGAATTATTGTAATAGGTCGTCGGTTTTGCCAAGATGACCTTTTGGTCTTCTATAATTGTCTCGCCTACACTGGCTTTGAAACGGCTTTTTTCTTGAAATTTTATCGAATTTTGAATCGCCCAATCGTCAAGGCTGGCAAAGCCAACGTTGTGACGGCTGTGGTCGTAGCGCGACTCGGGATTGCCTAGTGCGAGGAGAAGTTTCATTCTTTTATTGTAGCAGCATCTTTGTATGGATCGGTCGCTAGGTACAATCGATAGGCCGATAAGAATTTTTGTGTGTCGAGCATATAATCAGTGTGAGTGTGCTTGCCAAACGTTTTTAGGGGATCGACGATACCATCATTAATAACTTGACTGTCTTGATCTACGTAATCTGCCAGAAGTTTCAGAATGCGACTCATCATGTGACTGTAGTCAGCTTCTCGACCACCCAGCAGGTCGTAGTTGACAAAAGTCGGTGCGTTAGTAGTGCCACGCCACTTCTCAATAATATGAGTCATGATTTTAGTGGATGCGTCGGTGATAAACAACCTATCGTCGGCTGACTCATCGCCGTCTAGTTCAGGATTAAGAACTCCATGTCTGTCACAGTTTGGAAAACATACATCGGTAATTTTAAGCCGACTGCCTACTAGACTCTTATCGGCATTTTTTGGAGGATTAAACCAGCGGAAAGTGCGCATCTCTAGGCAAGCTAGCCCACCAAATTCCTTAGTGCCATCTGGGTAAGCTACTTCGGTAACACCGATCACTTTCGGTATCTCATCAGGCTTCTGGGTCATTAGAAAATCTAGGACGCTAAGAGTATGCTCTTCGTCGGTCGACTGGTAATCTGGAAACGCTTGATCTAAACGAGTGGCTGTTTGAGCAAAAGCTCCAAGCAGTTTCAAAATTTTTTCACCAATCGGAGTGTCCGGAGGTGCTTCGTAGCCAGCTACACGCAACATGGTTGCGGCTTCTCTAGAAGATACTTGAGTGACATTTGTCATCTCTGTATTATATCACAAAAGTCTAAAAAAGTAAACTATTTGTCGTCATTGGCTGCTTTTTCGGCAGCTAGACGATTTTTTTTGATCTGAATTTCATCGCGAAAGCTAAACTTGATCGGTGTGCCAGTATAATCGAAAGTTTCGCGAACCAGTCGTTCCAGGTAACGCTTGTAGCTCCAGTGAATGTGTTTGAGGTGAGAGCCATAAATAACAAACCACGGCGGACTGGTGTCGGTGTGAACCATATAGCGTAGTCGCGGATGAGTGTTCTTGAGACCGGCTGGCGGATGGCTTGCGACGGCTTTTTGCAGGAGGTCATTTAGTTGGCGCGTTTTTGGCTCCTGTGCTCGCCTTTTCATGATGTCGACGGCTAGATCGTAGAGCTTGGTAACGTTTTGACCCGTGACGCTGCTGGTAAAAATCAGTGGCGCCCAAGGCACAAAATCGAAGGTCCGAGCGATCCGTGGCGCAAGTGCATCACGCGTGTAGGCGTCTTTGCCTTCGACACTGTCCCATTTGCTGACTACGAGCACCAACCCCTTGCCTGCGTCATCGATCAGGCCGGCTAGTTTTTGGTCGAGAGCTGTATTGAGTTCACTAACGTCCATCAGCAGCAGACAGATATCGGCCTCTTCGATGGCCTGCATAGTGCGGAGTACTGAGAACTTTTCGATACCGACTTCGACTTTACCTGGTTTGCGGACACCAGCGGTGTCGATCAGTTCGATCGCAAGTTGGTCGTACATGACCTGAACACGGTTGAGGTCGCGAGTTGTGCCAGCGACATTGGCGACAAGTGCTTGCTGTTTGCCTGCTAGACGATTGAACAGGTTGCTTTTGCCGACGTTTGGACGGCCGATTAGAGCAATTCGGATATCGATTGGGTTTTCGCGCTCGATAGCTGCTGGAATGTTGTTTGCAATTGTGTCGAGAAGCTGGCTGATACCGATGTTGTGCTCGGTGCTTGTGCGTATGATATTTTTGATACCAAGGCGGCGAAATTCATCTTCGGCGAGTGCACCCTTTAGGTCGACTTTGTTGAGAACTAAGATGACCGGTTTTTGGCTTTTGAGCGCTTTTTTGGCAATAATTTTGTCTTCATCGCCTGGATACTCGGTGCTGTCGGTGACTACGATGATGACATCAGCGGCTTCGGCGGCATCGTCGATCTGATCTTGGATACTAGCCTCGAAGTCATCTTCAGGATTTTTAAGTCCAGCTGTGTCAATCAGCCAAAAATTGCTGGCATCCTTGCGATCGGGGTGATGGTATTGGACTGTTCCAAAAACGCTGTCACGCGTTGTGCCAGCCTCACGTGCAACAATTGCCTGTTGTTTGCGAACAAGACGATTAAAAAGCGAGCTTTTGCCCGCATTGGCGCGCCCAATAATGGCGACTGTTGGAAGTTTTTGTGGCATAACACTATTATAACAGAGGCGATCATATTTGCGAAGATGGAATTAAAGTTGTCTAAATTGTCTGTCGCCAAGGTCAGATAGGCTGTAGATGCCAAAGTTGGTCCGATGGAGTCGAGTGACTGTGTAGCCGAGTGCTGCAAAAGTACGGCGGATTTGGCGGTTGCGGCCTTCACTCATGGTGATGCGCCATTGCTGATCATCACCTTCACTAAGCCTCTCAAGTTGAAATTTACTGTTGCCGTCTTCTAGATTGACTCCAAAATCGCTGATCATTTGCCGATGAAGCGGCTGAAGTGGTTGGTCGATGGCAACTTCATAAATTTTGGTTTTGTGAAAGCTCGGATGAGTCATTTGGTGCGCCAAATCACCGTCATTTGTCAGCAGTAAAATGCCCGAAGAATCTTTATCGAGACGACCAACTGGCTTTAATGAGTGGTATGTCTCTGGAAGCAGCTCATAGATTGTGGGCGTATCACCTTGACGGCGGCGTGAGCAAACATAACCTACAGGCTTGTTCAGTAGGATCGTCGTCGATTTTTCGATCGGCAAAACTGGCTTGTCGTCAATCGTGATTGAGTCATTTGGCTGCAGTCGGTAGCCGAGTGAAACAGCATTGAGGTTGATACGAGCTCGTCCAGATGCAATCAGATCGTCGGCTTGACGGCGTGAAATACCAGTGTGGTAAGCGATGTATTTGTTGAGACGGGTTTCTGCTGCCATATCGTCAGTATAGCAGAGATCTAAGCTTGCGGTGGGGCGACAGGCGGCCGAGGTGTCTCTTCAAATGTCTGCATTGAGTCTAGTGGTGGCGCGGCAGGCGGCGTTGATGCTGGAGCAGGTTGTGGCGCAGGCGCTGCTGCTAAAGGTGTGCTTGACGATTGGGGCTGTGGCGCTGTAGCGGTTGTTACTGGAGTTGCACTTGGCTGAGGCGCTAGAGGTGGCGCAGGAGGCGGTGGCACAACTGGTTGTTGGGCTTGTGCAGGTGATGAAAGTTCAGCAGCCATCATGTCTGATAAGCTATTGTTGGTCGATGAAGAGACGTCATTTAGGGGCTGAATGACTCGATCGCTCAAAGTCTGCGGCTTGTGGCCAGGTACTGGAGCAGGTGCGACAAAAGCGCTCGGTACGGGAGCTGGTGCGGGCTGCTCAACAGCGGGCTGCATAGTTGGCGGCTGTGGTGCAGCTGACCGTGGCGGTACTGTCGAAGTTGGCTGGACAGAAGGCTGAGGCATTGGACTTGCAGTTGCATATGAATTTGGGTTAGCTTGCGTCGCAACTTGAGGTGTGCCTGATGGTTTATCGCCTAGAATATCGTGAACAGTACGAACGACATCTTCGATACCGACTTGAGATTTTACTAAATAACGATCGGCACCCAATGACTCACCGCGTTGACGCTGCTCTTCACTGCTGAGTGCTGTCATCATGATAACTTTGATGTCACGAGTTTCGGTGGTTGAACGCAAGATATCGAGCATGTCAAAACCACTGATTTTTGGCATCATCACATCGCTAATAATCAAACTAGGACGATCTTTGATGGCCATTGCAAGTGCTTCTTCGCCATCGCCAGCCGAGATGATGTCGTAGCCTTCGGCGAGTAGCCTGACGCCGTAAATTTCGCGTAACCCTTTGTCGTCTTCTACCAGTAAAATTTTTGTCATATTACCTCCATTGTAACGAACTAGTCTGTAAAATGCTAGTGGTTTTGCGTGCGTCCTTGGTTGTCAAGATTTGGACGGGTGGGAATTCTAAGTGACGGCACTGACATCGGCGCATGATGAACGGCAGGTGCGCGAGGCGGTGCGGTAGCGACTGGTGGCTGTGGTAGATTTGTTGGTTGTGGTGCAGCGACGGCTGCTGCAACTGGCTGTGGCGCTGGATTTGGTGCTGGGTTAGACGGTGAAATTGGCACTTGAGAGGTTGGTTGAGCGGGCTCGGTTGTCATAAACGATCCAGGAGTCGACAGTTCTTCGGCTTGAGACTCGCCGGCTTGCTCTATTTGCTGATGAGCTGTAACTGTATCGACGCGCGGGAATTTGACGAAAAAAGTACTTCCCTTTTTGTAGATGCTTTCGACCCAGATTCGACCGCCCATGACTTCGACTAATTTACGTGATAAATAAAGACCTAGACCGGTGCCGCCAATTTCGCGGGTGTCACTATTGTCGACACGGTAAAACTTTTGAAACAGGTGTTGGATATCTTCTTTCGGAATACCAATACCAGTGTCTTTGACGCTAATTGTCACGAAATCATTGTCGGCCTCGACATTTATGACTACTGAACCCTGAGGTGTATATTTGATGGCATTTTCGATCAAATTTCCGATCACTTCGCGAAAATGGGTATTGTCGACGTTGATGTAATAAACCGGACTAAGAGTTTTGTTGCTAGCATTCGAATTGTTGCTGCTAGGATCGAGATCGGGCATCGGTGGATATGACACGAAGATTCCTTTGTCGAGCGCTTTTTGTAGCTGGCCGGTGATGATATCGTGCACAAATGATACGACATCGACCATCTCGGGAGTATTGGTAAGTCGCCCGTCATCGGCCTTTGTGACATCAAGCAAGTCCTGAAAAAGCCTGCCGAGATGCGTCACTGAAGACTGGGCTTTGGTGATGTATTCGCGTGCATTGTCATCGATCTGGGCAGTTGTTGGGTTTAATGCTAGACCAAGATAACCTTCGATGCTAGCAACTGGCGTGCGCATTTCATGACTAGCGGTGCTGATAAATTCGGCCTGCTCACGCTCTTGAGCTCGTTCTTTGGTAATATCGCGAAAAACCAAAATAACACCAGATCCAGTAGTGCCAACTGGTGAAACAGTGATGCTCGCCAGGAACTTCTTTTTTGAATCTTGGGTAACGAGATAAAAAGTATCAGCCACGACTTCATGATTGGTGCTAATCGCCTTACGAACCGGATCATTGGTGTCGTTGACGGCTTGGTCGTGATTGTCGATAATTTTCAATACTGACTTGTAATCAAGACCTAAGGCATCTGTTTTGCCCCAGCCGATTAGACGTTGAGCAGCTGGGTTGATGAGCTGGACTTGGCCTTTGGCGTTTAGAGCGATGACACCGTCGGTAATGGCGGCAATCACGATTTCTGATTGACCAGATATTGTACTAAGTTCGTTGGCTAGCTCGTGATAAGATCGGTCGCCTTCTATATCGTCGCCCAGTTCGCCAGATTTTTGTCGCCAGATCAAAAGACCAGCTGTCATCGGCATGATACTGAGAATAATAACCGTCAAAACTGACTGCATCTGCAAATTATTGGCAAGATATAGCATGATCAAGTAGCCAATTGTTGGTGCCAAAATAGCCACGAGACCGATTATGCCGAATGCCGGCGCTGCAAGTGCAATTGTCATCCAAAAAGCAATAAACGGCGACGCAGTGTAGCCAGTGGTCATGACTAGAGCTAAGATCATCACTACCAAAAGCAAATAGCCAATTATGCCCACTGTCGCGTAATTTTTGACTCTCACAAAAATATAAGTTACCACGCAGTAAATTAGCGTGAGTCCAGCCGCAATTGCTGCTACAATGTCGATCGCGATGGCCGATGGTTCGTTGGATGAATTTTGTAGATAGCTCCAACCATAGAGCGCCAAAATTGTGCCAGCGGCGGCAACAATCGCCTCACACATGCGGTGATACCAAAATCTTGATAAATTTAACGATTTAATAAATGCCCCCTAATCATGCTTATTGTTATTATGACTGATTGCGGGCTAGATGACAATGATGTTTTGCTCCATCAAACGATTTTTGAATTGTTTATTGTCATTGCAGCTGAACTTGTTGGCGCGATCGTTGCTTTTCAAACCATACCTCTGATGGCCACATCGTGTAGCCTGTGTAGACGATTGTTTGCACTTCGTCGTTCTCAAAATTAAAATGCACTAGCTCGCCTTCAGCATAAAAGCTATCTGCAGTGACTATCTTGAGAGTGGTTTGGTCTATGTATTCAAGTCTTTCAAGACTTTTAGGGTAGCTGAGAGGTTGCCAACTGTCAGGGTAAGTGGCGACCAAGTTGTCGCCAGTAGCAATAATATCAGTCATTCCAAATAGATTTATGTATCGTCCTGCAAGCCGTTTGGTCGCAAGTTTTGTGGGTGTCTCAGACGAATTATTTTGAAAGTAATCAATAATATCAAATAGACTTCTTGCAATTAGGCCAGCTTGTTGATCGATACAGTTGATTAGAACCGTCACAACTAATTTGTCCTTTGGGTCAGCAATCGAGTAAGTGGCATGACCAGGAAAGGCGCCGCCATGACTAATCAGTTTTCGCTGATTAAGGTATTCAATACTAAATCCGAGACCGTAATCTTCGTTGTTAATGTTGCTAGGTCGATAAGCGTGCCACTGCACTTTTTGCATTTCTTTTTTTGACTCATCACTTAATAATTTACCAGAGCCGATAAATTGCGCACTGAAATACCTGCAAAGATCCTCAGCCGTCGAGTAAATGCCAGTTGCTGGAGCCATCGCATCAGTAAAGATATTATCGATCGGCAATCGCGTTTGGCTAGACTCTAGTCTAGTATATCCTGTAGCGAAGCGGTCTTCGATCTCGGGAGTATATTCAGGTCCAGTATTTTCTAAGCCTAAACTCTCGATAATATTTGAAGATATATAATCAGCGTAGGTTTGCCCTGAGGCTGCTTCGATAATCATCCCAAGTAGAGAGTATCCTAAATTTGAATATTTTAACTTGACGTTACTGTCTATAGTAAGGTCTGATTTCAAAATTGCATCTTGCAACTGCTGCTTGTTCGGGAAAGGTTTTTCAAGCTGCCAGTAATCTGCATTGATGCCATCACGAATTACACCTGCGCCATGCGACATAAGCTGTCGGATTGTAACTTTTTGCCATCTTTTATCGCGGTGATCTTTTAGCCAGGGCAAATAATCGATCGCTAAATCATCAATTTTTAAAGATTCTTTTTCTTGAAGTTGCATCAGTGCAGTGGCTGTAAATGTTTTTGACTGAGAAGCAATACGGAAAACGTTAGTTGGTTTAAGCTTTTGTTTCTGCTCGATATTGGCATATCCGTAGGCTTCGTTCATGATGAGCTTACCCTTGTGAGAAACAGCCACTATAAAACCAGGTATTTCTTCGCGTTCATAACGAAATTGCAGCCATGATTTTATGTAATCTATTGAGTCATTTAATGCATGGATTTTCATAAACGTATTCTAGCATATAAAAAATAAAGACTCATTTGCTCGTCATGGTGCTTTCTTTGATAGTACACTTTTAAAATTCATGCCTTTTTCTTACAAAACGCCACTTGCTCCAGCTCGTCGTCATCGATACTGCTTGCAACTGCACGGATGTATAAACCTAATCCATAGCCTTCGGGAGCTGCTGAGTCAAATATAGTGACGTAGACGTTTGGGTTAGGCTCAATGTTCTTTGAATCTGAGACTCAATTGGCGACCACCAGTACACATTCATATTTTCATCACGGACATACCAAGCTGGCGCAGCCCAAGGATTTCCGTCAGCATCAACCGTAGAGATTGTGGCATATCGTGATGAGTTAAGGATTTTTCGGACAACCTCATTCATACTTTAACCCTCACAAAAATCATCTCGTGTTCATGATCTGTAGGATTGTGAATTTTGTGCTTAGTGTTGGCTGGGAAAACAAACACATCACCTGGTTCATACGAATAAACCCCATCCGCATCGTGCACTTCACCTTTACCTTTCACGACAACCATAATTTCCTCGATGTCAGTGTGGTCGTGCCAGTCAAATGTCTTGCCAGCTGGTAGCCAACCGTGCGTCATTGCCTCGAAATGAATACTCTTAAGATGGTCTGGCGAGGCATAGACCTTGCGTGAACCACTCCCGCCGTGAGCTTTCTCTTTTTGAATTTCGCTTGCAGAACGTTTGATTATTTCCATAATTATCCTAACGTCTTTAAACCCATCCCGCCATCGATCACTAGCACCTCGCCGCAGACCGCATCATTTTTAGCGAGAAACACTATACCATCTGCAATTTCACTTGGTTCAATCCAGCGATTTATGAGATGCCCAGATGCTAACTCAGACTTCTCTTCTTCGCTAATCTCACCCCACATTGGCGTTAATGTTCGCCCAGGAGCAACAGCATTAACAAGAATGCCTGGGGCGGTATCTTTAGCCAGGTTTTTCATATAGGACTCGAGGGCGGCTTTTGACGACGAGTATGCAATAGCACTGGGTCGTCCATTGCCTAATTTGGCGTGGATTGATGAAACGAAGATGATTTTGCCTTTATTCATTAGCTTACGGGCTTTGCTGGTTACATCAACTTGCCCAAAGAAGTTAGCCGCAAACATCCTCTGGAATGCTTCAAGGTTATCTGGGCCATCATTTTCATCAAAAATTCCAGCATTGTTGACCAGAACGTCCAGCGAACTGAATGTTTTACGAATTTCTTCGAACATTGCCGAGACTTCGTTTTGGTTAGAAATATCTGCTTTTACGGCAATGGCTTTGACGCCTAGCTTCTGGGCTTCGGCTACGACTTCATTCGCGGCGGCTTCATCGAGATTGTAATTAACGATAATATTCGCGCCCTCTTTCGCAAACGCCTCCGCGGCTGCCCGGCCAATACCTTTTGAAGCACCTGTAATTAGCACAATCTTGCCTTGTAACTTCATTTTGTCTCCTTTGCCTCGCCTACATAGTAAAAATAATCGCATAACCCTTCGTCATTTAACTTTATGAGGTATACGCCACCAGATTGTTTTGTCTCATAGCCCTGTCTGTAACTCAAATCCCAAGTTACTGTGTGGCGATTATCTGACGAGGCAAACAGCTTTGTGCTTACCTTTATATCTTTCTGCGACTGTATAGCTTGCCACTCTTTGTGGAGCTGGTTTATGTCTGCGATTCGGTAATGAGGATTCTCCCAATACTCGACACCGTCAGTAAACAAAGATATCACTTTTTCGATATCGTGATTCTTCCAGGCTGCATGGAAAATATCTAGCCACTTTTCGATATTCATCACTGTTACTGTACCACCTTATCACTGTTTTTTCTAGGCATCATCTCTGTAAGATGGCAATTTTTTCATAAAACATCGCTCTGAGGCTATAGCTCGACAAAGAAAAACCGCCTACCCACAAGGAGTAAGCGATTTTTCTTGGTGATCTCACCGGGAATATCCAAAGATATAATCTTGCGCAAGCTGCGAATGAGCAAGCTCCTTCGGTCTTGCTTGATTATCTCACCCGTCTTGCTGCTCGCCGCAAGCGGCGGGCCAATCCGGTTTCACTTCGCCGTAGGCTCACCACGAAAACACCCCTTCTTGCAGAGGGGCACTTTCGTGGTGAGCCATGTGGATATTACCTGGAACTCTTTTCTACCCTATTTGATCAAACTGACCGACAGACTTGAAGACCTTGGTTTTCGGTATGTTGATAATAAAGTAATCGTACTAAAGGAGGAAACAGATGACAAATGATATAATTAGAATAATGAAGAAAGTTGATGAGCAAATCGGTTACGACCTCAACGAGCAGGATATTGACGCAGTATTGCGCTATATGCAGTTGAACGACCCCGAACACGCTACGCCAGAAAGAGCGGTGCGCTTTTTGGTAACTTGGAAGAAAAGTCTTCGCAAGCGTGATATCAACAGTTCTCTCGAAGCCAATCTCGATGAATTTTACAAGCGATTCATTAAGACTGACTCAGAACAGTCTGAATAGGTAGGCCCCCACGCCCCACCCCTTTTAGCTGATCATAATAACGCAACCCTAATGCACCAGCGTAGCTTTTCGTTTATGCTAATATAGAGACATGGGAGTATCAATAACTAATACATTTTGTAATATTGATATGGCAAAAATAAAAAAACAACTACAAACAAATGACAAAATCATACGTGTTGCACTGACAGAAAAGCTGCACCAAAAGCACGCAAATGACAAAACAGTACGCATCATCCAGGAACTGGGTGTTAATCATGGTGCCTCAAGGATAGACATCGCTGTAGTAAACGGTGTACTGCACGGTTACGAAATAAAAAGTGACCTTGATACTTTTGACCGCCTGCCCGAACAGATGTCTACTTATAACAAGATCTTTAACAAAATGACTATCGTGGTTGGTTGGTCGCACCTTGAAGCGGCCATTAATACTGTTCCTGATTGGTGGGGAGTAACTGTAGCTAAGCAGCTAGAGAATGGTACGGTCGTACTGCACACTATTAGAGATTGCGAATACAACAGAGAGCAAGACAATGTCTATATTGCTAGACTTCTTTGGCGCGATGAAGCAATTCAAACATTAGAAGCCATAGGAAAAGCAAGCGGAGTTCGATCAAAACCGCGCAACGTTGTATACGAACGACTCGTTGAAACACTCAGTACTAACGAACTTCAGAAGAAGGTTCGAGAAACACTATTCTTCAGGCCCGATTGGCGAGTTGATCAACAACTACTGACAAATGGTGGTTAATGCCTGCGCGAATCCAGTCTTCTGTGCGACCCGTGCCTTTTGCCTTAGTTGGATCTGACATCCTAAGCTTTGCGTATTCGGGTTGATAGTCAGCTTTTTCTTGAATATACTTATCGCCAGCACTAAAACCTTTACCGTAAAAATAATCTTGCATAACAAGAAGGGCTGCGTGTGCAAGATATTGGTCGAAACGACGGACTTCAC
>CAZNEX010000011.1:13283-31753 GCA_964572775.1 uncultured Candidatus Saccharibacteria bacterium
AATAGCATAGTCAGCAAAAGTTGGCTTACGAAGCACTTTTTCGCTCACTATTTGCCGCTTCCAATTAATCCATTCACGGCGAGGTATGACATTTAAGTCTTCTTTACTCTGGTCAGTCATATCCTGAGGGAAAGTACCGTTAGCAAAAATGAAACTGCGCCAATTATTTAAGCGAGTAAGCTGCTGGCTATTCAACACACTTCGACCATATGTAAGCTCATCATTAGCCTCTTTAATATCAATGAGAATATCGACACCTTCAGGATCGACATTAAGATCATTTAACAGACTCTCAATGTAACGATTCGTAACTTCAACGTCTTTAAGATCTGCCGCTGTAACTCTCAAGCAAATACCATTACCTGCCTCGTTACTGGCTGCGACAGCAGACAGTTGATACTCCGGCTCATCGACTAGATTAATTACCGGAACGGGCTTTAGTCGCAATAAAATGCTATTCTTAACAATTTCCGTGACTCCAACCTGTTTTAGATTCAGTGGATATATTGGGCTTAGGTCAATAAAGATCGGATCTTCACCCCATGCCATTAAGATTTCCTTCGGAATTTCTTTCGTACGAACGTTTGTAAAGTTAGTCGCCATTTCCGCAAAAGCCTCGCTTGCAGGCTTCTTGTCATCTTGCTTTGGTGGAACAATTTCAATTAGCGGCTGAACTGTCTTTTTTCGGTCTTCACTAAGTTCCTTAAGTGCACCCTGTTCGGCACGTTTCCATTTCAAAATTGGTACATAGCTGTTTGTCGTTAGCATTTCTTATTTCTCCCATATTAATTCCGGAAAGTACTGTCGTACTCTCGCATTACCTACAACCTTATTTAATGAAGTCCACTTATTGCCTTCGTATCGCATTTTTCCTGCAACAATGGCTACGTGGACACCTAATTCGTTTGCTAAGCTTGAGGCTGCTAGTGCTGAGGGAATAATACGAGCCGGGCTGACTTCCCACTTAGAACTTGGTACAAGTGCCTCGCCCGCTAATTCATCTGCACTTTTCTCTCGATCATCAATCACCATACCCTTAACTGTATCGAGCTCATCATAGAAGAATTCAATCTCGTGTGAATCATAGTGAAGTGCTACATGCGCTAATTCATGCATCAGTGTAAACCAGAAATTATCAAGGCGATCCATCCGAAGCGTCAGACCAATAACAGGAGTCTCACCGTCATTTAGCATAGCCGCACCATCAAGGCGAGTTTTCGGAAGAGGAGGTTCTATAATCATGATTATGCCATGTGCTAATAGATATTCACTGGCTTTGATTGGTCCATCGTCTTCTGTGCTAAGTTTTGCGAGACCTTGTAAGAAGCTGATGTCTACGGTTCCAGGAGCATACTTATTCGGTACGGCAATCTTATTTGCTTCATTGAGTACTTTGCGAGACCATGCGACAAGTGCATACGGATCAGTAGTAGGCGAAGATCTGTAACTTGATTGGCGAAGTAGGGCGTTGAGCTGTAACGGTTGAGAAGCAGAGGCGAAGAAACTCTCCAGTGTAGAGACCTGATTATCATCACTAGCACTCTTAAAGTAACCTCGTCCTTGCATTAATTTGTATAACTTCTTATCCCATTTTTCAAAGACAGTCTCTTCTTTCAAAACAGGCTTCTTGAGCAGTGCCTGCGCAGGAATGCCCAAGCCATCTTCAAGTGCACGAATCATGTCGACGGTGAGCGGTCGTTTGCCAGCAAGAACCTCAGAGACTCGACTCGCACTCCCGATAAACGGAACTAGATCAACAGGGCGTAGGTCTTGTTGTGCCATTCTGAATTTGATGGCTGAAATTGCGTCTGGCAAATCTGAAGGGAAGTTGGTATTTTCGTAGCTTTCAATAAGTGTAGAAAGGATTGAAAGTTGATCTGATTCTTCGCTACCCACTACTGGATCTTTGATAATAAGAGTCTCGAGCAGTGCGAGTGCTTCCTCGTAGTCATGGTCTGATCTGATTGCTTTAATCTTGTTCATTACTTGATCCTCCACTTATCGTATTCTTGATGCGTTCCTGCTTGCTTCACCAGTACGATGCCGTGTTGATAATTTATGACTGTTAATACCCTGTATTTATTACCATTGATGTTGAAAACTGTCTGCTGGTCTCCGACAACACTGGCCTTTGGATACCTTTCCTTTAACTCGTGCGGGTTCTTCCATTCTGCGGCTTCAACTTCCGCAATCCAGGCATTTATTTGAGCTGCCGCATCTGGGTGAGCTTGCGTAAATGTCTCGAGTGTTTTTCGGTTGTGAAGCTTCATATCGGCCGATTTCTATGGTTAGTATTTAGTTCTCATATCGATAACTATACACCAAGTATGGACGGTATGCAAGGGTTTACGTTCTATTACTGCTACTTATTCTCAATTAAGTAAGTGATCCGCATGCTCTGGTGTATCTCAGCCGCTACAATCAGTTCACGTCGTATCTGGTTCCAAGTGGTTAACAGCATTTCTACCATCATAATGTACTCTAAAGTCTGGTTGGGTACCACAATAATCAACACTATCGTTACCTGCCTGCTATTGATAATAGTTAAAGGAATCTTTTACCACTCTACCCTTGGAGTGTTTTGTATCATAAGACGGTCGATGCAAAAGCAGAGCGATATACAGTTCACCGAATACTATGATTTGGGTGTTGATATTATCGCCAAGAAAGATGGGATTACTTGGGGTGTGCAAGTCAAACACTATCAGGGCTTGGTCAGTATCGAAGCGGTGCGTCAAGTTGTTGTTGCGCTCAAAAAATACAAATATGGTCGTGATTAATAGCGTCTTTTCGCGGCCAGCTATTGAAATTGCCAAGAGCCGAGATTGCATGCTTATTGATGGCTCAAAACTATAGTTACAATACTAGAATGGCAATATCTTTGACGACTTTACATTGAGAGCTTTGAGAATATTCTCAAGTGTCTCAATAGAGGCATTTGCTTCACCGCGCTCAATTTGCGCGTAATGATTCGTACTGATATCAGCTTTTTCTGCAACTTCAACCTGCGTGAGGTGTTGTTTTTCGCGTGCCTCGCGTAGTTTACGTCCGATGGTCTGAAGTGAATTACTGGTCATGTTATACATTATAGTACCATCTTATCGGTAATATCGCGTGAACAGAACTATTCTTCACCTGGAAGTTTTCGTTGATGAGGCGAGTTTGTTCTTTTCACGGGAGATTTCTTCTTTGCAAGAGGCTGTTTCGTTTTGACTGACTCAGCTGCTTTTGGTATGTATTCTATTGCGTAGTTTTTACGAGAACTATCGATAATAGCTTGGCGGATCGCCATACCCGAGATAGTCTTATCCTTAATCAATAACGTCTCACCTGACAATGGCTCTTGCGATTGTATGGCGGCAATCCGTACATAGTAATTAAACGCTGGCAAGTTGGCTATTTCACCTTGTTCGACATAGGGTGCGAACATTTGCAGTAAAGCTTGCTCGTCAGCTGGGTTGCCCGTCCTAAAACAAACAACCGTACCGACATTGGCAAGAATAATATTCACCATACGCTGATCGTCTTGCTGTGAAGTAGATTGCTCTGCCATCGTGAGGAATAGTTTGTACTTTCGTGATTCAGAGAGCATCTGTACAAAAGACATAGTGGCAAAGTTCTGAAACTCATCAACGTACAGATAGTACGGCGTTCGCTCTGACTGCTTTATACGGACACGACGCAACGACGCAAGCTGGAACTTAGCGATTACCATAATACCAAGCAGCTCGGAGGTATCCTCACCAAGGAGTCCTTTTGAGAAATTACAGATTAATATTTTGCGACCGGTAAGGATATCATCAAAATCGATCGTTGATTTTTCTTGCTCTAAGATACGTTTAGCACTGGCCGAGAAAAGAAAGCGTCCAATCTTTGCCGTGATACCGGCCGCCATTTTGACTTGCTGCATCCCCCCTGCCTTGCCGAACTCGTTGCGCCAGAAACGTTTGAGATTCTCATCATCAAGCGAGGCAATAACCTTTTTGCGATAGGTTGGATCATTGATTAAGTCGTACACCGTGAACAGTGTAGCTTTTTCTTGCGTCAGTGCTGTTTGTACTGCATTACGTAACATGTACTCGATACGATGGCCGCCCGAGTCGTCATCAGAGAATATCTTACGAAAAATAGAGACGATCGTTTCAGTAATGAGGTCTTTTTCACGCAATAAATCGTCGCCTTCTAGCTTCTCGTCAAGTTCTAGCAGGTTAAGTCCGATGGGATATGCAAGATCGTCAGGATTAAAATACACCACATCTTTGATACGCCCCTCTGGCACATGATTGAGCAATGTTTCCGCCATATCGCCATGTGGATCTATGACCGCTACCCCTTTACCATTTTGCATATCTTGGACTATTTCGTATTGCAACATCGTTGTTTTGCCACTGCCAGTACCACCAATAATATATTCATGGCGCTCGCGCTCTTGCTCGGTGAGGCCTATTGGTGTGCTGTCGCCATGATGTTCGTTTTTACCAATAATCACATCAAACTGTTTGTTTTGTTTGAGCGACACTGGCGCTGGTAAAGTGCGACTGAGTGATGTGATAAGGTTATCTGTTTTGCTAACTTGGCTCGATGGAAAATGAAACAAGCTGGCTAGCTCTGTAGAAGCAAGAATGGTCGCTGAATGACGTCGTAGTGATGGTAGCCGACGCGTGGCGGCACGCTGGCGTAGTGTATCAACGAATGGTAACGTATGTTTTGCTTTAAGTGATTGATATGGCAGTACGCTATAGCCATCGAGTGCGGATTTGAGTGCAGCAATATGCTGTTTGGCCTCGGGACTTTTAATAAGTACTCGTATATTGACCTGAAAAAGCGGACGTGTGACTTTTTGGTGCATCGTTTCCATGAGTTCAAGTTCAAAGGCGCTCAATACTCGGGCTGGGCGATCGTGCGTAGTAATACGTGATCGTTGCTGTACGTCTCGCGTCTTGGCACTATAGTACTCCCTATGACTTGACGTCATGCCCATATAGACCTCGCCCGCTAGATCGGTCATGCTTGACGCAGCTTTGCCAAATACATTCGTAAAGCGCCCCATTGCCGATAGTTGCTTGCCGCTGACTTGCTGCAAGATATTTTCGTTGCCGAGTATCTTGTGTGAGAGTATATCGGCTTCATGCAAACGGACAGGCGTGGCGATAAGCTGCAATACAATCTCTTCATCATCAGTCAGCTGCGTCATTGCGCCAGTTACATAGCCGAGGGGGTCATGTTGCTCAAATATCGAGGTGAGTGTCAATGGCAGTACGTAGTGGCCAGTCTCACTAAACTCAATAACACTGTACGCGCCGTCCGTATTGCGCTCGACCTCTTTTACCTTTGAATCTGGTATATACGAGGTAATGGCTTTTTGTATGTTTGATGAGCGGTTTTTTTCAATTTGGAGCAGATAGCGGATACCGTCTTTACGAGTTGAAACGATCTCAAAACTCATCACTGGCGAGCGATTGATGAGTCTATCTTTGGGTGATCGAGCGGCACGCATACCGTGAAGTACTGAGAATAGTTGTTCGGTTGCCTCTGGCGTTTTGGCGATGTTTGACGGTGGTGTAATCTCTAGCCACACCATGTCACGACCCAGCAGAAAGCGACGGTTCACAATAGTACGAACAACCAAAAAGATACTCACGCCCGCAACTATCGAGGCGATAATAACTAGAGCTGTAGGCCAGTACCGTATGGCGGCATCGACGTAATGGGATTGGGTGTCCATGGCTGCGCTCCTATCTTATTGTGAATAAACGTGTAATGTACGGCCGCTTCTTTTGAAAACGTACGCTGCGAGACAACATTGAGCGTCGGAGCGTTCATCTCGGATATTGTCCACTCACCGCTAACTGTATTGACCTTGATAACATATGCCACATGGCCGTAGCCACCGCCGCCAACATCGGTTTGGAATACCGCACCGACAGCGGGTGTATTATTGACGGCGTAGTTTTGTGCGCGTGCATAATCATCCCACGTATTTGCATTACCCCATGTATTCGGTATCGGGCTACCTGCCCATTGCCGCATGGCATATGACCACCACGTACAGTTGCCCCATGCGTAGGTGTTACCAATCATCACGCCGCCCATATAGAAGCCTTGGGTTTCGGCGCTCTTTGCGTCAGGCGTATTCGCCAGCCAACTGAGGGTTGGCATCCCCATAGAGAACACGGCAACGACTGGCAAGCTGACGACAACAAACATCACTACAACGATCAGGGCAAGGATGCGCTTGATCTTGAAGCCTACAGCAAATAGCGCCACCTCTTGGTTCATGATGAATATAGCTCCGTCGGGTCTGTCGTGATGAGGGGATGTTCCTTTTCACTGGCCACCACCTTGACTGCGACGTGGTTTTGATCGGCAATCAGCAAGGCATCACCTCGTTCGCAGGTTAGTAGAAAGCTCTGCTCATATTCACTCAAATTAAACTCACTCACCACGCCTTTAATCGTCGTCGTATCTTGTCGCATAAGAATACGTAGCGCACTTTGCGAGGCAATGGCACGGCCGTAGTCACTCTTCAGAAAGTCGTTGGCTTGTTGCGAGATGATTGATACACCAAGGTAGTATTTACGAGCGCGGCGCACCAGCCCAGCCACAAATCTCGCGGATTCTTCATGTTCAAGCAGTAGCCAGCCCTCATCTATGATGAGAAGCCGTTTTTCGGGCTTGGCCATCACCTGATTTTTCACAAAGTTAGAAATAATCAGCATCATAATTTGGCGCATACTCTCTGGCAAGTCTTTGATATCAAAGATAACGAGGCGGTTATCTAGCTCGATGTTGGTCTGCGAGTTAAATACCTCTGCCAACGAGCCAGAGATGTACCTTTCGAGTCGTTCACACAGTTTCATTTGCCCGAGGTCTTTTAGCTCGACATACAAATCTTCAAGTAATGGCTGTTGATCTTTGGCTTTTTTGTAAATCTTGAGGATCGCCTTATCAACGGCGGCTTTTTCGCGTGATGACAAACCCTCTGCCATGAGGCCAATGACTTCAGTGAGGTCTTGGGTGTGTTCGGACAGGTCGTGTATCTTATGGAATGTCGTGGCGAGGTCGAATGGGTTAATCTTTTGCTTGCTCTTGGCCGAGAGTTTGATATATGTGCCGCCAACCGACTCTGTCAGGCGCTTGTATTCTCGCTCTGGGTCAATGACGATGACGCGCGTGCCTTGCATGAGCTGACGTAGTATCTCAACCTTGGTAGTGTAGCTTTTGCCTGCACCAGATTGAGCGAACGTGATGGAGTTAGCGTTGTGGAGGCTAAACCGATCGAGAATAACTAGCGAATTGTTTGATTTGTTGACGCCGTACAGAATACCCGACTCTTGCACCAGCTCGGACGACATAAATGGAAATGTTAATGCTGCACTAGAACTATCAAGGTTTCGTTTTTGCGCTAGTTGATCTTCGCCACGAGGCAAGATGGATTGCAAAGCTTCGAGCTGTTGGTAGCGTGCAACTTTGGAGTAAAACAATCGTGCCGACATAGTGGCTTCAAGTAGCTTTGTAATCTTGTTTAGCTCCTCTAGTGTTTCGGCACGCAAACTAATGTAGATAGCCATTTGAAATAGTTTTTCTTGGCCACGCTGGATTTTGTCACGCAACTCAATGGCAGATTCTAGTGGGTCGGTGATCTCCGATCCGACGATCTTGCCAGCTCGCATCATCGCCCTCTTGGTACTTTCAAGCTCGGTAATCTTGCGGTGAAGTTTTGGCAATGCTGACAAGGCACTGACTTCGTGTACATGGTAGCTGATATCGGTATCGTGATTGAAATTAACGAGGCTGTCCATCCAGCCAGAGTTGGCGACAAACGGATAGCCCGAGATGTAGAGCGTGCGCATGTATACGCCGTCGATAGACAGATAATCGACATTTTCTTCTAGCCCTGCGTAAGACAAGATATCGATAGCATCTTGCTCGCCAAAAGTAATATCAAGTTCTTTCTGCCGATCAATACGAGCCTGTTTGCGCCTTTGGGCTGGCGCGAGTAATTTTTGCTGGACGCTACTAAGCTTTTTTCGTACGTTTTGCATGGGCTGCTCCTTTTTCGATGAGGGCGGTATGGATAATCTGCAAGGCTTGTTCGGTCAGCGGCTGCAACTTGGCCTGCGTCGGACTGTAAAAACTATAGAACAGGTCGAGGACTTCGAGACTATCGAGCCGTTCAGCGTGCATACCGAGTCTGCTCATTCCCTTGATAATAATATCCATCTGTATCTTTAGCTGTTCGGACACAAGGTCAAAGTCTATTTTGCCGTGGACTTTATATGGCACGACGATATAGAAATGACGAGTCAGAATCTTGTTGTCAGTGATGAGCGAGCGGATAAACTCATCGTAGTTTTGTAATTGGGTGCGGTAGATCGGCACGGTCTCGCCATCTAGCCGTTCAGCCAGCTCCTCAAGGTATTTATCCATATCAATCTCGCGCGTTCGCACGAGGATTTGTAAGCTGGTGCCGACCGAGTTCAGAAAGCTCTCATAGGTTTCGATGATGGCGTCTTGTTCGTCTTCGCTACGTAGTTCAAAGTTAAGCGATGACACTTGCAAGATTGCTCGGTACTCATTGTTCGGTAGCATCAAAATGCCATCGCGTACTCCCTTGAGTGCGATCTGGTTACGTGAGCTGGTTTTATTCTTCGATTTCCGTAAGCCTAACATGCAGGCCTCCTTTCTTTCCGGTTTCAAAACGGACTTTTGCGGCTGGGTTCTCAATCGTGGCAAGGACTCTGGCGGTCGTCGGTATATCGAGCTGATTGCGCGATACTTGCTTAGTGACGACGGTGACGGTTTTTTCTGGCTGTTCTTGGTCTTTTCGTGCCGGGTAGTTTTCTCGCAGTGTGCTGACGTTTTTGTTAAACAGATAGTATTTCGGGCGAAGATTGTAGCGAAGTATGGTGACGAGCCAAAACGCCACCAGCTTACCCTTGATACGGATTGCTAGAATACAGAAGATCATCCCTACCACACCCATGATGACGTACTTGTAGATTGCACTGCCTATGAATGGCGGCAGCGCCACAAAGATGCCAGCTGCCGCAAATACTGGCACGATGAGTAGTAAGATTTGCGAAAAGCCAAGGTTGCCAATAATACGATCTTCGACAGTGGTGACTTGTGCTGGCACAACGGTCATTTTCATAGCGTCTTATCCTTACTGCTATTCTTCGGCAGAGTCGAGGGCGCAGGCACACGAGTAACTGTCACTTTGGGCGCTTCGTAGGTCGTGCCAGTTGGCTTGCTCTTTGGCGTTGGCGTTACGGAGTGAGTAATCTCGGCCGTACCTTTCTTGTTTGCATAGCTAATACTTTGTGTTTTGCCGCTACGGACAGCGTGCGATTCGACACTTCGCATGGCTCGTGTTTTCTTGACACTATCTGTTTTGGAGCTAATTGCACTGGTGGCCGCTTTTGTCTTGCCAGTCATATAGCTGACGCCGTTGATGAACTGACCGCCGAGCTTCCTCATGTTGCGCGTCCCCATACTGACATAACTAAATTGCATCATGACGCTCTGCGTCTTGAGTAGCAGCAGAATGGTGGCAATGCCCGTCACCATCGCCATGAGAGTGTCAGGCACGGCATTTTCGCCTGAAGCCGTCGCCATGCCAGTGAATAGCGAGGCCGACAACTGGAGTATTACTACATGGACGAATAGTACGAAGATCGTTGTGAGGTAGGTCTTAAAGGCGGTTTCAGCAAAATCGCGAAAGCCCGGAATCAGCCAGACGAGACTAATCAATGGTGCGAGAACTGCGCCGATGTAGAGCGTCACCAGACGCATGACATAGTAGACGAGCAGCACGATCGAACAGATGACGAACCCGACCATAATCAGCAGTGCCGCAACGCCGAGACCAGAGGTTTCTTCGACCACTTTCATCAGGGTGTCCCAGACTGACGACGATCCAGAGATTAACCCGATGGCCTTGATGAGTGCATTTGATAGCGCAATGATGCCATCAATCAAGAAGATCGAGCTATTCATCAGAACGAATATCATCGCTACTCTGGGGAAGAGGTGCTTTGGCTCAACTTCATCGAAGCCTAGTGCTGACGCACTCATGACATGAAAGCCAATCAGCACCAAGACGAGGATAAATAGCACGTTACCTATGCCAACCATTGCCAGCCAGAAGTTAAATACCGTTTGATTGCTGGCCATCGTCGGTGTTGAAGTAGTAAAGAAATCTAGTGCATCAAGAAATGGCTTGGCGACAGCATTAATAATCTGCGCTAGCAGCCCCGTGACGGCCTTGATAATCATATCGAGGAAGCCGTTGCTTTGCTCCTCCTCTTTAACCGCCTCAAGACTCGGCAGTGTCGCATTGCCAGAGTTCGTCGGCGTACCGTAGGAGTTCGTCAAAATAGTCGTCAGCGTGATGGCCGCCAGTACAATGACGAGACCGAGCAAGGCTTTTTTGAGTATCTCTTTGGCGTATTCCATCTGGTCGGGCTTGCCGCTACTGGTGATATACAAATAGCCAGCTTGCACGATAAAGAACACGCAGGCCAACCCTGCTAGCCCTGACAAGATGCGTACGACAGGCATGACATACTCACGCATCGAGGTGATCGCCGTCGAAGTATCAGCGAAGAATGTTAGCCCTGATAGCAGGGTGTTCTCAAGCCCCCACATAGTTGTTTGTTACCCTCCAAACGCCTGTGTTGCGATGGTAGTGACAATCTGCGCCAAGATGAACGCGCCGATCACGATGGCGAGGCCAATTGCCGACCATGTGAGGGTACGCTTGGCTTTGTCGAGTTGCTCAGGGTTGCCCGAGCTGGTGATATAGGTGAATCCACCGACAACAAAGAAGCCAGTCGCAACGAGACCGGCCAAGCCCGCAAGGACGGTAATGACGTTTCTAATAAAGTTCTCTACGTTACTCACGCCAGCCGTTTGCGCAAACGCTGGCTCCGCCAAAAATAACGGCAGCCCAATCGCGACAAATGCTGCTACAAAATAGTATGTCTTTTTCATTCCCATTCCATTCCCCTAGAGTTATTAACGTATCGGTAATCCCACGATGAGAGCAGCGTGACAGCGTACCGTCCTTGGCGCTCCCACTTGTCATCAAAATATCAGAGGTGGACTATAGCTACAAGACGGCACTTCAAAGATACTATAGCACTTTCACAATAGTGACGTACCTCGAAGTGCCTGTATTTTATAGAGGCGAATCTCGCACAATGTTATACCTCTGTGGCTATATAACGCGCATAAAAAATGCCGTAACAAGCAAACTATATTTTCTACACCTCGTTATGCAGTAAAATAGGTGCATGAGCAATCAACTGAAATCAGAAAAAGTTGTCGTGTCTGCACCATTCTCCTTTGCGGGATCAGCACAGCGCATCTGGAAGATGACGGACGTCGATAGTATCATTCTAAAACTATTTCTTGTGCCACTAGCCATAATCCTCATCATGTTTGCATGGATGCTTGTAGCGTGCTGGTACTTTGTTATCTATGTACTATTCGGGCTTTGGTTTATACCGTATCGGCTTCTGCGACGAGGTAGTCGCAAGCGCAAACAAGAAAAGCTGCGCCATCGTGAAGTGTTAGATGCTATTGAGCAACGTAAACAGCTATAAAATAAGCCACCCTCGACGAGCGAGGGTGTGACTTTGCTTTTTCTTGCGGAAAAACCAAAGTAATAGATGGAGCTAGACACGTCTTTGTTGGTCGTAGAACCTTCGTGCTTTACGCATATTGTCGTGATGAGTATCGAACCAAGTCGCAAACTCGGTTGAAAGTTTCAGTAAGCCTAGGCCTGCAATTGTAAGTGTGTATTCCACGTGAGGAGGTATGGTTGGATATACGGAGCGTTCAATAATACCAGTGCGCTCCATTTCTCGTAGTGTCTCGGTGAGAACCTTTTGAGTAACACCGGGGAGCTGTCTTGAAAGTTCAGAATGCCTTTTCGTGTCTCGGCCTAGCCCTCCGACGATATGGAGTGTCCATTTGCGCGATAAAAGGCCAGCTGCGTGATCTCGCAACTGTCGCTGTGCTCGTGTAGCCATTGGAAAACCTCCTCTGGCGGCATCGTTCAAACGCTAGGAGGGTCAAAACTATCTCGTTGAAGACCGATTACCTGCCTATCAAAAAGCACTCCGAAGGTTCCACCCTCGAAGTGCTGCATTTCTAAACACAAGACCCTTCAAGAAAAATATATCATGGTGACCCCTGCTGGTCAATACATAGACCTCTGATGATTATCGAACTTCAAGGCTTGCGTCAGTATGTGTCATTAACGGATCGAGGAAGAACTCAATAATACGCCGCTTACCAGTGGTAATCTCTGCGGTGACAGACATGCCCGGCTCAACATTGATGGTGTTGTTCTTAGAGGTTTCGCCGCTCTCGATCTCAACCTTCATTTTGTAGACTAGCCCCTGCTTTTCATCGTTAATTGCATCCGGACTAATACTCTTCACTGTACCTTTTAGGTAGCCGTAGCGCTGAAATGAGTATGCATCAACTTTAATGACTACCGGTTGACCAACTTGTATGAAGCCGATATCTTTGTTCTGCACTGTGGCATCAACCACTAATTTCGTACCCTCTGGAACGAGCTCAACAACTGGTTGGGCGGCATTCACGACACCACCGACTGTCTTGGTAGCAAGTGACAAGATTGTACAATCAACGGGTGCTTTAATAGAGAGCTGTTCGACGGTTTGCTTGGCTTTTGCGAGCGCGTTCTCAAGCTCGGTAATATGTTTTTCTCCGTCAACAATATCCGAGTAAGCCGTCGCCGTATTTTCTGCGTTGTAAGCACTCAAGCGTTCGCTTGCTTCGTTAACGCCTGTCTGCGCTTGGGCAATTTGTTGATCGTGGGTAGCAAGAGATGATTCAAGCGAGGCGATTTGTTGCTGTACCGAGCGAAGTTCATTACGGATACCTGCCTCGTTAAAAGCATTGGCGCTTTCAAGGTCTTTCTTTTGCTCCTGCTCTCGTGTTCGCAGTCTAGCCATGCTTTCTTCAGTTGTTCGCTTGTTCTGCTGCTGTGCTTTGACTTGCTGTTGGGCGCTCGAGACACCGGAGGAGAGGAGTTGTTTTTGTACCTCATTAGCTGATACTTTCGACTCTGCAAGGGCAATGAGGTGCTTTTTAACATTTTCTGGGATATCAGCAGTATCGACTGTGGCAGCCACATCTTCACCAGCAAGTGTTTTAGCAAGAATGTCGCGTTCTAACTTAGCAACCGTTAAGGCTTGCTCTGCCGTCTTAACATCGGATTTTGCGATGGAATTATCAAGCTGTATAAGGAGTTGGCCTTTCTTGACTTTTTGACCCTCGCTCACCTTTATTTCAGCAACCACACCCGGACTGGCAGGCTGTACAGTTTTAATACTACCCTCTGGTATGATTTTGCCGATAGCCGGTGCGATAATATCAAGTTTGCCATAGTATGACCATGCTAGCGCAACGGCGAGAAGTGCGGTGATAAGCCACAATACGATACGTCCAAAAGGAGACGGCGGTGTCTCAACAATCTCCTCAGCAGCAGGGAGAAATTGATACCTGAGCCGATCTTCCTTGCCCTTGAAGAGTCTCATGTCGGGTCCCCTAGTTGTTGCTTATGTAAGTAGGCATACAGCCCGTCTTTTTCTAGCAATACTTTCGGTGTGCCATACTCAACAAGCTGACCGCGATCAATCGCCATAATTTTATCGACACTTTTTAGGGTTGAGAGACGATGTGCAATGATAATAACAGTGCGTCCAGCCGTAATCTGGCGCAGGTTTTTCTGAATAATATTTTCGGACTCGTAATCAAGTGCTGACGTAGCTTCGTCGAAAATAAGAATCTTCGGGTTATGTAGTAGTGCTCGCGCAATCGCAATGCGTTGCTTCTGGCCACCAGACAGTCCCTCGCCATTTTCGCCAACAACCGTATCGTAACTTTCGGGAAGTTCAAGGATAAACTCATGCGCGCCAGCGGTTTTAGCAACGTTCACGATCTCCTCCATGCTGGCCGTTGGTTTATGAACGGCAATATTTTCGCGCACCGAAGAATTAAATAGAAAGTTCTCTTGCAAAACCACGCCAATCTGACGGCGCAACCATGCCGGATCGGTCATTGATGTGTCTACACCGTCTATAAGAATCTTACCTGCCTCTGGCACATAGAGCCGCTGTACAAGCTTTGAGATGGTGCTTTTGCCTGAACCGCTACGTCCCACCACGCCGACAACTGTACCTGGACGAATACCAAATGACATATCGCGGATAACCTCAGCAGCCTCAGGACTGTATCGGAAGCGCACCTTTTCAAATCGAATGTCCCCCTTGATACTTGGGAGGCGCGACTTCGTGGGATCCATTGTCGGTTCTGTCTTGCTATTGAAAATATCGCCGAGCCGTTTGATGGAGATACCGGTCTGCTGAAAATCTTGCCATGACTGCACGAGGCGTAATATCGGCCCACTAACACGACCAGACAACATACGAAACGCGATAAGCGCACCGATGGTAAGGTCGCCTGACATGACTAAATGCGCACCAAACCACAGGATAGCAATGTCTGCAATCTTCTGAATCAATTGACCAAGAGCGCCAGCGTTACCACTAAGAATTGACATTTTATAACCAGCACGCACGTAATTTGAGAGTCGTCCCTCCCAGTTTTTCTGTAGCTGCGGTTCTAATGCAAATGATTTAATTGTCTGAGCACCGGTAATCGACTCGACAAGATAAGCTTGCGACTCCGCCCCTGTGTTAAACTTCTCGTCAACACGTTTGCGAAGCAGAGGTGTCATGATACCAGCCAGTAGCGCAAAGAATGGGAGGCTACCGAGCACCACCCATGTAAGAGTCGGGCTATAGATGAACATGACAATGATGTAGACGAACATAAAACTTACATCAATCAATGTCGTCATTGGCGTGCCGGTAAGGAAGGCGCGAACTTTCTCTAGCTCCATCACACGAGCAGTGGTATCGCCGACACGTCGTGTTTCAAAATAGCGAAGGGGTAGTGCAAAAAGATGACGGAAGAGTCGCGAACTAAGGATTGTGTCAATACGGCTAGTGGTATGAGTAAATATGTAATTACGAGCGATGCCCATAAATGCTTCAAACAAAGCGATCACCACAAGCCCAAACACAATCACATCAAGAGTTGAGGTGCTGTGATGCGACAAGGCCTTATCAATGACAACCTGTGTGAGAATCGGCGCAAAGATACCAAGGATTTGCAGGACGAAAGCCGCTGTCAGTACCTCAAGTAGTGGTTTCTTGTACTTAGTGATTGTTGGAATAAACCATTTAATATCAAACTTGCGATCAGTATCTTTCCAAAACCGCTGCGTAAACAACATGACACGCCCTGTCCACTTACGAGTGAAGTCTGACTTTTTCATCACTTTTGGCGGTGTGCCATCCGGTAGTAGAAGGAGGAGTTTGTCGCCATCTACTTTGGCGAGAATGGCAAACTTTTCCTTTTTGAGACCAACAATAGCAGGGAGCGGTAGTTTAGCTAGAGTATCAAAGCCTACAGTCGAGGCCTTGGCTTTGAGCTTGAATTCTTTTGCCGCACGGAGGATATCACCTTCAGTCATACCTTCTTCGCCAATAGCGAGTGCGTGGGTGATTTGCTCCGGGTCAGCCGGAATATTATGGAAACGGGCAATATTTACAAAACTATATAAACCAGCATCAACAGTAGGCTTTGCCTTACGTTCGGCAAGCTTCTTTGGCATATCGCCATCAGGGGTATCGTTCTTTTGAGTAGTCTTTTTTGCCACGGGTAAGTACCGTGCCTCTCGCGCGAAACTCCACTAACGCTACGAAAGACATTCCTTATCCCACCCTGTTAACACTTAGGATTGTAGCAGAAAATGAACTATCTGACCAGAGGGGTTACACTGTAGGAGCTGTCCAATACTGTGATGTAATCGCGTGTACATCTTGAGAATTACTACTAAGCGCTTGACTCCACGACATGCCATTATTAGTACTTGACCATGATGCCATTGCTTGGATAAGCTGTTCAACCTGTGTGCTACTAATAGTGCTACCATTGGCGGCTTTGATCGTCTCAATTTTGTAATCGTTGTATGAATACCAGTAGTCAACCGATACAGCATTTGTTGCGTTGGCTGAGGTGATCTTTAACGCACCACCGTTCTGCTCGAAGATTATGTCCTCTTGAGCGAGATCACTAAACTGTACCGTGTCGTTACCGTAGTAGTCGTTGATATGATCATCACCGAATGACCCAGCAAAGATATATGTATCGTCGCCATAGGCACCATGTAAGTAGTCATTTCCGACGCCACCGATAAGTGTGTCATCACCGTCTTCGCCATATATCGAGTCGTCACCTGCATCGCCGTAAATAGTATCGTTGCTGTAGCCTGCGTACACTGTATCATTGCCGTCACCTGCTGTGATCGTATCGGCGTCTTCGTAGCCATACAGTATATCGGCTTCATCTGTACCAGTAACCGTACGGACAAGGTTCTTAATATCGTCGAGATCCCAAATGGTATTATCGGCAAAATGGAATTCTTCGATGACATTTGAATCTGTGCCTGTATGCCATGAGCTGTTTTTGTAGTACGGGCTAAAGAATCGTTCGATCGTTAATTTGTCTGTAGAATTAGCGAATGTAAGCTCAAGATCGCTATTGGATAGACGCTTGACAGTCACGTCGGCTGGATCAATTCCTTCGAGGAATGTCACTTTATCGAGTGTGCCTGTCTGTCCTTGGCTGTTATCGTAAATAACATCTTGTCCGTAGCCGAGTCCGAAGACATAGGTATCATTGCCAGTATTGCCTTCAAGAATATCGTTACCAACACCACCATCAAGCAATTCGTTGCCTGAAGTACCTGTGAGCGTATCGTTGCCAGCCTCTCCATAGAGTTCATCGCCCAGAGCGCTTGATGCGTAGACGGTATCGTTTCCATCGCCAGCGTGAATGATGTTCTGCTGATCGTAGAAGCCAGAAAGTGCATTGTCATCAGACGTACCGTTAATGAAGCGTACCTTTTCTTTAATATCTGCTATGCTCCAAATCGTATTGTCAGCAAAGTGGAACTCTTCAATAGCATTTGAATCAGCGCCCGTATTCCACGAACTATTACGATAGTAGGTGCTAAAGAATCGCTGAATTGTGAGCTTATCTGACGTTCCCGCAACAGTGATCTCAAGATCGTCGTTACCGAGACGTCGGACTACAACATCTTCAGATGCGATTCCGGCTGCAAACTCGACGATATCAATCCCGTTCGTCTGTCCATTGTCGTTATCGTAAATAGTATCTACGCCGAATCCTGGAGCGAAGACGTACGTATCGTTACCAGTACCGCCTTCGAGAATATCGTCGCCTGCGCCACCAGTGATGTGATTGTTGCTGCCACTGCCGTAGACAGTGTCGTTACCATCACCAGCATCTATCTGATCGTTCAGTGAGCCAGCATAGACGATATCATCGCCAGCACCAGCGCTGATGATATTTTGCTGGTCTGAGTAGCCGCTAATTGTGTCGGCATTCTCTGTTCCATTCATGTAGCGAACTTTATCGAGAATCGTCGCAATATCCCAGGTCGTACCATTGCTAAATGTAATCTGCTCGATCTTGTTCATCGAGGTATCGTATATGTAATAACTACCACGAGCGTAGGGACTGAAGTAGCGATCAACGATTAACGTATCTGTCGTGCCCGTAATACGTAGCTCAAGGTTGTCTCCGCTTCGAGTAGCCTGCACATCTTCAGGAGCGATCCCTGTCCGGAAGGCGATAGTATCAACGTTACCTGTTGTCGTGTCGTTATCATAGATTGTATCGATACCGTCACCGAGTCCGAAGACATAGGTGTCGTTCCCATAGCTACCTTCAAGGATATCGTTTCCTGTCGCGCCAGTAAGTAGATCGGCGCCACTGCTACCGTACAAGCTATCGTTACCATCCTCACCGTAAAGTTCATCTCCCAGTGAAGCAGCATACACAATGTCATTTCCAGCACCAGCATGGATGATGTTCTGCTGATCATAGAAGCCGTAAATTGTCTCATCTAATTCTGACCCGTCAGTGTAGCGTGCCTTGTCTTGGATTACTGCTGTATTCCACACTGTACCATCACTAAAATGGAATTCTTCGATCTTATTCATAGTGAAGTCGTAAGTATAGTAGTTGTTACGAGCATACGGACTGAAGTAGCGATCAATAATCAGACGGTCATCTGTACCAACAATCCGTAACTCGAGATTTTCCCCAATCCGTCGAACGAGGACGTCCTCAGGCGCAACACCTGCAGTAAAGGTAACGATATCGAGATTACCTTGTGTCGTGTCATTATCGTAAATTGTATCTTGTCCATAGCCTGTGCCAAAAATATAGGTGTCATTGCCTGAGTAGCCTTCAAGTATATCATCGCCTATGCCGCCATCGAGTTGATCAGAACCCTCAGCGCCATACAGTGCGTCGTTACCAGCGCCACCAAA
>CAZNEX010000012.1:0-9410 GCA_964572775.1 uncultured Candidatus Saccharibacteria bacterium
TCATAGCCAGCCTCCTCTTCGTCGTAGACTAGCTCGCCATTGACGTCCTTAATGCCTAGCTGTTTTAAGTTTTCGACGAGTTTTTCGATGGATCTCAGTGTCTTGTCGGTTATTACGAAAACAGGGGTTGAGGTGTTCGCAACTTCACACTCCGTCCCAGCCAAATAAAATCTCGCAGGCTTTATGTCTGCGAGATTTTATTTTGTTCTGATGATTGGGATTCGAACGGGAGCAAAAGTCTTTGCTCCCCGGCACTTTCGGAGATTAATCGACGAAAGCGAATCCCTCCACCCCAGCAATTTTAGTCCAAATCGCAATTTGGCTCAATTTTTTTGTAATTTCCCCGCAAAGTCGACGATTTCGTTGCTATGAATTAATTAATTGAGATATCGTTTCGATCAAAACTTGACGATCATCACCCGTAAAATCATGATTAGCTGATTGCCTAGTAAGGCTAACCTGATTTGATAAACCAGTAAAATCCGTATTCGTTAGTACTTCATCATTTGCTGCTGTGATAATTTTTAGGTTAGTGACTTTGGCTAGCTGATTGTATAGTTCAATAGGCATTACGCCTTCGCGACTCTGCCAGTAATCATCTCTAATAATTGTCGTGCTGCCATCTCGTCTTGGCATACGCAATGTGCCATCTTTTTCTGTAGCTGTATCTGGACGCATAGCGTATATCTCTCGTTTTTCTAGACCCAGAAACTGCGCAGGTGGTGCCAGAAAAATGACTTTGCGCACACCGCTTGGCTTCGCTATCGCGGCTGCTACACAACCTTGCGAGTGAGCAATGATATCTATTACTGCACTTGGATGATCACGTCTTGCTTCTGCTACCTTGTCATTTAATTTCTCGGCTTGCTTGTCAAGTGGACAAGCAACAAGCGTGTTGGTATGCTCGTCGATTTTGTTGTAATCAAACATAATGTGGTGGGCATTTGGGAGGTGTTGCGCGATATCAGTAAACAAACCTCGGTCGTCTTTTCTAACACCGAAACCATGAGAGTAAACTACGAAGCTAGTCATAACAAAAAGAAACCCGCGATATTTTTATCGTCCATGGTAATATTTTAACAGACGTAAAATTATTCTGATCAGAGAACACCTTTTAGCTTCTAAAAAAATCAAGCGGAGGAGATTACAGAATAAAAGTACAATGCTTCTCACAGATTATACCTGCGTAATAATGAAAATTATGTATGACGTAAAATATTAAAAAGTCGATATCAGCAATATGCTATACTGACTGCGATGAAACCCTTGCTCAAAAACAACGTATCGCTGTCAAAGCGATGATTATTAATGACGATGGTGAGATGCTTGTCTTGCGGCAAAGTGCGGCAAATTACACCGGACACAACAAGTATCATCCGCCAGGAGGTATTGTCGAGTTAGGCGAAACATTAGAAGCAGCTTTAAATCGAGAAGTCACAGAAGAAACAGGCATGAAGCTGCGAGATTTCGAGATGTTTGATGTTACCGAGTGGAATGTAGTTGGCGATGATCAACATATGCAATTTTTCGGAGTGTTTTATATCTGTCATGCTATGGATTATGATATTACACTGCAATTAGAAGAAGTTGATAAAGTAAAATGGATCAATGCATCTAGTATGAACAAGATTGACATTATCGAACCGTCGCGGACGATTATTAGAAAGTACTATAGTTTAAAGCAATAGAAATAATCATTTCAAAATATGTTTATGGATCTGCTTACCATCATCCATTGTTGAGATGCTCGATTAGTTGATAGAAAATGAGCTGCAAGAAGTTGCTGATTGGATTCGTCGATACTGTGTCTATCGTGAACCAGTATGTTAGCAGAAAGTTCGACACGTTTTTATGACTTGCCGACCTGAAGACCGAGTGCTAATATACGTTTATGAATTCCGCTGTGACTGAGGTGTTGCCTCGACGAGATGGTCGAACTGCTATTCAAGAATCAATATATGCCAGTCTCATGGGTGCTTCAGCATCAGGCTTGGTCGGAAAACTGGCCCATGCATTTGCAGAACCTACCTCGAAAGCAATTATTGATTTTGTTGAGCAAGATGCAAATAAGCTAGTCGGTGATAAGAATGGCATCGAAACAGCTGCGATGCTACTTGCAATTGTCGCTCACAAAAATGAACGTCGCCTAGACGGTCACCCATATGTTGCTCATACGATGGCAGTTGCGGCGATTACGGCTTGCTTGCTAGAAGACTGCCGTATGAATCAGGACGAAAAGTCGATTACTATCGCTTGTGCCCACTTGCATGATTTTGTTGAAAGTTTGATCCATAAGACCGATGAGCGCCCAGCCGAAATTATTGTTGGACAATCTCCTACTATATTTCCAAAACACATCTACATCGTGCTAGAGGCGCTAAGTAAAAATACTTTTGAAGTCAATAAGTTTAAAGCAATGCTAGATCTTGTTACGAGAAATAGAAATGATGGAAGTAAAGAAACTAGCCAGATTAATGACGCGAGAATTGCCATGAGTAACATTCTAGGTGCGGTGGTTATAAAATTTGCCGATAGGATGCATAATATGATGAATCCTATACCAACGTCAGGAGACAAATTCGTTAATTACAAGAACGATCAAACTCAAGCAGGATATAAATTAGCCAATAAGGTTGCCTTAACTCAACACGAAACACTCGGTAAATTAGTCGGTAGGCGCAACGAGAATGACTTCGCTCTGGTCGTAAATCTTAAGTGGGACGAACTAAATATCTATCTGAACAGACCAGAAGTGCAAAAGTTTTTGAAACGATTTAATATAGATGATCTAGATATCGGCAATCCGCCGCATAAGTATGATGCAGCCAGTGAGACCAAAAATATTCTCAACGTTACGGCGGTCCAAGCTACAAAAATTCATAAGGGTAAGATCGGCGTAGGAGCTTAAGAATATTACGAGTTGACTAACGGTCTGCATGAACTTAATATATAGAATATGTCAGAAAACCAGTCTATCTTCACTGCCCTTGTGGAAATAAAGGAACGGACAGTTCTAGAAAATAAAACAGCCCGGGCATTCCTGACAAATATACCAATTACTCCTGGCCACATGCTAATTGTACCAAAACGAGTGGTTGCAAAGTTTGATGAACTGACCCAAGATGAGTTAATTGATATTTTTTCGCTTGCCACTCAAATCAAACAATTGCTAATAAGTGCTTTTGGTGTAGAAGGTTTTAACTTTGCATGGAATGAAGGAGAGAAATACGGCCAGTCAGTACCGCATTTCCATCTACACATTGTTCCTAGAACGCCAAACGATTCAGGCATTAGCCAATATGAGCCGCGGAAGTTTCTTTATAGACCAGGTAGCCGTGAAGAATCGCCTGAAGCAGAGCTACGTGCAGTCGCTGAGTTCATTCGGCAGCATGCCTAGCCATAATAACTTGTCAAGGTTGAACCCTGACACTAGTTGGCAAAAATCTGGTCGAGATTTTCAATTGCTTTATTGAATATATCTTCGCAAGATTCGTGAGCCTAAGCTATACTATAACCATGTCACGCCAACACGAATATGACCAGCACTTTTTGCGCAGCCCAAGACTCGTGGCGGAGCTAATCGGACATTCAAATATACGAAAAAACGATTTAGTCTACGACCTTGGAGCTGGCTCAGGCGTAATTACGACTGCTTTAGCTGGGCGGGTCAAGCATGTCATTGCCATAGAAAATGAACCAAAAGTAATCGAAAAATTACGCCACAATACGCAAATGTTTGATAACATCACGATTATCAACGATGATATTGAAAATGTTGTGATGAGTAAAGATGCATACAAAATATTTGCTAATCCACCATTTTCTCTAAGCTCAAAGATCATTGAAAAGTTTGTATTTACTAATAATTCGCCAAAAAGCATTTACTTGGTTGTACAGAAGCAATTTGCGCTAAAAATTGTACCAAGCAACGCTCGATTTACAAGCCGACTTGGCGTGCTTATTTATCCGTGGTACTCTACACGTATTCGAAAGCCACTCAGACGCAGTGATTTTACACCGCCACCAAACGTCGATACTGTATTGCTAGAAATACGAAAACGCGACACTCCCCTAATCGACAGTAACCAAGAGCAAGCGTATATCGATTTTGTGAAAACAATGTTTCAAGATAATGAGGTTTTCCGCAAAGTAGCTGGCAAATTTTTAGAAAATCGGCCAAGTGTTAAGCCGTCTGAATTGCCGATCGAGACTTGGCTCAAAATATTTCGAAACTGATTTGCAAACTACTTAAGCTTAGTCTATACTGACTGCATGGTAAAAAATAACACTACAAAAAAAGTTGCTAAGAAATCAAAAGTTTCTTCAAAAACTGTTCGCAAATCAACTACAGTCGATTATTATCCAAATAAAGTTGCTTTGCTTGTATCGACAGTAGCGGTTATGACGCTACTTGTGCTTGGTTTGCTTGCTACAATATGATTTTTTGACGAATCATAGTATACTAACGCTATGAAGACGCGCATTCAGATTGATACCAAAACTTTTGTTCGATTTTGGCTAGTCGTTATTGGTTTTTTAGCGGCTATTTTCATGTTATTTTTGGCTAAAACAGCGCTTATTATTATTTTTTCAGCAGCATTTTTGGCTTTAGCTCTCAGCGGACCTGTCAGCCGGATTCGTAAAGTTATACCAGGCAACAGTCGGATTGGTGCAACTGCTATCGCATTTTTGACAGTTGTGCTGTTTTTAGTAGCAATTATCTTTTTGGTTGTGCCGCCAATTGTTCAGCAAACAGCCAAATTTATCGATAATGCACCACAAATGGTTGAAACTGTTTCGACACAGTGGCATGGTATCGGTAACCTGATTGAAAAATACCATCTTGAATCTGAAATTGATCAAGCTGTCGGAGATTTCAAAAAAAATACAACCGCATGGGTTTCGGCAACCGGACAAAATATTTTAGCTGGTCTTGGCTCAGTGTTTAGCATTATGACCATGGCATTTTTGATGCTGGTTTTGTCATTTTTGATGTTGATCGAAGGTCCTGATTGGATGAAAAAATTTTGGGGACTTTATGAAGATGCTGATATGATGGAAACTCACCGCAGCTTGGCGACAAGAATTCATCGTGTAATTTCGGGCTATGTGACAGGACAACTAACTGTGTCGGGCATTGGCTCAATGTTTGCAGGAGGCGTCGTGTTCTTGCTGTCAATTTTCTTTGAAGCAGTACCTGGAAACTTGGCATTACCGACTATCGCCATCGCTTTCTTGCTGTCATTGATTCCTATGTTTGGAGCAACGATTGGTGGCATCATGATTACATTGCTATTGTTGATAAACAGCTTGCCTGCAGCAATAATTTTTGCCGTTTACTTTATAATTTATCAGCAGATCGAGAATAACTTTATATCACCAACCATACAGTCGAAGTATGTTGAGCTTTCACCTCTAGCTGTTTTGGTGGCGGTTACTATTGGTCTGTACGTCTTTGGGATAGCTGGAGGAATTATCTCGATCCCGATTGCAGGTAGTATCAAAGTTTTGATCGAAGAGTATTTGTCGCATAGCCGCAAGCAACGGGAAAAAAGTCGCCGTCCGCTACAAAAATTGGTTAAAAAAATTCAGAGCGACGTCTAGACTCTAAGCATAAGACCAGATTGGTCCGTGTGCAGTATCGTTAATGACGATGCCCTGCTTTAAAATTTCGTCGCGAATCTTGTCAGAGCTTGACCAGTCTTTTTGTTTGCGGGCTTGTTCTCGAGCTAGCACTAGAGCCTTGGTGTCGTCGGAAATATCGGGCGTAGAGTCAAGCAGAGATAAGCCGAGTAGTCGGTCGATAGCTTCAAGTAGCTGGATTAGGCTATGTTGATGGATTGAAGCCACCGCTGAATTAGCAATTTGCGAGAAAGCTTCGTCGATGATGGCTAGTGCGCCAGGCGTATCTAGATCATTGTTTAGAGCCTCAACGATAGCTTGTTTGACGGCTAAAAGGGACAAACTATCTTCGTTGGTTAGTTTTGATTGATCGCTAACAATCGTATCATGTGTTTGATGACGTAGTGCCGTAATATTGCGCCAATGTTTCAATCGATTGGCGGCCATATCCATAATCTCCCATGTAAAATTACCCTCAGTTCGGTAATGTTTCGAGAGCACCATTAACTTGAAAGCATCGAGCTCATAACCGCGCTTAGTAATATCTGATAGTGTGTAGGTATTGCCCAAACTCTTAGAGATTTTTTGGCCATCAATTTTGATATGGTTATTATGCACCCAGATATTTGCAAAAGGCATCTCAGTCAGGCTCTCTGTCTGGGCAATTTCATTGGTATGATGGACGGGAATGTGGTCAATTCCGCCTGTATGAATATCGATGCGATCCCCCAGTGTCTCGCGGGCGATAACGCTACATTCGAGATGCCATCCTGGAAAGCCAACTCCCCATGGACTCTGCCACTCCATGTCGCGTTTTTCATTTGGGTTAGAAAATTTCCAAACTGCAAAGTCGGTTGGATTTTTTTTGTCGTTCATCGCAACTCTGGCACCAGCTTGCAAGCCAGTCTTGTCTAAGCGGGCAAGTTTACCGTAGTCTGCCAATTTCGAGGTATCGAAGTACATACCGTCATCTATACGATACAAATAACCTTTTTGTTCGAGCTCGACTGCAAAATTGATCTGTTGATCGATCAGAGCAGTCGCAGGTATTAAGTGGTTTGGCGGTAAAAGATGAAGCATATCGTAGGCTTCACTGCTGGCAATTTGACTGTATTTTTTGGCAACATCCCATGCCGTCGTACCTTCGCGCCGGGCACCTTTTTGCATCTTGTCTTCACCGTCATCATCGTCGCTGACAAGATGTCCAACATCGGTTATATTTTGAGTTCTTTCGACATCATAACCATCTTCTTGGAGGACGCGAATCAAAACATCCCAGTAAATATAGCCAAGCCAATTGCCGATGTGCGGTTGACTATAAACAGTCAACCCGCAAGTGTAAATTCGAACCTTATTGTCAGTTAGCGGCTTTAGTGTTTCGGTCTGGCGTGTCATCGTACTGTAGAGCTTCATGATGTTTTCTCCAATGATTTGCTAGTGGCCTCGACCAGCTCTTTTATGACGGTTTCATAAGACTCAAAGACTTTAAAGCCAGCTGCGTAGCTGTGGCCACCGCCACCAAAAAAGCCAGCAACTGAGGCTGCAATTGGGCTATTGCCGCGCAGCTTGCCTGTTAGTTTGCCGTCTGGATAGGTTTTGATAGCGCATGCAAGTTCAACGCCTTCGACGAGTCGCATTTCATCCAAGACTAAAACGCTTGGGTTGTATTTGTCGGAATATTCTTCAATTTCTGCGAATGGAATATGGACGATGGCTAGCTTACCGTCGAGTAAATACTCGATTCGACTTATCAGCCGGCCTTTGTAGGCTAAGATTTCTGGCGCTTTTTTCATTAGTTCGCGTCGTGCTAGCTCAACTGCAAATGGTTTGGCGCCTAAATTTACCAGTTCTGCCACAGCGGCAAAAGTTTTTGATGTGGCCGATTCGGTTGTCATGCCGAGGGTGTCGGCTGCAATCGATGCATACAGCGTATTTGCAGCATCAGGACTAATTTGCCAGCCAGCATCAGTTGCTAACTGATATATCAACTCACCTGTCGCGGCCGCATCGGCTGACATAACGAAAGTATGCTCAAACGGAAGATCGTTGCTAGCTTTTGATTCGTCCTCGCCATGATGATCGAGAACTACTACTGGATGCGTGTCGAGAAAATTCCGCACGGCAGGAGTCTCTAAGGTTTTAACCAATAATGCTTCGGCGGCCGTATCGACGATTATCGCGCAATCTGCCTGATACGGAAAAGCATTGGTAACACGATCCCAGCCTGTTAAATAGCGCAAGTATTTTGGAATATCAATCGCGCAAAAAAGTGTGGTGGTTTTTGCTTGATCTCCAAGAATTGCTTCTAAAGCTAAAGCGCTACCAAGGCTATCGCCATCTGGATTTTCGGCCTGGATAATGACAACGTGATTAGCCTCATTGATGCGCTCGATTGCTTGATCTATCATATGTTTATTGTAACATGCCAAACAGATTAGAGTGCGCGCCGACCTTCGAGAGCATGTGTCAATGTGATTTGATCAGCATACTCTAAGTCAACCCCAACTGGTATGCCACGAGCCAGACGAGATACAGCAAGATTTAGACCGCTATCTTTGATCATTTTTTGCAAGAATAACGCAGTCGATTCACCTTCGACACTGGCGTTCGTAGCGATAATCACCTCTTCGACTTCATCGTTATCTAGCCGTGAAAGCAGCTCTGGAATATGCAGTTGCTCAGGGCCGACGCCATCAAGCGGTGAGATTACGCCGCCTAAAACATGGTAAGTACCGTGATATTGACCAGTTCGCTCGAGCGCAACAATATCTAATGGCTCTTCAACCACAGCAATCATTTTTTTGTTACGATTTGAATCGCTGTATAGTGGCGAAACTTTTTGGTCGGCATCAATCAATGCAAAAGTAATCGGACAAACCGACACACCATCATGGATGTTGCGGATTGCCTCAGCGATTTTGTTGGTGACACGAGTCTCTTGGCGTAGCAAAAAATACGCATAACGCTCTGCGGTTCGCGCACCAACGCCAGGCAGATTGCCAAGCTCATCGATAAGATGCTCAAGCGCTTTTGGCACAACTGATGGCATCGACTAGAGACCCAGGCTGCCGAGACCGCCCATCAGAGGTTTCATTTTCTCGGCGGCAATTTCTTGCGCTTTTGCCATGCCGTCGCGGATTGCGATTTCGAGCCAGTGCTCTAGCTCGCTAATGTCATTAAGATCGACGTATTCAGGGTCGATCTTAATCGATTTGACTTTTAACTCACCAGTTATCTGAACGACCACAGCGCCGTCACCTGCTTCAACTTCAACAATCTCGTTAGCAAGTGCCTTTTGTGCTTTTCGTAAATCATTAAGCATTTTCATTTGATTTAGTGCCATTACTTCCTCCTACTTTCAGTCACCTATTGTAAGCTATTGTGCTGGTTTTGTATAGAGGTAGAAACGATCGCTATTCTGACTTTTGCTGCTGGTAATGATTTTAGAAGGCTCGTTTTTGATGAGTCTTTTGCTGTAAGAATCGTGTGCGATTAGAGTGTATGGTGCATCGAGTAAGCTAGGTTGTTTTGAGGTCTGACTAAACCGCTGATCATAGCGTGAGACAAGCTCGACAAAACTTACCTGACTCTCTGGTACTACGACTAGAGCTGGCTTTTCTTTTGTGACCTTGAGGCTCGATAATTGATTTTGCAGCAGAGTTAGATCGTTATCGAAATGGCCGCTAGTAGACGCAATATAATGATATGATGTAACGTACATGCTAGAGCCGCTAGCTATCAAGCCAGCGACGATTAGTCCCAACGGCAGCAGTCCAGTCACGCGGGCA
>CAZNEX010000012.1:9420-30572 GCA_964572775.1 uncultured Candidatus Saccharibacteria bacterium
GTGCGGAAAAAGTTTGTACCATTCGCGCAGCAACAAATCGATACCCATGCCGACCATCAAAACGGCGATTGGATAAACATAGGCTGCATACTGCGGCGATAGAATAATGATTGGTACGAGGCAGGCTATCCAAAACCAGACTACGTAACTGCGCGCTGTATATTTAATAATAATAAATCGGTATAAACCAATAGCGATAACCAAAAAGACACCAATTGAGAACATCGGTCGTGCTATTGAACCAGAGCCTGCATCAACAAAACCAACGTAGTCTTTTAGGAGCTCAAATAGATTCGTTTGAAGGTTGAGAATTTCGCCCGGAAAACCGAGTAATTGCAAGGCTAGCTTTGGCTGTAAAACAATACTATAGATCAAAGGAACGAGTGTCAATAAAGCTACTATTGCAGCAATTATCACGCGATTAGGATTTAGTTTACGAGTCAAAAAGCGAATATGAGGATGAGCAATGACAGTTGTAATGACGGCTAGATCTAGATAAATTCCAAGTGGCGTATAAATATTTAGCGCCAAAAAGACAAAAAATAAAACTTTCCAAAGCATTGTTGGCTTGTATCTGCGGCTGACTAGCATAGCGCTAAGTAGCAACCAAAATGAAACAGCAAAATGATACATGGTCGGCGTACCGTCCTGGGCTGTAAACAGAAAAATTGGCATGGTGGCTGCGATACCAGTTGTGATGAGAGCAACGTTGCGTTTGAGCCAAATGGCTAGTAGTACGTAGATGCCGATAATCGTCGCAACGCCAAAAATCAATGAAGGCAACTTGATGCTAAAAGAAGAAACATCAAAAAGTGCAAAACTAGCTCTTTGGATAATATGATACGGCAGGTCGATAACAGTTTGCGGATCGAAATGATAAAATTGCAAACTACCGCTCTTGACACTAGCGATCTTTTCTTCAAGTCGAATACCGCCAGGTACGAAAACAACTGCAAAAATTAATGCAGCAAAAATCGCCGATCCGATAGACAGGTAGCCGATAAGGTAACGCCAGCGATACAGCGCATACGAAGTGATTTTTTGCTTCATACTATGTCAATATTGTAGCATATTAATCGTGACGTCGATCGAGAGACATAAATCGGAGCCTCTCAGGATGGAAGTAAAGTTGCACCTTGCCAACAGGACCGTTTCGGTGCTTGGCAATAATCAGGTCGGTAATGTTTTGAACCTCTGGATTATCTGGCTCGTAATATCCTGGTCGATAAATAAAACTAACTATGTCGGCATCTTGTTCGATGCTTCCCGACTCGCGTAGATCAGCCAACTGCGGGATAGGTGGTGTCCGACTTTCGACCGAGCGCGATAGCTGGCTCAGCGCTATCAATGGTACGTTTAGCTCGCGCGCCATCAACTTTAGACCGCGCGAAATTTCAGAAACTTCTTGTACGCGATTACCATTGTGGCTGCCAGAGGCTTGCATTAGCTGCAGGTAGTCAACGATAACAAGACCGAGGGGTGACTCGTGGTTTTTGCGCCGCGCTTTTGTTCGCATTTCGAGAACCGACAAGCCCGGTGTGTCGTCTATGAAAATTGGCGCTTCGGCCATCTCGCCCATTGCTTCTGATAGCTTACCCCAGTCGTCATCGCTCAAGTTACCGGTGCGGATATTCCAGCTATCAACACCTGATGCGTCGGCCAGCATACGATCGACCAACTGCTCTTTGCTCATCTCAAGAGAGAAAAACAAAACTGGCAGTTTTGCAATGGTTGCAACATTGTAGGCAAGATTGGTCACAAGCGTTGTTTTACCCATCGCCGGACGAGCTGCTAGGATAATCAAATCACTGCGCTGCAAGCCAGCCGTCATAGTATCGAGGTCACGGTAGCCAGTTCGAATTCCGCGTAGTTGGCCTTTGTTGCGATGCAGCTCCTCGATGCGATCGAAGCTCTCGGTCAAGATGCTATCAAGACTTACTAAATCTTGTTTGAGACTTTGGTCGGACACATTGAATAATTCGGTCTCGGCTTTTTCGAGCAGTTCTTGAGTTGAAGTTTCTTCATCAAAACCAAGTTCGGCAATATCGCTACTGGCTTTGATTAAACGGCGACGAATAGCTTTGTTAGCAACAATTTCTGCGTAAGTTGCAGCGTGAGCAGCTGTCGGCACATATTGAGTCAGCTCTGTTAAATATGCCGATCCGCCCACAGTGTTTAGCTCATCTTTCTTTTTTAACTCCTCAGTTAGCGTCAGTAGATCGACTGGCTTATGCTTTTCGTAGAGTCGATAAACGGCGCCGTAAATAGTTGCGTGGCGTTTATCATAAAAGTCAATTGTTTTTACGATCTCGGCGACATCAGACACTACTTCTTCATCAAGCAAAATTGCTCCGAGCAAACTTTTTTCAGCATCAAGATTTTGAGGAGGAATTTTTCCAGCAACAACTTCTTTTTTATTCGGCATAATCAACTTCCTCTCCCCCACCCATAATAGCAGCAACGGCGGCTGTTTCGCTATCTTCTGGCGGTTTAACATCGGCTTTTACCTCAATATTTAGGCTAGAAAAACCGAGTTGGTTCAGAGCATCATTGAGCTTAGTAAGCTGCTTGGGGGCATTTAAACGATTTGCGTTGAAGCGGTTCCCCGCAAAAATAATTAGCGAATTTTCATCTAGCTGGTAGTTTGATTTTGATAAAAGCGACTGAACGGCCGAATCATTTTTGAGTTGATCGATGAAATTTTGCCAACTAAAAGTGCTTGGTTTTGAGACATCTAGCGAACTAGCTTTTTTTGGCTTGGCTACAGGAGGCTGATTGGCGACAGTTGCCTCAAGTGGTTTAGTGGCAACTGGTGTAGGACTAGCACTTGCACTTGGTTCAGGGCCATATGTTTGGGAGGTATTCGACACCAGCACCGTTAGCAGTTTGATGAATGGATAGCTACTTGAGGCCACTGCCAACAAATCTTCCATAATAAGCGAGTCGTTTGGGCGCTCTGAGAGAGTTTGCTTCAGCATTGCAATCAAAGCCTGACTTAGCCGAACAGGGTTAGTGCCGTTTGCTTCGAAATTGTCAATTATCTCAACAATTTTATTAACACTTGCTTGTCGATAGGCGCTAATTAGCTCATCGACTTGCCTATCAGCCGGTATACCTAGAACATCGAGCACCAGTTGCTCATTTATGCGTTCTTGGTAGCCGTTTGATAACTGATCGAGCAAGCCTATGCTATCTCGAAAGCTGCCTCCCCCGTGTCTTGCTAGTTGAGCTAAAGCCTGATCGTCAATCTCGATATTTTCGGCGTTAGCAATTCGTCGCAAGTGAGCAAGCGACACAGCATCAGTTATCTTACGAAATTGATAGCGGTGGACACGGCTAATAATCGTCTCGGGCAATTTGTCAGCATCGGTTGTTGCCAAAATAAAGACAACGTGTTCTGGCGGCTCCTCAAGCGTTTTTAACAAAGCGTTAAAAGCCGGTTTTGAAAGCATGTGTACTTCATCGATAATATAGATTTTTTTGGCTGCCACAGTTGGCGCAAAACGGACATTATCACGAAGCTCAAGAACATCATCGACGCCATTGTTGCTGGCGGCATCGATTTCAATAATATCAAGATGACTTGAGTCATCGGAGTAATCTAGTCCATTGATCTCATGAGCCAAAATTCGAGCAATCGACGTTTTACCTACCCCTTTTGGACCCGTCAGTAAGTAGGCATGGTTGATACGACCACTTTCAATCGAGCGTTTCAGTAACGCCGTAACGTGCTCTTGACCATAAACATCGTCCAACTTGCGCGGCCGGTACTTACGATAAAGAGCTTGGTGGACACTCCCCTTGCTCATGTGATCTTATTATACGCTATTTGAGCCTAAAGAGCAGCTTCGACAGCAGCCCAAGTAGCTTCAGGATTATCTTCTGGAACGATGATAGTCACTTGATCGCCGATATTGATTCGGAAGTAAGTGACGCTAGCTAGCAAAATACGGAATTCTCGCCCTTGAGCCTCGACATAATAGGCACCATCATGCTGCACTAATGTACCGATAATTTGTCGTCTGGCGACAGGGCCGATCTGCTTATAAATAAAGCCGCCATCATCGGCAATTGTTAATTTTAAGATGTCGCCTTCTACAAGCTTGGACTTTGACGCGTAGTTTGCAGGCACCGGATAGGTTTTTCCATCGGGGCCAGCCATAACTTGCCCATCGAAAACACCTTCGACAACTTTGCCGCTGACATCTTCATTGGGCGCATGCTTGCTGGATACGATAGCGCCATCGTCGCCAACTATGCTAATAAGCAACTCTTTGGCTGCTGCTAAATTTGTCTCTGCTTCGCCGAGTAGCGACATCAGACGCTTGACATGTTTTTCTGGTAGGTCAGACATTTTCTCGCATTTCCTTGTCTGTTTTTGATAATGATACTCTTATATATAGCGCCTTGGTTTTTATAAGTCAAGAAGCAGTCAAAAGTCAACCACGATTTTGGCTCGACTTTCCACATGGTTTTCAGTAGTTTCGGCTAAGTCGTTGTAAAAAATGTTTCTAAAATGTATGCAAATAAAAACTGCCCCAACATTGTCGGAGCAGTCTTCTAAAAACAATACGGCTAAATAGTTTACTAAACGAGTTCGACAGTTGCACCAGCTTCTTCAAGCTGTTTTTTAGCTGCTTCAGCGTCGTCTTTAGATACACCTTCTTTGACGTTTGCAGGAGCGCCGTCAACGATAGCTTTTGCTTCACCAAGGCCAAGACCAGTGATTTCTTTGACTGCTTTGATGACAGCGACTTTTTGAGCACCAGCGTCAGCTAGCTTGACTGTAAATTCGCTCTTTTCATCAGCAGCAGCTGCACCAGCGTCACCGCCAGCGGCAGGTCCGGCTACAGCAACAGCTGCTGCAGCAGGTTCGATACCGTATTCATCTTTTAGAACATTTTTAAGTTCATTTACTTCAAGTACTGTAAGCTTTGTTAGCTCTTCAGCAAGTTTTTTTACATCAGCCATAATTATCCTTTCAAATAGATAGACTTGTTAATATTAAGCAGTTGCTTTGGCTTCGACACCATCGAGTAAGGCATGTAAATTGCCAGATAGTCCGTTGGTGACATCTTGAACTGGTGAAAGCAGCTGTGCGATTGTCTCCGCAATAAGCTGTTCTTTGCTTGCAAGGCCGGCGAGATCTTTGACCTCATCGACGCCAAGTAGCTTGGCTTCGCCAGAAATCGCACCGACAAATTGTAGTGAGTCGTGCTCTTTGGCGAAGTCGTTTAGCACTTGCGCTGGTGCAACTTCGTCGCTATCGCTAATGGCGTAAAGCAATTGACCTTTTAGGCCAGTACTATCGACATCTTTGAGCGCTTTTGTGTTGGCAAGAGCTACGCGGACCAAACGGTTTTTTGTAACCTTGATAACAACACCTTTTGAACGCGCCATTGCGCGTAATTTTTGCAAGTCAGCAACGCTCGTTCCATGATACTGCGCAAACACAGTCATCTTAGAACTTGCAAGCAATTCTGTCATTTCACCTACCAAAGTTTGCTTTTTATCGCGTGAAATTGCCATAAAAATCCTTTCGGGTAGATATTTCTTTAATAGCCGTATTGTTAATGATCGACATACGACGAAACCGCAAAAGTCTCGTACCAATATATTGACGACAAAACGTAGGAAGAATTTCCCTCGGTAGCAGATTAAGTATTCTGATGAATACGGCTACTGTCTTTGGTGATGTCTATATAATACTATCACAAAGAAAAAGCAGTGTAAAGCAGCTATAGACAAAATAATGTATATATGATATAATGGTAAGAATTATACGCAAAAACAATATAGAGAAATACGGAATATTCTTAGATAAGCCATCTCCACTTCCTTTAGTTCCTTTTGGCGCGGGGCTAGAAACTCCAGCAGGTGGCACAATCGAGGGAATTCTAGATGCAAATGTTCCATATGATGTTTTGGCTAGCGTTTGCGCACAAAATGTCAAGAAACGAGGCGCAGAAGCGATGTCTACCTTCAAGCTTGCAATGACGCATGATTTGAGTTGGCCCAATGTTGAACACTACACGGAGTTGAGACGACGAGAGCTAGGTACCGGTGAAGATGAAATGACTATTGCCGAAAGAGTCGAGTATTTCTCAACAGGTGGCTATATGCCAGCATACGAAATCGCAGCCTTTTCTCGCGTTAAAGATACAGACCCTTATGATAATGGGATTGCTAATGAGGTATTGCGACAACTGGCAAAACTACGAAAAGGGCACTCTAGACCTGAGAAAATACGCTCGAAACCTAAGGTTACTCGAGTTATTGGTGATTATGCTGTCTTTTTGACGAAGGTAGATGTAGGTGTGCTTGTAGATGCAAAAGATAGGAAAGAAAAAACAGTCGGTGTACTTACGTCTAGAACAGCGGGCGTAGTCGATCTGGGAAGGCTCAAAGAGCAATCACAGCGTGATGCGGCTATTGTTCAAACACTTGCGACTGCTCAGCCAGATGATTACGATACCGATGCAATCTCAACATTACGAACATATTTTGACGAAATGCTAGCAAAACAGCATAATGGCTTAAGGCCGTCATTTGCATATCCTTTGGTTGAATCATTGTATCTACATAGGGAAATACCTTATAACTCAACCCCTGATTCCAATGACTAAGAAAATAAGTTTATTTTTGTATAGTCGAAGATCTCTTCTACAGTCTTGCTGGCATCTATAACCTCAACGCCATAATCTTTCGCTATTTCTGTGTAAGCGTTGTTGACGCGCATCTGGAAATCGCTTGGTCTAGACTCAAATGTATCGGGATGTTCGAGTGCACCACGTGCGGCAATGCGCCGGGCTCTCTCGGCTTCATTTTGGAAGTTCAAAATAATCCCAATGTCGGGGTGCATATACCTTGGGTCAGTGTATTCGGCCGTCATACGCGCAATCGTCTGTATATCCATACCTTCACCGTAACCCTGAAACGCAAGCGATGACCAATAATTGCGCGTGCAGATCACCCAAGCTCCCTGTTCGAGAGTCGGGACAATTTTGTTGTGCCAAAGTTCATGGCGGATTGCCGTAAAAATTAGCAGATTGGTCATCGGTGAGCGCTCGAGATGACCATTGAGAACTACTTTTCGTAGTTCTTCACCGATTGGTGTGCCGCCTGGCTCTTTGACATGAATTGAATCTATGCCGAGAGTTTTTAGATGTTCGGCCAATAAGTCAGCTTGAGTCGATTTGCCAGTACCATCTGGTCCCTCTATGACGACATATTTGCCGCGCTGGGTCATTTCATGCCTTTGGCGAGTCCTGGAATCACAGGTGCAGATTTACGTTTGTCTTTGAAGGCGCGTGGTAGCATTTGGCTAGGTTTCCAAGTGCTAATCAGCTCGTCTAAGTCATCAGTGTGCTGATATTTGCCGCTCATGCCATCACGTCCTGAGGCATAGCCACCTTCGACAGGTCCGGTATGGTGGAAAATTAACTGACCAACCCGCTCGCCAACTGGCAGGACAACACTTTCATGCATGTTTAGATTGTAAATTTCAAGGGTTATACGGTTTATGTAGCCTGGATCTACCCAGCCCGCGTCAAAGCAGACTGCCACGCCATTGCGCCCCCAGCTGCTACGGCTCTTGACTTCACAAGCGCCGCCATGCGCGCGGATGCCGACGAATTCGTGGGTGTGGCCCAAAATGCGTTCGCCTGGTTGTAAGACGATGATCGGGTGGTCTTCAGGGATGTTTTGAAATAGCGGTTTTTTGTTTTTTTGGCACCATTCTTTATGAGGCATTGCCTCTAGAGGCCCTTTAAAATAGCGCTCAACATCTTTTTCATCAAAAGGGTTATATATGTCACTCGCCTCTGGCTGGTCTTCCTGTTTGTAGAAATAATGGCCCAAGGTAAAGTCGAGACTTGCCTCGCTGACGTGTGCCGGATTGAAAGGAACGGAAACGATTCGACCGTCATCAATTGCCGCCATAATCTCGGTATTGCTGTATACTCCCATATCTCCATCTATTGTACCCTATTTTTTGTGTCAGGGTTCAACCTTGACACAAATTTACCGCAAAAACTGTCGAGGTTGAACCCTGACACTGACTGCGATATTCTATGGATATGCCTAACCGAAATGTCCTTCGAGAATTTACCGCCGACACCTCATACCACTGTTACAATCGCGGCGTCGAACAGCGCGATATTTTTCTCGATGAGCAAGATTATGGCGTTTTTTTATCTCGGATCAAAAGTATGTTGACCGACCCGGAAGAGCTAAAGAAAGAGCTCAAAAAGAAGCCAAACAAATCAGCGGATAAGAATTACCGCCGCGTGCGATTAAAATCTTTCTATGGCGACATCAGTCTGCGAGCTTATTGCCTTATGCCGAATCATTTTCACCTCTTGGTTCATCAAAAATCTGATCACGCGCTTGGTGAGTTTATGCGAGTTTTGGCGACTAGTTACACTATGTACTTTAATGCCAAGTATAAGCGTGTCGGCCATTTGTTTCAGGGACGATACAAAGCCCGCAGAGTCGATAGTGCTGTTTATGGCGTTCATATTTCGCGCTATATTCATCTAAATGGTTTGAATATGCCAGGCAGCTTTGAAAGATACCAATACTCGTCGATGCGTTTTTTGGCTAATCCTGAAAACAAGCCCAGCTGGCTGGCATCGCAAGAAGTTCTGGCAGATTTTGGTGGCAATTATCAAAAATACCGCATGTTTGTGGCAGAGTATGCCGATCCAAACAGTCTCGAGCTACTCGAAGACAAGTTCGACCTCGCCTAAACTGCCAAGGTTGAACCCTGCCCCTCTAGTGTCAGGGTTCAACCTTGACACGAGGGCGTGCTATAATTGAGGCATGAAAGCGGCGATTGTAGCTATGGATCGGTCAAATGCAATCGGTTATGACAATGACCTACCCTGGGGTCGTAGCTTAAAAGATGATTTGGCAAATTTTCGCAACGTGACTGCTGGCCAAACTATCATTATGGGTCGTAAAACTTTTGAATCAATAGGCAGCCGACCATTGCCAAATCGTCAAAACATCGTTATTAGTCGCAGTTTGAAAGATCAAAACACCAATGTCGAATGGGCGTCTGACCCTGATAATGCTTATCAGATGGCCACCAGTGATGAGATTTACGTAATCGGCGGAGCTGGCCTTTGGCAATCAACTCTCGAAGACCTCGATCGTTTATATGTAACCTATGTCGATGCAGACTTTCCAGAAGCCACGGTCTTTTTTCCGCAAATTAGCTGTGAAGAGTGGCAGGAAATCGATCGGCAGCATTTTGAGGCCGATGAACGCAACGCCTATTCGTTTGATATCGTCACCTACGATCGAATAATTGATCAAAATCGCCGCGACTAAACAGCAATTGGCGCTTTGATCGCTGGGTATGGGTCGTAATTCTCGAGTCTAATATCGTCAAAGCTAAAATCATCGATATTTTTGATAGCTGGGTTGAGCCATAGCTTCGGCAGCGAACGCGGCGTACGCGCTAATTGTTCATCGACTTGCTGCATGTGGTTTAGGTAAAGATGAGTGTCGGCCAAAGTATGCACAAACTCACCTGCTTCAAGACCAGTGACTTGCGCCACCATCGCTAGCAACAATGAATAGCTGGCGATGTTGAATGGAACACCTAGAAAAGTATCTGCACTGCGTTGATACAAGTGCAAATCGAGCTTGCTAGCAGCAACATTGAACTGAAATAAGCTATGGCATGGCGGCAAACCACCGATCTGAACAATCTCATCAATCTCGGCAGCGTTCCAGGCACTAACAATGATACGCCTCGAGTCCGGAGTATTCTTAATCATATCGATCGCTCGAGCAATCTGATCGACATGGCCGCCCCGACCATCTGGCCATTTGCGCCACTGAACGCCGTAAACTGGCCCCAAATCACCCCACTTCATCGCAAAATCATGATCAGAGGCGATCCTGTCGACAAACTCTTTCATCTGCGCTTTCCACTCAGCAGAATTTACTTCGGGAATCGGCAAATTGTTCTTCACTAGGTACGCCTTAAATGGCCACTCGTCCCAAATATGAACATTATTTTGTGCCAAGTATTCGATATTGCCTGTGCCCTGCAAGAACCAAAGCAATTCGTGAACAACACTGTTAAAAAACAGTTTTTTGGTAGTAACCGCTGGAAATCCATCAGATAAATTGTAGCGAACTTGTCGGCCAAAGACGCTCTTTGTACCAGTGCCGGTTCGATCAGTTTTTGTGGTGCCATTGTTTTTGATATCTTCAAGCAGCTCAAGATACTGTTTCATATTTTCCTCCGTTTAAGCTATTTTATCATGGGCATAAGTACTTCGCGAGCAATGGCTGGTATCTCTGACATATCTTCGTATCTTTGTAGCTGAATATGTTCCCTTGCCTCTGAGGCGCCAATTAGCAAGCGAGAAACAACTGCACCAAACTTGACTACTATCAGGGTCGGCGTTTCTCGTTCGTCTGCAACGCCAAGCTCCCAGCCGAGTCCATTTGCGGGGTGATCAGCAATAGCCAAGAAGCCTTCGCACGTGCGTACATTTGAAGTAATATCCTGATTGTAAACATCAGCAGAGGTACCGGCCTGTAGGCCGAGAAACTGCATTACTTCCCAGTCTTTGCCTAGTTGCACCTTTGCTTCCTCTACATTATTTCTAAAATCTTCAGGCGCATTCGTAAGTGCGCAGCCCACATATAGCTTCGGTTTGGCGGTATAAGTTTCATTCATATCAGTATACTAGAGCTAAAGCTGAGGCAAACCTAGGGTAAAATGATACCCAAACTAGCATCATAGTTAACCATATGTTATAATATACACATATGGGAACTCGTGAGATCCATAAAACACAGCTATTGATATTGCGTACTTTACGCCATAGTTCTGAGGCGCGTTACACTGATCTGATGAAACCTACAGGTATGGATAGTGATGTATTTAAGTTTCATCTCCGTAAATTAGTGAGCCTTGGCTACGTCACTAAAAATGATGATTCGTTATACAAGCTCACCGCTACTGGGAAAGAGTTTTCGAATAACTTAAGTCGGGTAGAGCCCACAGTCCAGAAACAGCCAAAACTGTCAGTCATCATTGTGGCGCGAAGAGCTGCCAAGTCTCAAGACGAGTATCTGGTTCAGAAACGGCTACGTGAGCCATTTTTCGGGCACTGGTCATTTATATCTGGTCCGGTACAATGGGGTGAATCGTTTGAAGACGCTGCAGGACGTGAACTGTTGAAGCAGGCCGGCCTACGGGCGAAATTTGAGGTAAATGGATTCTATCGGAAGACTGATTATCTCGAAACGTCCAACGATTTGCTCGAGGATAAGTTATTCGCTGTGGTAGAGGCCCGTGATATAGAAGGTGACATATCGAATGCATGGTCTAAAGGAGAAAATACGTGGATGGATATGTCGGAGTATACAAAGCAAGACAAATATTTTGACTCTACGCTCGATTTTATCTCTATGATCAGGGACAGCAAGCCGTACATTTCTCAAAATGCTACTTATTGTACCCAAGAATATTAGTTTATCTCTGGTAGCCAACTTTTAGCAGCGAAAAAAGCTTGTGTAAAAAATACACAAGCGCTATAGTGCGATTAGCTAGTGGGGCGAGTTGAAGTAGTGTCGAGCTTCGGCTCGAGAATAAATCTAATCTCGCTCGCCTCACCAGCAAAGCTCCCCCAGCGTCTGTCTGCCATTTGTATCTCATCGTGCCCGAGTATGAGCTCGCACGACGATCGATTACATATTGAGCTACAGACGCTGGGGGCTTCCCCTGATCAGTTTAAATCAAACTATTTTGTACTAGTTGTTTGCGACTTTGATACCAGGACCCATAGTCGTACTGACGGCTACAGACTGGATAAATACGCCCTTGAGGCTAGATGGCTTCTGTGATTGTAGGCTCGCCATGAAAGCATCTGCGTTTTCGGTTAGCTTGGCTGCGCCAAAGCTGACTTTGCCGATGCTTAGGTGGATGATAGCTTGCTTGTCGACGCGGTACTCTACCTTACCGGCTTTTGCTTCAGTAACAGCTTTGTCGACGTTTGCTGCAACTGTACCAGATTTTGGATTTGGCATCAAACCTTTTGGTCCTAGCACGCGAGCGTACTTGCCTAGTTTTGGCATGTAAGCTGGAGTTGCGATAAGAGTGTCAAAGTCGATTGTGCCTTTGTCGAGTTGTTTCAAGAATGCTTCGTCGCCAACCACATCGGCACCAGCCTTTTTGGCAGCTGCATGTTGGTCTTCAGGTGCAAAAACAGCCACACGAACGGTTTTACCAGTTCCGTGCGGCAAAGCGACTGTAGTGCGAATGTTTTGGTCAGCTTGGCGAGGGTCGACTCCTAGGCGAACATGGACCTCAACGCTAGCGTCAAACTTGACAGGACTAGTCTCGGTAGCTAGTTTCATAGCCTCAGCGACAGAGTAGACCTTGCTAATATCAACTTTTTCGGCTAGTTTGCGATAATTTTTACCGCGGCGCTCAAGACGCGAGCGGACTTTTGGTGCAGGACCTTTTTTACGGGTTTCTTCGGCATCTTCGCTTTGCGGTGTTGTGTCGCCAGCTTCTTTACGAGCCTCTTTTTCGGCTTTTTCTTCAGCTTCTTTGAGCGATTTTTCGGAGCGTTTGCCAGCTTTTGCAACTTTGGCTTCACGAACCTCATGATTCTCGGCACTAGCGATCGCTTCTTCGATCTCGGCAATCGTGTTTTTTTCTGTAACTTCGAGTTTTAGCTCTTTGGCTTTCTCGAGTAAATCGGCTTTTTTAGCCATAAGGATGGTCCTTCCTGTGGTGCAATCGGCAAGTTTTATTGCCTCCCACATTTGTTTATTATCTTCTCATTATAGCACAAGTCGGACTAAAAGTCGAGTAGCCAACTTATTTGCTAGAATATAGCTATGAAGTTTCAAGCTGTGTTATTTGATCTTGACGGCGTCATTGTTGATAGCGAGCAGTTTCATGAGCAAGCATTTCGAGAGGTATTAAATAACTACGGCTATCAGTTGACGCATGCTAGTTATTTGGCTAATTTTGCTGGCAAGACTGATCTCAACGGCTTCTTTGGGTTGAAAAATCAGATTGATAATTTGCCTAGCCTTGAGCAGTTGATGCTCGAAAAGACCAATGCGTATATGATGATTGCTCAATCACTGACTCCGTATGACGGTATCACTAGCTTGATTAAAGAACTATACGATCAAGGTATCAAACTGGCGCTCGTGACGGGTTCACTGCGTACTGAGGCGGAGCTAGCCCTAAAGACATGCAATCTGAATAACCAGTTTGAGGTGATTGTGACCGCTGAAGATGTAAAAAACGGCAAACCTAGCCCCGAAGGCTATCAAAAAGCGGCAAGCCTAATCGATGTGGAACCAAGCCAATGTGCAGTCGTCGAAGATTCGCCGAGTGGTGTTGATGCAGCCGTTAGCGCCGGCATGTTTTGTGTGGCCATCACAAATACGCACTCGGCTGAAGATCTCGGCAGTGCAAATCTTGTTGTTGGTAAATTAAGCTCCTCTATATTTCTAGACACTGACAAGAGTCAGTAATAATCCAAAATAGACAACAGAAGGCATGCGGTATAATAGACGCATGACTGCCTATAGCACCATAGTAATTGCTAACCGCTTGCCTATTAAAGTCGAAATAAGTGATGGCAAGCTGAAGTTTATCCAAAGTGACGGCGGACTGCCGACGGCATTATCATCGCTTGACGGCGACGACCGGATTTGGATTGGCTGGCCAGGCATTGCCGACGATAAGCTCACCGATCAAGATCGCCAAATTATAACAGAAAGATTGCAAAAGCAAGGCTGTCACCCAGTTTTTTTGAGTCAAGAAGAGATTGATTTATTTTACGAAGGTTACTCCAATGACACGCTCTGGCCGCTATTTCATTATTTTCAGACGTATATGGTTAATCGTGACGAATACTGGCAAGCTTATGAAAAGGTCAACCAAAAGTATGCTGCTGCGGCTAAATCGGTTGCAAAGGCCGATTCGCTAGTTTGGATACACGACTATCACCTGATGATCTTACCTAAAATGTTGCGTCAACACTTGCCAAAATCGCAAATTGGCTACTTTCATCATACGCCATTTCCGTCTTATGAAGTCTTTCGTTTGCTGCCCGAGCGACGAGAAATTATCGATGGCCTGCTCGGCGCCGATCTAGTTGGTTTTCATATTTACGATTACGCAAAACACTTTTTAAATTGTTGCTTGAGAATTGTCGGTATACCAAATGAGTACGGCTTGCTGCATGTCGACGGCCGCAAAGTTCGAGTTGATTCATTCCCGATTGGTATTGATCCAAGTCGATTCGATAAGATTCGCGGCGATAAACAAGTTCAGCAGTCATATCAGTCGCTATCCGAAACCTATCATGGCCAAGACATCATTTTGTCGGTTGACCGCCTCGATTACTCAAAAGGCATGCTCGAGAGATTAGAGGGTTATCGACGTTTCTTGGAGGACAATCCCGAATATTTAGGCCAAGTTGCCATGATAATGGTGGTCTCACCTTCTCGTACTGGCGTCGAAACTTATCAAGAATTGCAAGATAAAATTGATAAAAAAGTTAGCCAAATCAACGGTGCTTACGGTTCGGCGGAGTGGACGCCGATTTCTTATCAGTCGCAGACTTTGACGCTAGAAGAAATCGTACCGCTCTTTATGGCAGCCGATACGATGCTAGTAACACCACGACGCGACGGTATGAATTTGGTGGCTAAAGAATATGTTTCAACCAAGGGCGATATACCCGGGGTTTTGATACTAAGTGAGCTGGCTGGCGCCGCTGAGGAGATGCCCGAAGCTTTGCTGATCAATCCAAATGATACTTTAGCGATATCACGAGCTATCAAGCAGTCATTTGAGATGTCTGACAAAGAAAAACTCGAGCGCTTAGCTAAAATGCAAAAGCGGATTCGCGATCATCCAGTAGCTGATTGGGGAAAAAGTTTTCTGAGTGCGCTCAAGCAAGTGAAAAGTTTGCAAGAAGATGATTCAACGACACGGCTTGGTGGCAAGCACCAAAAAGTGCTGATTTCGCAATTTAAGAACGCTAAAAATCGCTTACTGATGCTTGATTATGATGGTACTTTACGAAATTTTGTCAATTCACCTAGCCCGTCAGCGGCTGCTCCATCTCAGGAACTGCATGATTTGATCGCTAGTCTAGCGTCAAAACCGCAGACAACAGTTTGTATTATCAGTGGTCGTAGTCAGGAAGCCTTAGAGACTTGGTTTGGTGATACCGAAGCGATTTTGGTAGCCGAGCACGGTGCGTATAAGCGTGAAAATGGTAAGTGGCAGTCGCACGTTGATGTCGACTTTGAATCGACGCGCAAATTGATCAAGCCGCTGCTAAAGGATTATACATCGCGGACACCAGGCGCAAAGATTGAGGCGAAAGATTTTGCGATGGTTTGGCATTATCGAAATGTACCCGTCGAGCTGGCTTTGGTTCGATCTTATAATCTCAAACGCGAGCTGCACGATACGCTAGGCGATGAGGGTGTATCAGTCAATTCTGGCAATAAAATCATCGAAGTTAAACCGACCAGCATTTCCAAAAAGATCGCAGCAACAGGTGTCATCAAGGCTGAATCTTATGATTTTGTTTTAGCGGCTGGCGATGATTATACCGATGAAGACATGTTTGTGAGTGTGCCACAAAACGGTGTAACGGTCAAAATTGGTCCAGGAGAAACTAGTGCGTGCTATCGTTTGCCCAATGTTGAGGCGATGATCAGTACACTGCAAGATCTACTTGCTAGCTAAGCTTTCAGGGCTTTTTGTTAGCCGCCATGATGCGCGAGTTTTTTCGAGCCAAAAATATGTATTATCGACGCAAAAAGATACCAAATGATCGTTGAATCTGACAGTATGAATCGATTTGCCATCAAAATCTAGTCGGCTCGGATAACAACCACTTAGATCAAATTTTATCGCGGTGATATTTATGGGCAGCTCTAAAAAACGCTTCATAGCACATTCCTTTCGTTTAAGTTTTTGAATGGCTACAAAGCTAAGCCGCTTGAAGTAGCAAAATTATGCATTATTTCGATAAAACGCATGTGGTGTTAAGACTATTATAACTTACCGGGTTGTATGAGCGTCAATATGAAAACTGACGTGATTTTTACTATGGTTCGGCATCGATTATTGGCTTAACTATACCAAGAACAAGTTCCTCTGCTTCATCTGCTCTTACAGCGCCTTTGCCAACACGCTCTAGCAACTTAACTATTTTGGCGATGTCGTTATCTTTACTGTAACAGTCGATTACTGCTTGAGCGAACTGATGATTTGGCGTAAATCTGTCAGCTTCATTTGCTGTAGGTCTGCGCTTTAAGGAGGTAGTCAAATCGTACACCAAGAGGTCTAGCTTCTCGTATGGATCAGGTCCTCGATCAAAAGGTGGCCTATCTCCCATAGTAGCGAATTGTCTTAGCCCTTGACTTCTACGCCCATGCTGCGGGCGGTGCCGGCGACAACTTTGACAGCGCCGTCGAGATCGATGGCGTTTAGTTGTTCCATTTTGATCTGAGCAATTTCTTCGAGCTGAGCGCGAGTGATCGAGCCAACTTTTTCGGAATGTGGTTTGCCACTGCCCTTTTTGATGCCAGTTTTTTCGCGAATCAAATCGTCAACTGGTTGACCAAGCGATTTCCAAGTAAATGTACGGTCTTCGTAGACTTGGAGGTGCACGATAACGTCTTTACCCATCAAATCTTTGGTAGCGTCATTGAATGGATTGATAAAATCCATCATGTTTAGTCCCCACTGACCAAGGGTAGAACCAACAGGTGGCCCGGCTGTAGCGCGACCAGCTGGAATACGTAGTTTTAGATTTCCGATAATTTTCTTTGCCATCTTTAAATTTCCTTTTTCAAGATTACTGCTAAAATTTGAAGCTTTTGGCAGTGCGTAACATTACTATTATAGCAAAATTACGCAATTTTTACAATAGTGCTAAACTTTCTTGACCTGCAAAGCATCAAGCTCGACTGGGGTGTCGCGGCCAAACATACTGACCATGACCTTGAGCTTGCCTTTGGTGGTATCGATTTCAGAAACGGCACCGTCGAAACCTTTGAATGGACCGTCAATAATGTTGACAACTTCGCCAACCTTGAAATTGATCTGGTGTTTTGGATCTTCGACACCCATGCGCTTCTTGATTTTGCGAATTTCGCTTTCTGAGACTGGCGTTGGCGTGTTGTCAGAGCCAACAAAACCAGTGACGCCAGGGGTGTTGCGAACGATAAACCAAGTTTCATCAGTTAGACGCATTTCAACTAAGCAATAGCCTTGAAAAATCTTTTCATCAACTACTTTTCGCTTGCCGTTTTTGATTTGAATTTGCTTTTCTTTTGGCACTAGACAGTCAAAAATCTTGTCAGCCATGTCAATGGTTTGGATGCGCTGACGAATACTATCGGCAACTTTTTCCTCATAACCTGAGTAGGTGTGGATGGCGTACCAAGCACGGGTGTCGTCGTATCGATTATTTTTTGGCATAAAACTCCTTACTTTACAACTAAATCAAATAAATATTTAAATACGGCATCGAGCATTGTGATCAACAAAACAAAAGCTGCTGTAAAAGCTAACAGTGCTCCTGTCATTCCCCAAGTCATTTGACGATCAGGCCAGCGAACTTGACGTAGTTCGTACCATGCACCCTTGAAGTAGTTGTCACCGCCAAAACGCCGAGTTCGACCTTCGGTTTTAGATGCGGCCGCCTTAACAGATTTCTTGCTGGATGACGCTTTGGTCTTTGGTGTATCTTTAGCCACGACGCGCGTAACTTTAGTCTCAGAAGAGCCTGATGAACTTGCTTTTTTTGATGACGCCATGGTTTCTCCTCACCTCGTAATTGCTTTTACAATTTAAAAAGTCTGGTCTAAGCCAGACTGTCAAGTTAATTGTATCGGCAATTGCTCGGGTTGTCAATGTCGTTTTACTGTAGGCAGAGCGATCTTGAAGGTCGATCCATGATTGAGTCGTGAGGTAACTTCAATTTTTGTGCCGAGTTTTGTAGCTAATTTGGCCGCAACATAAAGACCTAGCCCAGTTCCTGAAGTTTCGCGAGTGCGAAAATCTTCGGCCCGATAAAACCTTTCAAAAATATGTTTTTGGTCTGATTTGCTGATACCAATTCCGCTATCTTTGACGGCAAAAACTACCCTGTCATTTTCGAGCTTTCCGCTGATCGTGATTGTGCCAGTCTTGGTATATTTGATGGCATTTGTGATGAAGTTTTGCAAAAGTTCTTCTAGGTACAAGCGGCTACAATAAACAAATGCGCGCTTAGTGTGAGCGCTAAGATCGAGACCTAAACTTTTTTTATGAGCTTGGTCAAGATGTTGATTGTATAACTTATGGAGCAGCTGGTCGCAGTCGATTATTTCGGCCGTATCACCTACGCCGCGATCGGCACTTGATAGCGTGCTGAGGTCATTGACCATTCGAGCCAAAAAAGTCACTTGCGTGTGTGCGCCGTTGATGGCTTTTTCGATAAGCTTTTTGGGAATATTTGGACGATCGTACATCACGAGAGCATTGCTAATGGTGCCTTCAGCGATCGCGATTGGAGTTCGCAATTCGTGGCTAACTACAGCGATAAACTCATCTTTTTCACGCTCAAGATTTTTTTGTGCAGTGATATCGCGCAGCATGATGATAAACTCGTCTGGCTTACTCGATTTATTATTTTGACCAGACATCGAAATTGTAATATCGAGATGAACATCTTCGTCGCCTAGCTTGGTGTACCATGAATCGTCATTGGTAGTTTTGCGCATTTTTGCAATCAATTTTGTGATTGAAGATGGCTGGTTGGTGATGTCGTATAGCGGCAAAATATCATCGACATTTTTACCAATCAATGAGTCGTTTGTATCGACCAAATTTAGAGCTGCAGCATTGAAAACCGAGATTTTGCCTTGTTTGTCGACCACCATGACAGCGTCGGCCAAGTTGTTCATAATAACAGCAAAACGTTCGCGCAGCGCATCGGCTTGCGACTGGCTGTCATCAAGCTGCTGCTGATCGATCCTGGTACCACGCATAGCTCCTGCCACCAAAAGACCAGTTGCGCAGATCACTACAGTTGCAATTGAATTGTAAACGATAGCAACCTCGCCATGATCGTTAACAAGTATATCGGCTATGGCAATAATTGGTACAATTGCAGTGCTGTAGATTAAGCCATTTTGCCCAAAATACATATAAGAAGCCGTAATCATGAATATCCAGCAATAAGTCAGCGGCGACGAAAATCCAAATACACCGAGCAGTAATCCAGCGGCTATAATATGAAAAATTACAAACTTGAATTGAAAGCCAGCTGATATGCGTGGAAAAATCGACAACTCATAAAGCGCGAAAACTAACCACAAAAGCGACACCAAGAAACTTACTAGATAAGAAATGCTCAGACCATCTGACGACCTCAAATGCATCAAAGCAAAAACTGAATAAAGTACAAAAAGTAACGGCAAAAGCACGCTGCCAATAATAATAGTGCGCCGAGTCGTCCGGTTGATCAAAAATGGCGTGCGCAAAAACTCCATACCATAAGCAGTATAGCGTATTATGATAGTCAATAGTAGTAGCGGCGACTATAACTCGGGAGTATATTTTTTGAGTTGCCGGCGGTGTAGCTTGTATAAGTTATCATGTTTAGCGACATTTGACCAAAAAGCCGTTGAATGATTCATCTGGACTGTGTGGCAAAGTTCATGAATAATGACGTAGTCGATCAATTCAAGCGGCAATTTCATCAGTGCAATATTGAGGCTAATTGTGCCATTGCTTGAGCAGCTCCCCCAGCGACTACTTGCATGCGAAAAGCGCACCGACGAGTAGCGATAACCGAGACGGTTTGCTAAGACTTCAAGACGCCGCGGTAAGTAGGCTTTGGCTTCACGCCTGAGGGCTTTTATGACATTCGCTCTAATTGTGTCTTGCAGCAGTGCGTCATTTATATTCAAATCATGCGGAATTTTGGCAGTGATTTCTCGTTTCGACAAAGTCACATCTATCGTTGCGGTTTTTGACCTGACAATTGATAAATGGTGGCTTTTACCAATTTCTTGATCGTGATCGTACATGACACGTTCACTGCGCTGTTGTACCATTCGTAGTAGATCATTTTTCGATGAACGAATCGCTTGTTTGATGATTAATTTTGGCGTGTGTTTTGGTGCGGTTGCAACAAATTCGCCTTTTGGGGTGATCCTGAAGCTAATTGAGCGTGCTAAGCCGCTGTAGCGCAGGTTGATCTTGCCTAGATCGCTATCTTCAATCAAGTCGGTCATTATCTTATGATAACTGAACGCCTAGACGGTGCCGAAGCTGGCCTTTCCGCTGGACGTAGATTTGTTGAAACGCGCGCAGTGTTTTCGGTCAATCGTTTTAATACTACTTTGGCCTGTGACGCATGGGTGTGCATGCCGCTAATCACTAGCAATTTTTCGGTTGGATGAAGCGGGCTGAACTTGGCCGATCTTTGCCTAAACTCCTCACTAGACAATGGAAACGGATTGGACTTTGAGCGTCTGGTTGCTCGGGCGTTGGCCATTGATTCGTCTGTTTGAACCCAAATAAATAAAACTTCATACCCGTGTTCACGGCCAAATTTTGCCAACTCTTGGCGTTCGCGTCTGAGATCGGTTTCGCCTTCGTATAGTATCGTTTGCTGTGTTTTCATAATTTCTGATAAAACGGCTAGTGACAAATCGACATTGGTCTTTGAATCGTGCCCAAAACTGCTTGCGTTGATGAATGGTGCCCGAAAAGTATCAGAAAAACGCTGGCAAAATGTTGTTTTGCCGCTACCAGGCAGACCGACTGCGACCAACAGATGAGGGGTTGATAACTGGATAGACTTCATTAACTAATAGTATAACAAATTGCCTACCATAACCAATTTATTTTGTTATTAATACAATGAATTTATCGAAAAACCGACTAGAGCATATACATTTTGACGGCGTGCAAATAGAATGATAGAATAAATATAGACAGTAGGACGTACAGGATACCCCGAAGTAGGACACTAACCCTGTATTGTTAATTGCTCTAAGTATACCTCATTCGCTGTTCTGTAGCCCAAGACTTGTCTTGGGCGTTCGTTTAGGTACGTCAGTACCGTAACGAT
>CAZNEX010000013.1:0-25901 GCA_964572775.1 uncultured Candidatus Saccharibacteria bacterium
CTTTGGTCGCCAGAAAGTCAGCGATATTTTGCAACTTTTGATCGCCTTTGGCGTATAGCTCAAAAGCTTGTGCAACTAACGGTGCACGCCGTTTGTCTACGACAATAGTCTTTGTCCTCACATCGTTGATGTAGCCAACAGGCGCATTACCAGGAAACTCGCCACGCCTGACTTTTTGGCGCAGTCCACGCTTGGTATTTTCGGATAAATTGTCTACATAGTATTTGGACTGACCAAAAGCAATAGACAGCATAAACTTACCCTGTGATGTGTTCTCAAACCAAAAGGTGGGGAACTTTAATACTTGCAAGTGCGTTTGGTCTAGCAAATAGACAATTTGCCCGCCGTCTACGCTGTTTCTAGCCAGTCTATCAGGATGCCACGCTACAATGCCATTGGCTTCGCCAGCTTCAATGCGAGCAAGCATATCACCAAAAATCTTGCGCCCTGGCGTTTTGGCTGATTGTTTTTCAACCAACTCGTCTACAACCACTAAACCCTCGTTCCGAGCGTATGCTCGCAGCTCTACGAGCTGCGCCTCTATGCTCAAAACTTGTTTGTCCTCAATATCTGTACTCTTGCGAGCATAGATGAAGTATTTTTGTTGGCTTTGCATAGTTTACCCCCTAAAACTTAAATGACCGCCCTAGCTGTATCCAATCTAAGTTGCCTCAAATTGACTAGGACGGCCATTAAAGCCGACAAACAAAAAAGACAACTTGCTGATTGGATACAACTCTATTTTACCAAACAAAAACCGCCTATGGCGGCTAAAATCCAAAAAGGCGCAGCCTATGGCTGCCCAAATTGCAGCTCACCCCCTGAAAAACCAATGGACGGCACTTCGTGCCGCCCTTGAGCTTGCCGCACATCGGCGCAAAATTGAAAAAAGTTTTCTACTGGTGTCCCTCTATGACAAGACTAGAACCTATTTTGAGCGAAATGTCTGATGAGCGCAAGCTCAGCCCCCAACCACGCAAGCCTAAAGGCTTGCCACCCCACGCCAAAAAGCCTTTGCATTTTTTGGATTTCTCGGCGGGATTTTTCTTTCTTTTAAGGAAAAGGCTGTTTTGTCGTGTGGTGCTGCGCTAAAGCGCAGGTGGTTCAGGGCTTTTCGCCAGTCAGTAGAGCTTATTGCGCTAACCAGCCAACAAGTAGCATTTCTTTCTCACTAGATGCAAGTTGAGCGGAACTAGTATCGGTGCTATTTCTGACTTCTAATCTGTATTGAGGGGTGCGTTTGTTGCTTTCGTTTGACACTACAAAAGAACCATTGGAAAACGCACCAAGCAACCGATAAACTTCTTTGCCATCACTTGTCAAAGCCTTTTGAACTTTGCGGTCCTTGTAGGAATATCGTGCTACAGATAATAGTACATAATAGCCAGACTCGCTTGTAGACTGTGTGTCTATTTTTCCGTTAGGTCCAGTACTGTAGTCTATGTAAAATTCATCGTTATTAACCCAGTATGGATTTTCGCACTGATAATTGGCCTCATCGACCAACTTTTTGCCGAGCTTACCACCCTTAAGTTCGTAAATTAAACACTTATATTCAACACCGTAGCTAGGCGGTAAAATTCCAACTATCGTATTATTGCCGTCTGGGGAGCTTGAAACAAAAGCAATTTGTATGCCCTCCTCGTTTGGCAAACCTATTTCGTCTATCTTCTTACTGTCCGTATTGTAAGAGTAAAGTTTCGGCGAGACACCGCCGTATGAAGAGTTTTGCGCAAAAAACAAAGTGCTAGCAGCCTGACCCTCAAAACTATTAAATCCACCTTCTTCGGGCTTGATTCCAGTAGTCTTATTATCATCAATGTTAACAATTGACCATTTTGAGCTAAAGCCTTGTATAGGGTCTTCACAATTTGCTCCATTACAGACAGTTTTATTCGGTACTTCAAGCAAAATTTCCTTTGGCCCAACCCAATCAAATGAGCCATTGCTATCATGTTCAATTTCTTTGTAAACTTTGCCTGAGCTATCAATGATTTTTATTTTTGGATCATCTTTGTAACTGTAAGCAATCAATTTGTGGTCTGGTGATACTTGAGTATTCAACACACTAAACGGTCTGCTCCTTGTGTCTGGCTCTGTTACGTCTTGTGAGATAAGTTGTTTTTTGTTTGACCCATCAAAGTTTGATGAATAGAGATTAAGTTTCATGTCTTCAAAGGCACCAAACACAATTCTACTGCTTTGGGAATTAAATGGAACGGTCTGAGTAGACTGATTCGATGTTTTAGATTGACCAGCAAACACGAACCAGTAAACAACGCCTAGAAGCAAAATGACTAAAGCTGCCAATAGCGAAAGATATATCTTTCGCTTGGATTTTGACTTTTCAATTTCATAAGTTGGGTTTGGCACGTTATTTGGAGCTGGCTGTATCTCTGGTTGAGCTGAGGGCTGTTGTTCTTGTGGGTTTTGTGTTTGGTTTTCCATAATTGGATTATAACAGGTTTCAACCTGTTATTCCTTGTTCCGACGAAGCCCTGAACCACCTGCGCTTTAGCGCAGCACCACACGACAAAACAGCCTTTTCCTTAAAAGAAAGAAAAATCCCGCCGAGAAATCCAAAAAATGCAAAGGCTTTTTGGCGTGGGGTGGCAAGCCTTTAGGCTTGCGTGGTTGGGGGCTGAGCTTGCGCTCATCAGACATTTCGCTCAAAATAGGTTCTAGTCTTGTCATAGAGGGACACCATTTCAGAGTAAAAATCCAAATCTTCGCCCACATGGGCGATTTTTTGGTTCAGATTTCCTAATTGCTACCACAGGCAAAAATTAAAAAATACAAAAGAAAAAATCACCCATTTCAAAATAAAAATCCAGCAAAATTGGCCAACTTTGCGCTATAGTAGGAGGATATGAATATACAACTTAACTCGAATATGTTTGGCAGTGGCTTTAAGGCAAAAAGACAGAAATTTGGTTTAGGCTCATTAATCTTTCTACTGCTGTTCGGTGCTATCTTTACTGGTGCTGGCTTCATTGCTATGAATAGCTCAAAGGTCGATCCTAGCTGGACGCGAATGTCTGGCGAGGTGGTTGATTCAACGAGTTGGGTTAGCGACGGCTCAACGACATATACAGCAGTAGTTAAGTATTACGTAAATGGTCAGGAATACCGAACAAAGAGTAACGTTAGCTTATCCTTTGCGCCGACAATCGGTGAAAATCTAGAGATTGCTTACAACCCAACACAACCAAACCAAGCAAAAGTTATAGAGGGTACAGGTGCAACATGGTGGTCGTGGTTATTACCTATAATTGGCGTTGCCATTTTGATTATTGCCCCTATTGCGTTCATAAGGTCGCTCAAGCGTTCGTCTGCAATCAATAATCTAATGCAAACAGGGCAAAAGCTACAAGGTATTTTGACAGATATTCAGTCAACTGGCAGCAATAATAACAATAGTTACAAAATTGTTGTATCTGCAACCGACAATAGCGGTACAGTCCAGAACTACGTGAGCGATTCTATTGGTGGTATTGGCGGGCTGGCTCTGGCGGATTTCCGCTCTAATCCTATACCTGTAGATGTCTATATTGACCCGACAAATCCACAGAATTATTATGTTGATATAGCCGACATACCAAATCTCACGCCGCAAAGGATTACCGAACTTATACAGTCGGTTGCGAAACCACAAACAGTTCTGAGTTCACAGCAGCAGCCTACACGACCAACAACCGACAATCCGCAAACACCCTTTCCGAAGCTATAGCTATTTCTAGTCTGAAACGGGCTCGAGCCTGAGAGCAAAATCTCACCATACACAGTCTAGGTAGTCTCAAAAATACAATATACCAATTGCTATTAAGCAAGACTATAAATTAATTCATCGACCCATGCTACAATACACTTATGACAAAGCCAGATCAGCCGATAAGACCGACAAAATCAAACTTTATCCGTGATCTCATGCTGTTGATAGGCCTACCAGCAGCCATCGTGGTGGTGCTTATGGGTGTAGTATGGCTACCCAATATTTTTGCAAACCCCCAGTATGATTTTGTTTATAGCATTTGCTCTAGCTATCAGTGTCAAAATAGCTACAGTATATCGTCAAGTGGCAATATTGTGGCGAACAAAACTAGTAACGATGATTTTTCTAGTCGCTACGATAATTACGAGCTGCGTTATTATAATGTCAAAACTGGGTCGTCGCGTGCTTTGAATGATGAAGAAATCAGCCGTCTAAAGCTTGATGGCAACTCGAAGTCTCCAGATGGCTATGAATTTGTTGATCAATCAACAAAAAACTATACTTTTTTGTGGCAGAGTAAGGATAGCGGCATGTATCTGAAAAAAGGCTTAGCACGCAAATCTGTCAATCTCGGCAGCGCTAATCACTATACAAACCCAAAATTACTTGGTTGGGTGGAGAAGTAGATTATGGATAAAAAACAGGCAATTGATTATATACGACAAGCGCTCGATACTGGAGTGGTGACGCCTGCTGATTTGCGGCAGCTAATTGACTACAATCAGCCGACAGCAGTTCGTTACGATCAGTCGTCTGATACTGGTAGTCATCTGTCGGCAGTCGAGATCGTATTTTACATTGCTGGACTGATATTATTTGCTGCTATCATATCGGTAGTTGCTCAGGTTTGGAGTGACGGAATAATCACAAGACTTGTTTTATGCTTGGGAGTCGGACTTGGTTTATGGGGATTGGTCTACATACTTTCAAGAAGGCAGACAACAGACATTGAAGAGGGAATAAAGAACGCCGCACTTCTAACTGGCAGTTTGTTGATTTGTTCGGGTGCAGTATTCGTAGGAGCAGATTTATTTGGTAAAAATCAGATACCAAGCTATATGATTGCTGCTGCGGTATTGTTTGTTTTGAGCCTGATTCATATCATCTATGACAGGTTGATCAAACATGATCTGTTGTTGATGGCGGCAATTTTGCTTGGCATTGCCGTATTTCCTGTTATTGTAAACGGTTTACTTTTAGAATTTGAGACCAGCTCTACATTATTTAAACTAGTCATAGCTGGATCGGCTCTGCTACTGATGGCGACTACGCGTTTTGTCAAAAAGTATAATCCAGAGCGCAAAATGCCCGCAGGTGTATTCGACAATATATCGGTGCTAATTATTTTGAGTATTTTGTACATACTTACTTTTGATGAACTCGGCCTGCTATGGTTGCTTATTTTGATAATTGTCATCATCGGAATTTACTACATGAGTATTGCCAGGCGCAATCAACAGTTTTTGGCGATAGCAACAATTTTTTTGGTCGTGACAATTACGACGATATCTTTCCGCTACTTCTCGGGATTTGGTGTGACAACAAGCCTGATTATATCGGCAGTCGGCTTACTGGCAACAGGTGCAGTTGCATCAAATATAAATAAGCGCTATTTTGATAAAAATCTGCCATCAAACTAGGCTCAAGTAGAGCCAACGTGATACAATAGTAAGTAGATTAAAATTAATCTGAAAGGATATAAATGAGTACAGGATTGATAGTTTTGTTAGTTATTGTCGGATTGGTGGTTCTTGCTGGTCTGTTCTTGATGGCTACATATAACTCACTAGTTAAACTAAAAGTTCGAGTAGAAGAAGCTTGGAGCGATATTACAGTACAGCTAAAACGACGTGCTGACTTGATTCCAAACTTGATCGAAACCGTCAAAGGTTATGCTGCACATGAGCGTGAAGTCTTCGAACGAGTGACAGAAGCACGTTCAGCTGTGGTAAATGCCACAAACCAAGGTCCAGCCGAAACTGCCAAAGCTGAAAACATGTTTGAAGGCGCCTTAAAGAGTCTGTTTGCCGTTGCTGAAGCCTACCCAGACCTCAAGGCTAATCAGAACTTTTTGCAACTGCAGCAAGAGCTAGTTGATACTGAAGACAAGATTCAAGCAAGTCGTCGTTTTTACAATGGTGGCGTTCGCGATCTCAATACAAAGATCGAAACTTTCCCGGTCAATTTATTTGCTTCGATGTTCGGCTTTGTAAAACGTGAGTTTTTCGAAGTCGAAGACATGGCTTCTGTTGAAAATCCAGTAGCTGTAAAATTCTAACAGGAAAAAATAACTGATATGTATAGCGCCATTGCTGCCAATAAACGCAACACCGTATTGATCATGGCGGTGTTTATTGGTCTTGTTTCTGCTGTTGGGTGGGCAATTAGTGTGTATTTTGGTAACGGTTATTTGACACCATGGATTATCGCGGGTGCTGGTATTTATGCCCTCATACAGTATTTTGCTGCTAGTAAGCTTGCCGTTGCAATGACTGGAGCAAATGAGATTCAAAAAAGTGACAATCCTCGTCTGTGGCGTATTGTCGAAAATCTGGCGATTACAAATGGTATGCCAATGCCGCAAGTTTATATGATTGATGATCCAGCGCCAAATGCATTTGCAACTGGTCGTGATCCGCAACATGCTTTCGTAGCGGCTACTACTGGCATCATGGAGATGATTAATGACCGAGAATTAAGAGCTGTTATGGCTCACGAAATGGGACATGTCAAAAATTATGATATTCGTGTCAGCATGATAGCTTTTGGTTTGGCAAGTGCGCTTGGAATTTTGAGTGATATCGCCATGCGAATGATGTGGTTTGGTGGCGGCAATAATGATAACCGACCAAATAACCCAATGGTAATGGTTTTTGGTGTTATTTTGATCATCCTTGCGCCAGTTATGGCAGCATTAATTCAGTCGGCAGTTAGTCGTCAGCGTGAATATTTGGCTGATGCAACTGGCGCTATGACAACGAGAGATCCCGAAGCGTTAGCGATGGCTCTAGAAAAACTGCAACAATACTCTCAGCCTATGCAGCGTCAGAGCGCGTCTACTGCACATTTATTTTTTGCAAATCCGCTAAAAGCTTCAACAGTTATGAATTTATTTAGCACTCATCCACCGCTAGAAGATAGAATTACGCGTTTACGTAGCAATCTGACGAGGATGTAGCTAAATGGCAAAAAAAGCCACCAAACCTCAAAAAAACTTGCTATCTAAATTGCGTCATAAATTGGTTAGACTACAACAAAATTTTAGTAGAAGACACAAAGAATTTCTAGCAAGACGGCCGCATCGAAGTTTTCGTTACAGCCGTAAGCGCGACTATAAGCGTAGCCTAAAGCTGCCTGGCTATTTTGCATTTAGCGTAGAAGTTTATAAAATCATGGCTTCGAGAAAAGGTCTATTTTTATCGATGGCATTATTTTATGGGTTGATGACAATAATATTTTCAGGCCTAAGCAGTCAAGCATCTTTTAATAGTTTAGCTGATAGCATAAGCGAAGCAGGAAGTGATATCGCAAACGGTAGCTTTGTCAAATTACTTCAAGCTGGTACGATTGCATTTGCAGTCGCTGGCGGCAACTCTCAACAACTAACTGACGTCCAACAAGTTTATCTAGTTATTATTATGTTATTGACCTGGCTAACAACGGTTTGGTTGCTCAGATCGATTTTAGCGGGTGAGAGGCCAAGACTGCGAGACGGGCTTTATAATGGTGCAGCACCATTGGTATCAACTTCTCTAGTTGGATTACTGTTCTGTCTACAGCTACTACCAATTGCAGTATTGGGGATAGCATATGCTGGACTTATGAACGCAGGTCAGCTTGAGAATGGCTTTGGGCTGATGCTTTTTTGTGCGATTGCAGTTGTTGCGATTAGTCTCAGTTTGTACATGATATGTTCGACACTGATCGCGCTAGTTATCATAACAATTCCTGGGATGTATCCATGGACAGCGATTAAGGCAGCAGGTGATTTTGTAGTCGGTCGACGACTCAGGATATTGTATCGATATTTATGGTTGGCGGGTACGGTCGTTATTTTTTGGGGATTAATGATGATACCATTGATTCTATTTGTTAGCTGGTTGCGCACGAAAGCGGCTTGGATTGACATCGTGCCAATCGTGCCTATAGCCGCTACGATCGTCAGCGCGATTGCCGTAGTTTGGTCTGCTAGTTACGTGTATCTTTTGTACAGAAAGGTAGTAGCCGACGATGCAAAACCAGCCTAGGCAACGTATTGAACAACTGCGAGATTTGATTAATAAATATCGCTATCATTATCACGTACTCGACGAATCGATTATGAGTGAAGCGGCGGCTGATAGTTTAAAGCACGAGTTGTCGCAGCTCGAGCAGAAGTATCCAGAACTCATAACCGCCGACAGTCCGACTCAACGTGTAGCTGGTAAGGCACTAGACAAGTTTGTTAAGGCTCAACACCAAACACCTATGATGAGCTTAGCAGATGTCTTTGATCGTAGTGAAGTTGAAGCTTGGTTAAGCCGTATGAAAAAAGCTCTGCCAAATGTTAGCAGTGAATTGTTGTGCGACATCAAAATGGACGGTTTGGCATGCTCGTTAATTTATGAAAATGGCACTTTGCTGCGAGCTGTAACGCGGGGTGATAGTCGAGTTGGCGAAGATGTTACAGCCAATGTTCGAACCATAGAAAATGTGCCGCTAACTTTACGAGCCAATCAAAAATTTAGTAATTTTCTGCGCGGATATACTGAAGTCCGTGGTGAAATTGTCATGTACAAAAGCGACTTTAAAAACCTGAATCAGCAACGTCAAAAAGCTAATGAACCGTTATTTAAAAATCCACGCAACTTAGCTGCCGGAACAATTCGTCAACTAGATCCGCAGCTAGTTGCCGGTCGACCACTACATTTTATTGGCTACGATATTATGCGTAATGATCCAGAGGACGTGCCGACAATTGCGATTAGTTATGCTGCGATGATGGAGCTTGGCATTACAACTAGTCGTCAAACTGAAGTTGTTAAAACGGTCGATGAGCTGATGTCGTATATTGAACACCTCGATAATATTCGGCCGCGGCTCAATTTCAATACCGACGGGGCGGTTATAAAGCTCAATGATCGCCAGCAATTTGCCGAACTTGGTGTTGTTGGCAAAACGCCGCGTGCAGCAGTAGCATACAAATTTGCTGCAGAGGAAGCGACCACTATAGTCCGCGATATTGTGATATCGATTGGTCGTACAGGTGCTGCTACGCCAGTTGCAGTTTTCGATCCCGTCAATATTGCTGGTACAACTGTTCAGCATGCTAGTCTACATAACGCTGACGAAATATCTCGACTAGATATTCGACGTGGTGATACAGTGATTATTTATAAAGCTGGCGATATAATTCCGCAGGTTCAAAAAGTTTTGACTGAATTGAGACCCGTAGACAGTAAGGTTTTCGATTATGAAACAGAATTATCGCGACAATATCCTGAGCTAAACTTTGTTCGTCCTGATGGTGAAGCTGTCTATAGAGTTAAAGGCAGTTCTGGGCCTCTTTTGCTAAAAAGAGCTTTGGGGCATTTTGCCTCAAAAGGTGCACTCGATATCGATACGCTGGGCGAGAAAAATGTCATAGCATTGGTCGATGCTGGTTTTGTGAAAGATCTTGCAGATATCTATAGGCTAACTAAAGATGACCTGTTAACGATCGATCGTTTCGCCGACATATCTGCCGAAAAATTAGTTGATGCAATTGCTACCAAAAAAAGTCCACAACTAGAGAGATTTTTATACGGTCTTGGTATCCGTCATGTTGGTGTTCAGACGGCGATCGATCTGATTAGTCATTTTCAATCGATTGATAAGCTCCAGCAAGCAACACTAGATGAGTTGCGATCAGTCGATGGAGTTGGTGAAGTTGTGGCCGAAAGTATACTGGCGTGGTTTGCTGATGAAGACAATATACGCATGCTGAGTAAGTTTTCTCAGCTAGGAGTTGTACCACAATATCACAAAAAATCTGGCAAACTTGCAGGCATTAATTTTGTGATAACCGGGTCACTCGAGTCGATGAGCCGCGACGAAGCAGCAGAGAAAATCCGTGCACTGGGTGGTACATTCCAGACTAGCGTTGGCAAAGACACTGATTATTTAGTGGCTGGTGGTAAAGTTGGCGCTAGTAAGTTAGAAAAAGCCAAAAAGTATAAAACACAAGTAATAGACGAAGCAAGATTAATGGAGTTATTGTAATGCCAACATTTATATTTTCAAAGTTAGTCCGTGATAAAATTGGCCAAATGCACATCGATGCAGGTCATAAATTGACGATCAAAAATTTAAGCGGACAAGATCTAGCGAAAGCATTGTGTGAAAAATTGCACGAAGAGGCCGACGAAGTCAGCTCTGCACTTAGTCGTGATGAATTGATCGAAGAAATAGCTGATGTGCAGCAAGTTCTGAATGATTTGTGTAAGTTACAGAATATAAATAAAGATACTCTTGAAGACGTTCGTATGAAAAAAGACTCACTAAAAGGTGGTTTTACAAAAGGTGTCTACATCGATCAGGTTCATATGCCAGTCGATGATGAATGGGTTGCTTACTGCCGTCGTGCACCGAGCAAATATCCTGAGCTAACTGACTTGTAGCATAAGAAGGAAATGTAAATGAAAAATATACCACCAATCTACGTTACTGGAAATATAAACAAAGCCGAAAAACTGAAAAATTTGCTGGGTTTAAACATTGATCATCACAGCCTCGATCTTGATGAAATTCAAAGTAAAGATATGAGGGTTGTGGTCGAGCATAAGGTTCGACAAGCCTATGAGATCCTAAAGCAACCTGTCTTGGTAGAAGATACTTGTTTGTCATTCGTGGCCATAGATGGTTTGCCTGGGCCATTCATAAAGTTTTTTGTGGAGACCGAAAATGGACTTGAGAACCTGTGTCGTATGCTAGATGGTTTTTCATCGCGCGATGCAACTGCTGATTGCTTATTCGGCTATTTTGATGGTGAAAATCTGGAAATAATTCATGGTTCGTCAAGTGGCCAAATTGCCGATCATCCTAGAGGCAACAACGGCTTTGGTTGGGACAAGATATATCAACAAGATGGTTTTGGCGGCAAAACGCGCGGTGAATTAAATGATGATGAGTACAGTCGTGCTTACATGGCAACAAAACCATTTACCAAGCTACGCGAGTTTTTGTTGAAGTAGGCTTTGCTATGTATAAATATAATTGGGATAGTGAGATAGCGCCATACTTGTCAAACATGAATAGTGTTGATGGCGGCTTTACTCAAGCGAAGCGAGGCGTAATTACTCTGCCTGATCAGACAAAAATATTTGTTAAGTTGGCCACTGATTCGTGGACTCACGACTGGCTAAAGAAAGAGTTAATCGTTTACAATAAGCTAAACGACCGTCGCTATGATCATATTGCAAAAATTTATGGAGCAAGTGATGATAGCAGCGGGATCGCACTCGAGTTTATCGAAAAATGTCAGTTTAGCAATCAATGGGATGATGATAAAGTCGATTCGCTTCTACAGTCACGTCAAGAGCTTAAATCATACAAGTCGGTTTTTGAAAATGATAACTTATTTGATGCACACTCGATAATCAGTATGCACAATCGCTGGCCAGAAATTGATAAGATCTCATCGATTGAGCATGCCAATCAGCGCTTAAATGTGCTCGGACAATCATTCCAACTAGATACAGATTTTGTAAAGTACTGCACTTCCAAGGCTGCTAAATATCGGCCAAATTTTGATACGCTGGTGCATCACGATATTCGAGCAGATAATTTTGCATACGATAGCTCGACAAAGCATGGTCGATTGATCGACTGGAACTGGCTGTGTATTGGCGATGATAAAAAAGATTTAACATCATGGTGTATTTCGGTAGAACTTAGCGGCTACCCAATTTATAGTCTACGACCAGAGCTATTTTGCGAAGAAGCGATCATCGATGTGATGGGTTACTGGATCGAGAGGATTAGTCAGTTGGATGACATGACGGATTTACGTAAAGCGCAGGCAAAGAACATTGCGTTATGTGCAAAACTAATAACAACTAGGAGGTAGCATGAGTTTAAATAATGACCATTCCAAAATACCGTCGATCGGTAGAGGCATTTATGTACACAATAAAACCGGTAATCGATACCGTGTACACGGAATTGCACTCGATACTGAAACTGGTGAAGCGATGGTAGTCTATAGCCCAGTGATTACGGCGGAGTACGAATACTTTGTTCGTCCATACACAATGTTTGTAGAAAATGTTGAATTAAACGGCAAAATTTTACCAAGATTCTCTAAAGTTGATCAACCTAAAACTTTTCTCGTCTAAGCGGAAAACGATTTTGGATATGTTTGCTATACTAAATGTAAATGCAAGAAAAAAATAACTCTTCGAAATTACTGGCCTGTTTCTCGCCACTTGTGATGATAACGACATTTGGAATTGAGATAATTCTGTTGCTATATGTGGCTGTTCGATACGGCTTCAATAATGTCACAAGAGTAGTAATGGCGACAATGCTTTGTCTGGCAGTTTTTCAGCTTGCTGAGTACAATGTATGTGAAGGATCATGGGGGCTCGATAGCCTAACATGGGCCAAGCTAGGCTACGTAGCAATTACAATGTTGCCGCCGTTAGGTATTCACTTGGCATGTCAGATCGCTGGAACAAAACGGCCGATTGCAGTAGCATCTTATCTTTGCGCCGTAATCTTCATCGTCTTTTTTATTTTGGTAGGCAACGGCATAGGTTCACAGGCATGCTTAGGTAACTATGTTATTTTTGAAGTTTCGCCGAATTGGTCGAACTGGTACGCGCTTTACTACTATGGCTGGATAATCGCGAGTATCGTATTTTGCCTAAAACAAATTAAAAAATCGATCGACGAGCACCAATCGAGAGCATTGAAATTTCTGATTGCGGGCAACTTGTCATTCTTACTACCAACCACAATTGTCAATACGATTGATCCATCAACGATTCGCGGCATACCATCAATCATGTGTGGATTCGCAGTTATTTTAGCAGTCGTTTTGGCTATTGGCGTTATGCCAAATTATCAAAAGTTCTTAGATAAACAAGCGAGGAAGAAATAGTATGGATAAGATATTTAATAAACTTCCTGATAATACCAAGAAGACTGCTACCGGAATTGCTGGCGGTGTAGTGGTTGTTGTTGGGATTATTTTGATACCATTTCCAGGTCCAGGCTGGCTGATTGTATTTATCGGTTTAAGTATTTTGGCCAAAGAATTTCCATGGGCAGGCAAACTGCTAAAATACACACAAGATAAATACAATGACTGGAATAAATGGGTAATGAATCAGTCGATGCTAATTAGGTCGATAATATTTGGGCTGACTGGTGTTATTGCATTGACGATCTTGTGGTTGTGCAACATATACGGGATTACAGCTGATCTATTCGGACTCAATTGGGATTGGGCGCATTCGCCTTTGTTTGGAAAGTAATTAGATGCCGAAACAAGCTTCGTCGATTCGGTCGTACATGTCAGCCATACTGTCAGTTGGTCGTACATCATTTCGTATTGCCCCCAGTGCTGGTATAGCAAGAATTATCGATAGTTTTATGCAAGCACTTCTGCCAATACTAACAACTTATTTGGCAGCGCAGACGACAACTGCTTTAGTTGATGCCTATGCAGGAAAAACCGGTGCTTCTGACCATGCTATTTTGCTCGTTTTTTTAACAGCAGGCGTGGGTCTTGTTATGTTGGTGTGGCAGAGCATCAGTAATTATATTTCGAAATCGACAAAATACAAAATCGAAGCCGCTATTGAAGACGACATGATCAGGCATTTTACCGCACTACCATTTGAGGCCTATGACGACAAAGACAAGGTCGACATGTTTGATAAGGCTAGACGTTTTAGCGGTTTTTTCAGCTATATTTTTGATACAATTGGTCAAATAGCCACCGCACTAATTGGTGGTATTGGCGCGGTAGTTGCGTTGTTTGCGGTTTCACCATGGATAGCCTTTGCGGTTCTTGTGGCCATTATTCCAGGAATATTTATACAGCTCAATTTAGCACGTAAACAAGCATCGCATTGGGGCAAAAATATCACCAATCGGCGTAGACAAGGAAACTTAAATTGGATGCTACTTGAGTCACGATTTATTGCCGAAATGCGTGTCTACGGCGTTGTAAATAGTATGATCAAAATGCATGCTAAGCTGCGCGATGAAGACAAAAAAGAGCGTCTAGACCTCGAGCTACGCACTTCATGGAAAGAACTGGCTGCCAATATCATCGAGTCGCTCGTCCAGCTCGGTTCTTTAGTCTGGATTACTCTCGAAATCATTCATCACGCACAGCCTGTCGGACAATTTCTGTATATTCAGCAAATGGTTGGGAGAGCATTGGGGCAGGCGGCAAGTTTAGCTCGGCAGCTTGGTCAGATCGATGAAGATCTAGCGAACATCGTTGACTATCGATCATTTATGGATCTCGAACTCATCGATACTTCGGGCCATGAGCTGAGATCGACGCCTCAAACAATCCGACTCGATAATTTGACATTTATGTATCCAAAAACGGACATCAAAGTTTTGGATAAAGTTTCGTTAGAAATCAAAGCTGGTCAGCATATTGCAATTGTTGGTGAAAACGGTGCGGGCAAAAGTACGCTCATAAAACTCATCACTGGGCTATATCAGCCGACAGAGGGAGATATTTTGCTCGACGATGCGCCGCTTAGCTCGGTGCGACTTTCGTCGTGGCACAAACAGATTGGCCTACTAATGCAAGATTTTGTGAAGTATTATTTTGCAACTATTGGAGAAAACATTGCATTTGGTGATGTAAATAAAAAACCAACTGAATCAAATATCAAGACTGCCTTGAAAAAGTCCGAGCTTGACAAAGTTGTAGCCGGACTTAAATACCAGCGAGATACATTTATCGAACGCTGGATGGCGAGTGACGATGATCAAGCGACTGCGACTGAGCTGAGTGGCGGTCAAGAACAGCGTCTGGCACTAGCGCGGAATTTTTATCGTGACTCACCAATCATTATCCTCGATGAGCCGACAAGCGCCATCGATGCCTTAGCCGAAGACAGGATATTCAACGAACTCTTTTCGAGCAAAAAAACGATCATTGCAATTAGCCATCGCTTGAGTACGATTGAAAAAGCCGATGCGATTTATATGATGAAGGACGGGCGAGTGGTCGAGACAGGCACAATGGGCCAACTGATCGAAAAACGCGGTGAGTTTTATCGAATGTTCAAGAGTCAAATAAAATAGCCCCGAATTTTTCGGAGCTATTTTTGGTTTTTTAGACTGAACTACCAGCTGCGTTGACGGAATGAACCGCCATCGTTTGAGCGGTTGTTGCTGCCAGAACGTCGGTCATCACGTGGCTTGTCGTCGCGTGGACGAGCAAGGCTAACGTTGATTGCACGACCGTCAAGTTCCTTACCGTTGAGTTCATCAACAGCTTTTTGGTTGTTTGCTTCGTCAACAAAAGTGACGAAACCAAAACCACGTGAACGGCCAGTGTCGCGGTCTGTAGCAACACGTGCGCGCTCGACTTCACCGACTTGTTCGAAGAAAGCCTTTAGGCTGTCATCGTCGGTTGCGTAGGCTAGGCTGCCTACAAAAAGATTTTGCTTCTGCATATACTTCGTTTCGTTTAATTGAATGTTATCGTCAGATCGACCTGCCTATGACGCAAACGAATTGCACATGCGAGCTTCTGAACACTCTTAGTAAAGCATAGTTCTGAAAAAAATGCTAGCAGTAGCTTGATAAATAAATGAAACGCTTGTGTTTTTTGTCGATATGCTGCATAATCAGGTCATGCTGGTACGCAAATGGGGTGCCCATTTTCGTTTAAAACAAACATCCAGATAACAAAATTCGTGCCCCGGGTGGGCGCGTAACAGCAAGAAAATCATCTCTTATAAAAAAGGGATGATTTTTGCTATAATGATTTGGTATGGGGATATAGCTCAGTTGAGGAGCCTTCAGCGATGAAAAATAGCAAGAAGCTCTAATCGACTGCCAAAGTCTCGCATGCAATTACGGGGATATAGCTCAGTTGATTAGAGCGCTGCCATGGCATGGCAGAGGTCCAGGGTTTGAGTCCCTGTATCTCCACCAAATTATCATTAGGAATTATCTTTACTTCTTTCCCACTCTAGCCATTCGCTAACGATTTCAGGCAACGCTTCTTGTTTGAGCAATGGCGTACCGCGAGATGACTTTGCATATCCAAGTTTCCAGACAACGTTTCTGATATCTTCGAGAATCCTAAATACAGCTACAGCTTTTTGGTCTGCCTCACTAAATTCGCGGACTTGACGATAACCATCAAGCCACGCCGTGAATCTGTCTTCGGATGATTTGAGTACACCCCAGGCTTCGACCGCGCGCCATGATTTCGCTGCACTATCAAAATCGAAGACACCGATAGATGCGCCATGAATGTGAACGTTATCAAGCGTTAAATCATTATGGATAATCCCGTAGTCAAGATCAGAATTGTCGATAATTCTTCGCATTCTTTCGGCCAGTTCATTCAGATTTTGCCATTGGCCAGTTTCCTCAAGCGGCTTCTTGATTAGAGCAAGCTGATCATTAATTAGTTCATGTAATCCATAAGATTCGCGTGGTAAATTAGACGTGAATGTATCGGCCGCAGTATGTATCTGAGCTGCAAGTTCACCGATTAATCTATATGTACTTAATTCGGGTTTAGGTTTTGCGCCAGGTATCCATTCGAACATGACAACATTTAGGTTTTGGTCATCTAAAACAAAATTTTGTAAGTAGAGACCATCCTCACCTGGGATTGGTTTTGCGGCTGGCACTCCGTGCTGGATTAGGTGATTTGTCAGGTCTATTTCCCACTGAATTTCACTTTCGTTTCTTGATGCCGGATTGTAAATTTTAAGTGCAAAATGACCACTAGACGACGATATCTCGACTGCGTAGTTGGCTAAAGTATTTAAACTACTGCATACACATTTCGTCAAGCCATATTTAGTGGCAAGTTGTTGCCTAATTTGTGTATGATTGAGCAGCATGATGCATCAATTGTAGCAGAAAATTAGTTGCTGCCTTAAGTCACTAATGTCGTTTTTTACATCTCAATAAAGATATGCTAAAATAAACCACAAGGAAGGTCTGTACTAAATTACAGACCATTGTTTTTATGAATGAAGCTAGCAAAATACGCAATATTGCCATTATCGCGCACGTCGACCACGGCAAAACCACCATGCTCGATGGTCTACTAAAGCAGAGCAATACTTTTCGTGATCAAGCCGAGATGAAGCAAGAACTCATCATGGACTCGGGCGATCAAGAGCACGAGCGGGGGATTACAATAACGGCTAAGCAAACCAGCATCTATCACGGCGACTACAAAATCAACGTGATCGATACGCCAGGACACGCTGATTTTTCTGGCGAAGTTGAACGAACGCTCAATATGGCGGATGGTGTGTTGCTGGTAGTTGACTCACAGGAAGGCCCGATGCCGCAGACTAAGTTCGTGCTGTCGAAGGCTTTAGAACTAGGTCTTAAACCAGTAGTTATCATCAATAAAATTGACAAACCTGCTCGTCGGATTCCAGAAGTTGAAGATGAACTAGCAGACTTATTTTTGGAACTGGCAACCGATGATTCGCAGCTGCATTATCCGATTTACTATGCGATTGGCCGTGAAGGTAAGGCCTGGAAATCTGTACCAGAAAATCCTAGCGAGCATGCCGACCTTGAGCCGATTTTTGAAGCTATCATCAATGATATACCAGCGCCTAGTGTCAGCCAAGGTGCGTTTCAAATGCTGGTTACATCGCTGCAATACGATTCATTTTTGGGTAAGTATGCTATCGGTCGAATCTCGCGTGGAACGATCAAGACTGGTCAACAGCTAGCTCTTATCAAGCGTGACGGTTTGGTAATCGCTGCCAAAGCTGAGAAAGTTTTTGGTTATCGCGGACTTGAGCGTGAAGAAATTAAAGAGGCGGGAGCAGGTGATATTGTGGCACTCGTTGGCATCGACCAGGCTCATATTGGTGAAACGATTGCTGATAAAGACAATCCTGAGGCTTTGCCGACTATCGATATTGAAGCACCGACATTGAGCATGTATCTTGGTCCAAACACTAGTCCGCTAAAAGGACGCGAGGGTGATTTTACGACTAGTCGTCAAATTGGTGATCGTCTAAAAAAAGAACTTGAGACGAATGTCAGTCTGCGCGTTCAAGAAAATGGCATTGGGTTTACGGTTTCTGGTCGCGGAGAGCTACATTTATCGGTTTTGATTGAGACGATGCGCCGCGAAGGTTTTGAGTTTGAAGTTGGACGGCCGCAAGTAGTGACAATTCAAGATGACGGTGTTGAAAAAGAGCCAGTTGAAGAGCTGTACATCGAGGTTGCGCCAGAGTTTGTTGGGGCAGTCAGTCAAGAGCTTGGCGCGCGCCGAGCAGAACTACGCGGTCAAGAAACGACCAGCAGCGGCACGGCACGGATGGATTATTTGTTGCCAACGCGGGCTTTGATTGGTCTACGCAATATTTTGCTTACTGCCACCAAGGGAACAGTTATTATGAATAGTTTGCCTCATGGTTACCAGCCGGTTGGCGCTAAATTACCTCAATCGCGTAATGGCGTGTTGATTGCATTTGAAGCCGGTACAACTACACCATATGCGCTTCAGGCAGCCGAAGCACGAGGCGAGCTACTAGTCGGTCCTGGTGTCGAGGTGTATGCTGGTATGGTGGTAGGGGTTTATAACCGCCAAGAAGATCTAGAGATCAACGTCTGTAAGGCCAAACAACTGACCAACATGCGTTCAAAATCAAGTGATGGCGCTGTTCAATTGACACCGTATACCGAGCTAAGCCTTGAGCAATGCATTGATTTTATCGAAAATGACGAATTACTAGAAGTGACGCCCAAGAATCTACGTCTTCGCAAGCGTGAGCTCGATGCCAATATGCGTAAACGCAAGGCCTAGTAGCCGCAAAAACTAAAAATAGACCGTCTCAAAAGGTCTATTTTTAGTTTCATCGACTAACCGATGTACTGAACGATAATTTTTTTGCTTTTCATACACCCTCTTTTTGTTTATTCACCTTTTATGTTTTTTATTGTATTTAATAACGAACAATTATGCAAGTGGTTATTTTTGATTTTATAAATAAATGCACCTCAGTATTGATATTAATATGAGGTGCATTTTGGCTAGTCAAGATAAGTGACAGTGATGCGTTTTTTCTTCATCGCATGACTCCTTTCTTGGGTTTGTTTTTGTGATTTTTTGTTGTTGATTAAATCACTGTCTTTATATTAGCATAACCGTTACGTTTTGTCAATAGTATTGCGATTTTAAGGATGAAGTATACTAGAAGTGTGCCTAAAAATGTTGTACCAAAATTTGCTCGCAATCGAAAAGTTGCCTCAACGCTGGTTAAGACGGCTGGCTTATTGACGCGCGTCAATAAAAGTCCAGATGACGCGTTTGCTGATCTACTTCATGCTGTGCAGCGCCAACAGGTTTATGAAGACGGGAAGACTTTTGTTGATCTGGTACCGCGCACAAGTATGCAATCGATTCGGCGTGAATATGAAAAACAGCGTTTACGGCCAAGTTTTAGCTTGCAAAAATTTGTAGATCAAAATTTTTATGATTTTAATCACACCGTCAGCAAAAGCATTTTGACTAATCATGAAGACATCGGCGAGCATATTGAAAATTTGTGGACAAATTTGACTAGGCGTAATCGCGTTAATCGAGGCTCATTGATTGCCTTACCATATAATTATATCGTGCCGGGCGGACGTTTTTCGGAGCAGTATTATTGGGATTCGTATTTTATTATGCTTGGATTGGCGGCTGAGAACCGCTGGAAAGATATTGAAGCAATGATCAAAAACTTTACTTATATGCTGCGAAAATTTGGTTATATTCCGACTGCCAATCGAACTTACTTTTTGAGTCGGTCGCAGCCGCCTTTTTTTGCTTCGATGGTACGACTTCTAGCTCAACATAAAGGCAAGACCAAAACCTATGCTGAGTATTTGCCGTATCTACTAATCGAATATAAATTTTGGATGCGCGGGCGTTTGAAGTTATCAAAAAATGAGAATAAAGCATTTGCACGTGTTGTACAAATGCCAAATGGTGCCAACCTAAATCGCTATTACGACAACAAAACAACGCCGCGACCCGAAAGTTTGCGTGAAGACGTAATGACGGCCGAAACTGCACCAATGCGTCAAGCCGATCGACTGTTTTTGCACTTGCGTGCGGCGGCAGAATCGGGTTGGGATTTTAGTTCGCGCTGGCTAGATGATGAAAATGATCTTGGCACCATCCATACGGCCGATATCATTCCAGTTGATTTGAATTGCCTGTTATATGATTTAGAATCATTAATCGCTGAAACTTATCGCCGTATGCGTAATCCGTTGCTGGCGCGTAAGTTTGAAACGATAGCTGCAAGACGCGCCAAAGCAATTGAGAGTTATTGCTGGAATGATAGTCAGCAGTTTTACGGTGATTATAATTTCCATCACAATTTGTCGACTGGACGCATGACACTGGCGGCGGTTTTTCCGTTATTTGTTGGCTTGGCATCGGTCGATCAAGCCGCTAAAGTTGCACGTAAAATTCAGGATGATTTTGTAAAACCCGGCGGCTTAGTGACAACTCTTGTCAATAACGGACAGCAGTGGGATGCGCCAAATGGCTGGGCGCCACTTCAATGGGTGGCTGTTGTAGGCCTAAGACGATATGGCTATGCGTCGTTAGCCGATGAAATTCGGCGGCGTTGGATGAAAACTACTTTAGATATTTATACTGATGACAAAAAACTTGTCGAAAAATACGATGTTGAAACTATTGGGCAAGTTGGCGGCGGTGGCGAGTATCCGCTTCAGGATGGCTTTGGTTGGTCGAACGGTGTTTTTAGTGCATTTTCGAGTGGTCTGGATGAAGTGATTTAGCGACATCTTCAGGTAAAAAGCCTTTGTGATGTTTAAAATCGGCCTGCCATTTGTAATCTTTGCTATAGCCAAGATCTTTCATTAGTTTTGTTGGCGCATTGCGGATATGAAGCGGCACAGGCGAGTCAGAAAACTGGTTTGCGAGTTGTTTTGATCTTGTCATGATGTCGGTTATTTCGCGTGATTTTGCCGATCGTGCCAATGCTACCGCACAGTGATAAAGATTGTAATTTGCTTCTGGCAAGCCAACGCGCTCAACAGCTTGAAAAGTCGCAACCGCCAAACTAAGCGCGCCATTTCCGGCAAGCCCAATGTCTTCGCTAGCAAATATTACCATTCGTCTAGCGATAAATTTTGGATCTTCACCTGCATCAATCATTCGACTCAAATAATATGTAGTCGCTTGTTCATCGCTGCCGCGCATACTTTTTATAAATGCCGAAATAACGTCGTAGTGCATGTCGCCTTTTTTGTCGTATCCTGGTACTTTGGTTTGTGCGGCTGTGCGAACGATTTCTGGAGTGATTTTCTTGGCTAAACTAAGCGCCAATTCCAAATTGCCAAGTGCTACCCGAGCATCACCGCCAGAAAGTTCGGCTATGTAGTCAATTGCTGATTTTGAAACTCTCTTTGCTAGCTTATGGACTGCAATTGTTTTTTCCAGCACCTTGGTGATCTCATTTTTAGAAAGTGGATTTAAGACTAAAACTCTGGCGCGGCTAAGTAGCGGGTTGATAACCTCAAAACTCGGATTTTCGGTCGTCGCGCCAATCAATGTGATTAGTCCACTCTCTACGTGTGGCAAAAATGCATCTTGTTGCGCCTTGTTGAAACGGTGAATTTCGTCAACAAACAAAATTGTTCGCTGACTGAGGTTCCAGTTTTGACGAGCGTGTTCGACAACGTTCATAACATCTTTTTTGCTAGCGGTGACAGCCGAAAGTTCGATGAATTCTGCGTCGACTTCATGCGCAATGATGCGAGCGAGCGTCGTCTTGCCAGTACCAGGCGGCCCCCAAAGTATCAGACTGACTGGCTGCTTGGTTTCGACAATTTTTTGCAATAATCCACCGTCGTCCAAAAGATGCGCTTGGCCAATCACATCGGCTAGTTTTGTCGGTCGCATTTGTTCGGCGAGCGGTTTTGTGTTCATAAACTTATTATACCTTTTTTGCTTAGCTTGATATAATCAATTAAGCAATGCAAATTATTTGTCAGGGTTTAAAAATAAACTACAGTCTTCAGGGTAGCGGTCCTGCACTTCTAATGTTACACGGTTGGGGTTCGAGTCAGAAAGATTTCCAACCACTAATTGACGAGTTAGGATCTAGTTATAGAATAATAACAATTGATTTGCCCGGGTTTGGCCAGTCTGAACGTCCAAATGAAGTTTGGGGAGTAGAAAATTATACTCAATTCACGAAAGACTTTTTAGAGCAAATTAATCAAAAAAACATTGAAGCTGTTGTAGGGCACTCATTTGGCGGCAGAGTTGCAATCTATGGTGTTGGCTATGGTATTCTTCATCCGAAAAAACTTATCTTGCTTGGTGCTGCGGGTATTCGCCATAATCAGTCATTGAGAAATCGTGCATACAAAATAGTAGCAAAACTTGGAAAAGCCTTTTTTTCAATCCCGATGATCGGTAGGTTTCGAAGTCAGGCCAAGAATAGGCTATATGACATGGCAGATGCTCAAGACTATATCAGCAGCAGTGAAATGCGTGACATTTTCGTGAGAGTGATAAACAAAGATTTACGGGCAGAGGCAAGTCAGATAGACTTAGCGACGCTGCTGGTTTGGGGTTCAGAGGATAGCGATAGCCCAATCAATGATGCCAGAATTTTTAATAAACTTATTCCGGGGTCAAAACTTTTTATACTGCAAAATGCTGGACATTATGTTCATGTTGATCAATCGCGAAAGGTCGCTCGAATAATGCGAGAGTTTTTGCGATGAATTGGCTTCGTTATAATTTCGGTGATCGCTTAGCTTATGTAGTCACCTATATGTTGCAGTCAACAGAATATAATGCAGGTGATTTCTTGCGCTGGGTGATTAGTACATATCGTTTTGACACTGTGATTAAGCGCCGAAAACTTCTGATGACCAGCAAGGCACGTCTTATTTATGGAATTTGTTTCTTGGTACAAATTGGTTTGTTAGCGATTGTCGTTTCGTTATTTATTTCGCAAGATATTGGATTAGTCCTAGTTGGCGCAACAGTACTTGTGTTGCTGCCCTACATTGTATCGATTTTGGCGATAGCACCACTTATGTTTGGACACCTAATTATCCAACTACCTAGACAAAAACAGATAATTAGTAATGCGCAAAAAATCTATCATAATCATCCAGCACAAAAAATTGCTATCGTTGGCAGTTACGGCAAAACAAGCATGAAAGAATTTCTAAGGACAATTTTGGATGAAAAATTTCATGTTGCTGCTAGTCCAGGTAATATCAATACACCAATCGGACTTAGTAATTTTGCAAACAAATTAGACGGCAACGAGGATTTTTTGATTCTTGAATTTGGGGAGTCGAGAGTTGGCGATATAAGAGAGCTGAGTATTTTGACAAATCCAAACGATGCAGTAATCACGGGAATTAGTTCAGCACATCTCAAAACATTTAAGACGTTAGAAAATATCGAGTCTACTTTACTTGAGGTCGCACCTTTTGTTGTAGATGGACGGCTTTTTATTAGTAACGAAAATAGAATTGATTTAACAAAAATTACTAACAACAAGATTGTAACTTACGACATAAATGGTATCGGTGATTGGACGGTCAAAAATATTCGGGTCAGTCTTGAAGGCACAAAGTTCGAGTTAGTCGTTGATGGACAAACATATGAATGTAACACAAAACTTATTGGTGAACATTTTGTTGCTAGCTTGGTAGCAGCTATGTATATGGCGGTTCTTTGCGGCATGAAGCTAGAATTAGTTGTAGAATCGACCAAGTATATCAAGCCATTTGAGCATCGTATGGAGCGTATAGATATGTCGGGAGCGATTGTTATCGACGATACCTATAATGGTAATAGCTCTGGGATTGCAGCCGGTTTGAATTTTATGAAGAATATCGATGCAGCAAAGAAAATATACGTAACGCCTGGCTTAGTTGAGCAAGGAAATAAGAGCCAAGAAATTCATGAGCAAATCGGTCGACAGATTGCAGATGCTGGAATTAACAAAGTCTATTTGATAAAAAACTCAGTTACTAATTACATTATCGAAGGACTGAGTGAAATGCAGTATAGTGGAGATATAACGATCGTCGATAACCCAATTGAGTTTTACGAAAACTTGGCGATGTACACTGGCAGAGGCGATGTTGTGTTGATGCAAAATGATTGGACAGATAATTATAGATAGGAATTTATGAAGACAATAGCGGTATTTTTTGGAGGCAAATCAACAGAACATGATGTTTCAATCGTGACAGCTATTTCGTCGATCATAAAACCATTAGAATTATCAAAGAAGTACCGTGTTGAGGCAATATACATTGCTAAAAATGGTGCTTGGTATTGGGGTGATCAATACAAAAATATCAGTCATTATTCGAGCGGTAGGATTAACGAATTAATTAAGCGAGACAAGACTGTCCAGGTGGATTTTGATGGTGGACTAACTCTTAAGAAGACTAGCCTATTAACCAAAGATAAAAAGGTGAAAATTGATGTCGCATTTCCAGCCACACACGGCACATACGGAGAAGACGGTAGTCTAATGGGGCTGCTCAGGATGGCTGGCATACCCTTTGTTGGCTGCGATATGGAGGCAAGCGTGATTGCTATGAATAAGCTGCTTGCGCATCAGGTAGTTTCTGCGACCGGGATTAAAAGCCATAACTATCTCGGCATTACTAAGGTCAACTACGAAGATAAAGGGGATGACTTTATTTCGCGATGCAACAAAATGAGTTATCCACTATTTGTTAAGCCGGTTCACCTGGGTTCTAGTATCGGCATAACGAAAGTTGATGAGCCAAATGAGCTTTTGGGAGCTCTTGATACAGCTTTTTATTACGATGATGCTGTAATTGTAGAAGAAGCTGTCAAAAATTTGATTGAAGTAACACTACCGATCATCGGTCCAGCCAAAGATCCATTGCCCGGGCTTGTGGAGCAACCGATTTTTGATGAAGATAAGATATTTGACTTTTCGGCAAAATACATAGGCCAAGGTGGCAAAAAAGGTAAGCCATCGGGCAAAACTTCAGGCGCACAAGGCTACAGTAATTTACCAGCAAAAATAGATGAGGATCTTTATAAAAGAGTAGTTGATCTTGGATGTGATGTATATAAGATAGTCGGATGTAGCGGGATTGCCAGAATTGATATGCTAATAGATTCTAAAACAGAGGATGTATATTTTAATGAGGTGAATCCACTTCCGGGCAGTCTTTATATGCATAACTGGAAGGCTGCCGGCATATCACCTGTTGAGCTAGTTACTAAGTTGGTTAGTTATGCAGAAAGTGACCATCAGACGAAAGGTATAGTTGAAACAACTTTTGACACCAACTTTCTCAAACAGTTTTAATGTTATACTAAAAATATCAACAACAAGGAGGTTAGTATGGAGTTTTTGGCAGGGTTATTTTTTCCAGGATTTGTATTCTTGGTAGTTTTTTTGGCTGGTGGTGTCAAGGTCATCAATCAGTATGAGCGCGGCGTTGTCTTGACGCTTGGTCGCTATTCGGGATTGCGTGAACCAGGACTGCGATTTGTTTTGCCAGTTTTTCAGAAGTTGATCAGAGTCGATGTGCGAAGTACGCCGATCGATGTGCCGAAGCAAGAAGTCATCACTAAAGACAACGTTACGGTTGGTGTAGATGCAGTTGTCTACTTTAGGGTAATTGATGCACCGAAGGCAGTGCTTGAAACGACTAACTATATTTATGCGACTAGCCAATTCGCTCAGGCTGCACTGCGCGACGTGGCCGGCAATGCCGATATGGACGAGCTACTAAGTAAGCGCGATGTGATCTCACAGCAGATTAAAGAAATCGTTGATTCGCAAACTGATCAATGGGGAATCGATGTCGAAAACGTCAAGGTGCAAAACATTGAATTGCCGCAAGATATGAAACGTGCCATGGC
>CAZNEX010000014.1:0-22074 GCA_964572775.1 uncultured Candidatus Saccharibacteria bacterium
TGCGGAGCAAAAACCAGATGTTTTCAGAGGGGGGAGAAACTTTTGGGGCAGCCGTTGGCTGCGCCTTTTTGGTTTTTAGAAACAGGTTCAATCCTTCAATTTGCAGTAAGTCTTCTTTTTTAGCCAACAGACTTCCATTATTCGCAGTTTCACAGAGTGAAACTGCTGTTTTGAGCCATTTGCGCATAGGTTCAACCCACGCATTGGCGGCAAGCGTTAGCTTGCCTATTTGTTCCTCTAGCGACTTCTTTTCACTCATTAGCTCGCCTTGCTTGGCTTTGTAGGTTGGCTGGTCTATGTCTTGGTCTAAATACCCGTCCAGAAGTCGCTGGAGCTTGCTCTGCAAGCTGGCAAGTCGTGTTTGGGCGTTAGCCACAAACACGCCAGATGTTTCGCTTATTTTGCGCTCATCGTCTGCCAGCATTGTTTCTAGCTGTTTCGCCCAACTTTTGGGCATAGCGTAGCTACGCAAGATGTCAGACAACTGTGCTGCTAAATCTGTTTCGGTTATGGCTGGCTCTTTGCAAACAATAGTTTTGTGCTTGCGGGTGCAACGATAGTAAATATATTCATGCACATTACCGTTCTTTTGGTGCTTTATCTTTTTCTCGGCAGTTATGGACAAGCCACAAGTTGCACAGCGCAACAAACCGCAAAAGATTTGCGGCGCTGTTGTGCCTTTTTGGCGGTGTCCACGACTAATAACCACTGTTTGCACTTGGTCAAACAGCTTTTTGCTAACAATCGGGGTGTGTTTGCCCTCATATACCTCGCCGCAATACTTGAAATGACCATAATAGAACGGATTAGTCAGCATATATTTGATTTGGTCTTTCTTTAGGTGCAAGCGACCAGATGTTGTTATGCCTTTTGTCGCCAAAAAGTCTGCAATATTTTGCAACTTTTGATCGCCACGCGCATAAAGTTCAAACGCTTGCACCACAAGCGGCGAACGCCGCTTGTCTACTACTATTGTTTTTGTCCGAACATCATTTATGTAACCGATTGGCGCAGGCCCAGGGTACTCACCGCGCCTGACTTTTTGGCGTAAACCCCGTTTGGTGTTTTCGGACAGATTGTCTACATAATATTTGCTCTGACCAAACGCAATAGACAGCATAAACTTGCCTTGTGAGGTGTTTTCAAACCAAAATGTTGGGAACTTGAGCGACTGCAAATGTGTTTGGTCTAGCAAATAGACAATTTGTCCGCCATCTACGGAGTTTCTAGCAAGCCTGTCGGGGTGCCAAGAAATTATGCCACCAGCTTCGCCAGCTTCAATGCGTTTCAGCATATCGCCAAAAATCTTTCTGCCCGGACTTTTGGCGGATTGTTTTTCTACAAGTTCATCTACAATAACCAGATTTTCATTTTTAGCGTATGCTCGCAACTCTACGAGTTGTGCCTCAATGGACAAAACTTGCTTGTCCTCAACGTCTGTACTCTTGCGAGCATAGATGAAATATTTTTGTTGGCTTTGCATAGCGTGTACCCCCTCACAACTTAAATAGCCGCCTAGTTGGACACAACTCAGGAAAGACCTAAATTGTACTAGACGGCTATTAAAGCCAACTAAAAAAGTCTTTCCGATTGAATTGTGTCCACTGTTATTATACCAAAAACCGCCTATGGCGGCTAAAAACCAAAAAGGCGCAGCCAACGGCTGCCCCAAAAACTTCTCCCCCCTCTGAAAACATCTGGTTTTTGCTCCGCAAAACCAAAGAAAAAGCCGCCCATGCGGGCGACGATTTCCGAAAAAGTTTCTTTTTGGTGGGCGATATAGGATTCGAACCTATCACCTCGACAACGTCAATGTCGCGCTCTAGCCAAATGAGCTAATCGCCCGTGCTTCGTTATTGTATCAAACCGATCGACAGCTTGCAAACAGTGGTGGCATTGATTATACTGTTGGGTGACGATGAAGTGATGTAACGAGTCATTGAGTCCGTGGATGCGATCGCTAGAACACGTAAAATTCTAGGGTTAATAGTAATAGCCAAGGTGGAACCTCCTGTCAACTGATGGGACCGAGGCACGCACGTATTTTACGTTTTGCGTGCTTTTGTTATTATATAAGGAGGTTTCAGATGAACGAAGAACAACTTTACGCTATGCGCCATAGCTTAGCGCATATCACAGCACAAGCTGTACAAAGATTATGGCCTGATGCTAAATTTGGCGTCGGTCCAGTAGTAGAGAACGGGTTTTATTATGATATTGATGTGCCAGGCGTAAAAATCTCTGAGGATGATTTCCCGAAGATTGAAGCCGAGATGCGCAAAATCATTGAGATGGATTATCTGTTTGAGCGCAGTGAAAAAACAGTAGACGAGGGTATCAGCTGGGCCGAAGCGGCAAAGCAGCCATACAAGGTTGAGCTTCTCAATGATCTGAAGCGAGCGGGGACAACGGTCGCGAAAGATCTCGATGCGAGCGAGTTAGGAACGATTGCTGATGGTGATGCGGCAGTCAACGATGTATCTTTTTATACCGATGGTGATTTCACCGATCTTTGCCGTGGCCCGCATGCCGAGAGTACTGGTAAAGTCGGTGCGTTTAAGCTGATGCGTGTCGCCGGTGCATACTGGCGGGGCAAAGAGACAAATCCGCAGATGCAGCGTCTCTATGGTGTGGCGTTTGCTACCCAAGTTGAGCTGGATCAGCATTTGACAATGCTTGAAGAAGCAAAAAAGCGTGATCATAGGAAATTGGGTGCAGAGCTTGACCTTTATACTACTTCGCCGTTAGTTGGTGTGGGTCTACCCATGTTCACACCACGTGGGACGGTGTTACGTGAAAAATTAGCCGTTTTTTCCAACCAATTACGTCGTGATCGTGGTTTTCAAGCTGTTTGGACACCGCATATTACCAAAAAAGAGCTCTACGAAACATCAGGGCATTGGGCAAAATTTGGTGATGAATTATTTTTAGTAAAAAGCCAAGAAACTAGTGACGAGATGGCACTCAAACCGATGAATTGCCCTCATCACACCCAGATATTTGCTTCAAAACCGCGCAGCTACAGAGACATGCCAATACGATTTCTTGAAACAACCACTGATTATCGTGACGAGAAGACAGGGGAGCTTGGCGGTCTAAACCGAGTTCGCTCGCTAACTCAAGATGACAGCCATGTGTTTTGTAGAAGCGACCAAATAACAGACGAAGTCAATGGACTCTTAGCTTCAGCCAGAGAGCTTTACCACGTGCTGGGGATGAACCTAAAAGTTCGTCTTAGCTACCGTGATGATAGCGATGCTTATCTAGGTGAAACTAAGCTATGGGAGTCGGCGCAAGCTCAACTCAAAGATGCTGTGATGCAAAACGAGCTTAGTTATTTCGAACAAAATGGCGAAGCAGCATTTTATGGTCCTAAGATTGACTTCATGGCGACCGATGCTATCGGGCGTGAGCATCAGGTTGCGACGGTTCAGCTCGACTTCGTTCAACCATCTCGCTTTGAGCTTAGTTACACAGACGAAAACGGCATGAAGCAGCAGCCTGTCATGATTCACTCGGCACTGCTTGGATCTATCGAGCGATTTTTGAGTGTCTATATAGAGCATACTGGAGGCTGGTTTCCGTTTTGGCTTGCACCGGAGCAAGTCCGTATTTTAACGATTAATGACACGGTTAAAGACTATGTAGATGAAATTACATCGATTCTATCAGAGATGACTCTAATGCAACCGATTAAATACAATGAAGTACGATTTACAACAGATGATCGAAACGAGAGTCTTGGTAAAAAGATTCGTGAAGCTACAGCTATGAAAGTTCCTGTGCAGCTGATCGTCGGCCCTAAGGACAAAGAAGCTCGCGAAGTCAGCGTGCGGACGCGTAGTGGTGAGGTCAAGGTGGCACTGAGTGATCTATCCGACTACTTAAAGGGTATTTGAAGCCAGTGAGCAGTTTTGAGGACAATGTATACAATCTAGTTGCTTCGATACCTAGAGGTAAGCTAATGACCTATGGAGATATTGCAGCGCTCGCTGGGCATCCATATGCTGCTAGGCAGGTGGGCGGTTTGGCACATACCGGTCCAACCGAGCTACCATGGCATCGAGTTGTAAATCGGCTTGGCGATTGTGCGGCTGGCTACTACGGCGGCAAAGAGGGGCATAGACAGGCTTTGGAGCGAGAAGGCATACCGGTACAGCTCTATCGGGTGACTGGTTTTAAGGATAGACGATGGCATCCCAATCAATAGATCGTCCAGTGATCTTCATCGTTGGGCCAACAGCCAGTGGCAAAACTAACTTAGCTATTAGCCTAGCAAAAAAGTATAATGGTGAGATAATTTGCGCTGATTCCAGGACGATTTATCGAAAAATGGACATCGGCACCGCAAAGCCGACTATCGAAGAGCAGCATCAGGTCAAGCATTGGGGAATCGATATCTGTGATGTTGGCGATAGATTTACGGCTGCTGATTTTCAAAAGTATGCAAAAGAAAAAATTGCCTCAATCCAAAAAAGGGGTATGGTTCCTTTTGTGGTCGGCGGTAGCGGCTTGTATATCGATAGCCTTTTGTACGACTATTCCTTTGCTGGAGGTTATGATCAGAAAAAGAGGCAAATTCTTGAAACACAAACAGTCGAAGAATTGCAGAAATATTGTTTAAATAACAACATAAAATTGCCTAACAACAGCAAAAACCGGCGCTATATAATACGCGCAATAGAGAAAAACGGAAATCGGACAGATAAAAAAACTGTTCAAGATAATTATATTGTTGTAGGAATATCGACAAATAGAGATGTTTTGATAGACAGGATCACCAAGCGTGCTGAGCAAATCTTTTCAAATGGTATTGTTGATGAAGCAAAAATGTTGGGCGATATTTATGGGTGGTTAAGTGAAGCGATGACTGCAAATATCTATCATATAGTCCAAGACTACTTAAGAGATGAGATAACATACGATGAGGCGATAGCTAATTGTATACTAGACGATTTGCATCTAGCAAAAAAACAAATTACTTGGTTTAAGCGTAACAAGCACATTCGTTGGTACAGTTTAGATGGGGCAGAAACCTATATTTCGCGCCTGTTATCGCTTCATATTCAGTAGTATGCTAAGATGGAAGTATGGTAAAGGAGAAAAAAACAGCACCAGCTATAGATGGGTTATTTGGGTCAAAAACCAGGGTCAAATTGCTGCACCTCTTTTTTAACAATCCAGGTAGAGCATTTTACGTTCGAGAGATAACTAGAATTATTGATGAACAAATTAATTCTGTTCGTCGCGAACTAGCAAATCTACTAAATGTCGGCGTCATAAAGAGCTCAACGGCTGACAACAAACTCTATTACGAAGTTAGTCAGACCTACGAACATTTCTCATCTTTTCGTGAAATATTTTGTTCAAATAAAACGAGCAAAAAATCAGTTTCAAAGGTAGACGACCTATCGAATATAAACAATCAGTATGATCAATTAGCGAGTCTGCCAGGTATTCGTGCGCTAGTATTGTCAGGTATTTTAGTAGACGGCTCAATTGCACAGATCGATCTACTGGTAGCAGGCTCTACAGCAAAAACAAAAGTTATTGCTGAGGTTAAACAGCTTGAAAAAGCAATTGGCCGTGAGCTTAATTTTGCTTTTATGACATACGACGAATTGTATTATCGAATTAGTCTAAAAGATCGGTTTATTAGCGAGATTATTGGAACAAAACACACTGTCTTAGTTGATACTGACGGAATATTACAGTAGAGGAGGAAATATGATAGACATCGAGTATTACGGCGGAAATGCTGTATCAATAACAACAAACGAAAAGAGTTTACTGATTGATGGTAACCGATCGGTTTTTGAAGACAAGGAAATTAAATCAAAATTTGATGTTGTTTTGGCAACAGAAGATCGATTTATGCCACAATCAGTCACCGACAACCAGGTACGACTATCTGGGCCTGGAGAGTACGAAGTCGGTCCATTTTGGATAACCGGCATTGCTGCAAGACGACATATTGATTCAGAGTCAGAACCGCGACTATCGACTATTTATCGCATCGTAGTTGACGGAGTTCGAATTGCCGTGATTGGGAACATTGAGGCGACTTTAGACGAGCAGCAGCAAGAGGAAATAGGTGTGATTGACCTACTGGTTGTACCTGTTGGCGGCAATGGATACACGCTAGATAGCACAAGTGCGGCGCAAGTGGTTGCACAAATCGATCCAAAAGTTATCGTACCAATCCATTACTCGGACGCCGCTATCAGCTATGAGGTAGCTCAAGATGCCCTCGATCCTTTCGTCCAAAAGCTGAATGCACCTGTAGAAGAGCTATCAAAGCTCAGAATTAAAAACGCAGCACTGCCAGCCTCTTTGACGATCTATAAGCTCGATAAGCTCTCCTAGTAAGAGTAGCTATATAAAATGCAGCCCCGAGTATCGGGGCTGCATTTTAAGCACCACCTGTATGATTTATACTGCGGAATTCTTGGCTAGAATGCCTTTTTTGCGTAATGTACGAATTGCTTGAGTCGATAGAGTCATGGTGACTTTTTGTCCATCGACTACGAAAGGCTTTTTCTGAAGATTTGGTTTGAATGTTCGCTTAGTTCTACGCAATGAAAAGCTAACATTGTGACCAAACTGCTTGCCTTTGCCGGTTAAATCGCATTTTGATGCCATAGTGGTTCCTTCTTACATACTTTAGTCAATTGAGTAATAGTATACTCTAATTAGTATCAATTAGTCAAGCTGCTGTATAATAAATCCATGCAAGAAATACTTGGACTAGGCATGCCGGCCTACGTAATTATAGTTGTTATTATTATTTTGATCTCTATGACTATCCATGAGGCAATGCATGGATTTATGGCTTATTTTTTGGGCGATAACACCGCAAAAATTGAAGGTCGGTTGACACTTAACCCAATCAAGCATATTGACCCGTTTTTGACGATAATATTGCCTGTGTTGTTGGCGATCGTGGGAGCGCCAATATTTGGTGGAGCAAAACCTGTGCCATTCAACCCACATCAGGTTCGCTATGGAGAGTGGGGAGCGGCTTTGGTGGCAGTTGCCGGCCCGCTAACAAACCTTATCCTGGCTTTTGTGTGCTTTGGCATATCAACTTTTATAGATCCAAGTTCGCTCGTAAGCGGTGTTCTCGTTCTAGCGACGATTGTTAATCTTGGATTTTTTGCATTTAATATTCTGCCAATTCCACCCCTTGATGGTTCACGTTTACTCTATGCTTTGGCGCCAGACTTTTTAAGGCGTCTTTTAGAAGCTTTAGAACAAGCTGGATTGGTAATAGTTTTTGCTCTGGTATTAATCGCCAGCGGTCCGCTCGGAGCAGCGATTCGAGCCATAATAACTTTTGCTTTAGACATCTTCTCTGCTATTTTTGGCGTTCGCTAGAGGCTAGTGGTATACTAGAGGTAGCCCTTTGTAAGATCGAGGCGTAAATGATTTTCCTAACATCATAGACATCGGAACTTCAATATTTGACACCTCTGCGGAGGTGACGTGAGAAGATCCACCTTGCATATATGCGGGGAATGTCACGCGTCTTGAGATCGACAAGGGCTTTTATGTTGCCATTAAACTGTATGATATGTTGTAGTGCTAACAACATAAGACTGGTAAATATGAGCTGTACCAGTGATCATCGGACAGTCAAGTCGCTCTAACCATGCTATACTGGTAGAGTAGTACGCTAGACGATCGCTGGTATGATCTTTTAGAAAGTACGAGAGGAAAGTCCGGGCAGCAAAGAGTAGGACAGTTGCTAACGGCAACCGGGGGTGACCCTAGGGAAAGTGCCACAGAAACGATACCGCCTGTCTTTATAGATAGGTAAGGGTGAAACGAGCGAGGTAAGAGCTCGCAGCGATACGTGGTGACGCGTAGAGGAGGTAAACCCTGTCCGCTGCAAGGAGATGCACCACTATAGCTACTCGCTAGGTGTATCGGTATCCGCTTGAACAAATTGGCAACAATTTGTCTAGATAGATGATTGTCGACAACAGAACCCGGCTTACAGGCGTACTATTATTAAATAACCTCTCAAAGATCGAGAGGTTATTTAATTTCTATGAAAACAGTTATTTGACTGATTTAACGATAGCGGCAAATGCCGATGCATCACTGACTGCAAGTTCAGATAGGACTTTTCGGTCTACCTCAATACCAGCTTTTTTCATGCCAGAGATGAGATTACCGTAAGTTGTGCCATTCTGGCGGGCAGCAGCGTTGATACGTGTAATCCACAACCGTCGAATGTCTCGTTTGCGATTGCGCCGATCGCGGTATGCGTATTGCAAAGCGCGAATGACAGCTTGCTTCGCTAAGCGAAAGCTACGCGTTCTGTTGTGCTGCATGCCTTTTGCAGCCTTTAGTATCTTGTTGTGTCGGGCACGTGCTGTTACACCTCGTTTGACTCGCATACTACACTCCTAGGGCTCTCTTAATGTTTTTGGCAATACGACCACTGACAACGGCAGGGGTATTGATATTACGCTTACGTGACTTAGACTTTTTAGAGAGCATGTGATTTCCAAAGGCACGCTCACGGATTACTTTACCAGTTCTAGTCAGCTTAACGCGTTTTGCTGTCGCTTTATGCGTTTTTAACTTAGGCATTACTTTCTCCTTACACTCACACTGAGATTGCGGCCGGCCATTAGCGGCTTTTGCTCGACTACTGCTACGTCTTCGAGGGCAGTGACTACACGTTCGATTAGCTGATAGCCAAGCTCACGGTGAGCCATTTCACGTCCGCGGAAGAATACAAGCAACTTTACTTTGTGGCCTTCTTCTAAGAAATCACGAAACTTGCGAAGATTGAATACTACATCGAATGTTCCGATCTTGAGCCCAAAACGCATTTGTTTAAGTTCGCTAGCCTTGTTACTCTGACGATTCTTCTTCTGCTGTTTCATCTGCTGGTACTGGTACTTGCCCCAGTCGATAACCTTCGCTACAGGTGGGTCTGCGTTGGGTGATATTTCTACCAGATCCACGCCAGCCTCTTGAGCTACCTTTAGCGCCTCAGTTTTCGACATGATGCCAAGTTGTTCACCTTCAGCACCTACGACACGCAGTTCACGAGCACGAATTGCTTCGTTCGTTCGTATTGATCGGTTGATCGCACGTCTCCTTGTGGCACATGACCTAAATAGTCATGCATTTGTTAATATTTTCAACGGTTTATTGTAGCAAAAAAATAACTGTAGTGCAACAGGCTAGCGATACTGAAGCGCTTCACTGACATGTCGAGGTTCGATTGTTCTTGATCGATCTATGTCAGCGATAGTGCGCGCAACCTTAATTATTTTGTATGTTGCACGTGCGCTCAGTGCAAGCTTGTCGGCTGCATTGATGAGCAGAGACGAGGCGGCATCTGACGTGCTGAACAATCGTTTTATGTCAGAGTTTGATGCACTACTGTTGTATTTAACGCTACTTTTGTATCTTGAGAACTGAATTTGCTGAGCATCTTTGATTACCGTTCGTGCATCATTATGATGTTTTTTTGACGACACATTGTGATTAAAAAGTTCACTATTAGGTACTCGTTTTACGTTAATTTTTAGATCGATTCGATCCAGGAAAGGACCAGACAACCTTTGCTGGTAGTGCATAACTTGTTGAGAAGGGCAGACGCATTCCTTTTCGCTGTCGCCAAAATAACCACATGGGCACGGGTTCATGGTCGCAACCATAAGAAAATCCGATGGATACTGTGCGCTTGCTGCTGCTCGTGCGATTGTGACGGTTTTATCTTCTAGCGGTTGACGCAAAGATTCCAAAGTAGAGCGAGGATACTCGGGAATTTCATCTAGAAATAGAACACCATGATGAGCCAGGCTGATTTCACCTGGCTTTGGCGTTGTACCGCCGCCGATGAGTGATGTTCGACTCGAGGTGTGGTGAGGAGTTCGAAATGGTCGAGAGGAAGCAATATTATCCGTCATTTCACCCGCTAGGCTATGGATCTTTGTGATTGATACCTGTTCTTCTTTGGATAAACTAGGTAGCAATTCAACCAAGACCTTGCCAAGCATCGTCTTGCCAGCACCAGGTGGTCCGCTCAAAAGAATATTGTGCCTGCCAGCAGCAGCGATAATCAGCGCTCTTTTTGCCTGTGCTTGGCCGTAGATATCATCAAGAAAAGGGCCAACCGTTAGCGCAGAAGTCTGATCAGTTGACTCAGACGATTCGGTCTCTGGGTTTAGGATCAGTTCTTTCTTAAGATGCAAAAACAATTGCTTGAGGTTATCTATGCCAATAATCGATATGCCCGAAACCAGCCTGGCTTGCTGAATATTTTTGGAAGGCAAGTAGATTGTGTCATAACCAGCATTTTTGGCAGTGTCAACGATAGTTAGCACGCCGCTTATTGATCGAACAGAGCCATCGAGCGCTAATTCACCGCCAAAAACCGCGTTGTTGACGTCTTCTTGTCGTAGCTGGCCACTACTGATTAATACCGCAACGGCCATCGGCAAGTCATAATGAGTGCCATTTTTTGGCAGTTCAGCTGGTGCTAGATTGACAGTGATACGCTTTGCAGGATAGTCAAGCATGGAGTTTGATATGGCACTTTTGATGCGCTCTTTGGCTTCATCGATAGCTTTATTTGCTAGACCGACAACCTGAAAACTAGGTAGCCCACGTGTTATATCACTTTCGACCTCTACCATTTGACCATCGATTCCGATTGGTGCGACAGTCAAGACTTTAGCAATCGTGCTCATGCTACTAGTAAAACACGAGCTTTCTCCTAGAGCAAACTATGTTATAATAGTTTTTACGTAATGGGGCTGAACTAGCTTTCGACGTTTGGACTTTAACACAATGTTTTGCAAGTCGATTTTGCACGATACGCAAACTTATAGATGCAACAACATCTCTAAAAGATCGTTTTGTAGCTTTCCTTGATTCATTCAAGGTTGCTCAAACGGTCGCAATCGCTGCTTAGTTGCCAGCGACATCCTCTGCTTGAGGCGACATACAAGCCAGAGGGTGCCATTTTTATGTCGCTTGTTGTTATGTAGGGCAGCAGCTACAGACAAGACCACTTCTGCGTAACGAGATTAAGTTTTTCGATCATTTTTTATCGTAATTTCGTTATAAAAACTTAAACTGATCTATGCTTGTAGACGAACATTATGTTACCATTCGGACCCGGGGGCAGTACCCGGCAGCTCCACCACGCAGACTTTTACCAGCCCAAAATTGGGCTTTTTATTTTTGATGAGTGATTTGAGCAATAAAAAACGACCACCTGCGAGTAGTGGTCGTTTTCTGTGGAGTTGTTTTACGAATATTTTTTGTTTTTGGCTTCTGAATACTTTTTTTATTCGAAGCTACCCCTATAATAAGCCGAAATAGTGCTTGTGTCAATAACTTTTTGAAAGATTTATGTAAGTAAAAAATACCACAATGTAGTGGAAGAATTTATATAAAAAATTTATCGATTTTATCGTTATCTAAATTTTCATTTATTTATTGGTAAATCACGAAAAATCAATTAGTACCTATTGCGTATTTTGAGGTCTACGCACTATCAGCTAATGCGTCTCCGCCTAGTCTGCAGGGCTTTGGTGAGTTTTTACGCTAAGCTGGTGCTTGTGTGTAGAAATGGCCACCAAAAACTTCATTTAGGATTTTTGCTGTAAACAATGTCAGCTACACGCAATGGTAAGTGTACCGATCGTTTTATATACAATTGCTGCTGGGAGGACGCGATACAATTGCAGGATCGTAAAAAATAAATGCCGAACTTAGCGTCAAGAAAATAAATCCAATTAGGTAGAATAATATCTTGCAGGTTGTCCAACGGAAACAATAAATAATAACCATTGTTGTAAAAAATATATAATTATCTTATAGAAAATCGCTTGACAAAGTATGTAAAGAGCCGGTACTTACAGATAGAGACACTATAATAGTGTTTTTACAACAACATTATTGTCAAAAAAATTATTGACTTAGAAGAAAGCTTATGCTAATATAAGTTCAAGCTTTTACAAAAACAAAAAAGCATTTTAACAATCAAAACTAATTACTGGTTTGACGGAAACTAGGTGGACGGCAATGTTATTGACGCCACCTATGCTCCGCCAAATATGGTGTAGAGCGCGCGGTAGAAGTACCTGCGTGCTTGGTTAATCCTCGTTATTGCGAACAAGCAATAGCGGTGAGAGTACCAGGCACGTGTGTGGAAACTCTCGCAAGACTATGCTCCGCATGTCGGAGCGGTCAATCGCCTTCGAGCGAGTACGCAGGCGTACCCAACTATTTACTATAATGGGGTTAACGCTTACTAAAATTGCATATTCGCTCAGGCACCTTAGTAATGTATGATAGACTTATGTTAAAAAGAATTCTTGGAGGATGCTTTATCGCTGCGTTGATTGGTTTGTGGCTTCTTGCTACGATGACCAACCCAGCTATCGTGCATCCTTTAGGGATTCTTCTTTTTTTTGTTTTGGCATATATTGTCACCCTAGTTATTTTCACAGCTGCAATTATCATTGCTTTTCGGGTCTTGCAGACGGCCAATATTATCCACAAAAAACAGCCAGAGCTTCAGCTGCGCCGTGCTTATATGTATGCATCGGTTATTGCTCTAGCGCCAGTTATTTTAGTAGCAATGCAATCTGTCGGAGCATTAGGTATATGGGATGTTAGCTTAGTAATAATCTTTGAAATATTAGCATGTTTTTATATATGGCGTAGGTCGTAATATATTCTTGGTTATGCTATAATTTACAGATATGGAACCCTTTCGTGCGCAGATCGAGCAAGTACCTCAGTTGACGCCTCAAGAACAGCCGCAAAGTCCGGCTGAAATCGGTTCGTCTCAAGGCAAGTCTGAAGCCCAAACAGGCTTTATTAACCGCAACGAGGCTACGGAGCGTCGATTAGGTCATTTGGTTGAAGCTAGCGCTCAGCAGCCATTTGTACCGTCTACCTCAATGGCGCTGCCGGTGCCCGTAGTCGCAGATGATCAGCAGCAAGCCAGTACGTTACCGCAAACTGCAGCACCACTGGTAGCATCAGACGAAGATCTGATTGAAAAAGAGTGGGTTGATAAAGCAAAACAAGTGATTGCGGACACCAAAGACGAGCCTTACTTGAGAGAGCAAGAGGTGAAAAAGCTGCAAATAGAGTATGTTCAAAAGCGGTACGGCAAGATTATTGGGGCACGTGATGAGCAGTAGGGTTGTATCAACATGAATGGTTTCATGATCGCGACGTTTATTATTCTTGTGGTATTGGCTGTGGGTGGTGCTGTGTGGGCAATTAGTGTTCGAGCCTCGTTACGCGAGTCAAAAAACTATGAACGAGGTCTCAAGATGATCCCGCTTTGGATTCATCTACCGCCAGCTAGCGAAGATATCCGTAAAGATAGTGGTGGTCGCGATCAGCGTGACGTGACTGATGAAGTGTTGTCGCAGGCTCAAACCATGTACAACATCATAGCAAGTACCGCCACAAAAGGTTTTAAAACAAAAATATATGGTCAGCGGCATATTTCTTTTGAGATCGTGGCTCGTAATGGGCTTGTTTATTATTATGCTGTTGTACCAACCGTTTTGACGGAGATGGTTCATCAGGCAATCGCGGCTGCTTATCCGACAGCACGTCTTGAAGAGGTCACCGAACACGCTGTTTTTAGCAAAGTCGGCAAGATGAGCGGTACAATCGGTGGTGAATTTACATTGAAAAAACATGCCTCATTGCCAATAGCTACCTACATGGAAACCAAAAAGGATGTTTCTAGAGCGCTATTGAATGCACTTTCGGCGGCAAAAAGAGAAGATGGTATCGGTGTTCAATTTCTAATTCGTCCAGCCAGTAGCGGATGGGTTCACGCATCTCATAAAAAAATTGAGAAAATTAAAAAAGATCGCGCGGCTGGTAAAAGCGGTAGCCGATCGGGCTTAGGCGGTCTAGTATCGGTTCGTGATATTATCGAGGCGCCATGGCATCCGCCAGAAGCATCAGAGACAAAGAATGAAGAAAAATCGATCGAGAAACAGCTGACAGCTTCTGAGCAACATGAGATTGAAGCAATGGAAGAGAAAATAAGATATCCAGGCTTTGAGGTTCTTGTTCGGGTAGTCGCTTCTTCTAATACTTCAGCACGCGCGCAAACACTTATGCAAAATGTAGTATCAGCCTTCGCTCTTTTTGACTCGCAAAGTTACAATGGATTTTCGTTTAGTGTTAGCAAAAATATTGACCAGTTGGTAACAGCATTTATTTTTAGGTTTTTTCCACAACAGATAAAATCCAATATTCTGAATAGTGTAGAATTGGCGACTTTGTTTCATCTTCCAGATCAGGGGGCAATACCAACCTCGCAGGTGCAGCGACAAATGTCGAAGCAAGTTGATGGTCCTACTGACCTGATGGAGAACGGACTTTTGATTGGTTACAACGAGTTTCGAGGTGTTAAGAAACCGATTCGAATTAGTGATACAGATCGCCGTCGACACATTCACGTCATCGGTCAGACTGGTGTAGGTAAGTCTGTACTACAAGAGAACCTTGCGTACCAAGACATGCTTGATGGTCGTGGATTTGCGTTTGTTGACCCGCATGGCGATTCAGTCGAAGCATTGCTGAGTAAAGTACCGAAGGAGCGCGTCGAAGACGTCATTTACTTTAACCCTAGCGACATGGCCAATCCAATCGGATTGAATATGTTTGAGTTTGATTTTCCAGACCAGAAAGACTTTTTGGTCCAAGAGGCAATCGGTATGCTGTATGGTCTGTATGACCCTGGACATACCGGAATCGTTGGACCGCGTCTAGAACATATTTTCCGTAACTGTGCACTTCTTTTGATGTCAGATCCAGCTGGCGGTACATTTATAGACGTGCCTAAGGTGCTAATTGATCCTGAATTCATGAAGAGTAAGCTTAAATACGTCAAAGATCAACAGGTGCTAGACTTTTGGACGAAAGAGTTTCCAGCCTCACAGCGATCAAATGAGGCGGGTGAGGTTATTAGCTGGGTAGTTTCAAAGTTTGGTCCGTTTATATCAAACGATGCGATGCGCAATATCATCGGTCAGACCAAAAGCGGTTTTAATATCGCTGATATTATGAATAATAATAAGATTCTGCTTGTTAACCTTTCGAAAGGTAAGATGGGCGAGCTAAATTCTAAGTTGCTCGGTATCATCTTTGTTATGAAGTTCAATGCGGCGGCCATGGCCAGAGCTAATATTCCTGAGGAAGATCGTAAGGACTTCACTTTGTATGTTGATGAGTTTCAGAATTTTGCCACTGATAGTTTTAGCACCATTCTATCCGAAGCTCGTAAATATCGCTTGAGTCTTGTGCTTGGCAACCAGTTTATGACGCAGCTTAAAGAGGAAATACGAGAGGCAATCATCGGTAACGTCGGTACTTCTATTACTGGTCGTATAGGTATCACCGATGCTGAAATTATGGTTAAACGCTATACACCAGTATTTGATGCAGAAGACCTGACGAAACTACCTAACTATCAATATGTTAGCGTTGCTCAGATAAATGGTGTACCTTCGGCGCCCTTTAGTATGAACGGTATTCCACCTATGGGAAATCCAAATCAGCAGCTTGCAGACGCACTAAAGAGGTTATCGGCTGCTAAGTATGCTAGGCCGCGCGGCGAAGTTGAGAAAGAGATCTTCACTCGCCTCGCTCCAGCCAAGAAAGACGAGTCTGCGGGAGCGTCTAGCCTTAAACCGACAGGTGGTTCGTCATCTTTCCTAGATGAATGGTTGGCTAAGCGTAAGCAGCTCAACGGCGGTACAAGTGCACCGACGGCGACAACAGCTAGTGTCGGCAGTTCAAGCCCAATGTCTTCAGCGTTACCGCCTGCAGCATCAAAATCAGGAGTTACCTCAAATCCTTTTAGCGCACCTGGGATTGGTAGTCCTGCTCAAATAAATAATGCAGCACAAGATTTAAATCTAGCCAAAAACAGCGATCAATTCAATAGTGCGGTCAAAGACGACCAGCCAGCTGATAGCACCAAGCTTCCTGTAGCGATGAATGGTACAACTGATCTAGTGCCCGATAAGCAAGCAAGCCCAGATAGTTTGAAGCTGCGCGCTAAAAACGCCAACCGACAAGGCGACGTGCCAGAAGAAGTATCGTTTAAGATCCGCTAATAAGGCAATAGAGAAAGCCGAGAGGCTTAGTAGCCTAAGATAATTTTGAGCCAGTAATCATTGCTTTTAGGAAGTCGTAGACTATACCAACTATCCAGCCGAATGCGAATGCAAAGATTGTCTCGGCACCAGATAATGCGTATCCGTACTGACGAGCGATTAAATAGACTGCTAGTACAACAATACAAGCTGTTATGCTGCCTGCTAAGATAGCATTTGGACGAGCAACTGTTTTTGAAGCAGCGTTACTAATCGATTCAATAACTGGGTTATGGATGATCTTGCTAAAAGCTCTTTCGGCAGGGGATAACTGCTGCTGTACCGACTCCATAGTTGACTTAAAGGCATGATCTTTCTCTTGGCGAGAAACAAGTGTATCGCGGCGAGCTTCATGGGGTTGAACTGTTCCTTGAGTTTCAAGTCGGGTAGATCGTTCGGCAAGCTTAACTGCTTCACGCTCAGCAGAGTTAACATCGTCTTTTTCTCCTCGACCTGTTTCGATTTTTTTATCAGCTTCGTGATGTCTAATCTTTGTCTCAATAGCTTCGATATCTTTTTTTGGCAGTTCAAACTCGCGTGATTCTACTGCGCCATCTCGTTTGTACTCGTTCATATTTTCCACCCCTAAATCTAGTTAAAGTAAGCCACTATTGTAGTCGTGTCGTATCAATCGCATTTCAGTCTTCATCTGACGTGAGCGAGCATAAAAGTAAGCGACAACTGCTAATGTCACGGCTGCAAATAGCATATTGCTACCAGCACCTGTGCGTGGGAGTTGGCTAATAGTTTGCTCAACTTCTTTTTCGATTGGACAGTCGACCTTGACGTCTATCGAGTTGCCGAATGTATTGGTCATTTTGCAGTCATATGAAGCTGGGTGACTGGTGCCTTGAGCAGCTTCTGGGATTGCTGACAACAGCTTGACTGTAAAGACTTGTGTTCGTTTTTCGTCAGGTTTTAGCATGACAGACGGCCATGTTAGTTGGTTGGTTTCTTTGTTATAATCACCGCCACCCGAATTATAGATTGTCGAGTACTCCATGACATCGGCTAGATTTTCGACAAATTTTGCTTCAGCATCGACATCGCCAACATTCTGAACCGTAATTGAGTACTCAATTATTTCTGACGACTTTGCTACTGTTGTGGAAGCATCAACACCTTTTTGAGTCATGTTGTTGGCTTTTTTCGAAACCGCAATTTTTGGTACACAGTCAGAGGGCTGTTTTGAATGCTTAGCTTGGTCAAAATCATTTTTCTTGATCTTGATGATCTCTCCAGATGATAGGTCGCAGACCTGGATGTCGCTACATTGATCTAGAGATAGGCTATGCTTAGTTTTGTCGAAAGCTGTTTTTCTGATCGTAGTTATGGTATCTGTAGCTGTATCACAGACCTCGATCATTGTACAATCTTCAAGATTGGTAGAATAGCGCTCTTTGTTGAAGTCACTTTTGTTGATAGTTACAATTTTGTTCGTTACGAGGTCGCAGACTTTTATAGTCACTTCAGGAACTGATACATCGGCATCATCACAACCATCCTTATCGCCATCGATTTCTTTGGCATTGACACATGCAGTGTTTTTGATGATGGTTTGACCTGGCTCTGCTGGTTTTGTGACCTGAGCCTTGATGGTAAACGAAACTTCTTGGCCGCTGTTGATTACTAATATATTGTGTTGCCAACTTTTTCTGTTGGTGATGGTTCCTGCCGACGATGATAAAAAGTCAACATTTGGTGGTGCTACATCTGAAACAGCCACATCGGTTAGTCTTACACTTCCTGTATTTTTAACAACGACAGTGTATGTATAAGGAGTGTTAAGCTGAATTTTTGCAGATTGACCACCCTCGACTGACTTCTCAATCGTTATACCAGGCTTAGAAATGGTGAATGAGTCGCGACAGTCATCGCTTGTTTTAATGCCTTCGCTAGTATTTACAGATACCTGAGCTGTATATGTACCTGGATCGAAAGCAACATTCCCAGTTGTGACAGATGTACTACTACTCTTATAATTAAAGGCTTTAACTACAGTATTATTCTTGTCGCGAACAGTGAAACTGTAGTTTGATATGGTCGCACCGTTTTTAACAGTAGCTGATGCCATAAAGCGTCGTTCATTATAGCTATGAATAAGCGTATCTAGTGATGTACATGCAGCGAAGGCTGGTGGCGGAGGTGGCGGAGGCGGAGGAGGCGGATTTGGTGGGTCTTGGATAAATACGTTACCGCAGGCGAACATGATACCAAAATGGCCGAGTCTTTTAGATGCTCCGTAAAGAACTCTAATGTCTTTTCCGTGTTCTTTCTCGTAAGGAGTTGAGTTAAAGAGATAATTTGGTCTAGCATAGACTGTTGTCGATGAGTCAACGACATACTTTACTTCACCTTGGCTTGGACTAAAAAACGAGTTATAACCCCAGCTTTTCCAAGCTTTTTCCCCAGTTCCGCCGCTCAAGTTATTGATAGTTTTCTCTGTAGTAGCGGCAAGCTCCTCGCGCGTAATACCGGCGTAAGTGATAATTTTGCGAAACTTCTCGTTGCTATCATAGTTATTGAGTAGATCGGTCTTAGAAGTAATACCGCCATAGATAAGGTCGTTGCTACTAGCAGCGTTAGCTGGTTCGGGTGGAGAGAAAACTGCAAATGACTGTAAAATTAGAGCAAGAACAGTAAAAATAACGCCAGCACGTCTAGTGGCTTCTTCTTTTTTAAGTCTACGGGCATAAAATCCCAGTTGACCGACTAGTGCGGGGCTAAATGCTGCATTTGATACGATTTTTTTAAACATGTTTATTTTCCTCTTTAGAATGATCATAGCATAAGAATTATGTTCAGTGCAAGGACTTGAGCGAACAGTATTTTTCCGTTATAATACCTATAGATAGTCTCAAGAGACAAAGTGGCGGTAATTTAAGAGAGGGATCAAATGGCCAAACAAAAAAATAACGGCTCATATGACGGGTCACAGATTCAAGTGCTTGAAGGCCTTGAGCCGGTACGTAAACGACCCGGGATGTATATTGGTAGCACTGGCTACGACGGTGTTCACCATCTTATTAAGGAAATTGCAGATAATTCCGTTGACGAAGCGATTGCGGGATTTGCGACCCGAGTGGACGTCGACATTCTCGAAGACGGCGGTATTACAATTACTGACGATGGTCGAGGTATACCTGTAGATAAACATCCAAAGACAGGCGTTAGCACTCTAGAGACCGTTTTGACAATCCTTCACGCAGGTGGAAAGTTCGGCGGCGGCGGCTATAAAGTCTCGTCTGGTCTGCATGGTGTAGGCTCGAGTGTCGTCAATGCGCTTTCTACCAAGCTAATTGCTGAAGTTGTCAAAGACGGCGATCTCTACCAGATGGAATTCGCTCAAGGCAGCACAACTAAACCTCTTCAAAAAATTGGTAAAGCCGATCGTCCAGACGGAACAAGAATTACATTTTACCCCGATCCGACGATATTTAAAGAGACAGTTACATTTGACTATAAATGGGTGGTAAATTACCTACGTCACCAAGCTTATCTTACTAAGGGCGTACATACAGCCGTAGTTGACCACCGGACTAGTGAGAGGCAAGCTTTTTATTTTGAAGGCGGTATTAAGAGTTACGTTAAGAATTTAAATATCGGCAAAGACGTACTTGCAGAAGACGTCTTTTATGTCGAAAGACAAGTCGAAGATTCTGTCATAGAGATAGCCGTTCAGTATAATGATACTTTTATCGAGCTTGTCAAGCCGTTTGCAAATAATGTTCTAACACCTGATGGCGGAACGCATTTGGTCGGATTTAGGGCGGCTCTTACAAGGGTAATCAATGATTATGCTCGCAAAAATGGACTCTTAAAAGAGAAAGAAGAGAATTTAACAGGGGATGATATTCGTGAAGGTTTGACGGCGGTTATCTTGGTGAAATTACCAGACCCGCAGTTTGAAGGTCAGACTAAAAATAAGCTAGGTAATCCTGAAGTCCGTCGCTATGTTGAGCAGGTGATGAATGAGTATTTTGCCTACTATCTAGACGAAACACCTGAAGTTGCTAAAAAGATAATCGGTAAGGCTGTTTTGGCGGCTCGCGCTAGAAAGGCCGCACGAGCCGCTCGTGATAACGTGCTTAGAAAAGGTGCTCTTGATGGCATGGGGCTACCTGGCAAGCTGTATGACTGTTCAAGCAAAAATCCTGATGAAAGTGAAATTTACATTGTTGAGGGTGATTCAGCTGCAGGTTCTGCAAAAGAAGGTAGAGATAGTAAGACTCAGGCTATTTTGCCTCTCCGCGGCAAGGTTCTTAACACGGAGCGCGCTCGACTCGATAAAATGTTTGCAAATAAAGAGATCGTCGCTATGATCCAAGCCTTTGGAGTTGGAATAGGTGATTCGTTTGATATCAATGGGCTACGTTATCATAAGATAATTATCATGACAGATGCCGACGTTGACGGCAGCCATATTGCTACACTACTACTTACGTTCTTGTTCCGGTACATGAAAGAAGTTATTGAAGGTGGCTATGTGTATCTTGCTAAGCCGCCACTTTATAGCATTAATCGCGGGCAAAAAAAGCAATACGTCTATGACGAGCTTGCACTCGAAGAGTCATTACGGGAAGTAATAGCTCAGAAGCAAGATAGAGGCGCTGTGATTGATGAGTCGGCTGATCTACTCAAGCAGGCAGGAGTTACGATTTCAAGGTTTAAGGGTCTAGGTGAAATGGACGCTGACCAGCTATGGGAGACCACTATGAATCCAGACAATAGAGTGCTCAGCCAGGTCAAGATCAATGATGCTGAGCAAGCTGATGCAATTTTTACAAAACTAATGGGCGATGAAGTTTCACTGAGAAAAACTTTTATTCAGGCGCGTGCAAAAGATGCTAAGCTTGATGACCTGGATGTATAGGAGTAATGGATATGAACGAAGACGATAAGCAAATAAATGATGAGATTACAGCAACGGATAACCTAGGCTCGCAAGAGATAATTGCCGGAGTGGAGCAGCGAACAATTGAAAATGTAATGGAAGAAAGTTTCTTCCGTTACTCGATGAGTGTGATCGTTGAGCGTGCTTTACCGGATGTCAGAGACGGTTTAAAGCCTGTACATCGTCGCATTCTACACTCAATGAATGTCAATGGAAATCGAAGTAACTCGAAGTTCGTTAAAAGTGCTCGCATTGTTGGTGACGTCATGGGTAAGTATCACCCTCATGGTGATAGTGCAATCTATGATTCGATGGTTCGTCTCGCACAAGGCTGGTCACTACGCTACCCTCTAGTACAGGGACAGGGCAACTTTGGCTCTATGGACGGCGACCCAGCAGCGGCTAGTCGATATACCGAGGCTCGTTTGCAGAGATTCTCAGATGAAATGCTAGCTGATATTGATAAGCAAACCGTAGACTTTAGAGACAACTATGACGGATCTGAACAGGAACCTGTTGTTTTACCGGCTAAGGTGCCAAACCTATTACTAAATGGTCAGATTGGGATTGCGGTTGGTATGGCCACCAACATACCGCCACACAATTTGAGCGAACTAATTGACGCCTCAGTTGAGCTAATTGATAATCCAGATGCATCATTAGATGATTTGCTTAAGCATGTGAAAGGCCCCGATTTTCCAACTGGCGCAACAGTCTATGGCGGTGCACCGATGCGTCAGGCTTATCTAACAGGGCGTGGTAGTGTGACCGTGCGAGCGGTTGCCACAATCGAAGAAACCAAAAAAGGTCGTCACCAGATTATTGTTACAGAAATTCCATATGGTGTAAATAAAGCAACACTTGTTGAAAAAATTGGCGAACTATACAAGGACAAGAAGATTAGCATTAGCGATCTTCGCGACGAAAGTTCTAGAGGAAAAGTCCGGATTGTTATCGAGCTTAAGAAAGACGGATATCCTAAGAAAGTTCTTAATCAGCTGT
>CAZNEX010000014.1:22084-24550 GCA_964572775.1 uncultured Candidatus Saccharibacteria bacterium
CACTACAGAGTAGCTTTAATTACAACATGCTTTCGCTGGTTGATGGTATTCAACCAAAAATTCTTGGCCTCCAAGAGATGCTGCAAGAATTTATCAAGCATCGTCAAAAAGTTGTGCGTCGGCGGACGGAATTTGAGCTACGAAAAGCCAAAGAACGAGCCCATATTCTTGAAGGTTACAAGATTGCACTCGATCACATCGATGAAGTAATTAAGATAATTCGCGGCAGTAAAACTCAGGATGAAGCCGAGAAAGCCTTAATTACCAGGTTCAAGCTCAGTGAGATCCAAGCGAAGGCAATTCTAGCGATGCAACTAAGGCGTCTAACTGGTCTCGAGCGAGAGACAATTGAGAACGAACTTAATGAATTGCTAAAAATGATCAAGCGTTTTGAAGAGATCTTGGCCGATGAAAATGAAATTTTTGCTATCATCAAGCTTGAACTTCTAGAAATAAAAGAAAAGTATGGTGATGGGCGCCGCAGTCAAATTATCAACCACGAGCTCGGTAAGTTTAGCGATGAAGAATTGATACCTGAAGAAGAGAGTGTTATTTTGCTAACAACCGAAAACTACATCAAGCGCACATCGCTTAGCGAGTACCGGCGTCAAAACAGGGGCGGAAAAGGTAAGCGTGGCATGTCGACAAAGGAAGAAGACATCATTAATCAGCTAGTGCCTGCCAATACTCATGACACTCTTCTTTTCTTTACTAATAAAGGTCGTGTCTTTAGACTAAAAGCTTACGAGGTGCCAGCGGCTGGTCTTGCAGCTAAGGGTCTGGCGGCTGTCAATTTATTGCAACTTCAACCCGAAGAGAAGATCACTTCCATCATCGGTCGTCCAAAAGATGCTGGGGAAGACGGGTTCTTGTTTATGGCTACAACGATGGGAACCGTCAAGAAGACGCCTTTGAAAGATTACAGCAATATCCGGACAAACGGACTAATTGCAATTACACTAGATAATAATGACGAACTAAGATGGATCAAACAAACAACTGGTAATAACGATATCATCATATCGACATCAGCAGGGCAAGCGGTACGCTTTAACGAAACGGATGCTCGTCCAATGGGCCGCACAGCTAGAGGCGTCAGAGGAGTTCGTTTGCGCGCTAATGATAGAGTAGTTGGTATGGACGTTGTCTGTGACGACGACCAGATCCTGCTTGTTATCAGCGAAAATGGTTTTGGCAAACGCACCAAAGTTAGTAATTTCCCAAGCCACAAGCGGGGTGGAGTTGGTATAAAAGCAGCAGTTGTAACTGCAAAGACAGGACCAATTATATCGGTTCAGACATTAGACCCAGATATGAGTGAAGCACTGTTAATCTCGCAGAATGGTCAAACAATCAGGCTTAGTTTGAATGACATCAAGCTACTTGGACGCACTACTCAAGGAGTTACTATTATGCGTCTTGCCGATGGCGATGCAGTGTCATCTATCGGATTGATGCGCAATCAACCTGAGGACAGCGAGGAAGAATGAAAATTAGCTCGTACCTATTAGTAATATTTACGGCTTGGGTCATATCTCAGGGTATGAAGTATGTAATTGCAGTAGTACGTGATCGCAATCTTAATAATCTGCGTCAACTGTATGTTTCTGGCAATATGCCTAGCGCACATAGCTCTACCACAGTTAGCTTAGCAATACTCATCGGTTTACATGAGGGCTTTGATAGCGCGATTTTTGCGCTATCAGCACTGTTCGCTGCTATCGTCATGTACGACGCTGTCATGGTACGCCGGTCTGTTGGAGAGCAGGGGGCGGCTATTCGCCAGTTGATACATAACTCGTCGGTAAACAAGAGTATCCGCTTACCTCGAGCAGCCAAGGGTCACACGCCGCTTGAGGTGCTCGCTGGAGCGACTCTAGGTGTCGTAATTGGCGTAGTTGTTTTTTTCGCAACGACATAATTCCTAAAATGACTTGACCAAACACAAACTTAAGAGTAAAATTAATTTCAGTCTGTCACAATTTGTGATAAAAATGCGAGGAGATTGTCTAATGCGAAAGCGTTTTTAGTCGACACAGTATTTTGATGACTGCAATTTAACAATTCAGTTGTGCAATTATCATCGTCAGTCTATTTTTGAGTAGACGTTTCTGTGAAAATCAGAAACACTTTATGGAAACAAGTACTATCACTTCAGTGATGTAGTTAAATAACCATATTTTTTATGGAGAGTTTGATCCTGGCTCAGGATGAACGCTGGCGGCGTGCCTAACACATGCAAGTCGAGCGGCAGCGAGTTTCTCACTGTTCGCTTCTCGTCTTTCGAGATAGGAGTAGGAATTTTGTTTATAAAATTCCGTCTTATAATCGAAGGAAGAACGCTTAATCGTTGGTAACCCCAACAAGTAAGCAACGAGGAGTGAAGAGTGAGAAATGTCGGCGAGCGGCGAACGGCTGAGTAACGCGTGGGAACGTGCCCCAAAGTGAGGAATAACTGCCCGAAAG
>CAZNEX010000015.1:0-21765 GCA_964572775.1 uncultured Candidatus Saccharibacteria bacterium
GAAAACTTGGTCGGCCACAAGTTAGGCGAATTTAGCCCAACTCGCAAATTCCGCAAGCACGGAGGCAAGGAGAAATAATATGGCTGAAACACAACTATATACCGTGCGTTCCTTAGCCAAAGACATCGATCTTGCGCCCCGCAAAGTATCGATCGTAGCTAGCTTGGTACGCGGCCGCAGTGTGGCTGATGCTCTAGTTATACTTGACCACACGACTCGTCGTTCGGCGCGTCCAGTTGCCAAAGCAATCGCTAGCGCTCAGAGCAATGCTGTCAACAACCACGGTCTTGATGCTCGTAGTTTGCAAATTACGACTCTTAGCGTCACGGCTGGCCCGCGCCTAAAGAGGTTTAAGCCTCACATGCGTGGTATGGCATTACCATTCCAGAAGAAAACTAGCCACATTCTTGTTGAAGTGACTGGAACGATCAAACCAAAGAAGAAACCTGCAGCCGCTAAGAAGCCTGCAGCTAAGGAAAAGGAGGCATAATGGGTCAGAAAGTAATCACAATTAGCTTCCGCCTCCAAGTCCACAAAAACTGGAGTTCGCGCTGGTTTTCTGCTGGCAAACGCGATTTTGCCAAGTGGTTGGCGGAAGATGTCAAAGTGCGCGACTTTATCGAAAGTAAGTTCGCATCACGACCAACCATCAGCGCAATCGACATTGAGCGCAGCGCAAATCTAACGACTGTGACGATCCACACCGCTAAAGCTGGTGTTGTGATTGGCCGCGGCGGTGCTGGCGTAACCGAGCTACGAGCTGCCATCGAAAAAATTGTTGGCGGCCCTGTGCGCATCAATATCGAGGAAGTCAAGCGTCCAGAGCTTTCTGCCAAACTTGTCGCCGAAAATATCGCTCGTCAGCTTGAACGTCGTATCAACTTCCGCCGGGCTGTTAAATCATCGGCTCAAAGCACGATGCAAGCTGGCGCCAAAGGTATTCGTATCGAGGTAGCTGGTCGACTAAATAACGCTGAAATGGCTCGTCGCGAAAAGGTGATCGAGTGCCGCTACACACCTTGCGCGCTGACGTTGATTTTCATGTTGCCCGCGCTCAAGGTCCAAATGGTAGCGGTATCATCGGTATCAAAGTCTGGATCTACAAGGGCGAAAGGAGTGACGACTAATGTTGCTACCAAAGAAAACCAAATTCCGCAAAGTCCGCATCGGCAAAAACGAAGGTGTTGCGACTCGCGGTCACTACGTTGCTTTCGGCGACTTTGGGCTACAGAGCCTCGACAACGAGCGCATCAACAGCCGCCAGATTGAGTCTGCGCGTCAAGCGATGACTCGCTACATCAAGCGTGGCGGTAAGATCTGGATTCGCATTTTCCCACACACTCCTGTTACTCGCAAACCGCTTGGTCTTAAGATGGGCGGCGGCAAGGGTCAGCCAGAGTTTTTTGTAGCCAAAGTACAAGCTGGTACAGTCCTCTTTGAGATCAAAGGTGTGACTGAAGAGACGGCCCGCGAAGCTATGCGTCTAGCTGGCCACAAACTACCAGTCAGGACTCGATTTGTCCGAAAGGAGGATTTCTAAGATGGCTGAACCAAAAAAAGTCGCAGCAAAAAAGACTGTCGCCAAGAAAGCTGACGCTAAAGACGACCTAGCTACCCAATTAGCGGGCAAGTTGGCCGACTTACAGACAGCACGCGCTTCGCACAAATCTGGCGAATTGGTCAACCCGCGCGTTCTAGGTGCAACTAGAAAAGAAATCGCTCGTCTAAAAACCGCCATGCGGATAGAGCAACTAACGGAAAGGAAGAAGTAATATGGCTCAAAAAACATTGACCGGTATTGTTACTTCGGACGTTCGTGATAAAACGATCACTGTTACTGTGACTTCACGCGAGACTCATCCAGTCTACAAAAAGCAGTTTACAGTTACTCGTACCTACACTTCGCATGATGCTAAAAATGATGCCAAAGTAGGTGACAAAGTAGTTATTGGTGAAGTTCGTCCGATTTCAAAGACGAAAACATTTACGCTACTTGAAATCGTTGAACGCTCGAAGGGTCACATCGACCTCAAGGACGACACCGAGGAGGCATCGGCATGATTCAACAAGAAACTCGTCTAAAAGTGGCTGACAACAGCGGCGCAAAGGAAGTTCTTTGTATCCGCGTACTTGGCGGTACTCGGCGACGAACTGCAGGTATTGGTGATGTCATCGTTTGTTCGGTCAAAGAGGCCGCTTCAAATGGCAACGTCAAGAAAAAATCTGTAGTAAAAGCCGTTATCGTTCGTACACGCGAACAAATTCGTCGTAAAGACGGCTCGACCATTTGTTTTGACGACAATGCTGTTGTGATTATCAACGAAGACAAGACGCCAAAAGCCACTCGTGTCTTTGGTCCTGTACCACGCGAACTGCGCGACATGGGCTACTCAAAGATTATTAGCTTAGCTCCGGAGGTACTTTAAAATGTCACACATTCGAAAAGACGACCTAGTTAAGATAATCTCTGGCGCAAGCAAGGGTACAACTGGCAAAGTTGTGGCTGTTTTGCCTAACAAAAACGCTGCATTGATCGAAAACGTCGGTGTTCGTAGCCGCAAGGTCAAGCCGAGCCAACTAAACCCGCGCGGTGGAACCAAAGATATTCACGTCCCAATTCCACTATCGAAGCTGGCACTTGTTACTGATGAAAAGACTGGCAAAACTAGTCGCATCGGTTACAAAGTCAATGCCGAAGGCGCCAAAGTACGCGTCGCACGTCAACAAAAGAATAAGGAGATTAAGTAATGGCGAAAAGCACCACTACAACTGCTCCTCGCTTGAAAGCCCTATATGAGTCGCAGTACTCTCGGGAACTCCAGGCCGAATTAAAGCTTGAAAACATTCATCAGGTTCCAAAACTTGAGAAAATCGTTGTCAGTGTCGGTATGGGCAAGCACAAAGAGGACAAACGATTTCAAGAAGTCGTTACCAATACATTAAATAAGGTTACTGGCCAGGCGCCAACCAAGCGTCTTGCCAAAAAATCAATTGCTGGTTTTAAGATTCGTGCTGGTATGGGCGCGCCGATTGGCGCACTTGTGACGCTTCGCGGCGCTCGCATGTACGAGTTCTTGGACCGATTGGCCAATGTCAGTTTGCCGCGTGTACGCGACTTCCATGGCGTTGGTACCAAGTTTGACCGCGCTGGCAATTACAATCTAGGTATCACCGACCAGAGCATCTTTCCAGAACTGTCATTCGAAGAAACTCAGGTTGTTCATGGCATGCAGGTAACATTTGCACTCGCTAATGGCAACAAAACCGCTAGCCGTGCATTGCTCGAAAAATTCGGCATACCGTTTGAAAAAGGAGGCAAATAATGGCTAAGAAATCCATGATAGCGCGCGACCTTAAGCGCCAAAAAATGATTGCGAAATTTGCTGCCAAACGCGCCGAGCTAAAAGAACTAGGCGACCTCGATGGCCTGCAGAAGCTACCTCGTAACGCTAGTCCGACACGCTTCAAAAACCGTGATAGCCTAACTGGCCGTCCGCGCGGTTACATGCGTAAGTTCGGTTTGACGCGTTATAGCTTCCGCCGACTTGCCTCAGAGGGCAAGATCCCAGGCGTAAGAAAGAGTAGTTGGTAGGAAAGGAGGAATGAATATATGAGTCTACAATCTACAGATCCAATCGCTGACCTCCTGACCCGTATCAGGAACGCCGCAATGGTCGGCAAAACAGAAGTTCGCGTCCCGACTTCAAAGCTAAAGAAAGTTGTCGCTGAGCAACTCGTCAAAAACAATTACCTCGCTGATGCGAAGGTTGAAGACGGCAAACCACGTGGTACATTGGTCGTCACAATTAACAAACCTGGCGAAAACTGCGTCATAAACGAGATCGCCCGTGTCAGCAAACCTGGCCGTCGCGTCTACGTCGCTGCCGCAGATATACCAAAAGTCAAGCAAGGCCGCGGTATCGTCCTCGTCAGCACCAGTAAAGGCGTTATGACCGGTGCCGAGGCTGTCAAAAACAAACTAGGCGGCGAGTTGCTGCTAAAGGTCTACTAATGCTTAAAGATAACTTGCCCAGAAAAGATCAATATGATCCTCTTTTAACCCAAGGGGGTGGTGCAATTATTTGGTATTTTCGTCCTAGTGATCCTTCTTCGTTTGAAGAAACAGTCGAATACGCGTTTAAAAGAAACCCTGACGCGCACTTGACTCAGCTTGATAACTATAGGATTTTGGACGTAACGGCAACAGAAGCTTTAGCAAAGTCATTGAAATCAAAGTAAGAAAGGATAAATCATGAGTCGAATCGGAAAACTACCAATTCAGATCCCATCAGGCGTGACAATCACGGTCGATTCAGATGCTATCACAGTAAAGGGCGCCAAGGGCGAACTCACTGTGCCTCATCTGAGCGATGTGACAGTCAAAGTCGAAGATGGAGTCGCAACTGTCACCCGCAAGGATGACGAAAAAGTCGCTAAGGCACAGCATGGCCTACAGCGCGCCCTGCTCAACAACGCCGTCGATGGCGTCACCAAAGGCTTCGAGAAAAAACTTGAAGTCAACGGTGTCGGTTATCGTGTATCTGGTAGCGGTCAAGACCTCGAACTAAGCGTCGGTCTAAGCCACCCAGTCAAGTACAAAGCCCAAGATGGTATTCAGATTACTGTCAACAAGATGGAAATTATTGTCAGCGGTATCGACAAGCAAAAAGTTGGTCAAACCGCGGCTGAAATCCGTGCTATTAAAAAGCCTGAGCCATACAAGGGCAAGGGGATTAAGTATGCCGACGAGCAAATTTTGCGCAAGGCAGGAAAGACAGGTAAGTAATATGGCTAATCTTGCACAAAAACTACTCAACCGCTCTCTTCGCAAAGCTCGTGTTCGAGCACGCGTATCTGGTACTGCTGAGCGTCCACGCCTCAGTGTTAAGATCAGCAATCTGCATGTGTCAGCGCAATTGATTGACGATGTAAAAGGTCAGACTCTTGCTAGCGCCACTACAGTTGGCAAAAAAACATCTGGCACTATGACCGAAAAGTGTGCAGCTATTGGTCTTGAGGTCGCAAAAGTGGCTAAGAAGCAAAAAATAACTCGTGTAGTGTTCGACCGCAATGGCCGCAACTATGGCCCGCGCCTAGCTGCCCTTGCCGATGCTGCCCGTAAAGAAGGATTGGAGTTTTAGTATGGCTGAACAAACAGCAAATACTACCCCGCGAACCGAAGGCCGCAATGCGCGCCCAGCTCGTGGCGGTCGTCGCGATGACCGACGAAATGGTGTCCCAGAAGCACCAAAAGAATTTGAAGAACAAGTAATCAATATCGACCGCGTGGCTCGTGTCGTCAAAGGTGGACGCCGTTTCCGCTTTAAGGCACTAGTTGTAGTCGGTAACCGCAAAGATAAAGTCGGTGTCGGTGTCTCTAAGGGCGCAGATGTGCAGACGGCTGTCGCCAAGGCAACAGACGTTGCCAAGAAAAACATGATCACCATTCCGCTAGCAAACGAAACAATCCCACACGAAATGGAAACTAAGGTTGCTGGCGCTCAAGTTTTGATCAAGCCAGCCGCTCCTGGTACCGGTATTATTGCTGGTGGTGTCGTGCGTGCGGTTGTTGGCGTAACTGGTATTCGTAACCTACTTTCAAAAAGCCTCGGTAGCACCAACAAGGTGAACATTGCTTATGCAACTATCGAAGCTCTAAGAGCTCAAGTTCCACGCGAACAGTGGCTCAATAGCCCGGTCAAGAAAAAAGTTACTGCTAAAAAAGCATCCAAGGAGGACAAGTAATGAAATACAATGAACTCCAAGCTAGCGCCAACAAGTCGCGTAAGCGCGTTGGTCGTGGTATTTCAGCAGGCGGCGGTAAGACGGCTGGTCGTGGTACTAAGGGTCAAAACGCTCGTACTGGCAGCAAGCTACATGCGACCTTTCAAGGTGGACAGAATGCTGTTGTTTCAGCGGCTCCAAAACGTCGCGGCTTCAAAAGCAAGCGCGTTCCAGCTCAAGTTGTCTATAGCGACCACCTAAATGCCCTAAAAGGTACTGTCGACAACATGGCTCTATTTGAAGCTGGTCTGATAGCGACACCTTTTCACGCTGTTAAGGTCATTGCTCGCGGCGAAACAACTGCAAAAGTTGCTTTGAAAACTCAAGGCGCTTCAGCTTCAGTAGTTGCTGCTCTCAAAAAAGCTGGTGGTAGTTTTGAAAAAACAGCTACTCCAACTCAGAAATCAGTCGAAAAAACTGACAAAAAGTAATCTTTTTATCACAAAAAACATCAACTCCGGTTCAAACGCCGGAGTTTTTTGTGTATAATAAGCACATATTTACTAGACAAGACAGGAATTGGGGATGAACTGGAAAATTATCTTTAGGTCGCTCAAAAACCGCGACATGCAAAAACGCCTTGGTATCGTGCTGGGCTTGATTATCGTTTATCGATTTTTAGCGCACATACCTGTGCCTTTGGCTGAGCCTACCGAACTTAAAAAAATTGTCACACAAGCATTGTCTAGCACAGATTTTGGCGGCTTTTTGAACCTACTTTCGGGTGGAGCTTTAGCCCAATTATCGATCGTCTTGGTTGGCCTCAGTCCGTTTATTACCGCCAGTATTATTACGCAGCTTTTGACAAAAGTCGTACCGCGTATGGAAGAGCTTCACAAAGATGGTGAAAGCGGTCGACGCCGTATCAACCAGTGGACGCGTCTTCTTAGCGTGCCGTTAGCGATTGTTCAGTCGATCGCCTTTATCTATATTATTCGACAGCAATATGCCGCTGGCTCGACGGTCGGTAATCTTGATACCTCGATATTTGAGTGGATAGTGGCCGTTACAGCTATGACGGCTGGTTCAATAATTCTGATGTGGCTAGGTGAGCTGATTACCGAACAAGGTATCGGTAATGGTATATCGCTGTTGATTTTCGCTGGTATTATCAGCCAGCTACCGACCACGCTCGCGACCGTGATTGGATCGCTAATCAACACATCAGAAGGCCAGTTAAATGTCTTCGGTATTAATCTTCCGATCAATCCGACAGCGTTTTGGATCGTGCTTGGTATTGGGGCGCTGTCTTTGATAATCTTGTACCTGCTCGTCAAAATCAATGAAGCTCAGCGTATCGTCACTATCAATTATGCAAAACGCGTCAACAGCAATAGCGCTTATGGCGGAGTAAAAAGCATTTTGCCGATCAAGTTGATTACAGCAGGTGTGATTCCAGTTATTTTTGCAGTCGCTTTTCTAAGCTTACCGGCATTTGTTGGTAATGCGCTTAAGGCAACTAACAATCCGCAGTATCTAGATCTTGCTAACAATCTAATGACATGGTTTTCTGCGCCAACACAACAAACCTACCTCAGCGGCGGGTGGCATGCCTTTATCTACCCAGCAGCATATTTCATATTGGTCATCATGTTTACATACTTCTATACCGGTATTACTTTCAACAGTAATGAAATTGCAGAAAACCTGCAAAAGCAAGGCGGTTTTATCGAAGGAATCCGTCCTGGTTTGCAAACTGAGAAATATTTAAGCCGCACCGTTAACCGCCTAGTATTGTTCGGATCGCTAGCACTGGGTCTGATTGCTATTTTGCCATACATCATCGAGTATGTTTTTACGCAACTGGGGATTCAAGCTACCAACCTGGCAATTGGCGGTACAGGATTGTTGATTGTGGTAACAGTCGGTCTCGAGACACTACGACAGCTAAACTCGCGCGCTCTGATGGTCACTTACGACGATTACAAATAGCATATATATTTCAATCTTATCGTCCAAATATTCGAGAATCAGTCGAAGCTAATAACTCAACTAATAGAGCAAGATTATCTCAAAATCGACTGCCAGTAAACATTATCTCCAATTCTACTTTACATTTAAGAGTGCTTGCCCTATAATATACATTTGTATATCTATGGCGAGTCAAAAGGAAGTCATCAAACTAAAAGGTGTTGTAGTGGAAGCACTACCTAATACCCAGTTTCGTGTTGAACTTGAGAATGGCCTTAGTATTATCGCTCATATTAGCGGCAAAATGCGCAAACATTATATCCGTTTGGTACCGGGCGATCGCGTAGAAGTAGAGTTAACCCCTTACGATCTCTCGAAGGGCAGAATCGTCTTCCGCGTACAATAATAATATTAAGTCAGGTTTTGCCTGAAAGGGAGTTTTTATTCACTCATGAAAGTTCGTGCGAGTGTCAAAAAAATCAGCCCGGATGATCAGCTGGTTCGCCGCAAAGGGCGCCTCCGTGTCATCAACAAGAAAAAACCTAAGAATAAGCAGAGGCAAGGCTAAGTGGTTCTCGTCAGCTCATTGACCGATAGGGAAAAAGAGCAGCCCGACGGGCGAATTTATTTCGCCACCGGCGCGATGAGAAAAAACCGTAGGTTTTGTCTTATAACCAATGAAAGGCAGGGTTAAGCATGGCTCGAATTTCTGGGGTAGTTATACCCGCAGAGAAGCAAGTGCAGATCGCTTTGACGTATATTTACGGCATCGGTCCAAAGCACGCTTCGACCATCCTTGCGGCGGCTAAAATAGAGCCGACCACTCGGGTGAAAGATCTCACCGAGGCTGAAGAGCAAAAGATTCGCGAAATCATTGACGCCGACTACAATGTAGAAGGCGATCTCCAGCGCTTGGTAGCAAATAATATTAAACGCTTGAAAGATGTTGGCGCATACCGTGGTTTGCGTCATAAATCTGGCTTACCAACGCGCGGACAACGTACTCGTACGAACGCACGAACTCGTAAGGGTAGGGCTGTTGCCGTTGGTGGCGCACAACCTAAAGCAGCAAGTAAGACTTAGGATAACGGAAAGGATAGTTTTATGGCAGAAGCAACAAAACCTGTTAGCCAGACCAAGAAGAAACAACGCCGATCCGTACCGGCAGGTCAGCTACATATTCAAGCATCATTTAACAATACTATTGTTACTTTTTGCGACAAAAAAGGCAATGTACTAATTGGCTCAAGCGCTGGTGCTTGCGGATTCCGCGGTAGCAAAAAAGGGACTGCTTATGCATCTCAAGTAGCTGCAGAAAAAGCTGCCGAGTTAGCCAAGGCTAATTATGGTATCAAATCGGTTGATGTATTTGTAAAAGGAGTTGGTCTCGGACGCGACTCAGCCATTCGCGCAATGGGCGCCTTTGACATCGCAATCGAGTCAATTCGCGACGTGACCGGTGTACAGCACGGTGGCGTTCGCCCACGAAAGGCAAGGAGAGCATAATGGCACGAGATACTTCCCCAATTGTTAAGCAAAGTCGCCGCGAAGGTTATGCCCTTCATCCTAAAGCCCACAAAATCATGGCGCGCAAAAGTGGTATTCCGGGCGAACACGCTCATGGTCGAGCCAACAAGCCAAGCATGTACCAGACTCAGCTTCGTGAGAAGCAAAAAGTACGTCGCACCTATGGTCTTCTAGAAAAGCAGTTTGCGAAACTAATGAATGAGGCGACTCGTCGCCAAGGTCTAAGTGGTGAAAACCTGCTAGAACTTCTTGAGCGTCGTCTTGACAATACTGTCTACCGTGCTGGTTTTGCGACTAGCCGACGTGGCGCTCGCCAGCTAGTGAGCCATGGCCACTTCATGCTAAATGGTCGCCGCGTTGACATTCCGTCAATCCGTGTTAAACCTGGTGATGTTATCACTGTGCGGCCAAAAAGCACCAAATCTGGTTACTTCTCAAACATGGACAATGTCGTCGCAAATACTTCAACTCAAGTTTTTAGTTGGGTAAAAGGCGACATCAAGAAGTTGACGATTCAAGTAACCGGTTTGCCGCAACGCGCTGAAGCCGAACCAGAAATTAATGAACAGCTAATCGTTGAGTACTACTCACGCTAAAGGGTAAGGAGATATAAATATGAGCAAAGTTATTCACAATCCAGCACTTTCTAGCGTTAGTGACAACGGCGACAATACTGCAACTTTCGTAATCGAACCACTACAAGCAGGCTACGGCAACACCCTCGGAAACAGCTTGCGACGCGTCTTGCTTTCAAGCATTCGAGGTGGCGCAATTGTTGCTTTCCGTATCGAAGGCGCGACACACGAATTTACATCGGTTGAAGGAGTCAAAGAAGACGTCGTTGACATCATGCTAAACCTAAAAGGCGTCAACTTGATCTGCCACAGCGATGAGCCAGTCGAAGTATCGATTGTCAAAAAAGGCGCTGGTACTGTAACTGCAGCCGACATCAAGACAACTGCCGACGTTGAAGTCATCAACCCCGACCACGTTATTTGCACAATTGACGATCCGAAAAAATCTGTCGAGATCAACCTAGTTGTTGAAGCTGGACGCGGTTACCGCAGCATTGACGAGTCAAGCCAGTCACGCCTACATAGCGATATGATTGCCCTCGACGCAATGTTTAGCCCAGTTGTGCGCGTGCGTTACAAAGTTGACGGCACTCGTGTTGGTCAAGAAACCAACCTAGACAAGCTAGAGATAACTGTTGAAACCAATGGTTCTATCAGCCCGCGTGATGCTTTTGAAGAAGCAGCCGCTATTTTGGTCAACCAATACACAGCTCTTGCAGGTGCGACAACAGTCAGCTCTGCGCCAGCACTTGGTCAATCAAACGGTGATGAAGGCGGCCAGCTAAACACTTCGATCGAAGAGCTAAACTTGTCTGCACGAACTGCCAATGCACTTGTAAACAACGACATTCGTACTGTTCATGATCTTGTCACATTGTCTGACCAAGATCTACGCGAACTAAAAGGCTTTGGGTCGAAAGCTCTTGATGAAGTTAAAGATAAACTAGCAGAATTGGAGCTCTAAATGCACCGACACGGATATAAAGGTCGAAAATTCGGCCGCGAACGCGATCAGCGTCGTGCGCTTCTAAAAGGTCTAGCGACTAGCCTAGTAGAGCACGAGCGTATCGAGACTACATTGCCAAAAGCAAAAGAGTTAGTTCGCTACATTGAAAAACTAATCACCAAAGCTAAGCAAGGTGATTTAGCAGGTCGTCGACAGGTTATTGCGGGTCTTTCAACTCAAGCAGCCGCTTTTAAGCTAGTTGATGGCATTGCTCCTCAGCTAAGCAAGCGTAACAGTGGTCATGTACGTGTTGTTCGGACTCGAATTCGCACTGGTGACGCTGCTCAAATGGCAGAGATTAGCTTTGTTGACGAGTTGCAAGCTGCCTCTAAACCAGTTGCAAAGGAGAAAAAGTAATGAAGACTTTTGTACAAAAGCCAGCTGATGTTACTCGCCGTTGGATCTTGATTGATGCAGCCAGCGCACCTCTAGGACGCGTTTCAACTGAAATCGCTAAATACTTGATCGGCAAATACAAACCAAGCTATACGCCTCATGTTGATGGCGGTGATTACGTTATAGTTATCAATGCTGCAAACACGGTAGTAACTGGTGACAAAGAACTACAAAAAATGTATTACCGACACAGTGGTTTTCCAGGTGGTATCAAAGATGCTCGTCTTGAAGAAGTTCGAGAGAAGTTCCCAGAGCGCATCATCGAAGCTGCTGTGCAAGGCATGCTGCCTAAAAACAAGTTATCGGCAGAGCGCATGAAACGTCTACGCGTATTTGCAGGTGCGGAGCATAATCATGATGCTCAAAAACCAGAGAAAGTTGAGGTCAAATAATTATGGCTACTAAAACCTACGATTACGGCCTCGGTCGTCGCAAAAGCGCCACAGCGCGCGCTCGTCTAACAAAGGGTAAGGGAGAAGTAACAATCAACGGCAAGTCGGCATCAGACTATCTGTCTGGCAACAAGACTTTGCTAGCTGAAGTTACCGACCCACTTGCACTTGTCGGCAAGCAACAAGAATTTGATGTATCAATTCTTGTTTCGGGCGGCGGTCTAAGCGGCCAAGTCGATGCCATCAAGATGGCAATCGCAAAAGCTATCACAGTTGGTGCACCAGATCTACGTTCGCCGCTCAAGAAAGCTGAGCTATTACGCCGCGACTCACGCGAAAAAGAACGCAAAAAATACGGTCTACGTTCGGCTCGTAAGCGCGAGCAGTACTCGAAGCGTTAGTTCATTTACTTACGCAAAATATGCTCCCTATTCACGGGAGCATATTTATTGTATAGTGTTAGCAGTATGAGCTCAGGCTATGAATCCGACAAACTTACTAGAACGAGATATGATATTCTCCCGGCCGACCTTATGATTAGTTCATTTACATTCAAATTGCTATAATAATCAATATGACAAAACCAACGATTCTGACCGGCATTCGTGCCAACAATGACCTAACCATAGGCAACTATTTCGGTGGCATGCTGCCGATTATCGACATGGCGCGTCAGCATTCAGACGATTACAACATAAATATGTTTATTCCTGATCTGCACAGCTTCACGACACCGATTGATCATAGCTCGCTAAATCAACAAATCCTACAAGCCGCACGCTTGTTTGTAGCCGCTGGTCTGCCGCTCGACAACCCCTCGATTCATTTGTACCGCCAAAGTTATATACCGGCTCACAGCGAGATGACGGTGCTCTTAAACAACTTCGTCGGTTTTGGCGAGATGGAGCGAATGACACAGTTCAAGGACAAATCGGCAAAACTAAGCGGCGATCGAGTCAGCGTCGGCTTATTTGATTATCCGGTGCTGATGGCAAGCGACATACTGCTTTACGATACATCGTACGTGCCGGTCGGTGAAGATCAGACCCAGCATATCGAGATTACACGCGATATCGCCATGCGCATCAATGCAAAATTTGGCGATATTTTAACAGTCCCCAAATCGGTTGCCGATCAGCATAAGTTTTTCGGTAAAGATCAAGGTTTGCGCATCAAAGACCTCGCCGATCCAAGTAAAAAAATGAGCAAGAGCGATGAGACGGGCAAGGGCGTGATCTTCCTCAGTGACAGTCCAGATGCTGCTCGCAAAAAAATCATGAGTGCGACCACAGACGACAGAGCAAACTTAAATTATGATAAAACTAACCAGCCTGGTATATCAAATTTGATCGATATTTTAGCCTTACTGCGCAGTGATACGCCGCAATCGGTCGAAGCACAGTTTAAAGGAACTGACCGCTATGGTGATTTCAAACAAGTCGTCGCCAGTGAAGTTGGACAATTTTTGACCGATTTCAGGACTAATTTATCTAAGGTCGACGATGCTCTAGTCTTACAAAAACTAGTCGCTAGTGAAAGAGAAGTCAGCCAAGTCGCCAACCAAACTTTGCTGCGGGTCCAAAAAGCTGTTGGGCTACGCGCCTAATCTGTAAATGTACAGTATAATAGTATTATGAAAGTTTCCACCCAAGACGCACTGGCTCTACTAAGATTGTTTGAGCAGGCAACCGAAGCTGATGTTCCGCGTCAGATTGAGCGTGTTAGTAGCACGCACCCGAGTAAGATCAATCAGCTGGTTTCGTTTCGTTTCAAAAACAGGGACTATTTTTTACTACTCGATGAGACGGCACATGATCGCAGTGACTATATCATGTCCCAGTTGGTAGGTATTGTGCAACATGCTGAGCTTATTGAAAATCCAAAATCTCCGATGAAAAGCTACGGTATGCCGTACAAAGGCAAAGATGTTTACTTGTTGATCGAACATTCACAAACGGTGCGGCTCGACTCTTGGCTTGCCGAAAACATGCCCGAGTTTTCGCGTAGTTCCTGGCAAAAACATATCAAATCGGGTCACGTTTTTGTAGACAATACTGCAATTGAATCGCCAAAATACCAAGTCAATCCGCAACAGCAAAATATCGATGTACGCCTGCCTCTCAAAGATCATGGCAGCAAAGACATGTTGCCAGTTATTTATATCGATGATGATGTTGTGGTCGTCGATAAGCCTGCTGGCATGCTTACTCACCACAAAAATGCAACCGATACAGAAATTACAGTTGCTGATATTTCATTGCTCTATGGAAAAGACCTAGACCCAGTGCGTGGCGGTGTTGTTCATCGTCTCGATCGGGACACTAGTGGCGTAATGATACTCGGCCGCAATCCGCAAGCAGTTGATTATCTCAAACAACAATTCGCAGATCGGACTGTACAAAAAAGTTACCAAGCGATCATCGATGGTTATCCAAGACACAGCCAATTAAAAATTGATTTGCCAATCGATCGTAGCACAAAAAAACGCGGCACATTTTTAGTAAGTGCATCTGGTAAGTCAGCCGAAACAACTATGCGCCTGCTCGCACAATCCTTGCACTATTGCCTGGTTGAGCTTCAGCCAAAGACTGGTCGAACTCATCAGCTGCGTGTACACATGGCGCATTTAAAAACGCCAATTCATGGCGATAGATTGTATGGCGGAGCAAAAGCCGAAAGACTGTATTTGCATGCGAACAAATTAGCCATAAACTTGCCAGGTAGTAGCAGCAACAAAAAACAAGTTTTCGTATCACCTGTTCCATCACAATTTGATAATTTACTAAATAATGATGACGCCTAATCTAGTTTTAGCGCCGCAGTTTCGAGATCGGTGGCGGTCGATCGTCTTAAATCCCGCTGGAGCACTGCTTTTGACTGGCCCCGAAGGCATTGGTCTTGGGAAGTATGCGCATTGTCTAACTCCCAAAATTGCGGCTCATGTTTTACCGACAAATCCGAAAAACGAGCTTGACGACAATGGCTCAATCTCAGTTGATGCCATTCGTGCACTTTATGATCAGACAAAAGTTCGCTTTGACTCGCCTCATTCGGTTATCATCGAAAACTGCGATCGTATGACAATACCAGCTCAAAATGCCTTACTGAAGCTGCTAGAAGAACCACCACGATCGATAATTTTTATACTAACCAGCTACCATCCAGAAAAGTTAGCACCGACCATTTTGTCTCGGCTGCAACAAGTTGCGATTCCACCAATCACACATGCTCAATCTTTGAAAATTGTCGATTCATCGATGCGCCTTACAGACCAAGAAAAACTACAGATTATGTTTATTGCCGAAGGTCTGCCGGAACTAACCGAGCAGCTAGTATCGGTCCCAAAATTGCGTGCCGAGTTGTTTAGCCAGGCAACAGCTATAAAAAATTTGTTAGCATCAACAAACAACTATGACTCGCTAAAAGTTGTAGCGCCGTATTTTAAAGAAAAACATCAAGCACAAAAATTTTTGCAATTATTGCTGAGCATCCAGAGGCGTTTAGTTACCAAAAACGATATCAAGCAAAATAGCCAGCGCCTAGCAATGGTCGTAACGGCCATCGATCAGATTGCGGCAAATCAAAACGTTCGTTTAATTTTGACGGATTTTGTGTTAAAATGGCATAAAGTATGATTGGTTTATTATTGCTAGCAGTCATCGGTTTTTGGGCACTATATCGTGCCACCGAGCAAGTATCTTCGCCTGATTTGCCGCATCGTTTGTCTGACAAAATCGATAAGCTCTGGGACATTGTTCAAGAGTCTTTACGCGATCGTAAATATCTTCGCGCCGAAAAAGCGCTATTAACGATCCTAAGAGTCGACGAGCGCAATGCTACGGCATACAATCGTCTCGGAATCATCTACGCCAAACAGCGCGCTTACAAAGATGCAATCGAGTGCTTCGAGATCGCCCAAAGTCTAGAGCCAAGTGCATCAAACCTACATAATGTCGGCTTGATTTACTACGAAACGGAACAATACGAAAAAGCAGGCTTAGCTTTTGAGCAAGCCCTCACTATGGACGAGTCGCAAGCCTCAAGGCACATTGCCTATGCTAAAGTTCAAGAAAAACTTGGACACCAGAAAAATATGTTTGCCTCACTCGAAAAAGCCGTCGCGATCGAGCCAAATATTCAGTCTTACAAGATTTTGGCCGATGCCTATGAGCGCAACGATCGCTTAGAAGAAGCCGCTGCTATACAAGCCAAAATTGCAAAACTGATGCCCAAAGAAAATGTAGCTCGTCGCGTCACCCAGCAACGACGAGTTTATATGTAAAATATTATTAGAATTGGTTTTAGCAATGGATACTGAGATCGTCGATATAGTTGATGAAACCGGCAAAGTTTTGAGGCATGAATTAAAAACTGAAGCTCACAAACATGGCTGGTTGCATAAAACTGTGATCGGCCATATTCCTACAAAGATGACTGGCTATTAGTTTGTCGGGCAGACACGCTATATCTGGTATAGATACACCAGATATAGCGCTGATTAGGAACTTACCGAATAAACTTCAACGCACTGCGGTTGACATATTTGTTGCATTGCTCGACAACATAGGGTGTCAAATACTGATCCGATGACTCGGTACAGTAGAACGAAAATAGCTCTGTTGGTATCAACATATTTGTGTCTGAGTATGTCGCAACCCTTGTTTTGAACCACTCATCTTGTCCGTAGAGTGTCATTAGTTGGCTCGTGAGGTCGTGTAAGGTTTGCTGGTCAAGCTCTGAAGCCCATATATGGTGCAGATATTCGTGTGCAACGACTACTTTTTCTTCCTCTGCGTCTAGTCCTTGTTTTATCGTCATTGTGCCATAAGAAAAATTGCCCCTGCTATCTTCAGCCGAGGAGTATTCGCCCGCTTGATTTTTGAAGCCGTTTTTGTAGTCGGGGACATACTTCACCGATACATCTTTGAGTTTTACGGGGTCGCCACCAACATCAGCAATAATCTGCATAAGGTGCGCGTCTTGTGCGACTGGCGGCTTAATTGCGTCGGGATTTCTGGTAATAAATGCCATAGTTAGACCAGTAGCAAAAATACCGACCCAAATGTACACACCGAGGACTTTTGCGCCAGAGCGGAGAAATAGCCGTTTGCGTGTCCGCAGTAGCCACTTAACAAGAAAGAGAATAACAACCAAAATAGTAACAAATGCGAAAAAGTATAGTTCTAGGTAAAATATGGCGTCTTTGTTGATGGTGCCCATAAAGTCCGCATTATTGACGTTTGTCGTCAGAACTCCAGCAAGTATCACGAGCATGATGATAAACGCAGGTACGGCAACAACAATCGGGAATATAATTGACCATGACAAGCCATAGAGAAAACGGCGGAGTCTGCTCGGTTGTTTGGTTGACGTTCTGTTTTCTTCTGTATTCATAGAGTTATTGTGCGGACTGGCTGGTGCTGTCATTTTTTATTATATCTTCTTTTCTGTCATTTAATACTGTCTGCCTTACGAAAACAATAAGAAATAGGATCGCTAAAATGATGATTGCGGTGATTGTCTGCTCTCTCCGCTCCTCTTTTGTTTTAGTGTTCTTTTTCCTACGGAAAAAGCGAAATAGTGCTACTGGAAGAATTGCCAGTCCAAAGACTATGATTAAGATTATTATTTCCATCGTTACTCCTTTAATTTAGTATGACAGTGAAAATATAAAACGACACCGCAAGGTGTCTAAGCCATTCACAAACCGACTGTTGCCGAAATGTTTATGCGGTGCCATTTCTAAACGGCAACCACAAACAATGTGCGGTCGGTTTGTCGATTGCTTAGACAGCATTTATTATATCATTCTGGTGTAAAGAAGCCGCCAAGTCGCTAACCCGACCAGAAAACCCTTTTCCAAATTAAAAAAATCTCGGCGGGGGAAATCCAAAAAAATGCAAAGGGGTTTCTGGGCGGGGCGTGTCCGCTTTTAAGCGGACGTGTGGCGGAGCTGGTTTCGCAAATTATCCTCATTTTTCCACTTCACATCTGTTCTTATCTGGTGGTTTTGGAGCGATTCTACGAATTCGCTAGGACCTATTTTAACAGATGATGACCGCAGTGGCGAGAGTAAGCCCAGCCCCGACGCCTGTTCCAGCCAAGCTGGAACGCGCCCCGCCAGAAAAAACTGTCCCTTGATTCATTTTTGAGATTCCCCCCGCCGTATTTTTCTTTTTAGTTGAAAGGGTCGGATTTTTCTGTCGGTTCGCCTGCCAAAATTGGCAGAGGCGTCGGGGCTTCGCTCAGGCGGCATAGCCGCCATGCTTCGCATCTAACGTCTAGTTGGCTCGATTGCCGTCTGGCTGAATTACCCACCATAGACCGCCATGCGTGCTGATGTTGTGGCATTTTACCTCGCCAGGCTCCTCGTGAGCATAGTAGTATAGCGGGTGGCCATTATAGGTTACTTGAGTTGTACCATCGGTTCGTTTGGTTGTGCCGAGCAGACTACCGTTGACACCGCCAGTTGCTTGCGGTTGTCCGTCGGTCAAAACTGGCGGCCATGCTTCAGCACAGTCGCCGTAACATTCTGCCTTGTCAGACTCTTCAAGTTCCCAAATGTAGATAGCTTGCTTTTTCTCGTTGAACAACATTGTGCCAAACTGGCTGTCGCCGGTTGTGATGACTGTGCCTGATGGCGTTGCCGGTGTCTGCTCTTGAGTTTTCTGTGCTGGTTGATCGTTTACCGTTACGTGCTTGTCGCTATCGGTCATTGAGGGTTGATTGCTATTGTTGTTCGGTTTCGTCAAAACAAAGACTAGCGCGACAGCTATGGCAACGCTTATGATGACACCTGTCAAAACGACGAGACGACGAGTTTTTCGTGGGGTGTTATTATCGCTTCGTGTATGACCCTTGTTATTACTCAGTTGATTCATAGCTATTCTCTACCTAACAATTTCATTAAGCGGTTGGTGGCTGATTCATCTTTTGCTATCTCAATACTCAAGTTCGAGTTGATGACATTGAGCCTTTTGAGTTCGGTGTCGTTGATGGGCATTTTCGATTCAATCAGTCTGCGAATAAGTGAAGTGAGCGGCTCGCCGATAGCCTGTTTGAAATTAAACCCGATAAGCTGCATGACCGTAATCGTCTCTTTTGACAAGACAGCTTTGATCATTTCTAGATTTTCCTGATTCTTGGCGCGTTCTTTTTCGTCCTCTGTTTTTTCAATAAATGTCTCAGCCAGAGGTATGAGCGTAGTCGTGATGTATTCTATATCTTCGTCCGATATCTTCTGCGAAACAAGTTCTTGTTCGTATGCTTGCGCAATACGGACAAGCTCACTCTTGTCGTCTAGCAAATTATTGACGATATCTTCAAGCTCTCGAATAGTCTGCTTGTCATCGCGCTTCGCCTTTATGCTAGAGATTTTGTCCGAGATTGCTCCAGCGGTGTTGCGCACCGCAGATTCGGTCAACTTTACACCTAGCTCCGCTAGTAGTTTTGTGTTTGCTTCGTCCATTATTTCTCTGCTTCCTTGTAAGGTCCCATAAACTTATCGCCATTGAAATGAATCAGGTGTGTTGGATTGTCAGCAATCCAAACCTCTGTCTCCCATGCAATGTCTTTTACCCAAGTGCGAAAAGTGGCTCTATCGAGGAAAGCCGTTACATATACAATGTCCGCCTTGCAGTTCTTGGTCAGCTTTTTCAACTCCAAGAGACGATTTTCAGATATAGGTCCCGATGAGTGGACTGCCTCGATAAGATAGAGCCAGTTTTTGCTTTCAGAGTATGCGACGACATCAGGAAGCTCGCCATGGTCTAGCTTGAAAAAGCCAAGTTCATCAAGTTTTTCCTGTGTGAGATGTAAATATTTATCTGCTGTATCACCGACATATAGAACTTCAGCACCGTATCCATAAATAGGCAAAAACTCTTCAATGATAGCTTTCTGTAGGACATTGTGTTCGCCGTTTGAGAACTCCAAAGTTTTACCTTGAACAGTGATAGGGATTCTGACGATGTCGCGGGTACGATCAAGTAGGTCTGTTACAGAGCCATGCGTCTCAACAAACTTGTCTACTTCTTGTTTCCAGTTCCCCGTACCGTAACTTTGAAAGAGTGGCGCAGCCGAGTGATTCAATGCGTAGCCTCGTGTCGAGTCGTTGCGTGCAAGATTTTCGTTCGTTCTCATAACTATTGAGCCTAGAATCAGTTGCTTGAGGTCTTTGCGACGAATATCGTCATATGAACCTGATGAAATATTTTCTCCAAAATGAGAGTTCATGAAGTCGATAATATCTCTCGTCTTCATAACAATACCGTCATCTATCGTTTTCGGCTGGTTAATCTTGCTCATGGAGTCGATATTTGCCGTTGCAAGCAAAGCCATAGCAACACGCTCACTTCTTCGAGGAGTTAGTTCTTGTATCGGAAAGCCTATCGCGGTCAGTATTTCGGTTGCGATTGCTATCAGTTTTTTAGTTTCTTTCGTCTTTCTGCTCATACGGTCAATGCCAACTTTTCCTGCTTATCTCTTATATAGTTTCCGTTAATTGAAGTGTGTGCTGTCTGGTCGTCAAGGTAGCTAATCAGGTGGTTTGCAATTGCAAAAGCCAAAAGAGGCGGAACAGCATTTCCGATTTGATTGAAAGCACTTGATTCTGTTCCTTCAAAATTGAACCAATCAGGAAATGACTGTAAGCGCGCTGCTTCCCTGACGGTAACTCTACGCCTGCGTCCATCTTCGAGCTTAACGCGAAGCATATCGCCAGTCGCGCCTGCAAGATTGCGACAGGTTACTGTACGAGCAGGCTCGTTTAGGTAAATATCTCTTGGTCTAACGCATTTTGAGGCTTTCTCGTATTTTGCGATATAGGTATCTTGATTCGGCGTCAGGAACTTTGAGCTATCGTCAAACTGGCTGTATAGATCGCCGATTGCGTCTCCAGCGGTGTGTCTAAATTGACTTTTTGGCGGCGGAAAACCTATTGGAGTATCGAGGCGTGTACCAAGTACAACAAAACGCTGTCTTTTTTGAGGGACGCCATAATCATCAGCACGCAATACACCCGCCGAAATCGTGTAGCCTAAGCTCTCTAAATCTTCCAAGACAGAGTCGAGGTATTGCTTGTTTTTGTATGTCATACCTCTCACGTTCTCGAACATGAATATCTTGGGGTTGACCTGACGGACTGCCTCTATAAATGCAGGAAAACCGTTCCTCGTATCGTCGTTACCTTTTTGATTGCCGCCAACGCTAAACGGCTGACACGGTGGTCCACCAACGATGATATCTGCTTTCGGAAAAATCGTCTCTGTCGTTATGGTTGTTAAGATATTTTCGCCATGCAGATTTTTGTTATATGTCTCAACGCAGTTCTTATCAAACTCCATGCCGATAGTCTTAAAGCCTGCTGCTTCAAGACCTAATGCCAGTCCACCTGTACCTGCGAACAAGTCCAAAACTACCTCTTTGCGAGTAATTTTTGGAACTAATTGACTGATGATGTTTAGATACCCCATATCTGTTATTATTTTACCATAATTCTCTCTTGTTTTACTCCGTAAAAGCCGCCATGTCGCCAAAGCGACAAGCGCACCCGACCAGAAAAATCCGACCCTTTCAACTAAAAAGAAAAATACGGCGGGGGGAATCTCAAAAATGAATCAAGGGACAGTTTTTTCTGGCGGGGCGCGTTCCAGCTTGGCTGGAACAGGCGTCGGGGCTGGGCTTACTCTCGCCACTGCGGTCATCATCTGTTAAAATAGGTCCTAGCGAATTCGTAGAATCGCTCCAATTCGGACTTTTCGAGGAAATTGTCGCCCGACTGGGCGATTTTTTCTTTGGTTACGCGGAGCGCAAACCAAGGGTTTTTCTGGGGGGGGATTTGAAATTGCCCATGCGCAAGCGCATGGATTTTTGTTTGTTTGAGCGGCTAAAGCCGCTTCACTTCGTGATAAAATAACAAGTGGAATACAAACTATAGTCGGCTTTTTCTATTTGAGAACTCAAATAGCCGTTTCGCACAGATTAGTCTGACTAGTTTGTATTCCAGCGAAGCGGCTTTTTGAGTCCAGAAAAATGGGGGTATTTATGAACAATAACAGATATATTCTGTACGCCAGAAAGTCTACTGACGTAGAGGACAAACAGGTATTATCTATCGAGGCGCAACTTGCGGAACTCCGCAAGTTTGCCAAAGATAACCAACTGACGGTCATAG
>CAZNEX010000016.1:0-274 GCA_964572775.1 uncultured Candidatus Saccharibacteria bacterium
CCCCGAGAATCAGGGCGAGCGCCACAAGGACGCCGCCCAAAATAGAGCGCTTCATTTTTCCTCCTTGGGCGCTCAGTGTACATTTTGCCGGATGGCGAGGTGTACGGATACCTCAATCGATGGTGACAGCTTATCGATCAACAGCCTACCGGAGTTTCACCGGTACATTACGTGCATTTTAACGAGTGCAATACTCGCGTTGAGCGTCGGTGGGCTACGGAGCCGGCGCGGGTCGCGCCGGCATCCGTCCATTGGGCCCCCCCCCCCGGGGCCC
>CAZNEX010000016.1:429-10770 GCA_964572775.1 uncultured Candidatus Saccharibacteria bacterium
ACAACATAACCCGCGGCGCCCCCCCCGCCGGCCCCCACCCGCGCCGAGGCTTCGGAGCAGGGCGAACCCTGCTCCGAAACTAGCTGGATTCCAGGCTACGTAGTAGCCTAAGGCCCCAGCTGTAAAGAGAGTAAGCAGCCAAAACATCGAGCGACGCACCATGCGTCGGTCCTCCTTCCCCCTTGCGGGGATTAAGTGCGTAAGGCTTTCTCACGCACACTGCTCCCGCTAGGGTTGGGAGCAACAGCGGATCGACTTATGTATAAATCAATCAACTGTTGCTCCCAATAGAAAGCAATAGGATTTTCACTGTCAGTTTACATATTTCATAGCTTTTTCACGGTGCTGACACTGGTAGCGGAGAAAAATCTCGAAACGCTATAACCAGCGCAGCACGACGGGTAGGGTAATACATACCTACCGATCGTGCTACGCTAGTCGGACAGTATCAGGTATATGAACTAGCATAATAGAACAAACTAGTTGTTAACGAGCATTCACTTCCGACCACTTGGGTCGGCTCGGTGCTGATCGTCTAGCGTACTTGTAGATCCCACACCGAAATCAAGTGAACGATTGCTATGATATCATGTATGAACAATAAAGTCAATATCTATAACATATGATATCAATAAATACATAGTCTGGACAGAGGGTGATGGCTAGAAATATTATCATAACCATTGCATAATAATGATATTTATGCTATACTGCATAGCATCATGACAGAAATCACCACACTAGATAGACAACCTAGAAACGTTTTAGAAGGCTCAACTCAGAAAACAGAGCGCGAGCGACTTGAAGTGGCTTTGACAACCGCTCGTCGAGAACACGCCCGGTCATTAGAAACGCGCATGACACGCGGTGTTCGTGGTGAAACAGAAGATCAGATTGCACGAGCTGATGAGATCCGCTTAGCTTATGAAGAAGTCAGGAATGCTTATGGCTCAGAAATCTTAGGTGATGATATAGTCAATGCCGTATCACCAGAAGAGAAGAATGCTTTAGTGATCGGTTACCTAATGAGTGAAAACCAGGCGCTTAATGATGAGATGGAAAACCCAACAGCACTGACAGTTATGCAGCGAGCGAAGCGACTTGGCCGTCGTGCGATGACGAGTGTTGGTGAATGGATGTCGACTGGTAGCAAAAAAGCTCAATTCGTAAAAAGTGCCGTCGTGACAGGCGCAGCATCGACACTTCTCGGTGTTGTCGGTGGTGGTGTGGCGGCAGCTGGCGGTATGGCAGCAGTTCGTTATATGAAAGGCTATGCTGGCGGGTTAGCCAAGAGCGTAGATCATCAAGACACCCTAAAAAACGATATGACTTCGGGACTAAATGCTGGTGGATTTACGACAATTCACCAGTCATTTGACCGAGCCAGTGAAATTATGAGATCTGATGATGAATCAATGGTCAGCAAGCACCAGGAGCGGAATCGCAAGGCTCGCAATAGAGGCTTGGGCGTGATGACAATCGGTGCGGTGGTCGGTACAACGATGGGCTCAATTTTGCATGATGGACTAAGTCTGCCTGCTCATGCCGAATCAAATAGTGGGAAAATGACTTTCGTAGGTGGCGGTCGAGGAATTACTCCTTTTCCAACTGGTGAAAGTTCGTCTAGTAATTTGCCATTAATTCCATGGGATAAGAATCTGAATTTGACAGGATCTTCAAGTGCCAATTTGTCGCTTGGCACAGCTAGTGATGCGGTAAGGGACAATTTGTCGCTAGCCGACGCTTCACATACTCCGAATCTGTCACTAGGTTCAACTGATGCTGTGAAGGATAACCTGTCGCTAGGTACAGATGTAGCACACGTAGATAGTAATCTACCACTTGGTGACAAGGGTGCACCAAGTCACGAATTTAATTTATCAAAGGCATTCGAAGTTGAGGCTGGTCACGGTGATACACATGAGCTGATGGATCTCGCCAAAGCACATGATGTCAATTTGACCAGCGAGCAAGCGTGGGAACTTCACAAAGCAGTCATTGATGAACTGGCAAAACAAGGTCATGGCCTTGATCATGGTAATTACATAACACTTGGTGATCATGCTGGATCAGATGCTTATTCAATGGGCGATACGCCTTATGAAGTTGGTATAGCAGCTCCTAGTGTAGAGGCGCATATAACACCAGAAGCGCAAGAGCTGATCAATAAAGCATTTTCTCAGATCAAGGAAAATGGATCGTTTGATGGGTTTGATGGTGATGTGTCCACGACGGCTGCTGACACAGCCGCCTCAGTTGATGCGGCATCAGTTGCAGACAATCTATCATTGGCTGGTGACACTGCTGCTAGCACAGTAGAATTTGATGCTAGCCAGCCATTTGAAGTAACTCCAGGAGAAGGATTAACACAAAATCTTGTTCAAGCTGCACAGGTAAACGATGTTTTGATGACTCCAGACATGGCAACTTACAATCACGAGGCACTAGTCAATCTTGTAGGTAAGGACTATGTAAATTTAGGCGATCATGATGGTGCAGATGTTTACTCAATGGGTGAAGGAAAATATGACATAGGTATAGCAGCACCTAGCAGTGAAGCGACCTGGAGTACTGATGCCCAACCGTATATTGCTGATGCGGCTGACGATGGACTCATTAATGGTTCTACGGGGCTAGATGTAAGTAGTCTAGATGCATATAAATTTACAGATGGCGACTGGTCTCAGTTTGAAGATATGCTAAAGTCGGCAGCAGCCGATGATAGACTAGCTGAGGTTAGTCAGCATGGGGAAGATTTAATGAACAACCTCGGTCCAGTACTTGATAAGATAGAATATCCTGATGGCAGTGATGTCGTAACGATGGATAATTCTGGCAATTGGTCCTTTGTTGACTCGGAGCAGCCACTACCAGAAAAAGCACTAGAGGCCATACATGAATTTCTAGATAAAAGTGATGATGCCGTAAAACAGATGCAGCAAATCGCAAAGGTGCTATAATAATTTTTAGAGATAAACTATAAGGGGGCTTGAATGTTTCAACTCGATGACAAATTTTTGCAAGATGTAGGCTTGGGTGGATTGCCAGAGGAGCAGAAGCAGGCGTTTTTGGCTTACTTTCGGGAGCAGCTGGAGCTACGAGTCGGTACGCGACTAAGTGAAGGTTTGACTGATGCACAGCTTGACGAGTTCGAGAGTTTTATCGACCGTGATGAAGATAAGGTAAATACTTGGCTAGCAGCAAATGTGCCGAATTTTGCCGAAGATCAAGTGTGGCAGCAGTTAAAAGCTGGTGCGCCCAGTGATATTCCAGAGCTAGTCGTCAAGGCTGAGTACGCAAGCTTGAAGTGGCTCGGACTAAATCGACCAGACTATCGCGATGTTGTAGCAGCAGTTATGCAAGAGCTAAAGGACGAGACGATCAAGAACCGTGATGCCATCCTCGGTACAGTGGCAGAGGCTCAGACGCCACCTCAGGGCGGGCAAGGCGATCAAGGTTTGGCAGCTTAAAAATATTAAAGCTGAGATTTGTAACCAGCTAGAAATGCCTGAATGGGCATTTCTTTTTTGCCCGCAGGTTTGAGTCGATCGATAGAGAGAGCCTGCTCTTTTGCAAAAACGATCAATTCTTTGGCATCATGCGTGTAACTACCAGGCTGGCCGGACTGGTCGATGACATGAGCTGCGGTAATGATGAGTTCGAGATTGCCAAGACGAGTTCGCGACTGAGGCCAATCACAAAAAGCACGAATGTGGCGCTCGATCTGAATGGCTGGTAAATTCCAGTCGATTTGGCCGTCGGCTTTGGTAAGTTTACGCGAATAGGTGGCGCGACTGGGGTGAGGTTGATTTCGAGGAATTATATCACCCGAAAGATATCTTGGCAGATATTCTTGGAGCAGCTGATCACTGTGTAAGATAAGAGACTGGGTTAGAGCTTGAGTTGTTTCGTTACCATTTAGATGAAATATGCGCGAGGTGATAAGTTTTCCTGTGTCGAGACCAGTATCGACAAGCATGAGACTGACACCGGTCTTTTCGTCGCCATTGGCAATCGACCAAGTGATTGGGTCGGCGCCCCGTAAGTGTGGCAACAGAGAGAAGTGGCTGTTTATGATGCCAAGCTCGAATTTATCGATAACGGCTTGGCTGACGATGATACCAAAATCGATCAAAATAGCATAACGACTACTAAATGTGTGACGAGCGATAACTTGATCGAGTTCTTGCTTGGTGCTGGCGGTGATGATAGAAAGGCCGTGTTTGGCAGCAAAGTCAATAACTGGTGTTTTGCCTCGATGATGGGCAGGGCGCGGCTTGGTGATGACGGCTTCGACTTCAGTATGATGAAGCAAAAGTTCGAGACAGCGTGCTGCGACTGGACCGGAGCCGAAAAAAACGGCTGGAGGATTTTTAGTCTTGGGGCCAGAGGTCATGATTGTCCTTGATATGTTTGTCGTAGCTGACTGGGCGGAGCTCACCCTTGTCGTTGAGGCGGTAGAATGATTTTTTGTGATCGCGGATGTGGTCGATGAAGACGGTGCCTTTGGTGTGGTCGATTTCGTGCTGGAGGAGCATCGACAAAAAACCCTCGGCTTTTATGCGAATCTCCTCGCCGTTTATGGAAGTGGCGCGAACACGAACTTTTGGGTAGCGCGGCACTTCACCGTAAACATCTTTGATACTCAGACAGCCTTCTGGTTGGATAATAATAGGCTTACCTTCGGTTTTGACAATTTCGGGGTTGATCAGGGCAACAAATTCACGATTTTGCTTGTCATCGAAATCGGCACGGACGATGACAACGCGCTCGAGACGATCAATCTGAACAGCTGCAAGCGCAGCCGCGACTTCATGCGGCCGAGAATTTTCCCAGTCGAGACAGGCGTTGGTCATGTCATTGATCAGTTGCTTGATTTCGTCGGTTATAACGTGGACTTTGGCAGATTTTTGACGAAGATGTTTATTCGGTAGAGTAATGATGGCATCTTTTTTCATTGGATTTATTGTAGCATTTTTTTGGGCCGATTAACAGATAGACTAAAGTAATGAGACTGGATCGAGCTCGTATTGCCAGTGGCTGCTTGGCAGCAAGCTGAGAGCATCGACTAAAGCTTGACGTGAGCTGGATTTGACGATGATCTGCCAGCGGTAGCTGTCGCGTAACCTTTCATAAAAAGCTGGCATAGGCGGCATAACTATCAGATTGGCCGAAGAATCTTGCAGTTGGACTGCTAGTTTTTTAGCGTTAGTTATGGCCGATAACTCTGTTTTATAGCTACAAGTAAGTTTTAGCAAAAAGCAAAAAGGCGGAAAATTGGTTTTGTGCCTTAGAGCAATAGTACGATCATAAAATTGCTGGTAGTTTCTAGCCAGTCCGTCAACTACGGCTGGATGGTTTGGCTGAAATGTCTGGGCGATGACGCGGGTTGGATGATGAGAGCGACCGACTCGACCAATTGCTTGATAAAGAAGTTGGAAAGTTCGCTCGGCTGATGTGTAATCGGGGATCGCTAGGCCATTATCGGCTTGGACGATGCCGACATTACGCAAATGAGGCAAGTCGAGACCTTTCGCGACAACTTGCGTGCCAACTATGATATCAATCGTGCCATCATAAATTTCTTGATAACGTGAGGCGAGCGAATCATCTTTGCTGACATCGCCATCAAACCGAGCAATCTTTTTATCGGGAAAAAGTTTTCTTAACTCTGATTCAATGAGTTTGGTGCCAATACCTTTGTGGATAATATCAGCATAGCGGCACTCTGGGCACGAAGTCGGTACTTTGGCGCTAAAGCCACATATATGACAGAGCAGTTGGTGCTTGTCGGCGTGGAGGCTTAGCGGAATAAAGCAGCGGCTGCAGCCGGCTTGCCAGCCACATTGCTCACAGAGTGTTGTCGAAGCTGTTCCGCGTCGATTGTGGTAGATAAGCGTCTGCTCTTTGTCGGTTTGGCTATCTATCGATGCGAGCAGGCTGTCGGAGAAAAAACGGTGACGATGAAAATTATCACGTTTTGTCATGTCGATTGTTGTGATGGTAGGCGCCACCGTGTCAGTCCGCGCTTGACGCGGCAAACTAATAATCGGGCGACTGGTTGACTGAGCCAAGTAGTATTCGCTGACAGTTGGAGTTGCGCTGCCAAAAATAACTTTGGCACCGTGGTTGGCGCCCAGTATGCTTGCGACTCTTAGGGCAGAGTAGCGAGGTTGCTGTTCTTGTTTGTAGGTTGGCTCATGACATTCGTCAACGACTATCAGACCGATTGACTTTAGCGGAGAAAATAGAGCCGAACGAGGTCCGATAACAACTTGTGGCTGGTCGGCTATCAATAATTTTGACCAAGTGGTATGCCTTTCGGACTCAGACTGCTCAGAGTGGACAACCGTAATGTCGGCGAAATGATTGGAGAATTCGGCCACCAGCTGTGATGTTAGCGATATTTCCGGAACTAGAATTATGGCAGATTTACCACCAGCAAGTGACTGTTTGGCAAGTTCAATATAGATCGCCGTTTTGCCCGAACCAGTGACACCATGCAAAATGGCAGATCCAGCCGGCATCTTAGAAATGGAGCTAATCGCCGATTTTTGATCTGTATTGAGTACAAAATTTGTTCGCTGACGTTGTAGATTACGAGCAGTTATTTTTGGCGTACGACGCTTTTTTTGAATGCCGCTAGGCAAGATAGCCCGCAGTACATGAGCTAGCGGTGTTGAGTAATATTTACTAATCCATGTGGCAGTATCGATAAGCGGCGTAGGCAAAGATGTTAGATCAAGCACGCTAGAGATTTCTTTGACACTGTAGCTGGGTTTGACAACATTTTTCACGACAATTCCGATTTGAAGTTTTTTGCCAATCGATATTGTTACGATATCGCCAATTGATAGTAAGTCTGACGACGAATAAGTAAACGTGTCTTGATGGGCACGAACAATTGAAAGCGGAGCAACCTCGAAGTAATTCATCTTTGTTTATTATACGCGACTAGCAACATGTTGATGAATGCTACAATAAGCATATGTATTTTGAATCGCGACAGCAGGCAGGTGCTATGTTGGCGGAACAACTATTTAGCCAGTATCGTTACGAAAACTGTGCAGTAGTCGCTTTGAACGATGGCGGTGTGATTGTAGGCGAGCAAATCGCCTCATGGTTACACTGTGTGTTGACAATGCTAATTAGCGAAGCGATTCCGATACCTGGCGAAGGTATTGATTTTGGGGCCGTTTCACAGACTGGACAATTTTCTTATAACAGCAGTTTTTCGCCTGGTGAAGTTTATGAATACAGTAGCGAATTTCATGGATACTTAGAAGATCAAAAACGGGAAACTTATCAACGCATCAATCGTCTTTTGATGGATGGCGGCACGATCAGTACCGATATGTTGCAGGGGAGAGTGATTATTGTTGTAGCCGATGCGATCTCTTCGGTGACGGTTCTAGATGTGCTTTTAGCGTTTATCAAGCCGATTCGCTATAGTCGTTTAGTCGTGGCTGCGCCAACTGTGGCGATAGAAGTGGTTGATAAACTGCATCTTCAGGCGGATGAGCTACATATTCTTGATGTACGCGAAAATTTCATCACGGCAAATCACTATTTCGAAAATAATGATCTACCGGCTCACGAAGATATTATCAATAAAATTAACACAATTGTTTTAAATTGGCGCTAAAATGGTTGTGCCGTCATAAAAAAAAGTGTAGAATAAATAGCAACAATTTGTGTAAAGGTGTTTTTTGTATGCTAGACGTTTTCATTACATCTCGGGTGCGGCGCAAGATAGTGGTTGTATATGCCAAGTATCCTGATTTTCGAACTCATGTTCGAGGGCTAGCCAAGCTGATCAAAGAAGATCCAGGCAACATTCAGCGCGAGCTTAAACGTTTAGAAAAAGTTGGTTTCTTGCTAGGTGAAAAACAGGGCAATACCAAGATTTATTCAACCAATAAGCAATTCCCAATTTTCAAAGAACTACAAAGTATTGTCATCAAGTCACAGCAGCATCAAACCTCACGCGTCAAACGATCGACTGACGTATAATTGATATAAATGGATGTTTTTGAGCGCATATTGAGCGCGCGCGGTCTAAACGATAATGACCGACGCCAGCAATTTATTGATCCCAGTTATGAAGCTGGACATGACCCTTTTTTGTTGCCAGACATGCAAAAAGCGGTTGATAGGCTGGTGCGTGCCAGAGAAGATCAAGAGACAATCACTATTTATGGTGACTATGACATTGATGGTTTGACAGCAACGACTCTATTGCTCGATGCATTTGAGTCGTTTGGTTTTGAGAATGTGAGTGCATTTATACCAAATCGCTTTGTAGAAGGCTACGGAATGACGGTCGATGCGGTCGAAAAAATCGCCAAAACTGGTGCAAAATTGATTGTCACAGTAGATTGCGGCAGTTTGAGCGAAGCCGAAATTATCCGTGCTAGTGAGCTAGGCATCGATGTGATTGTAACTGATCACCATAACGTCGCACCGATCCAGCCGCCTGCAGTTGCGGTTATCAATCCTAAGAGACTTTTGCAGGACTTTCCAGAAGCTTATGAAGAACTGACTTTGAAAGAATTCAAGCGATCACCATCTCAACATGTAAAAGATATTGTTAGTGATCGACCAAAACTTTATCCATTTTTGGATTTACCTGGCGTAGGGGTGGCCTTTAAGTTGGTGCAAGCGCTGCAGACACGACTGGATGGACTCGAAAAAGGTCAAGAAAAATGGTTGCTCGATTTGGTGGCGCTTGGTACGGTCTGCGATGTGGTTCGCTTGAATGATGAAAACCGAACGCATGTTTACTGGGGACTTGAAGTTATGAAAAAAACCAGACGTCCCGGTCTAAAGGCTTTGATGGCTGTGGCTGGGGTCACGCCAAATAATCTAAATGCTCGAGCACTTGGTTTTGGACTTGGACCGCGTATGAACGCAGCTGGTCGGTTGGAGACGGCTCAAATTGCGCTCGATATGCTGCGTGCCAAAGAAGGTCTTGAAGCGCTAAAAGGCGCTCGCCAACTCGATGAACTGAACGCCAAAAGACGCCGTGAACAAGATGAAATACTAAAAAAAGCTATCATAGAAGCAGAAAAATTTTCTGATGATCCGGTTTTGGTACTAACTGGTCAAAATTGGAACCACGGAATTATCGGCATTGTTGCTGCCAAATTACTTGAAAAGTACGCAAAACCAACTTTCGTGCTCGAAGACATGGGTGGTACGGCAAAAGGTAGCGCCAGAAGTTATGGTGATTTTAGTGCGGTTGATGCGATAAGGGCTAGCGACGATATTATTACCAAAGGTGGCGGTCATAAGTTAGCGGCTGGTGTGACCTTACCAAGCGAAGCAATTGGGGCATTTCGTCAGCGGGTTAATCAGTTTTACACTTCAAAAGCACTAAGGCTGGATCAACAGCAGCAACTACGTTTACCAAGAGAAGATACTGAGGCAAAAATTATTGAACTAAATCTTGATCTGGTGGAGCAGATAATGCAGCTAGAGCCGTTTGGTAGCGGTAATGAAGCGCCAATTTTATTGTTAAAGAACGTAACTGTTATTCAAGTTCGTCGCCTTGGAGCTGACAGCCAACACATCAAGCTGACAGTTGCTCATAATGATCGACATTTGGAGTGCATCGCTTTTTCGGCGCCTAGTCACTTTTTTGTCGATGTCGGCAGCTTGGTTGATATTTGGGTAACACTCGAGATTAATGAATGGCGCGGCACAAAGAGTTTGCAGGGCAGGCTACTGCATCTGGCGACTTTAGAGCAAGACTGATTACTTTTGGTAGGCTTGTCGATAAATTGATTGCAGTTTCAAATCGGTTGCTTGTCTTTCATCGGTCAAAGATAGTATGGCATCGAGCAACTCAGCTTGCTGGTCTGTGACTGGTAGCGAAGCAAGTTCCTGAGTGCGCAGTTCGATTTGACGATCTAACCTTGCTGTTTCGCTTGCGCTAGTAGTGTTATCTCGCTGCATAATTAACTGGTTAATAGTATCTAAGAGGGTTTGCTGCTCGGGCGTTAGTGGTAGCGCAACTAGTTGTTGGGTGGTTTGCTGGATTTTGATGTTCAGTTCGTCAGACTTTTGCTTGAGGTCGAGTGCTTGCGAACGCAGTTCATTAAATCGTTGCTTTTCGTCTTCATCGTCAAATTGACGTGGTGCTTCGAAATGTCTGCCAAAATCATCTTCTAGCTCGGCCTGTAGGTTCTCGCGTAAATCGTCACCTAATTTTTCAAGATTTTTGATCTGCAGATTCTTTTGTTTGCTAACCCCTTGAAATCAAAAAGATTTTATTTGTATATATTTTTTATATTTTTTTCATTTTATGATTTTAATTGACTTTCATTTTTATCATTATTT
>CAZNEX010000016.1:10780-12542 GCA_964572775.1 uncultured Candidatus Saccharibacteria bacterium
CAGATTATCAAGTTTGGCGCTGTAGTAGCTTTCGTAACGTCGACCATTTTCCATAAGATTAAGTCTACACGTTTAATGTTTGCAATCATAGCCTTCATCTGATATACTGGCTAAATATGGTACAAGTTACAAGAAAAGACGAACGCGAAGCGAACGAGAACATCATTCGCCGATTTAACCGCAAGATGCTCCAGAGTGGAATTCTTGCCGATGTAAAAGCCTTGCAACGTTTTAGCAAGCCACTTTCTAAGACAGAACGCCGTAAAAAAGCTATTATTCGTCGTGAACGAAAAGCTGACAAAACGGCAAAAATGCGTCTTGGAGTGAGGTAGCCGTATGGCTCTCAAAGAGCAAATTACAAATGATCTTAAAGCCGCCCTACTAGGCGGCGATCGTTTTGTCGCTGAAACTTTGCGCGGACTAAAGGCAGCGATATTGAACGAAGAAGTAGCAGCTGGTAAACGTGATACAGGTTTATCAGATGATGAAATTGAAAAAGTGGTGGCGAAAGAAGTTAAGAAGCGCAACGAAAGCGCCAATCTATATCGTCAAAATAGCCGCGACGATCTAGCTGATCCTGAAGAAAAAGAAGCAGAAGTTCTAAAGCAATATTTGCCAGCACAGCTGAGTGAGGATGAAATCATTGCAATGGTGCAGCGTTCTATCGAAAGCCTCGGTGCATCTGGTACTCAGGCGATGGGTCAGGTAATTGTATCGATAAAAAAAGAGGCTGGCAACACCGTTGATGGGGCTGTCTTGGCAAAAATCGTAAAACAAGCATTGAACAAATAGAAACAGAGGGGATGAAATGATATTACTGTTTGGGCCAACTGGTGCCGGAAAAAGTATGCAAGGACAAATGCTAGCGGTTCGCATGGGCTGGAAATGGCTGAGCACTGGTCAGATTTTGCGAGAAAGTAACGATCCTGAAGTTATAAAGGTTCTTAAGAGTGGTGAGCTTGTTAGTGATGAACTGACGTACGAAGTTTTTGATCGAGCAATTCAAGATGCACGGAATAATCATTTTGAGCGTGTAATCGTCGATGGTTTTCCGCGCACCAGAGAACAAGCTACTTGGCTGGCCGAATACATGGAGCGTATCGGCGAGAGAATCGAGCTGGTGATTGCACTTGAGGTACCAGAGTCGGAGATAATGAATCGACTCGAGAAGCGTGGACGCATGGAGGATACACCCGAGACGATTGCTCGGCGCATGACAATCTACCGTCAAAAGATGTATCCTGTTTTGGGGATATTTGCTGAAGACGGCGTCAAGATAATCCACCTTGATGGTACTGGTTCAGCTGGTGAAGTTCATGATCGTATTTATGACGAAGTGGCAAAGGTATGCCTAGTCTAATAACCGGACAAAAGTCGGCAGCACAAATCGAGGCTATGCGTGAGGGCGGGGCAATTATCGCCAAAATTTTTGATGATATCCGTCAATTTGTACATGCTGGCATGAGTGAAGTAGTAGTCGATCAATTTGTTGCTCAAAAAATTGCCGACTACGGCGCGATTGCTACCTATAAAACCGATGAGGTGAATTTTCCAGGGGTAATCTGTATTAGCACCAATGAAGAGATTGTTCATGGAATACCGACAGATTATGTATTTCAGCGCGGTGATGTCGCCAGCTTTGATCTAGTGATTACATATAAAGAGATGAAGACCGATGCTGCATTTACGATGGTGATCGATGAGGCGCCAAAAGGTGCGATAAAACATCTGATTACCACGACGGAGCGTAGTTTATTTGCTG
>CAZNEX010000016.1:12552-21262 GCA_964572775.1 uncultured Candidatus Saccharibacteria bacterium
GATGCCATAAAAGGTCCAATTTACACTGGTGATATTGGGGCGGCGATCGAACAGGTGTTAAATACAGGCAGACTTGGCATCGTGCGCGAACTTGTCGGTCATGGCGTTGGTTTAAAAATGCATATGCCACCAGATATTCCCAACTATGGTCATAAGGGCAGAGGTGTATTGTTAAAGCCAGGTGATACTGTAGCGATTGAGCCGATGGCGACTCTCGGTGGCGAGCGGATTGTGACGCTTGACGATGGTTGGACGATAGCAACTCGCGATGGCAGTATTAGTGCACATTTTGAGCATACTATTTTGATCACAGAAACTGGTGCCGAAATATTAACTCAAAAATAACTGAGCACTAGCAGTATGGTATACTATTTGTATGCAAGATAATTCTCGTTATGCTGTTGGGATAGACATCGGCACTTCAACGGTTCGCTGTGTTGTTGGCCATATTGATGGTAGCTCAGGCGTGCCAACGGTAGTTGGGGTTGGTGAAGCGCCAAATACAGGTATGCGTAAGGGTACTATTGTCCATTTGCAAGGTCCATCAGATGCCATTGACGTGGCGCTAGGTGATGCCGAACGCATGAGTGGCTATGAAATCAATGAAGCCAGTATGAGTATCAACGGTGCTCATATCTTGAGCACTAAAGCCGATGGTATGATCGCTGTCGGTTCACCAGATCACCAAATATCTCAGCATGATGTCACTAGAGTCGAAGAAGTAGCGACTATTGGTAAGATTCCAGCCAATCGCGAAGTGTTAGATATCGTACCATATGCCTTCAAACTCGACGGCCAGGACAATATTAAGGATCCGATTGGTATGACAGGCACGCGTCTCGAGATTAGCGCCAATGTTATTTCGGCCCTAACACCAAATATGGAAAATTTGCGTCGTAGTGCTGAAATTGCCAAAGTATTGCCCCGAGATATTATGCCTGCTGTACTTGGATCGGCGCGCGCGGTACTAACAGAATCTCAGCTTGAGAGCGGTGTAGCCGTGATTGATATGGGTAGTGCGACTACCAGTTTAGCGATTTTTGAAGAAGGCGACCTGCAATATGTTGCTATCGTGCCATTTGGCGGTATGCATATTACCAATGATTTGGCGATTGGTCTAAAGACTGACCCAGTTTTGGCCGAAGAGGTTAAACTAAAACACGGCTCGGCTATCGTTCGGACAGAGAGTGAGGGCGTTAGTGTTAAACAAGGTGACGAGATTATTTCGTTTGAAACCGATATTATTGATGATGTCGTGGGCGCGCGCCTAGAAGAGATTTTCGAGGCGGTACGTGATGAGCTAAAGAAGGCTGGCCGCGATGGTCGACTCCCTAGCGGTGTCGTTTTGACGGGCGGCGGATCTAACCTAAAGGGTATTACTAACTATGTTCGGGAATTTTTGGGCGTAGCCGCTCAAATTGGAAAACCACGCGGTTTTAGCGGCGTTGATGATAAGGTGACTACTCCAGAGTATGCTGCTGCGGTTGGTTTAATGTTTGCAGATATTGAAGCGGCGAACAAAACTAGTCAGCCTGGAAGACAGGCAGTAAGTCGACAATTTGGTAGTAATACAGTTAAGTCAGCCATAAATTCTATACAAAATGTATTCAAGAAATTTAAATCATAGATATGAAAGCGGTGCTCGTGTATACTATTAAGTATACGCGTGACTACCAAGTGAGGAGGGAAGATGCCTGAAGTAAAGCCGAGTGAGATTCAAACATTTGCCAGTATCAAAGTTGTTGGTGTTGGTGGTGCCGGCGGCTCTGCTGTCAATCGCATGAAAGATGCCGGATTGACGGGTGTACAGTTTATTGCGATGAACACTGATGCCCAGGCACTTCATAACTCTAAAGCTGACATCAAGATTCACTTAGGTCACAATACGACAAACGGACTTGGTGCAGGGGCTGATCCTGGCGTAGGCGAGGCAGCAGCACGTGAATCTGTCGATGAAATTCGTGATTCGTTGCAGGGTGCTGATATGATTTTTGTAACTATTGGTGCTGGTGGTGGTACGGGATCTGGTGCTGGCCATGTAGTTGCCGAAATTGCTAGAGACTTAGGCATACTTGTAGTCGGTGTTGCTACTAGACCGTTTAGTTTTGAAGGTGAAAAACGACGTCAAAACGCCGAATGGGCGATTCAAAACTTGGGGCGGCAAGTTGATACATTGATTACAATTCCGAATGACCGTTTGTTGCAGACGATTGATCGCCGTACGCCGCTGCTTGAAACCTTCAAGATTGCTGACGATGTGCTTCGTCAGGGTGTGCAAGGTATTTCAGAACTTATTACCGAACACGGTTTGATCAACTTAGACTTCGCTGATGTTAAAGCAATTATGAGTAATGCCGGCTCGGCTTTAATGGGTATTGGGCGAGCAAGTGGCGACAATCGTGCAGCCGAAGCTGCTCAGCAGGCTATCGAATCACCACTTATCGAAGTATCAATTGATGGTGCTAAGGGTGTACTATTTAACGTCACTGGTGGCTATGACATGTCAATGTCCGAGATTCAAGAAGCAGCTGAGATTATCACTAGTTCTGTTAGTCCTGACGCCAACATTATATTTGGTGCAACACTTAAACCAGAGCTTGAAGATGAGCTTATCATTACGGTGATTGGTACTGGTTTCGACAATCATGACGAGCAGACTGTTGCTCAAAGTTCTACTGTAGCCAGCAGTAAAAATGATAGTCCAATGTCACGTAGCTTAGATGATGCGGTCAATGAAATCGAGCATAGTTCTCATGATGAAGCCGCCAATCATTTTGCTGAAGAGTCAACAAATGATATCTGGAATCAACCAGCCGATGATGACGATGATGATACACCAGCATTCTTACGACGACGTAAGAAGCGACAACAAGAGGACTAAACATGGTTCGTATTATAAAAATAGGTGATAGTCGGGTTCTCGAGTCACGTGAGTCGGCCGATGGGCTTGTCATAAGACGCCGTCGTGAGTCGGCCGATGGTCATCGCTTTACGACCTATGAGCGTCTCGAGAGGCGTAATGTTATTGTCATCAAAAAAGACAATACTCGCGAGTTATTTGACCGCGATAAGCTCAGTAACTCGATCAATCGTTCAGTTGGAAAGTTTTTTGTATCGAAGCTCGAAGTCGACAAACTGGTCAGTGAGGTTGAAGATAGCGTTTATGAATTGGGTGAGGACGAAGTCGAATCTAAAGCAATTGGCGAAATTGTCCTCGATAAGTTGGCACAAACCAACGAAGTTGCTTACGTTCGATTTGCTAGTGTTTTTCATGATTTTAGAACCCTTGATGATTTTGTTAGAATTCTTGATGATAAACGCCGCCAGAAGAAAGAAAAAATCTAATGCGTACAGTTGTTGTTTACCGTGACAAAAGCGATCATGCTCGTGAAGTAATCGATTATTTACGCGATTTTAGTCATCAAACTGGCGGTACGATTGAAACAATCGATCCGGACACCCGCGACGGCATCGGTTTTTGTTCAACTTATGACATTGTTGAATACCCGACGATGGTCGCGCTAGCCGATGATGGCCAGTTGTTAAATCAATGGCGCGGTCGACCACTGCCAACAATCAGCGAAGTGAGTTTTTATGCTAACTAAGATAAGGCAATATTTTACTCACGAGCAAGCGACTCTTCGAGATAATCGCTGGATATTTGCTAGTATGTTAGTCGGCTCGATTATCAGTCTAATCGCGTCATTCGTGCTAAGCGTTGAAGCGATTGAACTAGCAAAGAATCCAAACGCAGCTTTAAGCTGCAGTATAAATGTTATCTTAAACTGTGCAACAGTCGGTACGCATTGGAGCGCTTCGCTTTTGGGTTTTCCAAATAGTTTTCTTGGTTTGATTGCCGAACCAGTTGTTATAACTGTCGCTGTCGCTGGACTGGCTGGGATTCGTTTTCCAAAACTTTTCATGAGCGTTGCACAATTTTTTTACAGTTTAGGATTTATCTTTGCACTTTATCTATTTTCGATGAGTTATTTCGTGATCGGCGCCTTGTGCCCATGGTGTCTTTTGGTGACGCTTACTACAACTTTGGTTTGGTTTGCGATCACTCGTTACAATATTCGTGAAGACAATTTGTACTTGCCAAGAAACATGCAAAAAACCTTACATAATTTTATTAAGAAAGACTACGACAAGCTAGTTATGTGGGGTTTTATCGTGCTAGTGATCGCATCGATCATTTTGAAATACGGCCGAGGACTATTTAGCAACTAAAAACATTACCATTTTGCCAGACCTAGGTGTATACTGAGGACATAAGGGGGAAAAATGGTAAAAACACATCCAACATATAAAAACGCCTGGACACTAATGGCGCTAGCTAGAGTCATGCTTGGCTTTATATTCTTGTGGGCATTCTTTGACAAGCTATTAGGTCTAGGTATCGCAACAGCTGCCGAAAAATCATGGCTAAGCGGCGCATCACCAACAACTGGCTTTTTGAAGATGGGTGTTAATCCTGATAGTCCATTTGCAAGCTTTTTCAACAGCTTAGCGGGTCAAGGGTGGGTCGACTGGTTATTTATGGTTGGCCTACTCGGCATTGGTGTAGCCTTGGTTCTTGGTGTTGGCTTAAGATTAGCTGCCGGTACCGGTACTTTGCTACTCGTTATGATGTGGGCGGCAGAAATACCGCTCCAGAACAATCCGGTTATCGATGACCATTTGATCTATGCAGTCATGCTCTGGGTTTTTGCTTTTAGCCGACGCGAATGGAGCCTAACTAATTGGTGGCTCAGACAAGATTTTGTTAAAAACAACAAATGGTTGTGGTAATCATATTGAACCATTGAGTTATTATTGCGGTTGTGCTAAGATTCTGAGTATAGCTTACTAATAAAATATTACCTTGAGGGTAACATGAAACGAAAACTTATGACGCATCTATGTTGACCGTACTTGGTAGCGCGGTTGTTGGTGTGCCAGTTGCATATGCAGCAACGACTGCAAACTCTCAGCTACACAGTCAATCACTGCGGGGGCGCTTAGTACGAGCATTTTAGACGGATCTGGTGCGCCAGTGGGCCTCACCGTCGTTTGCGATGACAGCCAAGACTGCCTCAACTACTGCCGTACAGACATCAACTGGTACGTTTGGTACAGCAACTCAACGAATTACAGTCGATAACCCTGGTGCATCTTCAACAGGCTGGACTTTGACACTTTCGCCAGGGAACTATGAGATTTGTGTTGAGCACATATTGCCAAGTAGCCAGGTACTAGCTGATGATACGACTCAAGAAATGCTGGTCTCTGCCTATACCACAGGAACGCCAAGCGTCAATAGTGTCAACTGGATTGGTGGCCAGCCGATTATAACAGGATGGTATGATGCCGAGAATACAGTTTATTTACGAGTTTTTGTGGTTGATAGGTGGTATGTGCTTGGTCAAGACAGTCAGCTGACAGTAAATGGCAACAGCTGGAAGCTCAACCTTAGCCAGCTCGATCCAGTGCTCAAGTTGGTTCTTATACAGTGGTTGTTCAAGCGGCTAGTCGTGACGGCACAGTATTTGCTAGCGATTCATCGTCCAACTTAATCATCTCGCCGCTAAGCAATAAGCAAGTTTTTGCTAATCCATAGCGCAGCCCGCTAGCAGCTACAGGCTTAAATAGCTATAGGCTTCAGCTTACTGGATATTTATTGGTGGTGTGTGGCTTTATTATTTGGTTTGTTTTCAAGCACTCTTCGGCAAAAGTGACAAACAATATAGAGTAGGCAAATTTCGCTAAAAAATGTTACAATGATTTCATTGCGTTTTGTGTGAGCAAATGAACGGCTATCAACCGTGAATGCAAGTGGAAAGAACAGAACTAGTCTAAGTAGAATCCACCGTTATCGACACGACAGATCGAATAAACAAAGTGCGAATAAAGAGCAATCTCTTTTTCGAAACTGGATGGTACCTCCCGCAAAGAAGCGGGATCCAGTGGCGATGAAGGGATTTTTTATATGGAGACAATAATGAAAAGAGAGGAAAAATTGCATTTTACGATTTCAGAGATGCAGCTCGAAGATATTGAGCCAGCTACAGCCATGCGTTTGCAGTCATGGCTCGATACGTACGTCAACGATGATCTGGGGGTAACTGCTGACTGGATTGAGAAGCGAAATAGAATGCAGCTCTCGGAAGAACTAAAGACCTCACGGCGAGAACGTTTCATAAAAAGGAAGCAAAGCGGTATATTGCATGCTTGGGTTGCCAAAGATGCAGATGGAAAGATCATTGGATCGACAACACCATTCCGTGATGAAGACGGCACTTGGCAACTCGGCTCATTATATGTAGATAAAACATGGCATGGTACAGGAGTAGGCTCTGAGCTAATGCGCAAAGTTGTTGATACACTGAGAGGTCAGGATATATACCTCGGAGTCGTGTCTTATAACGAGCGAGCCAAAGCCTTTTATCGTAAGTGGGGTTTTGAGGTGATACCAGACTCAGAGTCATTGTTTGACAATAAGATGCCAGAAATAAGAATGGTGCGAAGGGAGAAAAAATGAAGTTTAAACACGGTACGCGACGTAGAGCGCTTGAGTATGAAACAGATTGGGTCAACCGCTGGAAGCAGGATAAGACATTTGAGAAATCAGTCGAGAATCGGCCAAAAGATAGTTCGTATGTTTTTTATGATGGCCCACCATTCATCTCGGGTGTGCCGCATCATGGGACTCTTCTTTCAAGCATCGTCAAAGACGCTGTGCCGCGTTACCAAACTATGAAAGGTAAGCGCGTCGAGCGTGTCTGGGGCTGGGACTGTCATGGTTTACCAGCCGAGCGTTTCACCGAGAAAAAACTTGGTATTCACAGCCGTCAAGAAGTTGTCGAATATGGTATCGAAAAATATATCAATGCCACACGCGAAAATATGGTTCAAACCAGCAGCGAATGGGAGACGACAGTTGACCGCATCGGTCGTTGGGTCGATTTCAAAGGCGCATACAAAACCATGGACAAAGATTACATGGAATCGATTTGGTGGGCTTTTAAAACCTTGTACGATAAGGGCAAAATCTATGAAGGCGAAAAAGTGCTGATGTACTGCACACTTGACGGTACGCCTCTTTCGAAAGCCGAAGTGACGATGGATGCCGGCGCCTACCAGGATGTGAATGATCCAAGCGTTTATGTTAAGTTCCGGCTTGAAGATGATAGCACTCTGCTTGCCTGGACGACGACACCATGGACTTTGCCAGCCAACACGGCGCTGGCTGTTAATACGGATCTCGATTATGTCGAGGTCATGGTGGGCGATGAGCAGTTTATCATCGCTAAAGACCTTGTCGAAAAAGTGCTACAAGATGAGAAGCATCAACCACTGAAATATGAAGTTGTGCGCACGCTGAAAGGCGAAGACTTGGTTGGTCTTAGCTATGAGCCGCTGCTTGGTGTTGATCGCGGAAAAAATGCTCATAAAGTCTGGGCGGCTGATTATGTCAGTAGCGAAGACGGCACGGGAATTGTACACTTGGCGCCAACTTATGGTGAGGAAGACTTTGCATTGTCGCGCGAAAAAGGCTTTCCAGCTGTGCATGTGATTGACCAAAATGGTTACTTCACTGAGAGCGATTGGCAAGGAAAAAACGTTTGGGAAATCAATAAACAAATTGCCAAAGACCTGCACGAGCGAGGTATTGTCTGGAAGATCGACTACATCCGCCACAGCTATCCGCACTGTCACCGCTGTGGTACCAAGCTGATGTATCGAGCGCACCCGAGCTGGTTTATGGACGTCGAAGATCAGCGCACCTTGATGCTTGAGAAAAATGAGCCGATCAATTGGTTCCCACCGCACGTCAAGCACGGACGTTTCGAAAAGACTGTCGAACAAGCTCCAGATTGGAATATCTCGCGCGATCGTTTTTGGGCAACGGCCATGCCAGTTTGGAAGTCAGAATCAGGTAAAACGCATGTCGTTGGTAGCTACGCCGAACTGAAAGATCTAAGCGGCATCGAACTAGATGACTATCACAGACCATGGATTGATGATGTGAAGTTTACGATCGACGGCGAGGAGTATACTCGTATCGACAAGGTGATGGACAGCTGGTTTGAGGCAGGCAGCATGCCATTTGCGCAGTTCCATTATCCGTTCGAAAACAAAGAAAAATTCGAAGCCAATTTTCCAGGTGACTTCATCGTCGAATACATCGGCCAAGTCAGGGCGTGGTTTTACTACATGCACGCCATGAGCGTTGCTTTGTTCGGCGAAAACAGTTTCAAAAACGTTATCGTGACTGGCAATGTGGCTGGTAATGACGGTCGCAAGATGAGCAAGAGCTACGGTAATTACACTGATCCAAATGAGTTGATGGACAAATTTTCAGCCGATAGCTTGCGCTTCTTGCTGCTTAGTAGCCCGCTTCTCAACGGCGAAGATTTTGCCCTGCAAGACAAAGAAGTCGGCGATGTAGCGAGAAAGCTCAGCATGATTTGGAATATGTATGACTTCTTTACCATGTATGCGGAAGTTGATGGCTGGGAATATGATGGCAGCCTCAAGGATCCAATCGATCAATGCACCAACCCTCTCGATATCTGGATTATCAGTCGTATGCACCAGCTCGTTAGCGAAGTCGAAAAACATATGGACGTCTACAATATTCCTGACGCTCTCAGCCCGATATTGCCATTCTTAGATGACGCCAGCAACTGGTTTGTGCGTCGATCTCGTCGTCGTTTTTGGAAAAGTG
>CAZNEX010000017.1:0-21007 GCA_964572775.1 uncultured Candidatus Saccharibacteria bacterium
GCCGCTGGTCTCAAGAGTCTAGAATTGGTGTCCGGAAAAGGGGGAGCTTGACACAGCGCCCTTTGGTGGTATCAACCACCCATCACGATATACACTCCATCTATTGCGATGCCCATTAGGTACAACAACACTAACAACTCGAGAACCTATCTGTCGAGGCATAAGCCTCTGACTTAAGTGATCACCCATTCGTATAGCAGAGTCATAGTCAGGGCTTGACCGAGGCCCATCATAAATATTTCTAACATTTCCACTGACAACAGCTGCAGGAGGAGTTAGATCGGTTAGCGGAATGTGTGGACGATATTTTGCGCACATAGTTATATTGTAAAACTTTCTGATATTAAGAAATATTTTTCTATTATAGACCTATTCATTATGTTTGTCAAGTACAATACTGCTAAAATAAGCTCCTGTCTATCATTTATCGACACTTCAGTATCTGTTATACTATCAACAAATACTTTATTAAGGGCGTTACACGAAGTATGCAGTCAAATTATAATCCAAATTCTGATCCTAATCTGGCACAGCAGGCTTTTACACCGAATGATAACAGCTACGCGCCTGACCAAGCACCCGAGACTGCCTATGTGCCGCCACAGTCTCAGTCGCCTGTTTATCCAAGTTTGCCTGTGCAGCCAGTCGCGTATACACAAGAGCCCGAGCCTAGCTATCTGCCTCAGTCGCCAACCTATCTGCCGCCTGAAAACGCTCCTCAAGTTACCCAGGCACCAGGTCAATGGCAGCCTCAACCGACTTCGCCAACTCCGCAAAGTCTAACTAGTTATCCTCAGCAAGTCGAACCCATGCCGCTTCTGGCACCACTGCCAGTGAAAACCAGCCGCAAGAGGCACCTTATACAGCTAATCGGCTCGATTTTAATTATCCTGAGCCTGATTGCGATTGGCTTTTTCTTATTTTCAAAGCTGATCCTCGACCGCACCAATGTCTCAGCCAATGATCTGACTGAGGCAAAAACCGACAAAACGACTTATCTTCGCCCGAAGCAATGGACAAAATCGCAAAATGGCGAAGCTTACGGTGTTTCACTCGATGCCATTTCAAAAAACGTCGCCATGATCTCGATGACTGAATCGCCAGACGCCAGCAGTTACGACTTGTCGAAAGCCGACGAAACAAGCATCTCGCAGATTCGTTCATTTACACTCGAAGGCATGACCGATACTGTCGTAAAAAACAGCCTCAGAAATGATAGCTTTTGCAGTGAAGTAAAAGATATCAAAAAAACCGCAGGCACCAGACAAGCCAAAGATGAACTCGACATCGTCACAGTTGAGGCAAGCTGTACGTCAAAATATGGTGATCTGCGTGTCAAAATGCTGATCTGGCTTGGTAGCGACAAACTGTTACGCAACACTCTACTAGTGGCCTCGAGCGATATCTGGCCAAAAAACCAGGAATCTTTCCAAAAAATGCTCGAGAGCGGCACCGTCAAAAAATAGCCACCTCTCAGCTGTTATAATAAACTTAGGATGACTATTTCGGAGTTGCGGGTAGCCAGCATAAGGTCGTACGATGTTTTTTCGGCTCAATTTGATTCTGAGCTTACGCTTTTATTGGGCAAAAATGGTGCCGGCAAAACCACCCTGCTCGAAGCTCTCTACTACCTACTGCAAGGCACGAGTTTTCGTGGCCGCGATCGCGATATGATCGCTCATGATTCAACGCGAGCCGATCTTCAACTGCACGATACTAGCGGTGGCAAAAGACGGGCTAGCTTGCAGCAAACAGCAAACGATAAAATAAAAAAGAGTTTTCAGATTGATGATCGTACCCAACAACGGCTGACAGCCAAGTATCGTAAACCTGTCGTTTTGTTTGAACCTGAGCAATTGCGATTGTTGACTAGTTCGCCAGACAGACGACGGCGGTTTTTTGATGATTATATCGCCCGACTTTATCCCCAATATGCCAGCCTGATCAATCGTTACCAGCGGACACTCTTGCAGCGCAATGAGCTGCTCAAACTGCGCGAAACTATGCCTACAAAAAATTGGGATGCTCAACTTTTTGTTTGGGATATCAAATTTGGCGAATTGGCACTTGAGATTGTTCGTATGCGGCAAGAATTCGCGGTTACTAGTAACCAACACTTGTCACAGCTTTATTCGAGCCTAGCTGAAGCCGATCATCACGTCACGATGAGTTATCGAATTGCCCTAAATGGTCAAAATTATCAACAAAACTTACTCGACTATCTACACAACCAGCGTTTAGCCGATAGTTACCGTGGTTTTACCTCAGCCGGACCGCACCGCGATGACTTTTTGCTGATGCTCGATGGTCATCCGGCTTCAGAAACTGCCTCGCGCGGCGAATCACGCAGTATTATGCTGGCTTACAAGCTGCTCGAGATCCAATTACAACGCGAAATTTATAATTCCCCACCTCTGGTTTTACTCGATGATGTCTTCTCAGAACTTGACCCCTCACGCGAACAACGCCTAATGAAAGCCCTAAACGATTGTCAGACAATAATCACCGCAACAGACCTACGCGACTCGCTCAAAACTGTTGGCAAAATTGTCAATCTGTAGATATTGATATTGACTTTTACATCAATTTAAAGTGTCATTATAAAGTGAAGCAAACAGACCCGAAACCCCGCTCAAATAACCGCTTACCTACTAGGCGTGTCGCTCTCTTATCTGCTATCGGTGTACTAGCAGGATGCAGCAGCCCCAATACAGCAAAGCCTACCAGTTTTACGTATAGTCGAAACATCCCATCCGAAAGCGCGACTACCGAAGATGCTCCGACTTCACCGAATCCTGAATCTTCTGGTCCACCCAATCCACTTGATACTGCGCGCGATCTTCTAAGTAGTATAGATGCAAGTAGTATGACCATGGAACAATACCTCCGTAGTTCTGAGCGAAATAAGGCTTTACGCATAGCATTGATGGCGACTTACGAAAAAGCGGCTGAAATTATTAAAAAATTACCAAAATCAGCAAAACGAAGAGTCGAAGTCCCAGATAATACTGGCGGTCATCGAATCTCTGAGCTGTCTACAGCAACCCGCACCGACGGTCTCAAGAAAACAAATCTAAGTAACACCGATTTCGACATTCGCTTAGCGGCAGACTACATGACTACAGGTCCTCTAAAATCCACACATCCCGCAACTTATTTCGAACCACGCAGTGTAACCGTACTTTTTTCGCACGGCAGTCCTTCTTTTACAATTATATTCGACCCTGCGAGCGATAGCTTCACAACGATTGAAAATAGCCCGCATTCTGATGGCAATTGGTCAGAAACAAGAGTCGGCAATCCACAAGATAAAAATAGTCCCAAAACGGCATCGGTAAAAAATGTCGCCGATGCCATCAATCAGGATATGCGCGTGATCGAAGGTTGTAACTTTAGCTTGAGTTTAATAAGAAGTATTCGAAATAAATAGTTGCTAAGGTAAGTTATGTCCAGCCACATCATGCACGCGCACATAGCTAGCACCTGATTCAGCTGCGATTTTATAGGCTGCCAAATTTGGTGCAAGCTCCATACGGTTTTCGCCCAAAAAGCGCTTGCGCGAATAACCGATCATGACAGGAAAATCTGGTACGACCTTTGCGAACTGTAATAACTGGTAATTTAGATCAGCCGTCTTTCCAAAGCCAATGCCTGGATCGAGAATTATTTTCGATCGATCGACACCAAGCAGCTCCAGCTGTTTCACTTTGGCATATAGCTCGTCTCGTACCTTTTCGACGCTATCGTACAGTTTGTCGCCTAGTTTGTGTGCGGCTTGTATATCGCCGTTTACAATACTTGGCAAATGGCTAATGATAACTGGCAGATCAGTGTCAGCAACCGCCTGACGCATCTCTGAGTCTGCCATACCGGTGACATCGTTGATGATAAACCGACCATACTCTGCGGCCTGTTGGACAGTCTGTGGATGATAACTATCGAGCGAAAATCGAATTGGCGCCTCGAAGCTTAAGACCTTTTGTAGAATCGCCTGCAACCGCCGCCACTCGTCATCGTCAGTTTGCTTAGTGGCACTTGGACGTGTCGACTCGGCACCTATATCGATCAAGTCTGCCCCATCACGAAACAAGTCGTCGATCCGCTCCAAAACTTTTTCTACATAGCCTTCACTATTACTCGATATACCATCGCCACTAAAACTATCTGGCGTTAGGTTCAAAATACCGATTAGCTTTGGCTTCATAAATACAAGTATATCAAAAGCTGCCTGATTTTCTGAGGCAGCTTTTTGTTAGAAACTGTTGTTTATTCGCTAACGCCCAGTTCGATGCGTTTGAACTGACGAACGACGATGTTTTCACCAGATTTGGCGATTTGTTCTTTGATGTGATCGGCTACAGTTTTGCTGTCGTCTAAAATGTAACTTTGGCTCATCAAGATTTGGTCGGCAAAGTGCTTAGATAGCTGGCCTTCAACGATTTTTTCGCGCATGTCTTCTGGTTTGCTGGCTAGTGCATCGCTCGCCATTAGCTCAGCTTTGACGCGTGATTTTTCTTCGTCTGAAATATCGTCTTCTGAGACATAGATTGGATTCATCGCAGCGATTTGCATAGCGATTTGGTGCGCCAATGTCTTAAAATCATCTAGACGAGCCACAAAATCGGTCTCGCAGTTGACTTCGACGATGACACCGATACGACCGTCGTGTACATAGCTATCGATGACTCCAGCGCGTGCTTCGCGATCACCTTTTTTCTCGGCCTTAGTCAAACCTTTTTTGCGCATGGCTTCGAGGGCTTTGTCAAAATCGCCATCAGCCTCGGTCAAAGCCTGCTTGGCATCGGTCAAACCAACACCAGTTAGCTCTTTTAGTTTCTTGATGTCTTCAATCGTAACTGCCATCTTATTTTTCACCTCCCTTTGCTTGTTTTTCGCCACCTTGACCTTCGCGAACAGCTGCCACAAATAGATCTGCGTAGAGTTGAAGTGCTTTTAGTGCATCGTCGTTGGCTGGAATTACGTAGTCTGCGTGACTAGGATCGGTGTTGCTGTCGGCAACGCCAATAACTGGAATACCTAGGTTTTTGGCTTCAGCAACGGCATTTTTATCGACTAGCATATCGAAGACGATTACTGCACCTGGCTTGCCGCTAAGGTTTTTGATACCACCATATTTGGTGTTCAAAGTATCGATTTGCTCTTGGTAGCGCTGGACTTCTAGCTTCGAGTAGCGCTTTTCGAGGTCACCGCTGTCCATTCGTTTTTCGAGGTCGCGAAGTCGCTTGATCTGCGCGGTCATTGTTTCGACATTGGTCAACATACCACCGATCCAACGCTCAACAACGTATGGCTGATCGACTGATTCAGCAGCTGCGCGAACTAGGTCTTTCGCCTGCTTTTTGGTACCGACAAAAAGCACTTTTTTGCCGCTAGAAACAGTCTTAGTAACAAACGCCAAAGCTTCTTCAAACTTGGTCACTGTTTGTTCTAGGTTGATAATATGGCTGTCTTGCCTTTTGCTATGAATGTACGGCGCCATTTTAGGGTGCCAGCGACTAGTTTTGTGCCCAAAATGCGCACCAGCTTCATACAAAGCCTTGATATCTACCTCTACGGCCATGATATCCTTCTCCCTTCGCCTCACATCCTGATTCAGGATATCTTATGTGAGGTTGATTCGTTAAGTTAATTACTTGTTTAGTATAGCTCAATCCTGTATCTGTTGTCAATGATTGGCTGTATATGACCATCCCGCATGTGCTATGATAGCTGTATGAAAAATCGTTTCAGGATAGTTGCCAATCGCGTTTCTACATGGGCGGGGTCGGCATACGTTTTTGTCGGAGCAGTTGCGATTGTCTTGATGTGGGTTCTCAGTGGGCCGATTTTTAACTACTCGGATACATGGCAATTGGTTATCAATACTGCAACAACTATTGTTACTTTTTTGATGGTCTTTTTGATCCAAAATACTCAAAATCGTGATGGTAAAGCTTTGCAGATCAAACTCGATGAACTACTACGAGCAACAAAGGGTGCGCGCATGTACTACGTCAACCTCGAAGAACTAACTGACTTCGAAATCGATCAATTGAACAAAGAGTTTCAAGAAATAGCTCACCGCCCACACGCCGCAAAAGCCATCCAGCGTCTGCACGAAAAGATTGAGGCTGAACATGCCGAACGACACGGTTTTGGTTTGAATCGTAGATAGTCTTTGACATTTTAGTCAAGATTCGTTACAATAATCCGAGTATGAAAAGCAGTATTCACCCAACAACCTATCGCCCGGTCGTATTTAGCGACGATGCAGCGGGCTTCGCGTTTTTGACACAGTCAACAGCGCAAACAGATGAGACTATCGAATGGGAAGATGGTAAAACCTACCCACTCGTCAAGGTTCACATCTCTAGCAAATCTCACCCGTTCTTTACTGGTGAAGAAAAGATTATCGACACCGAAGGTCGTGTTGACCGCTTCGCGGCACGCATGAAGGCCGCCGAAGAGCGTAAAGCTGCCCTTGCCGCTAAGGCCAAGAAGGCCAACGCCAAAAAGTCGACCAAGGCTGAAAAAGCCGACAAAAAATAATTCGTTATACGCAGACAATAAAAAGACAGCTCCTAGCCATTGAGTCGTATTGTTGTTATAATCAAATCAGTGATAAAAGCAATAAGTAGCTCCGTCAACCGTCTTTCGCTAATACTAATGCTAGTGCCTGGCTTGCTATGCATTATATTTTTTATGATAGTTATTTTATTGTCAGAACCGTTACTGGGAGTTTCGATGTTTGATGATCCACCCGAAGGAAGCTCATTCGTAAACTCTGTCTATGCAACGATCTTATGGGTGATCTGGCTCGGATGCATTGCGTCCTTCCTTCTTATCATCCCGTGTTTTGTTATCGGACTGGTTATTCATATCGTTAGGACGCGCGACAAAAATATGCTGCTCGCTTCATCAGATTCGCCTCTGTAAAATGACAATTTCTGCTATAATATTAAAGATATGCCGAAAATTAGTCTAAATCTTGATGAGTTAAAAACCGAAAAAGAACAGCTCGGTGTTTTTTTGGCTAGCCCGACTGCCTATAGCGATGCTAGCTTTATGGCCAAAAATAAGCGATTCAATGAGCTTGAGTCAGTGATCGCAAAGGTTGCCGAACGCGAACAACTCGAAAAAAATCTAGTCGAGGCTCGAGAACTTTCGCAGGGCAGCGATGAACTCGCTGAACTAGCAAAGATGGAAATAACTGAAATTGAAGCCAATCTTGAAGATATCGAAAATGATCTGTTTATCATGCTAACGCCCAAAGATCCCAATGATGAAAAAAATATCATCGTTGAGATTCGAGCAGGCGCTGGTGGCGACGAAGCCAGTTTGTTCGCAGCAGAGTTGTACCGCATGTACTTGCGCTGGTGCGAAACTCATGATTACAAAACTGAACAAATTAGTGACTCAGCCAACGACACTGGCGGCTACAAAGAGGTAATTTTTGCTATCAAGGGTGATGCGCCATATGCAAGACTAAAGTTTGAAGGTGGCGTTCACCGCGTACAGCGTGTACCTGCTACCGAAAGCCAAGGCCGTATTCACACTAGTACTGTCACTGTCGCAGTATTGCCCGAAGCCCAAGAGACCGATGTCGAGATAAATGCCAATGACCTGCGAGTTGACGTTTTTCGAAGCGGCGGACACGGTGGCCAGAGCGTCAACACAACCGATTCAGCCGTTCGTATCACTCACCTGCCGACTGGCATGGTCGTCACCAACCAGGACGAAAAGTCGCAAATCAAAAACCGTGAAAAAGCTATGAGTGTTCTTCGTAGTCGTTTGCTCCAACAAAAAATTGACGAAGAGAATGCCAAACTAACTTCAGAGCGACGCGCATTGATTGGCAGTGGCGATCGCAGCGAAAAGATCCGCACCTACAACTTCCCGCAAGATCGCATCACCGACCACCGCATCAAATACTCTCGCTCTAACATACCTGCTGCTATGAACGGCGACATCGATGATCTAATCGATCACTTGCAGGCCTACGAGCGCGAGCTGAAGGCGCAAGGCACTAGTTAATATCTACTGCCTAGCAGTAGATATTTCCTTTTTTTGAAATCATGAGATAATGTAGTAATGACCATAGATTCATGGCTAAAAGATGTAAGCAACGAGCTGGCCGATGCGATGATTCCGAGTGCTCGGCTCGATGCTGAGATTATTTTGGCGCATACCCTGAATAAGCCGCGCACTTGGCTCCATGCTCATGGTGATGAAGAGATCGATCCGCGGCGAAAAGACATTGCCGATGCTAGAGCCGAGCTACGTCTTGAGCGTGTCCCGGTTGCATATATTATCGGACATAAAGAATTTTTTGGTCGTCGCTTCATGGTTTCGCCCGATGTTTTGATACCTCGACCAGAATCTGAGCTGTTGATTAGCGCGATCAAACAAATTTACCAGGATCTACCGAACAAGAATGTCCGCTTGGTTGATGTTGGCACAGGGAGCGGCTGCTTAGGGATTAGCGCCAAGCTCGAATGTCCGCAGCTCGAAGTCTGGCTCAGTGATGTCAGTAAAAACGCGTTGCTAGTAGCTGAAAAAAATGCTACCCAGCTAAACGCTGACGTCCATGTGATCGAGTCTGATTTATTAGCCGAGGTTTCGATTCCAGTAAATATCTTGATCGCCAACTTACCTTACGTAGACCGATCATGGCATGTCTCGGTCGATACCAAACATGAACCTCAGTTAGCTTTGTACGCTGATAGCAATGGTCTAGCACTGATTGAACAACTACTGTCGCAGATACCGACTAAACTAGAGAGCGATGGCTACGTGGTGCTTGAAGCTGATCGACGACAACATGATGAGATTGTTCAAAAAGCTCTGAAGCATCAATTACAACTTGTGGCCAACGAAGGATTTTGTCTGGTATTGCAAAAACAATAGCTACTGCAAAGAGTCGAGCGTAACCTTGACGGTTTTTTTCTCATCACCTCGGCGGAAAGTTATTTCGATAGTATCGCCTGGCGCATATTCAGCAATCAAACTTGATACACCACCCCGCGGCCCAACTTCTTTGCCGTTGATCTCGGTAATCACATCGCCCTTTTTGATACCTGCCTTATCGGCTGGACTACCAGATACTACGGCTGGCTGATTATCTTCGCTAAAAACGTAGGCACCTTGCTTAACAGTCAGCTTGTACTTTCGAGCTAGTTCTGCATTGATCGGCAAGAATCGTACACCTAGATAGGCTCTTTCGAGCGCTTTTCCTAGAATAGCGTGCTTGAGGATTCCGCGAGCAGCATGAATCGGGATTGCAAAACCAATGCCTTCTGCGCCTTCGGCAACGGCCGTGTTGATGCCGATAACTTGACCGCTCGAATTGAGCAAAGGACCGCCAGAATTTCCTGGATTGATGGCAGCGTCTGTCTGGATCAAATCGGTCAGTGTTTCGACAGAACCGCCGTTACCGGATTGTGCCTGAATTGGTCGGCCTGTTCCAGAAATAATTCCGCTAGTGACAGTATTGTCGTACTGCCCAAGTGAGTTACCGATCGCCACCACGCGCTGACCAACTTTTATGGTCGTAGAATCACCAAGTTCGGCGGCTGGCATATTGGAAACATTGGCAAGCTTTAAAAACGCAAGGTCGTTCAGCGGATCAACACCTGCCAAATTGACTTCCTTATAAACCGTACCGTCACTAGTGATAACTTCCATCTGAGTCGCACCGTCGATAACGTGTTTGTTGGTCAGTATGTAGCCATCTTTACTAACGATAATACCAGTGCCCGCCCCTTCTTGATACGTTGTACCCCAGTAGCTAGAGTCGCTGCTGCTTTTTGTACGGATCGAAACCACACTCGGTGATACTTTTTCGGCGATCGAAGCAATATTTGTCTCTTCTTGAGTCGTCAATGAATTGCCGTCGATTTTTGTAGCCGAGGTTAGTTGCTTGTTCTTTTGAATTTGCTGAAAAATCAATATGGTCGCGGCGATAAGCCACAAAACAACCAGTCCAATCACCAAAGCTAAAACCAGACGTTTCCACTTGTAGTTTTTCTTGGGTTGCGGTGGTAAGTTAGAGTAATAGTCCGACGGTAGCTGCTGATTTGGTTGCATGTTGCCTTCCCTTTATAGAATAGTTTATAGACCGACAGTTGATTGATTGAACATTGTTAACAACAAGCCAACAATCGTTAACACAAATACAAACGGTACGATTACATCCCCTGATTTGATTGCCCCGTGCCTGTGATAGCTTTCGTAGGCACGCGTCGCCAAAAAAGTCAGAAGTGCTGTAATCAATGCTAGCTGGCTTAACTTAAAATTAGCTGTATTTGGCAGACTGTATGCGATTTGCCAGTGAAAACCAATCCAGCCAAGTTGCGCCATAATGACGCCCCAAATCGCACTGTAAAAGTTTGTCATTGGCTCGTCATAACTCATCAAGATGTGTCGACATGAAGTGTAGCCAATCACCCACATTGCGATCACAAATATAGCAGCGTCACTATTGTATTGGGTCAAGATTAAGACATTGGTACCAACAGCAATCGCGGCAATCGCTTGAGCAGCTACAAAGATCCTCTTTGACCGAGGCTTAACAAACAGTAGCCAAGCGATGTAGCCCGCTGTCATCAAAACTTGCAGCCAAAATTGACCTGTTGCCGCCTGCAAGAAGATGACGTGACCAATTCCGACGACTAAATCAACGACATTGGCTGTAATATTGGCCACCCAGTACCGAGGTCGAACCGCCAAGATTCGCCATTTACTGATCACTACAAAAACGATTGAAAGCCAAAGATTATTGAACTGGACAGCCACTATAAGCAGTAGAACCGCGAGAGCAATGTTTAACACAACGTATGCAATTTCGCTTAGGCGCGACCGTCGCTTATTTGATTTTAGAAACTCCATATCTGTTCTAGTATATCATTTTATTGGTTATTATTGCTGCCAATTATTACTACAAAATTGACACCAGTTACCGCAAACGGCGGATTTGTTTCTTTCGCCTGAGTGCCATAGAGTTGCTCAAGTTTAGCCCGTGAGGCTGTTTTGTCTTTGCTAATGACATAGATTTCATAGCTTGCCGCTGATTCAACAGGCGAATTAGTCACTTCCGAGCGCAGCAAACCAGCATCTTCAATCTGTTGAGCGACCTTCTCGGCAGCACCAGGCACGCCGCTGGCATTGTAGACAGCTACAGAAGCCGCTTCTCGCACCACTGGATCAGCACTGAGCGACTTTTTAATGAAGCTACGCAGACCACTATAGTTGAATTGACCAGCCGTTGGTTGCCCAGCATCATTAAAAACACCACTCTTGTTTAGGTCGAGACGCTGGATTGATTCTGGTTGAATGTCACTAGCGAGTGACATAACTGTTCTGACTTCTGATGTTTCGAGGTTGGTGCGCAAGTTGTTGCCAAGCGCATCGATTAGTGCCGTCACTTTTGCAATATCCGTCAATGTGCCTGTACTAAGCGCCTTTTCGCGAATCGCGAGCAAAATCTTTTGCTGATTAACTTCACGGTCAAAATTTGATCTACCTAAGCCATAGGTTGGCGCCGAATCACCACGCGCTTGAGCCAAATAAAGTGCGTGTTCTGCATCCAAAACAGCTGGTCCGTTCGGGTAGTCTATAAAATGACCGTTCGGCGGACAATTTTTTATCATTGTCGCTCGACTGGCATAGCTGTTACCGCCCTTACATTTCCAGTCAAAATTACTATCCATCACGCCTGGCGCACCATTACTACCTTCAATGTTAACCGTAATCGTACCAAGTGCTTTTACGACATCGCGCATCACAGTGTAATTGACATGTGCACTGTACTGGATATCAAGCCCAACGATGTCGCCGAAGAATTTACGAGATGCCGTCTGTCTTTCGGCTTCAGCCGTCTCGGAATCTTCAGGATTTACACAGTTGAAATACTCATTGATTTTGCCATAAGAACCTTGAATACACTGCGCATCACCATACTGAACAACTAAATCACGCGGAATGCTAAACATCGTGGCTGTCTTTTTTTCTTGATTGACGCTAAGAATCATGATCGAGTCAGTCAGATACGAAGCTTCGTGTCCAGGATCATCTTCCGATGTACCAAGCACCAAAATATTGCTTTGACCATTGGCGTCTTTTTTAAGCGGCTGTGTTTGGATCAGCCCAAAAATACTACCTTTCAAAATGTGTCCGCTCGCCACCAATGCTTTGACACCAATATAACCGCCTGCGCAAAGAGCAATTATGATTAGCACAACGGCAGTTCGCTTAATAATTTTTTTGATTGATCGTCGTTTTTTGCGAACTTTCTGAGTTTGCTGCTTACCCTCGTCGATCGAGTTGAGAGATTCGTCGAGTTCTTGTCTAGTCAAACCACCGGCTTGTTGCTGCCTGATGTGTGTCGCGTCATCGGCATAAGTACTTTGACGTATTGGCGCTTCGCCACTTGGTTGTAGACCTTTTTGGCCATGGCTAATACCATCCGTGCGTCTCGGAATAAAGCCGTCAAGCGATGGTTGCTTTTTTGTCATACTCTTTCTAGTATACACAGAAAAAGGCTATCTTGAAGAATTGTTTATGGCTTTTTTGCTAGTTTTTTATAAATCTATCTTGTATAGTAATCAGAGTGGAAGCATCTTATATGGAACGACACCCTGGTTTACGCGACGCGCTGCATTTTTTGCTTTTTGTCGGACTAGTTTTCGTCGGTGTGATCATCATCAACTCGTTTATTTTTCGTAGTTTTAATGTAGTTGGCCGCAGCATGGAAACTACTCTTAATAATGGTGATCGTCTAATCGTAAATCGGCTGCCTGTAACAATTTCTAACTTAAAGAACCAGTCGTACAAGCCCAATCGGGGTGATATCATTGTTTTTAAAAATCCGCAGTTTGTACAGGGCAACCGCGATGAATATATTGTGAAGCGCGTGATTGCTTTTGCCGGCGAACGAGTCGTCGTCAAAGATGGCAAAATTACAGTTTATAATAACGAACACCCCGAGGGGTTCAACCCTGACACTTTGCCAACTGGTGGTCCTCCAGGTTCGCCAACTAGCGGCGAGAAAGACGAGATTGTAGCCGACAACACGATCTTTGTGTCGGGTGATCATCGCCAAGGCAATTACTCCTACGACTCGCGTAGCGGACTAGGCACGATTCCACTTTATGATATCGTTGGACCTGTCAGCATGCGACTTTGGCCAATTACTAAGGTTAAAACTTTTTAGGACAACTGCTTCATGAGCGCATCGAGCTCAGTCTTGGTGCGAAATTTGATAACAATACTGCCGCCGCGAGCTGCTTGATTGATTTTGACTGGTACCGACAAATGTTTTTCGATTTTCTCGGCCGCGCGTACATATTCAGGATTGGCTTCTTTTGGCTGTTTTACAACACCGCTCTTTGCTTGACGCAAGATGCTAACTTCTTGCTCAACTCGCCGCGCCGACCATTCACCAGCTACGATGCGAGGCAGCAATGCTAATGATTCTTTTTCTTCCAAGTTAATCAGCGGTCGAACTTGACCTTCGGTGACCTTGCCTTCTGCTACTGCTTGTTTGATGGCAGCAGGCAATCTCAGTAAACGAATCGTATTTGTGATAGTGCTATGCGAACGGCCGCCGACTCTTTTGCCAATCTCTTCCATGGTCAGATTAAACTGGTCGCGCAACTTCAAATAGGCTGTAGCAGTCTCGATAGCGTTTAGATCTGTGCGCTGTAAATTTTCGATTAGAGAAATTTCTAACTTATGCTGGGCATTCAATGTCCGCACTAGAGATGGAACCTTATCGAGACCAGCTTTTTGAGCCGCTCTAAATCGCCGCTCGCCAGCCACAATCGTATAGCCGCCGCCCTGCTTTGGTGTAACAACAATTGGCTGAATAATTCCGTGTTGGCCTATCGATTCGGCTAAATCATCAATTCTGGCTTCATCAAAATGTCGTCTTGGTTGATCGGCATCCGCTGACAACTCGTGAATTGCAATCAGCCTCAAGTCGCTAACTCGACCATCTTGATCGGCTGTCGGATCGAACGACTCGTCCAATAATTCATTTGGCAAAAGAGATTCAAAGCCTCGTCCTAGTCCTGTTTTTTTAGCCGACACGTTCTAGCACCTCCTTAGTCACTGCTTTATAGGCTCGAGCGCCTTTTGAAAATCGGTCATAGACACCGATCGGCACACCATGACTAGGTGCTTCTGCCAGTCGAATATTACGCGGAATCGTGTTTTTGAAAACCTTGCCTGGAAAATGTTTGCGTATTTCATCGAGAACTTGGCCGCTAAGGGTTGTTCGACTATCTGTCATGGTCGGCAGAACGCCGATAATGTCAAGCACTGGGTTCATATTTTTTCTAATTATCTGCATCGTCTCTAGCAACTGGCTAAGACCTTCGAGAGCATAAAATTCCGTCTGCACTGGCAGTAAAACATAGCGAGCGCTAATCAGGCCGTTGACAGTGAGCAAACTAAGACTAGGCGGACAATCGATTATGACAATATCAAAAACCTTCAGTTGGTCGATGGCGTTTTTGAGACGGCTAAACCGACGTTGTGCTTGAGCTAGCTCGACTTCGGTGTTGGCTAAAATTGGCGTGCTAGGCGCCAAACTCAAATTTTTGTGTTCAGTCTCGACAATAATCTCGCTAAGACTGCGTTTTTCGAGCATAACATCGGCCATTGTCGCTTGCAGCGCCTGCTTATCGACGCCTAGACCACTAGTGGCATTGCCCTGTGGATCAAAATCAATCAAAAGTGTTCGCTTGCCCATCTTTGCCAAGTAATAAGCAATATTGATACTCGACGTCGTTTTACCGACCCCACCTTTTTGGTTTGTTACCGCAATAACTGTTGTCACCTGTTCGTTTCTCCAATTCTACTATTTCAATTATATCATGAGCACTTTGAGATGCTATACTTTGATCAATGATTCAACGATTTTATCGACATCGGGTGCGCTGGCTCGTGTGTTTTGGGCTCATCTATATCACTGTTGTCGCGTCGATAGCGACTACTGCCAGTGTCAACACTTACCGCGAAAGCGCAATTTATCCCTATCAACGAGTTATGGATGCGACACCCCTAATCCACGGCCTCCTGCCGTTTGATAGCGAGCATTTCTACAATATCGCCACTAGTGGATACAGCGGCCATGATCGCAACCCAGCATTTTTTCCGCTTTATCCATCACTAGTTTGGCTCGTCGGCCAGATTATACCTCCCGACATCGCCATGCTTGTCGTTAGTTGGGTGGCGACCATTGGCGCAACTATTTATTTGTACCTCTGGGCAGACCTCGAAATAAAACATCAAAAAATAAAGTCACCAACACTGGCTTTAGTGTTCATTGGCATAATGTCAATTTTTCCGTTTAGCTACACCCTGATACTCGGTTACGCCGAAAGTCTGTTTTTGATGCTAGCGTCTGCCTCGCTCTACTATTATCGATCTGAAAAATTTATTGTTTCTGGTGTATTTGCCTGTCTTTGCGGCCTAACCCGCGTCCAGGGTATTTTGATCGTCATTTTCTTCTTGGTTGAATATTTGCAAAAAAAAGACTGGCGCAATTGGCGGCTACTGACGCCTGTTGTGCTTGCACCGACTGGGATTTTTGGCTTTATGCTCTACCAATGGCAGCTCTTTGGAACACCGTTTCAGTTTATCGAGGCTCAAAAACTGTGGGGGCGCATCGGCGGCGACCGTGCTATCGAGAATTTGCTTATCACAGCCACACCGTTCAACATCGCCTCTTTAGTCGTCTTCTTATTGCTACTCTGGCTGACTAGCCGACGACTCGGTAAGTCGTACTTTTGGTACGCAGCAGCATCGCTAATCATCGCTGTTGTCAGCGGCAGCCTAACCAGCTTAAATCGTTATATTGTCTCAGCTTTTCCGATGCTGCTTGCCTTAGCAATTGTTTTTGAGAACTGGCAGCCAAAATGGAAAATCAGTTTTCTAGCTCTTAGCCTAGTTTTGTTTATATCGTTTTTGATAATGACCACCAATATTTATTTTCTAGGTTAAAAATACCTCCTTGTATCTAAGGAGGTATTTAATAGTGCCGAAAATCAACTATTTAGCAATGCTGCCAATTGCGATTCGACTGTACTTTTGGCGATGACCGTTTTCGGTGTGAACACGTTTTTTAGCCTTGTAGCGAATGACGCGAATTTTGTCACCTTTGACTTCTTCTTCGATTACCTTCGCTTTGAGCTTTGCACCTTTGACCAGCGGCGTGCCAACGACAGAATCTTTGCCATCAACAAGCATGAGAACGTCGAGGTCGAGCTCTTTTGTTCCATCCGGGAGGCGGTCCACCAGGAGGGTCTCTTTTTCTGCGACGATATATTGCTTACCGCCGACACGAACGACTGCTTTCATAGCTTCCTTTACTTATGGTTTCTAGACTATAACTATTGTAACAGAGGCCGAACAAATTATCAAGCGTGTCTAGTTCTAGCTGGTAGCTACACCACCCAAGCATCGTGCCCGACGTTTTTCGTCGATACATTTGAGTATCTTTGCTACTTGCTCTGGTGAATAGCCGACAGTAGTCTTTGTCCCAAAACGGTACTGCTTCACCTCGCCGAGCACTGGTCCAAGCTCGTCTATGGCTTTTTGGGTAGTATACGGAGTTATGCCGTATTCGCGCCAAATACCATTTAAAGATAAGTAGCCCTCTGGAGCGGGAGGAGCTATATCTAGGTGTGTGAGTATCTTTGCTACTTGCTCTGGTGAATAGCCGGCAGCTGTAGCTGAGACAAAAAGGTACTGTGTCACCTCGCCGAGCTCTGATCCAAGCTCGTCTACGGCTTTTTGGGTAGTTTTCTGAGTTATGCCGTATTCGCGCCAAATACCATTTAAAGATAAGTAGCCCTCTGGAGCGGGAGGAGCTTTTGGCTTCAATATATCAACTGATTGCAATGTCCCGTCTTGGTCTTGGCTCATTTCACCAGTGAGATACTGAGTCAGATTATCAACGTACTTGCTCGAATAGTCTATGCGTCGACCGATGCTATCATCACCTTTGATCAGTTCACCTATCTCTTCCTTCGTCAACCTGCTCAAATAGTCTACATCGATAACATACTCTTTGCATACGTCCATATCAAAGATGTACGTCGTATTTCCTACCTCATCACACACCATCACTAACCTGTTAAGACTACGGATCTCTACCGAGGTGTAGCTAGATCGACGCATCATATTAGGGAGAACTACTCCGATAGTGATAGCGACATCCTCACTTTCTATCTGAACGTCTAGACCCGTTTCTAGCAGCAGTAGTAGCGTTTTAAGCTTGGGTATTCTTTCCTTTGGTAGCTCAAAACTTCCGTCGCCTGGAGATATAGGTTCATCCAATCGCCCGGTAGTCGGCACGACTACATGGTCAGTACTCATAGTCTTTCTAGCGATAAGTCCATCTAGACGCCTAATACGATCTGTCACAGATGCAATGTGATCTAGAGTCTGCTCTACCGTGTTTCGATCCAAGCCTACATAACTAAGCGCAGCATCTTCTCTTTCTCTTGTGGTTGTGTTTGAGTCATTGTATGCACTATTTTTCTCTAGAGCACTCTCTATCAGAGCGATTAGATCATTTAATGCATTTTCCGCATACACATTTAGATTTCTGGGTGTAAGCTTTCTAGAGGTGATCTTGTCTAACTGTTCTTGATATGGACCAGGGTTTATCCCATGATCTGTAAAACCAGGTGAGGTGTTATTCATCATATTTTGATTATACCAAAATTTTGCTAAAAAAGCAATAGCATTATATTCATTTCAATGTCTAAATGTATACTTTGCAACAGCGGTTGCGCTTAGTGGTCGTTAAGAACGGCTGGATACATAGTCTTCTGCCCACTACCAAGCTATAGCATGACCAAATTCCATCGACTCGCACACCTTTTCTGGATCTCATCAATTAGTCTACATGCAAAAACTGATGTACGCTAGCCCCATACCCATGCAAGACCCTCTCAACTCATCCCAGTAAAAACAAATGATCTATATCGTATCTTCCTGCATAGAATCTCACTCTGATCATATATCAAGTAGCTAGCTCAAGACGCGACTGTGTTATTTGCTCTCAGCCAACCGTCAACACTACCGCATTCCATGTATTCGCCGCGGATGGCGCCGACGATAATCTTTTGACCACTCGATACATAAGCGTTGATAGCATCAGTTATTTCGTACTCACCACGCTCTGGATTAGCTGGCAGAGTTTTGGCTAAATCAAAGATTTTTTTATCAAAAATGTAAAAGCTTGAGTTATTCAGGTTGCTTGGTGCTGCTTCGATAGATGGTTTTTCAACGATACGCACAAAAAGATCTTGGTCGTCTTTTTCGATAATACCGTATTTTGGTATCTCTTCCTCTGGAACAGGATTACCAAACAAGCCACTCGTCACACCAGACTTACGTACTAGATCGATCAAGTCAGCAGCATTGGAGCCGCCATCCTGGCGCCAAAAAAACTGATCGCCCATGATGACAATTGCAGACTCGTCATCGTCTATGTACTCGCTACAAAGCCCCACTGGGACACTGGTACCATACGCTCCTGTGCTCGGCTGAGTTATAAAATGTATATTCACACCAGAAAGCGGAGCAACAAGAGGCAGCTTATCTTCTTTTCCGGCTCTTTTCAGATAATCATTCAACGGAATATTGCTTCGATAATAACTCTGAATCTGCGAACTCTGCTCGCCCACTACGAAATATAAATCCTTGATACCGGCCTTGATAACATCTTGAACTACATAATCTATGACCGGACGCGTACCAACCGGTAGCATCGACTTTTCGATTGCCTTGGTAATCGGCAACATGCGCGTGCCCCAGCCTGCAACTGGAATGATCGCTTTGGTAATATTGAGTTTATTCATACCAACTATTGTAGCAAACTAATCGTCGCTAAAGGTATACCAGTCAGGATCTTTGTGGAGGTCAGTTTGAACATCTGTCCAAAACTGTTCAACGCCATTAACATCTGGCATACTGTCGAGTGTCCAGTTGTCGTCATTTGCTTGGTTTTGCTGATCGATTTCTTGAATCAGTTCATCATCATCACTCACCACAGGACTAAATCGAAGCGATTTTACGCCAACTTGCGGTAAAAAATGGTAAATTTGATGTTTTTTAAGTTGAAGCATATTTTGATTTTAATTAAGTTTATACTCTCATATTAGCATAAACCTTATAAAATGTCAAGAAGAGTGTCCGCTTTGGGCTGTATTTTGACGTCATAAAACCGAACAAATTTTGCCAGCTAAGATTGGTTTTTTCTTTTGTCCATTTCGGCATGGCTAATACCAAAATAATGGGCAATTTCATGCCAAACGGTTTGCTTGATCTGCTGATAAAGGTCAGCTTCATCTCTAGATATTGTCGCTAGCGGCGCTTTGAACAAAGTAATTGTGTCGGCCATAATGCCCGATTCGTAGCCAGAACGCAGCGTCCTCGGTATACCTTCATAAAGACCAAGTAGTAGTTGGTCGCCGCGCAACTTGATCTTTTCAGCTTGTAGCTCTGTTGGCCAGTCAGCTACCAAAATCGTCACGTCTTTTAGCTCGGCCATATGATCAGCCGACAGCTCGCTCATGGCTTTTCGGACTAGATCACGAAATATTTCGTCAGTTGGTACTTCGATCAAAACTACCTACTTTTCGCAGGCGATACCGTCATTGTCGCGGTCTAGTTGGTTTTCGTAGCTTGCATCACTGCGACGAATGTTGAAGACACCAGCATCGAATGCAGCGGTACAGTTTTCGAACTTACGACCGTTTGATGATTTGCTCTCGGTCTGATTTCTGACACGTTCTTTGGCGACATCGCTGGCGACAGCATCAGGACTGCTATTTACGATAGCGGTTTCACCATCGGCCTTAGTCTGAATTGGCGAGTATTTACCGTTTTGATCGATCTGGCTTGGTTCTGTAGCGACAACACCGAAGAAGCCTAACCAAGCGACAAACAAGGCGATCAAAGCTTTTGCCCAAGGCGACTTTTTGAATCCTTCTGGGTCATTCAAGTACCAAACAGCGATCGCAACTGCTGGAATAATCGGCAAACAGACTAGCCAAAGTAACCAGCCAATCAAAATTCGGCGGCTTTTTGTCCAGTTTTGATATTTGTTGCGAGTTAGCCAAAAACGACTCAAAATCCAAACAGCTGCTGTATGGAAAAAACCTCCATTGGCAATTTTTGCTCGTTCAGTCTCAACGTGAGCTCTTTCTTCAGCCTCCGTGCGTTGTTTTGCCATTGTCTTGCCTCCTTTAGATTTGTTGTAGGTATTATATCATTGCTAATGCTTTGATCAAGCCTTATTGAGGTAGATCGTCATCTCAGCACCATCAATCGATACAGCTGACTCGTGCCCATCGCGCGAATCGGCAAAATTTGCTAAGGTTTCTGCAGCAATAGTCGCTTGGTGTTCATCGATCGCTTGCTGTAGTTCGTTGTCATTTGATTGAAGTTCTAAAACAATACGGTCATCGACTTGTAGCTCAGCTTTTTTGCGTGCTGATTGGACGTGGCGGATGACTTCGCGCATCAGGCCTTCGCGTTTTAGTTCTGGCGTTAATGTTTCGTCAATAGCAACTTCCGAACCACTTTTGACAGTTTTTACGTTTAGTTCGTCTGTCAGAATTGGTCCAAAATCAACAAATTCACCGAAGCTTGGTACAGTCACACTCGCCAGTGGTTGACGAACTTTTAGGCCAGCTTTGGCGCGCAAACTAAGGCCTTCGTTGACATAGCTGCGTACTGTTTCCATATCATTCATCACTAGCTCGTTGACGCGACCCGCCGGTAACCAATCTTTGAGATGAATTGATGTTTTGTCACCAGTGAGATTATGGTACAATTCCTCGGCTAAAAACGGTGTAAACGGCGCCAAGACATACGCTAGACGCACGAGCACATAGTGCAAAGTTTGATACGCTTCGGTTTTGTCATCGTCATCTTCACTTTTCCAAAAACGACGACGCGATCGACGCACGAACCAGTTGCTGGCATC
>CAZNEX010000018.1:0-5780 GCA_964572775.1 uncultured Candidatus Saccharibacteria bacterium
AGGTGGTCTTCACGTCCGCTTGGGGCGGCATTGATCAACACCCTAGTTGTTTGTTGGAATGAGGCGGCCGATAGCCACGAGTCACTCCAGATTGACACCTTAGTAATACCGAGCAGTAGCTGAGTATATTGGGCCAATTCTTTTCCTTCGCTCGCCAACTTCTTGTTTTCGTCGACAACAGCCGCCTTTGAGACAATATCGCCGGTCACAAATGATGAGTCGCCAGCATCTTCAATCTGCACGCGGCTAAACATCTGACGGACAATGATCTCAAGGTGCTTGTCGGCTACGTCTTGACCCTGAGCGGCGTAAATACGCAGAACTTCATTGATCATGTAGCGCTGAGTTGCCTCAACACCCTTTAGACGCATTAGTTCATGAAGATCAAGCGAACCAACAGTTAGGCGGTCGCCAGCTTCAACAACGTCGTTGGCTTTGACGACCAACTGCATCGAGCCAGGTACGGTATATTTGACAGGCGCACTAGCTTCACCAGCAATCACCAAAGTGTCTTCAGCTTTTTCAATCACACCGTCAAAAGGTGCGACCAATGGTTTTTTACCATCTTTTTCGGCCAAGACATCGCCCATTTTTACTTTTGAGCCATCTTTAACGATGACTGTTCGACCCTCGAGGTCGATGCGCTCAACCTTGCCTGAATTTGGCGTGACTTGAACGACGTAGTTGTTGCCATCTTCCCAGATATCGACGATACCGCTAGTTTCAGTCACAAATGCCCGACCTTTAGGTGTACGAGCTTCGAAAAGCTCTTCAACACGCGGCAGACCTTGAGTGATGTCGCTACCAGCTACACCTGAGTTGTGGAAGGTACGAAGCGTTAGCTGAGTACCAGGCTCACCGACAGATTGAGCGGCAATGACACCGACAGGCTGCGCGGTATCGATTAGTTGGTTAGTTGCCATATCGATACCGTAGCTTTTTTGAGGAATACCGCGTAGATTGTTTGTCGATAGGATTGACTGAATTCTAACATCGGTAACCTTAGGATCGTTCTCGATCGCTTCAGCAATCTCGCGAGTAACCAATTGGTCTTTTTCAATATGACCTGGTACTGTTTCTGCTGTGTAGCGTCCGTAGAGACGGTTGCCGAATGCAATCATCGTGTCTTCAGATTCACTACGGTAAATCACGAAGCCTTCATCGTCGCCATCTTCATCAACAACAGTGAAGACATCTTGCGAGACATCGACCAATCGTCGTGTCAAATAACCAGAGTCGGCTGTTTTAAGGGCTGTGTCGATCAAACCTTTACGCGAACCACGAGTTGCAACGAAGGCTTCTAGGCTCGAAAGTCCTTTGATAAAGCTTGATCGCACTGGCAGCTCAATTTCGCGGTTTGTAGCATCTACCTGAATACCAATCATGGCGCTAGCAAGCTTGACGTTTGAAATATCACCACGGGCGCCAGAGTTGACCATAACAGAGATGCTAGTGTCCATATTGGCAAGCTGATCCTGCATGAAGTCAGTGATTTTGTTATCGATGTTGCGCCAGTTTGCAACAGTCAAGTTGTAGCGTTCGTCTTCGGTAATTAGACCTTCGTCATATTGATCTGAGATCAAAGCAGTTTTGGCATCACCTTCAGCCACAAATTCTGGGATTTGTTCAAAGTGCGGGTAATCATCTTTTCCAGTCGAAACAGCAGCTACGGTCGCAAATCGGAAGGCCAAGCCCTTCATGCGGTCGGCAGTTTGAGCTGTTACGTCAGCGCCATATTTGTCAAAAATACGACCAAGCACACGCTTGAGTTGCTTCTTGTTTTGTACGCTGTTGTCAAATGGATAGTCTTCTGGCAAGATTTCGTTAAAGAAAACTCGTCCTAGTGTTGTGTCATGGATGGCGCCTTTAGAGCGAATCCGAATCGGCGACTGCAATTGCAACTTGCCCATATCATAAGCTAGCTCGGCGTCGTAGCTACTTGCAAATACTTGCTTGTCTTTGTCGAAAACACCTGGCTTTTCATATGTCAGATAGTAGTTACCAAGAACGACGTCCTGACCAATGTTAAGAACTGGCGAACCATCGGCTGGCTTTAGCAAGTTGTTGGTAGCACTCATTAGCTCACGTGCTTCAGTTTGCGCTTCATCAGATAGCGGCAAGTGAACTGCCATCTGGTCGCCGTCATAGTCAGCGTTAAATCCGTTAGCAACAAGCGGATGAAGCTGGATCGCCTTACCTTCTACGAGCACTGGCTGGAAAGCTTGAATACTTAAGCGGTGCAAACTCGGTGCGCGGTTTAGGAGCACATAGCGGCCTTCGATCACTTCATCAAGCGCGTCCCAAATTGCTGCCTCGCCTGCTTCGATTAAACGTGTAGCAGAACGAATGTTATGAGCGTGCTCGTTGCGAATTAACCAGCTAATCACAAATGGCTTAAATAGCTCCAAGGCCATTTGCTTAGGTAAACCACATTGGTGAATCTTGAGCTTTGGACCGACTACAATCACTGAACGTCCAGAGTAGTCAACACGCTTACCAAGCAGGTTCTGACGGAAACGACCCTGTTTACCCTTTAACATGTCGCTAATCGACTTCAGACGACGACGGCCGCCAGTGGCATTTACAGCCCGACCGCCGCGAGCTGCTGAGTTGTCGATCAAACTATCGACAGCTTCTTGCAGCATACGCATCTCATTTCGGCAGATTACTTCTGGGGCATTGAGTTCAACTAGCTTTTTAAGACGGTTGTTACGGTTGATGACTCGACGATAAAGATCGTTTAGGTCGCTAGTTGCAAATCGTCCGCCTGTCAATTGAACCATTGGTCGAAGATCTGGAGGAATAACTGGAAGCACGGTCATGGTTAGACTAGCTGGCTTAATGCCGGCCGCTTGCATACCTTCAAGCATCTTGAGGCGTTTTAGCAATTTCTTTTCGCGCTGGCCTTTTGCTTCGGCAACTTCTTCGCGGAGTTCATTAATCAATTTATCGAGATCGATATTATCGAGCATGTCTTTAAGCGCCTTGCCGCCCATACCGACAACGATCAACTCTTCATACTCTTCTGGCAAGTTTCGATACTCGGCTTCACCTAGCAGCGCATACTTAGTTAGACTATCGAGCTGAGTTTTCTTACGCTGATAGTTTTCTTCAAGCTCTTCGATTTCTTTGGTTTGTTCGGCTGCCAATTTCTTGACATCGACTCCATCGGCGCCAGCTTCGCGTTCGTAGCGCATCTTGATCGCCACTCGACCAGCATCGGTTTCTGCCTCAAGATCAGCCAACATTTGATCGCGCTTTTCCGTATCAACCGACATTACAACATAAGTCGCAAAATAAGCAATCCGCTCAAGATTACGAACAGTCAGACCAAGCAACAAGCTCATTGCGCTAGGCGTACCACGCATAAACCAGATGTGAGCAACTGGAGTCGCTAGCTGAATGTGACCCATGCGTTCGCGGCGTACAATTGATTTGGTGACTAGTTCGCCATTCTTATCAACAGCTGCTTCGCGCGATCGGACGCCTTTTAGCTTAGTATCATGCGGGTTGATGTCTTTGACTGGACCAAAGATCCTCTCACAAAACAAACCATCGCGTTCTGGCTTTTGAGTACGATAATTGATGGTTTCTGGCTTGGTAACCTCGCCATGGCTCCACTTCAAAATATCATCGCTACTTGCAATCGCCAAACGGACGGCGTCAAAGCTAGCTATACCGTTGGTAGGGGCAAAACCTGACATATTACGCGTCCTCCTTTATTTCATTTTCAAATTCTTCAGCTGTTTCAATCGTCAATCCTGACTCTTTTAGGTCGATCTCATCCGACTCATCCATGACAGTCTCATCATCATCGACATTTATAACTGGTACAGAAGGCACTGTTTTATCAGCAGGACCACTAGATGCGATGACATGTTCGGCATCAACTGCTTCACTATCATCAACCAAGTCAACTCTTAGTCCTAAGCCTTGCAACTCTTTGACAAGCACGTTAAAGCTCTCAGGTAGTTTCGGACCGACAATCTGCTCATTTTTAATGATGGCTTCATAAGCTTTGGCGCGGCCATATACATCGTCTGATTTGATAGTCAACATTTCTTGTAGAGTCGTCGCGGCGCCATATGCCTCAAGCGCCCAAACCTCCATTTCACCAAAGCGCTGACCGCCGTTTTGGGCCTTACCGCCAAGTGGCTGCTGTGTCACCATCGTGTACGGACCAGTGCTTCGGGCGTGGATCTTGTCGCTAACCATGTGGTGCAGTTTGATCATGTGCATCACACCGACCGTCGTACGCTCTTCGAATCGCTCGCCTGTTCGGCCGTCGATCAATTGGCTCTTACCGTCTTTTGCTAGTCCAGCTTTTTCAAGCTCTCGTTCAATCACATCGACAGGTACACCGTTAAATGGCGGCGTTGCCACACGATAACCAAGGGCTTTTGCAGCCATACCAAGGTGTGTCTCAAACAACTGACCAAGATTCATACGACTCGGGACACCAAGTGGGTTCAAAACGATATCGACTGCGGTACCGTCCTCTAGGAAAGGCATGTCTTCAACTGGCAAGATGCGAGCGATAACACCCTTGTTACCGTGACGACCAGCTAACTTGTCACCAACACTAATTTTGTGCAGTTGAGCAACAAAAATCTGAATCTGCATCAAAACACCAGCTTTTAGCTCGTGTCCGTTCTCTCGTGAGAAGATTTTGACACCGCCAACTTTGCCACCATTTGAGTTATTCATGCGCTGAGAAGTGTCGCGAACATCTTTGGCTTTTTCACCAAAAATCGCTCGCAGCAATCGCTCTTCAGAGCTAAGTTCTTGCTCGCCCTTAGGAGTAATCTTACCGACCAAGACATCACCTGTCTTGACCTCAGACCCAACCTGAACAATACCATCTTCGTCCAAATGGCGTAGGCTAGCTTCGCTGACATTTGGAATGTCGCGCGTCACAATTTCTGGACCAAGCTTGGTCTCGCGAACTTCAACGTTGTAGTCTTTGATGTTGATACTTGTTAATTCATCGTCTTGGACTAGACGGTTTGATATGACAATCGCGTCGTCCATGTTGTAACCCGCCCATGGCATAAAGGCTACGAGCAGGTCGCGACCAAGAGCAATCTCGCCTTCAGCAATTGAAGCACCTTCGATCAGCACATCACCAGTTTTAACTTTTTGACCACGTACCACTCGAACTTTTTGGTTAATCGAACGGTCGTCGTTTGACTTGGCAAATCGAATTGGACGATATTGCTTGACACCGTCTTTATATTTGACTTCTACCATGACACCGTCGGCACGAACGACTTCACCGTCGCCTTGCGCCACAATCAATTGGCCAGAATCATGCGCCACTTGCGCCTCAATGCCAGTTCCAACCGTAGCAGGACTTGGTGATAGCAGTGGTACAGCTTGGCGCTGCATGTTCGAGCCTGTCAATGAGCGGTCAATACGGTTTTTCTCGATAAATGGCACCAGGCTAGCCGTCGAACCTAGAATCTGCTTGTGAGCTGCATCCATCAAAGTGACTTCGCTTACGTCGACCTGAACTGCCTTCATGTCTTTACGAGCACTAACACGTTCGGCTACAAATCCGCCCTTGCTGTCGATTTCTGCACCAGCATCGGCAATTGTTTCACTAGCCTCTTCGCTAGCATCGAGATAAATTACTTCATCAGTTACCTTACCGTTTTTAACGCGGCGGTATGGTGTCTCGATAAAACCGTACTCGTTGACCTTGGCATAGCTTGCTAGGTTTAGAACCAACCCAATGTTGGCACCTTCTGGCGTTTCGACTGAACAAATACGACCGTAGT
>CAZNEX010000018.1:5790-17627 GCA_964572775.1 uncultured Candidatus Saccharibacteria bacterium
CATCAAAGCCGGCTCGCTCGCGCGATAGACCGCCAGGTCCCATTGAGCTTAGACGGCGTTTGTGACTTAGCTCAGACAGTGGGTTGACCTCATCAAGTAGTTGGCTGAGCTGAGAACTTGCAAAAAACTCGCGCACAGCGGCTACAACTGGACGAGCATTAATCAACTGACTTGGAGTTACAGTCTCGAGGTCGCTCATGCTCATACGATCCATAATATTGCGCTGCATACGAAGCATACCAACTCGGAATTGACGAGCAACTAGCTCCCCGACCATCTTCACGCGGCGGTTCGATAGAGCGTCGATGTCATCCGCTGGCTCTTGAGTGTTATTTAGACGGATCACTTCTTTAATAATTGCAACTAGATCAGACATCTGGAAGACACGGTTTTCGGTCGTGTTAGCAACCTCAAGACCGAGACGTTGGTTAAGCTTAAAACGTCCAACTCGGCTATAGTCAAAGCGCTTAAAGTCGAAGAACATACGCTCGATCATCTGGCGTGCGTTATCGACAGTCGCAAGATCGCCTGGACGAAGTTTGCGATAAACCTCAATCAAAGCTTCATTTGGACCATGCGTCGTGGCTTTTTCTAGGGTCGCATCAATATAGCGGACATCACCGTTATCGACCGCTTCAAATTCCTTTTTGATGTCTCCAACTTTTCCATAACCGAGTGCCCGCAACAATGTTGTGACTGGAATTTTGCGGCGGCGATCGATTTTGACATAAATTGCACCATTTGAGGCAGTTTCAAATTCCAGCCAAGCACCACGCCCTGGAATCAATTTGGCACCATAAAGGTTGCGCCCACCACTGACATCAGCTGTAAAGAAAACTCCAGCACTTCGGATTAGCTGGCTAACCACAACTCGCTCGGTACCATTAACCACAAATGTCCCGCGCTCAGTCATCCAAGGATAATCACCAAGGTAAATCTCTTGTTCCTTGACTTCACCTGTTACTTTATTGGTCAATTCTGTTGTCACATGAAGAGGCGCTTCATAAGTGATATTGTTTTCTTTAGCTTCTTGATCTGACATCTTTGGTTCACCAAAGTTGTAGTCTTTGAAGCGTAAAGCCAACTTTTGACCGGTGTAATCGTCGATTGGGTTTACTTCTGCAAATATTTCGCCTAGTCCCGTTTCGACGAAGTCTCGCCACGAGTCCGCCTGATGAGCGATTAGGTGTGGTATGTCGATCACAGTGTCATTGTCAGTGAAAAAGACACGTTGCGTCGCTGGTGCTGATGCCGATTTGGCCATACGCATACTCCTTATAGATTGTAGTGATAGTTGTTGTGGTTTGGCGCCGAAGTTTTTCTAAATTGGAGTGCATACCAAAAAGCCCCCGCCTCGGGCGTGGTATACAGCTATCCCAATCTACACTATCTTCATTGCTGCCTATTATGGCGAGATAGCTGTCTTAAGTCAAGCTTTTTGGGGAGACTTTTTTTAGAATTTTGTCAGCTAGTCCGTACTTGACGGCTTCGGCTGCATCCATCCAGTAGTCACGATCGGCATCTTGCTCAATTTTTGACAGTTTTTGACCTGTGTTTTCTGCCAATATGCCATTTAGAAGCTTTTTGATGCGGATACTTTCGCGCAGACTGATTTCTTGGTCTGATACCTTGCCTTGAGTACCAGAGCTCGGCTGGTGAATCATAACGCGTGAGTTTGGCAGCAAAAACCGTCTGCCTTTAGTGCCGCTCGACAACAAAAATGCTCCCATACTGGCCTGCAGCCCAATCCCATAAGTCGCGACCGAAGGATTAATAAAATTCATCGTATCATAGATAGCCAAACCGTCGTAAACGCTACCGCCTGGGCTATTGATATATAGCGAAATTTCTTTATCTGGATCTTCATTGGCAAGATGCAGCAACTGCGCAACCACCACATTGGCGGTATGCTCATTGACATCTTCACCAAGAAAAATAATCCGATCTTCTAAGAGTCGCGAATAAATATCATAACCGCGCTCCCCGTCACGCGTTTTGACGATCACATTTGGAACTAAATAGCTTTTGCTCATAGTGCTATTTTAGCAAGCTTTTAGCACTCGCGCAAGTGGAGTGCTAGTATTCAAACAACTCCGGATCTTCTTATAGACCACGTTGACCATCACTATCAAGCCACAGCATAGATGCTGCCAATGCCGCCGCGGCTAAATCCATTGATATACGGCCTTGACCAGACCGCTCAAAAACTCTGGCTAAAACATCGAATGCCATAGCGACCGATGCAACCGCTAGTCCGTTTTTGTGAGCTTCCATCTTATTTGTTCAGCTCTACCAGTCGATCGATCGTCTTATCGATAACCAGCTGGTTTTCAATATCACGTAAAACTTCGGGATTTTTAAGCTGAGCTGCCATCTGCTCGTTTTTGCCGTATTGCTGCTGAAATTGAGCAATACGTGCTTCTTTTTCATCTTCTGTCACCGCAATTTTTTCAATTCGGCTAAGTTCAGCCAGTACAATACTAGCTTTGGCACGTTTTTCGGCTAACTGGCTAGCCTCTTTTTCGATCCATTCGTCACGGTCTTTGTAATTTTTGTCAGCAAAATACTGCTCTAGGCTCAAGCCCTGATACATCAAATTCTGTGTCATGTCTTGTTCAATCGAACTGAGTTGAGCTTGTTTGATCACATTTGGCACGGGCGCAGTACTTTTGGCAGCCAAAGCTTCGACTAAATCGTTACGCAATTTCTCGTCAGCTTCACGCACTTTTTGAGCCGCTAGCTCACGCTTGATATCGTCGGTAAGTTCGCTAGCTGATGTATACGGGCCAACTTTTGCTGCAAATTCATCGTTTAGTTCTGGCAATTTGGCTTCACGGACTTCGCTTAACTTGACGCTAAAAACGACATTTTGGCCTGCCAAGTCGGCCACTCGGTAATCTTTTGGAAAGACGGCCGGTACATCGAAGGCGTCGCCTTTTTTGTGACCGACGATGGCTTCTTCGAAACCAGGTATGAATGTTGCTGATCCGAGAGTCAACGCATAATCAGTCGCCGTGCCGCCATCAAATGCCACACCATCTTTTTTGCCGGTAAAGTCGATCAGCACTTCATCGCCATCTTTGGCGGCGCGCTCAACTGGCTCCTTGGTCGACATTTGTGTTCGAATACGCGTCAAGACTTCATCAACATCGGCAGCTTTTACAGTAGCTTTGGCTGGCTTTTTGACTGCAAGCTTTTTGTAGTCGGCAAGTTTGATTTTAGGCATGATATCGGCTTCGGCAGTAAAGGTCAGCTCTTTGCCTGGGTCATAAGAAACGACTTCGACTTGCGGCCGTTCTAAAGCGTGAATGTCTTTACTGACAAATGCCTCAGCAACCGCTTTTGAAACCGCGTTATCAGCCGCTTCAAGCGCTAACTGCTGCGGATCAACATGCTTTGCAGCAATCGAAGCTGGTACTTTACCAGTTCGAAAGCCAGCTACTTTTACTTTTTTACTGAGTTTGTGGAGTGCGACTTTTTCAGCATCGGCTAAATCGTCTGACGCGAGTGTGATAGTCAGGACTACGCGGGTTGGTGAAAGGTTTTTTACAGATATTTTCATATCTACCATTGTAACAAACTATTTAGTGTAATGAAAATTGGTTGTCGTCAAACAATATTTAGTCTGAATCTCAAAACTTTTCTAAACAACAAAATCGTCATCGTCGCCAGCATGACGGCGGCGATCGCTGACAACTGCCACCATGCGTTCAAAACTAACGGTTTCTTCGCTGCCTTTTGCTAAGTCTTTGACTGTGTATTGCTGTGATGCAACTTCATTTTCACCGACAAAGGCGATGAATGGAATTTGCTTTTTGAGCGCTGTTTTGAGCTGTTTATCAGCTTTTCGGCCCGTGATATCAAGCTCGACTCGAACACCTTCAGATCGTAATCGGCTGGCTAGTTCATTCGCACCAGCTTCAGCTCCTTCTAGAACTGCCAAGTAGACATCGGTTGTGCTCGATAGCTTTGGCAGCAAATCATGAACGTCCAAAAATAACTCAGTCATGGTAAGTCCAGGCGCAAAGCCAACCGCGCTCATCGGTTCAGCACCAAACAGTCCTACTAGGCCATCGTAACGACCACCGCCAAACAAAGCACGATTATTATCGGGGTGAGTATCAAAAAATTCAAAAACTGTACCAGTATAATAATCAAGTCCACGCATAATCCCGACATCAAAAGCGGCATTTTTGACACCATTTTGCGTCAAGATTTGAAATAGTTGCTGAAGTTTTACCACTGTCGGCGAGCTACGCAATTCTTGTGGTAAATCCTGCAAGCTGCCAGCACCCAGTAACGCAGCAATTTTTTGTAAGCCTAGAGCAGCTTTTTCTAGACCAAATATTTCGATCGCCTGGTCGCGAAAATCTTCGTGCGATATTTTGCCTTTACGGTCGAACAGTTTGACCATCATTTCTGACTGAACTGGGTCAAGACCTAAGTATGAAGTCATTGTTTCGTGGATCAAGTCTCGGTCATTGATGCGGATTTTGTACATATCATCACGAGCACCAAATTCTTTCAAAATCTCATAGCCCAGAATGATAATCTCGGCATCGGCCCGCACATCATCAACCCCGAAAATATCGGCATTGAGCTGCCAAAATTCACGCTCGCGGCCGCGCTGCGGACGCTCGTAGCGCATATATTGAGCAATCGAAAACCACCGAGCAGGATAAGCAATTTCTTGACGCTTTTTGGCAATCATGCGGCTAACACTCGGTGTCATTTCCGGCCGAATCGCCACGCTCCGGTCGCCACGATCGACAAACTGGTAAGTCTGCTCATTGACCAGTTCTTGGCCACTTTTGGCAGCATAAACTTCTAGTGGCTCGAGGAGCGGCGCATCATATTGATCGTAACCATGCCGCTGCATGACTTTACGCCAAATGCCAAAAATATAGTTACGAACACGCATATCCTCAGGATAAAAATCACGTGTTCCCTTATAAGATTCCGCTGATAATTTCGCCATAATAATCCTCATTGTTACATTTTTAACATCATTTTGCAAGCATGAGCCATTTACTGTGTTATCCACTGACTGCTAAAGTTGTCTGTATTGCATCTGCCTGACCGTGAGCGTTGGTAAATTTTTCGGTCTCAGGCCTAGCGGTCACTTGTGCTCCTAATAGGCCTTTTTCTCCGGCATACAGACTCACTCGGCTTACGTATGGATCTGCACCTCCAAAGTAATCAGGCCGAGGTTTTACAAACTCTTGAGATACATAGTCTTTCAAGTTATCTCCTAATTCCAAGGTGTTTTTTACAGTAGCGAGATAAACACCACGACTACCCATACCTCGAACTGGTTTTGCAACGATTAATTTGTCTGGGTTTAGTTCTTCAAGATCATTAGCAGTATATTGCGGCAGTAAATAATTTGCTAAACTGCTGCTATTATCTCCCGCCAAAAGACAGAGTAAGCGATCTTTTGCCGCAGCGCCGAACAGGCTTCCCCAAAGTGGGTTGGTACTTCCGAATCCAGCATCACCCCTAAGTACTTGTCTGCGCGATGGGCCATTTTCCATAAAAGCGCTCAGCTGAACGGAGCCTTCAATCTTATCTGAGATACTTACACCACAACTACTCAATTTTTTGAGTAAGTAATCTACCTCAGTTTGATACTTACTCATTCCAATGGGCAGTTTTGCTGATAGCGGTAGACCTTTTTGAAGTGCTACTAGCGCAATACTATCACAAAGTCCAGTCGGCACATTGTAACCAGCATCTCTCCATGCCTCTATCAACGAAGTAGTTTCGCCTAAAGATATTGCTGATATTGGATCAACCTCGACTACCTTTGGGCCGTCTTTCGTACGCACAGTATCGATTCTGATAGCAGGCGGCAACGTTAAACCTTGAGGAAATCTCGTAGAAGGTTCGGCCAGCCAACGCCAGTCCTTGGGGTCATAATCAGCGTACTCGCATAATTTTCCGAGTGATCGATACACTCCGAGGCATAATTCATTTAAATCTCCTTCCTCTTCAGGGCATATGACGAGCGGCTCCGCTGGCACGACACACGTCGTTCTGGGTGTTTCCATCGTCCATATACCATCGCTTTTGTAACGATCAAGCATTGTTTCTTTACTCATATTAACTCCTTATGAAATCTAGTACTTTATCGGTACTGATCCCTTTTTTTGCATCAATATAAACAAAGTTGTTCATACGCGCGAAACTTAATTCTTCATCGTCCGAATCACCAATAACCATAGCATTCAGATCTTGATATTGAGTGAAATCGCTAGACTGCTTCTTACCAACTAGTCTGATCTCATTAAATCCAAGTGGCAGATAGCTAAAAAGTGTCTTGTAAGACCAAACCTCGTTCATGCTATACAAAACAACTTTGACATTGTTTTCTCTTGCGACTTCTATAATCCTTGTCGTATCAAAAATCGACTCGCCTAGCGGATTTACTAGTGTATTTTTTAGATCAAATATTATTAGCTTATCCATAAATCTTTTATCCTAAATTAATTTTCTTTACACAAAAAACGCCGAGGTGTCGGCGTAGAGAATCAAATTTTTAGATAAAAGAAACTACCCGACGTTACCTCGGCAACATATGTGTATGTACGGTCACACAGTAGTTCATAATTTCATTGTAGCAAATTTTTTGATAATTGTCAAGAGGCACGTGGCCTACTTTGGCCGACGCATCGTTATAACAGTAGCAATTGCGTCGATAACAGCTTTCTCTAAATCGAGTGTACTTTTGTCGCTAAAATATTCGTTAATTAAATTCTCGAGTTTTGTTGAAGTATTGAAAGTATCTTTATAAGAATCAGCAATTATACTATTAAGCTCGATACCCATTTGCGTTGCTACATTTAGTTTTTCTTCTTTATGATTGCTACCAAGTTTAATCGGTAACATATCCATTCTTGAGTGCAAATTTGTCGGCCCTGACGTCATGATAAGCACGATGTCGACAATTCTCTGAACCACATCAGCACGAGATGCATCGTCCTTTTGGAACTCAAATATTATACGAGATACAGCACCACGACTAAACCTGTCAGATATCATGTTAACGATTTCATCAGCGGTAATTGGAGTTTTATCAATCATTCCTAGTAATATTACATACTCATCCGTTATTTCAAAGCATTACCGCAACCATTCCCACATCACGATGCCGGCGGCGACGCCAACGTTGAGACTGCGAGTGCTGCCCCGCTGCGGAATTTGCACGATCGTATCGACATGAGCAAGCATCTCGCTCGATAGACCATTTGCCTCCGATCCAAATATCAAAACTGCATTTTCTAGCTTATCGACGGTAGTCAGATCGACAGCGCCGCTAACATTATCGACCCCCACAAGGAGTACCCTCGTAGGATGCTCGGATCGCATATGCTCGACAAAGGTATCAACGGAATTATGATAAACGACATGAAGGTACTTATCAGTCATCATCGCTCCGCGTTTATTCCACTGCCGCCTACCGATAATATGCACGGTGCGAATACCAAATGCGTTCGCCGAACGAATGATCGTACCCATGTTGAAATCGCGTTCCAGATTTTCGATGGCGATCTCTAACAAAACGCCTCGAGCGTCGAGTTGTTCTACGATTACCTCGTGCGACAAACCCTTAAACTCATCGAGCACATTGCGATTATCTTGCATGGAGCTATTGTATACTAAAGAGTATGTACGATCACGAGCTTCAGGTTGCGAAAATGATTGCCTTAAAGGCTGGCGAGATCATGCGTCAGTATTTTGAAACTGATCAGGAACGCCAGATCAAGTCTGACGGCACGCCGCTAACGATCGCCGACACCAAAATTCACCAGTTGGTCGCGACCGAAATTGCACTCGCTTTTCCCGACGATGTTTTGGTCAGTGAAGAAGGCAAAAATCAAGATTATGGCATGGGTAGACGCTGGTTGTGTGATCCGATTGACGGCACCAAAGCCTTCACTTGGGGTGTGCCGACGGCGATGTTTTCGCTTGGCCTAGTGGTTGATGGCGTGCCGACTGTTGGCGTGGCATACGAACCAATGCTCGACAAAATTTATTGGGCTGTCAAAGACCAGCCTGCCTATTGCAACGATCAAGTTATCAAGGTCAACCAACAAGACTTAGCTGAAGGAATTTTGGCTACCATTTCTAGTCCCTACCGCTTGCGGCGTCAATCCAGCTATATCGATGCAATCCTTGACTATCCGCAGCGTATCGATCTAGCGACATTCAGCGGTTCAGTCGCAAAGTCAGTTCGGGTAGCCGATGGCCGATTTGTTGGTTATATCGAAGAGCTAGTCAATAATTATGACATTGCGGCAGTTCAGGTTATTGTTGAGTCGGCAGGCGGCAAGATCACCGACATGCAAGGACGCCAGTTAGACTACAGCAAAGCTTTTCGCGGCTGTATCGTTTCAAATGGCACTGTACACGAAGAGTTAGTCGAGCTATGTCGATCAAACGGATAGGAATTTATCCGGGAACATTCAACCCTGTGCATGTTGGGCATTTGGAATTTGCGCGCCAAGCTGCAATTGATACGAAGCTTGATAAAGTCTATTTTTTGCCTGAAAAACAGCCCCGAGGCAAGCATAATATTCCGCCGCAAAGACAGCGTGCTGCTGCGATCGATGCAATTATTCATGGTAGCCCAAATCTAGCTTCGCTGATTGTTGATGTTGATCAATTTTCGGTAGATTCGACACTTGATTTGCTGGAGCAAAAGTTTTCGGACTGTCAATTGGTGCTGCTGATCGGCACTGATGTAGCTCTCACGCTAGCAAACTGGAACAAGATCAATAAGCTAGTCGATACTGTTGAATTTGCAATCGGCCTACGTGACTCAGAAAACAAAACCGATGTAGTGCAAATACTTGAGGACCTTGAGGCCAAATACCGCCTCATCAAAACCATGCATTCAACCATACGCTCCTCGCAATTCCGCACCCCAAAAGCCTAAACCCAGACCAAACTGTCAAGGTTGAACCCTGACACTAGAGAGGCAGGGTTCAACCTTGGCTATTTAGGGCGGCGTTTATGGCGGCCTCGGTTTTTGGACTAACTTTTTGTAAGTTGAGCCTCAATTGACCATCCTCAGTATAAAATGTATTGATCTTAGATAACTCTTTGACAATGGTAGGATCATCGAGCGCATTTTTGACTGCTTGATCGGACATACCACTTTGCTGTAGCCACTGACTAACACTAGAGCCTGGAGTGATATCGACAAGATGGACCTTGTGATGGTCTTTTGGACTAGCCTCAGCCTCTGGCACAGCTGGAACCGCAACAGCCTTAACGGCTCCTGCTTTGCATACTGCGCTAAAGCTGGAATAATCAGTTTGCCATCTTGGTGCGCTGCAACCGGTATGAGGATAGCGGTTTTGACTGGTTTTTTAGCTTTGCTGTAAAAAGATTCAGCTACTTCGCTGGCAGCTTCTGCAGCCTCATGTGGAAGATTGCCGATAAAGACACTTGCTGCCTCATGACGGTCTGGAATAAAGTTTCGGTATTTAGTACCGATGCCTGATTCTGACATATCTTAATATTATATCAAATATTTGTTCATATGTCAATCTTGGTGCGCGAGAGAGGACTTGAACCTCCACGTTATTACTAACACTAGCACCTGAAGCTAGCGCGTCTACCAATTCCGCCACTCGCGCGTATTTAGATTATAGCAAACTAACGGATTAGATTCGACGTGTTGTCAGCTCGCAGCATTGCGACGAGATCTCTTAGCTCTATTGACGCTTTGACATTTGGGTTCAAGATGTTGTTTGGGTCGAAGACTTTTTTGATATCATCCATCATTTTTTCGTACTCTTCACTCCAAGATGCCCTAGCAAATCGCGACAATAATCGCCCTTCGCTGCCATCGCCGACAATCGCTCCATCGTACTTGGCAACGAGTACCGTCAACTGGTCTAACAGCTTTAGAAGTTTTTGCTTATCGGCAGTTTTTTGCATCGAAAATGTTGGCGCAACTGCATAAATACTTTTGAGTATCGAGCCATGTATTGGCAAATCGATCTTTAAAGCTTCAGACAAATTCAAAAGCTCTTTGGTAAACTCGTCAAAACGCTGCGGATTGACATAAAATCCCGATGTTAGCGACAATGCAGCTCGATCGTTATGGTCGGGCGGCGTGGTCATTAGCGATAAGCTATGCCTAGCTGCTAGTACATCATGCAGCGATGCGTCTTGAGTCGAAATGATATCACAGTCATATTTTTCGAGAATTTTTGTGACTTTTTTGATAATTTTGTGCTTTTTACCATCACTAAACTCATGAAACTCCAACTCAAGAGCAGCGCCATATGTCGTAACTTCATTTTTAATCCAAGAATAAGACTTGCCAGACTCTGCGGCCGACTTAAGATAGATGCCGTCAAAATACTCGAGTACCACTGGATCAAGACGTGCCAGTTGATCAGCGGCATCGCGTGCATCTTGAGCAGTCTTAAATACAGCCGCAACAGCCACGGGCTCGTGCGGTACGAACTCACCGCGGACAATCATCTCGACAATAACACCAAGCGTGCCTTGACTACCGATAAAAAGAGGTAGCAAATCAAATGAGCCATTTTTGCCAACCACTTCGGCGATGCCTGGATAGCCGCTCTTGTCTGGCAAGGTTTCTTGCTTCATTAGTTCAATCAATTCGGCGTTATCTTCGATAATTGTCTCGATACCACGATAAATGTCGGCGATCCGACCAGGTTGACCTTTAATCTTTTCGAGTTCTTTGCGACTGATTCGTCCAGTTTGCAACACTTCACCATTGTCAAGAATCACTTCGATTTGCTCAACCCATCGCCGAACCGAACCAAATTTTCCCGACAGCCGTCCGCTTGCATCTACTGCAACTGCGCCACCAATCGTCCCTTCATCACTCAAGTTTAGAGCTGGAATAGCAACGCCATGAAGTCGTAAAGCTGATTGGACTGAGGTTATTTTTGCTCCAGATTGCAACCTCAGCAGCTTTTGTTTGGCATCATATTCATAAATTGCATTCATATGGCGCGACAAAACCATCGCAATGCCGCGACCGATTGCCGAGCCTGTGTTGTCGGTTCCTGAACCACGCGGGATCAATCCAACAGCGTGTTTTTTCTCAGCAAGTTGCAAGGCAAATCGAATCACTTTGCGGACATCACTCATCGATCGAGGATAGACCACCATATCTGGACGCATCGTCAATGCACCGCTATCTTTTGCCACACTTTCGCGTACATCTAGACGCGTTGAAACCTCGCCTTGTATATGACTCTGTAGATATTGTGATATTTTGCTCAAAAGCTACACCCCTATTAGTATTGAGTATATTATAGCATAACGATTATACGGCAAGAGTCTTGTTCGTCAGTTTAGCTAATGGCACTGTCGATTTAACTTTCAGAGAGTGTTGTCCGCTCAGCATTTTTATTGGAAATGAGTTCTGTTGAGGATGAAAGGACTTGGTCACGTACCACGACCCCAAAAGTCAGCCAAATAAGCATAGCTCATTTGACGTATTCTTGCGAACTGTCGACTAGCACCTCTACGCCCTGGGTGAAGGTTCAGCATGCTTATCATACCAAACTTAAAACCGACAACAAGAGTCGGTTTTAAGTTTGGTGAGATTTTATAACCTCGCTAGAACCTATTTTGAGGGAAAATTCTGAAAGCTGCAAGCCCCGCCGCCTAGCACACGCAAGCGTGTGCTGCGCCCCGCCAGAAAACCCCTTGCATATTTTTTGAGATTTCCCCCGCCGAGATTTTTTAATTTTGAAAAGGGTGTTTCTGGTCGGGTCGCGTTAAATTTTTTATGTCCAACGCGACGTATAGTTTGATGGCAAATAATCAGGGTAGAAGTT
>CAZNEX010000019.1:0-16234 GCA_964572775.1 uncultured Candidatus Saccharibacteria bacterium
CTTCATACACTCCCGCCTTTCTTGGAGAGTGTCCTACTTGAAAGGGACCTGGAGGGGATAATACAAGGGAGTTGTACATGCCTAAAAGAATTTATAGTTTAGCTGTTATGATCGGTTTGGCCGTGTTGATTGGCGGTTTTACGATTGTAAGAGGAGTCAGTGGCGATTGTAGTGCTAACTCGGTTATAAAATGTGGCGTTGATAGCTTGAGTGAGCTGCGCGATGATTATAAAACCGATGAAACACCTGGAACTCAAGATATTTTTAAATATTTTGGGCTTAATTCAGAAGTTATAAATTCGGCAAAAGCGGTTTCTGGTACTGTCACAAGAAGCGGCGAAGTGACTGTCAATGGCAAAGTTGTCGCCGATAACGCGATTACAGCCGGACGAGTTGACATGCCTGGTTCAACGACTGTCACTTCTGGCAAAACCAAGTTTTATGTGCGATCGACTGCTGTTTCGTTTCAGCAAAACAGCTTAGCAGCTTATGTATTTTTCGACAAAGATGGTCGATTTATCGGTGCAGTTATAAAAGATTGCGGCAACCCAGTCAAGGCCAAAAACAAGGTCGAACCACCAAAACCTAAGCCTGTTTACTCTTGCGATTCACTGACCGCAAAAACCATCAGTCGTACCGAATTTCAGTTTAATGCTACGACTACTGCTAAAGATGGTGCAAAATTAGTTAAACTCAACTATGATTTTGGCGATAAAACTACCAAGTCGACTACTTCCACAGAAGTTCGCCATAGCTACAAAAACGCCGGTAGCTATACTGCAAAAGTAACCGCTTACTTTGACGTCAATGGCAAAACTTACACTGATAACGAAGGCTGTACGGTAAATGTCACAGTCAAGGACAAGCCAAAAACTGCCAACAATCCTGCAGTTGAGATTACAAAACTTGTTAACGGCAAAAAGCATGACACCGTTAAGCCAAACGAAGTATTTACATATCGAGTACGGGTCGAAAATACTGGCGATGTTGATCTAAAGAATGTACAAGTCCGTGATGCTCAGCCGCAAGGCGTGACATTTGTATCAGTCAAAGACGGCTACGGCAAAATATCGAATGGTGTCTGGACCTACTCAATACCATTGCTCAAACAGGGCGAAAATAATGCTCGCGTATTTGAAATTCGCGCCAAAGTAACAAATTACTTTGAAGGTTCAATCGAAAATACGGCTTGTGTAGATGCTACTGAAGTCATCAGTAACAACCAAGACCAATTTGACGATTGCGATAGTGCCTCGATAGACACCGATAAGCCAATCACCAAGCCGGTAAATGAAGAAAAACCTGTCGTAAAAGATGAGCCTCAAGAACAGGCTGATGAGCTACCGACGACTGGTACAACAGAAGTCGTCAGTAGTGTCTTTGGTCTAGGGTCATTGACAGCGGCTGGATACTACTACCGAGCAGTTCGCCGACAACTTTAGAATCAAGCTATTAGCGTCAAGCCATTGCACGAACTGTCAGGGTTCAACCTTGACACAAAAACATAATAAATTTGGCATTGATATCTTAAAAATGCTATACTATCACGGTGCTATAGGGGTATAGCTCAGTTGGTAGAGCACTGGTCTCCAAAACCAGGTGTCGTAGGTTCGAGTCCTGCTACCCCTGCCAAGTAGATTAAATTGGTATGAATATTTCGAATTTTGACACGGTAATCTCAGATGCTGATGGCACATTGGTCGACACAGTCGAATTGATACGAAAAGGCCAATATCAAGCATTGATCAACCATTTAGCTTCGCGTCAAGTTAGCCGCAATCAGCTGCCAAACTATGAGTATTTTGAGGAGGCGCTTCATCAGTCAATTGGTGGGGATACATATTCAACACTTCGAAAAACCGCCAGTTTGATTTATGAGAATTTTCCTGAAATTTTACAAAAACTTGATTTTGATGAGCTCAATAACGGATTATCAGCAGTCCAGGATCAGCTGGCGCCAAGTTTGGTTAAAGCCTACGATGGTCTAAGCGACTTTTTGTTTGAGGTCGGCAGAAGACATCTTAAATTTGCAATCGTAACATCTGGTAGTCCACATCATATCGTGCGTAATTTTGGGCTTGCACTACCCGATTTAGCCATGAGGAAGTTTTATGAAGATCAGTCTTTAGGCGACCAAGATAAGCTCGCAATATTTCAAGAAAAAGTCCGAAATCATTTTGGCATCAAAGGACTGGCAATTATTACCTGTCATGATGTCGCGGCGCATAAACCAGATCCAGAGAGTATTTTATTGGCTCTAACCAAATTGCAGTCGATGCCAGAAAAGACGATTGGACTCGGTGATCATGTTGTAGATATTGAAGCATGCAGAAATGCTCAGGTAAAACATTTTGTCGGTGTGAGTCATGGATTTAATACAAGTCCGCAGCTAAAAAGCGCTGGCGCCGAACGGACGATTCGAACGCTTGCAGATTTTTGGCGATAACTCTTTTTAGCCTTGCTTAAAGAGCAACATAAGCGTTATACTAGAGCCAGTATCGATCATTAAACACATGGGAGCGGACCAAGTGTATATCTTGGTAAAAAAGTATGAAATTATTGATGTTAGGGTGGGAATTTCCTCCGCATAACAGCGGCGGCTTAGGTGTCGCATGTTATCACATGTCGAAGGCCTTGGCAGCGCATGGACACCAGATAGATTTTGTACTTCCCTACACTGCCAAACATTCTGAAGTTAGCTGGATGAAAATACACCATGTTACAAAGTTAAAACCGCAGTCATTTACTAGCAATATGTTGGCTTACACTCAATCGGTCGAAGAGATTCGCGATTTGCAAATTAGCTATATTTCATTCGTTGAACAAATGGTCAAAAAGGATCGCCCAGACGTTATTCATGCACATGATTGGTTGACGATCGAAGCTGGCATGCGCGCTAAAGAAGTTTCGGGTATGCCGCTTGTTGTTCATGTCCATGCCACCGAATATGACCGCAGCGGTTCAGAGTACGGCAATCCGATGATACATGACATAGAGTATGCCGGCATGATGATGGCCGATCGTATAATTGCCGTTAGCCAACTGACTAAGAGTCTAATTGTTCAAAAATACGGTATACCAGCTAGCAAAATTGAAGTCATTCACAACGCGATCGATGCTGGTGAGTTGTACGATTATGTTTATGATAACTCAACTTATAGCTACCTCGAGTCACTACGCGCCGAAGGCTACACGGTCGTAGCGACGATTACTCGTTTTACTGTTCAAAAAGGTCTCACGCATTTATTGAATGCTTTTGCAAAAGCATTGACGCGCTATGATAAGCTGGTTTTAGTGTTGGCTGGTGACGGCGAACTGCGTGATGAGCTACTCGAGCAAGCAGCCGACCTAGGCGTTGCCGACAAAGTGATCTTGACCGGGTTTATTCGTGGTAAACAATGGCGTGATGCTTACCAATTGGCCGACATTTTTGTGATGAGTTCTGTGAGTGAGCCGTTTGGTATTACGGCACTCGAAGCCGCGCATCATGATAATGCACTGATAATTACAAAGCAATCTGGCGTCAGCGAAGTGCTGCCAAGTAGTATGCGCTACGACTTCTGGGACACCGACAAATTAGCAGACCAGTTGATTGGGATCGCTTTGTCACCGGCTCTATCGTCAAGTTTAAAACAAAATGTTAAACATGAGTATGCTAGATTGTCATGGCAAGATGTCGCTAAAAAATGCTCCGAACTATACGTCAATACAAGACGAAAGGTAGCCATCTGATGAAAGCAGTCAGCCTCTATCTTCATGTGCATCAACCTTATCGCATCAGACCGTATAGTATTTTTGATACAGCGCGCAACCACGATTATTTTTCGGCTAGCGATTTTTCTGAGCAAGACAACCGTGCGGTGTTTTTGAAAGTTGCTGAAAAATCATATCGTCCAATGAACGCATTGTTGATGAAACTGATGGACGAGCAGCCCGACTTTCGTTTGTCGCTTAGCATCACAGGTACATTTATTGAGCAGGCTCAAGCTTGGGCACCAGACGTCATCGAAAGTTTTCAGCAGCTAGTACGGACTGGACGAGTCGAGATTGTTGGCGAGACCTACCATCACAGTCTAGCCTTTTTCTTTTCGCGTGACGAGTTTGAGCGTCAAGTGGCAATGCACCGTCAACTTATCGAAGATGTCTTTGGCGTGACGCCGACTGCCTTTCGCAACACAGAGTTAGCATACAACGATGACCTTGCTATGTGGGCCGATCGACAAGGTTACAAAGCAATCTTGGCCGAAGGTTGGGACAATATTTTGCAGTGGCGAACCGCTAACTATGTATATAGACCGAGTGGCACAAAATCGATTAAACTGTTGCTCAAAAACTATCGACTGAGCGATGACATTGCTTTTCGTTTTAGCAATAAGGCATGGTCGCAGTGGCCGCTCAAAAAAGATTCGTATATTGCTTGGCTTGAATCGGCTCTTGTCGATGGCGATATTGTCAATTTGTTTATGGACTACGAAACATTCGGTGAACATCAGTGGGCCGATACCGGTATATTTGAGTTTATGGACAGCTTTGTCAATTCGTGGCTATCTCAGGCTGGCGGCAAGTTTTTGACCGTTACCGAAGCAGCGGCGACATTTGACTCGCGCGGCGATATTAGTATGCCGGAGACGGTAACATGGGCCGATAGTGAGCGCGATTTATCGGCTTGGCTGGGCAATAGCATGCAGCATGAAGCTATGCGTCATATTTATGCTTTGGAGACAGATATTTATCGATTTGGCGATAGCGAGCTGATCAATGATTGGCAAAAGTTACTGACTTCCGACCACGCCTACTATATGTGTACTAAGTGGTTCCATGACGGCGATGTGCATGCTTATTTTAGCCCGTATCAGTCGCCTTATGATGCTTTCTTGTACTTTATGAATGCCGTGCGCGACCTGCGATTTCGATTGATGCAAGTAATGAACGCAAGGAGTGATTGGTAATGGCTAGACCCGTCGTACTGAGCAATGGCGAGCTGCATGTCGGTATCAACAATTACGGCTTGGTTCACGATTTTCATTTTCCATATGTTGGACTCGAAAACCATACACTGGGTCGTGGTCTTCGGCACCGAATTGGCATTTGGGTCGATGGCGAAATTAGCTGGCTAGATGACGGCACTTGGCATCTTGATTTTCATTATCCGCACCAAGCGCTAATTGGCCATTGTATTGCGGTTAGCAATCAACAAAAAATTCGTCTGGAGTTTGATGACTTTGTTGACAGTGAAAAAAATGCATTTGTGCGCTCAATTCATGTCATAAATAACGACTCGCACGATCGAGATATTCGAGTATTTATGCATCAGGCATTTGTGATTGGCGATTCGCGCGGCAATACCGATACGGCGCAATTTTTACCAGATAGTCATGCAATTATGCATTATCGCGGCGATCGTGTTTTTGTTGTTTCTGGTCGATCAAGTGGCTCGGTCAAATTCGACCAGTATTCGGTCGGACTTTTTGGTATCGAAGGTCATGAAGGCACATGGCGTGATGCTGAAGACGGCGAATTAAGCATGTGTAACGCCGAACATGGTCGGGTTGACTCGGTTTTACGTTTTCAGTTATCAATCAAGCAACGTGATTCGGCTCGGATAGAATATTGGATAGCAGCTGGTACTTCGCTGCGCAGTGCGCTTTATGTAAATAACCAAATTCGTGAAGAAGGTGTCGCTAGTCGGATTGAAAAAACCGCTGATTGGTGGCATCGATGGCTCGAGCCGGTTGTTAGCGAAACAAAAGCTATGCCAGAAATGTACCGCAAACAATTTGTTACTAGCGCGATGATTATCAAATCGCATATCGATAAGCACGGAGCGATCATTGCCAGTACAGATTCTTCGATGTTAAATTATGGACGCGATGCTTACGCCTACTGCTGGCCACGCGATGGCGCATTTGTGCTGTGGCCATTAATACGAATGGGTTATCAAGAAGAGGCTTTAAATTTCTTTGAATTTTGCAAGCGGGGACTTCACCAGAAAGGCTATTTAGCACATAAATATCGCTCAGATGGCGCACTTGGCAGTAGCTGGCATAGTTATATTCATGCCGATGGCGTGGTGGCGCCGCCTATTCAAGAGGATGAGACTGCTCTAACCTTGTTTATTTTTAGCGAGTTTTACCACATGCATCCAAACGATAAGTTTTTGGGGGATTATTATGATTCCTTAGTTCGTCCGATGGCTCACTTTTTGTCAACTTATATCGATCCAGACACGCATCTGCCGAAACCAACCTACGACTTATGGGAAGAAAATTTTGCCACCGCAACCTACACAGTTGCGATCACCTACGCCGCGTTATTGGCGGCTGCAGTGCTAGCAGAAACAGTTGGAGATAATAGCAATGCCGTATCGTGGCGAGCAACGGCCGATGATATTCAGTCGGCGGCACACAAATTGCTTTACGATGATGCGCTAGGCTGCTTTGTCAAAAACATTAAGAAAATCGATGGTGAGATTATCAAAGATCAAACGATTGATATGGCTAGCACTTATGGCTGTTTCATGTTTGGATTATTTGATGTACGCAGTGATGAGATGAAAAGATCGCATGAGACGCTAGTAGATACCTTTAATCAAGCCGACGGAGTTGGTCTGCCTCGCTATGAGCATGACTGGTATCGACGCGAATCAGCCGCTGCTGAGAGTAATTATTGGCATATCACAACGCTCTGGCTGGCGCAGTTTTATATCGAAACTGGTATGCCGGACAAGGCCAAAAAGATTATTGATTGGGTACAGCAGCATACTTATCAATCGGGTATTATGTCAGAACAAATTGTACCATCAACAGGTTATTCGACATCGGTTGCGCCCTTAGCTTGGAGTCACGCTGAATTCATGACAACCTTACTCGACCTAATGAATGGTGATAGCAATGACTAAAGTAACACGCAAAATCAAACGAATCGCTCATAGTGTATCACCTAGACATATTGCAAAACGTTATAGCACAGCACGTATAATTTCACAGTTTGCCAACAAGCTCGGTATTGTTTATTTTGGCCATATCGATGCGCGTAGTGACGAACATAGTTTGCTAAGAGGCATCACGGTATCGAATTCTCACACCGACCAACATTATACGGTTGGTACGTTCAAAACTTATGATATGGCGCTAGTAATACGTCGGGATTCATTGCAATACGACGACAAAAGATTGAAAGATCATTTTTGGACAATTATGACATTCGATTTGCATACTACTTACGATGTGCCGCATTTTTACATCGCTCAAAACAAAATTCGTGACGAACTTTTGGCGCGCTATTCAAAGCTTCATAAAATATCGCTCGGACAGTTTTATCCCTACCCTGCTCTATTTAACGAGAATCTCGAAATATATGGTAATCTCGAAAAAGCTATCGAAATTGAGCAGATTATTACGCCCGATTTTGCAGGCTTAATTGCTCAACATTGCACAGATATTAGTATCGAGGTGGCCGAAAACACTGTGTATTTGTATATTGCCGAAAATCATCCGTCAAATGCGCTACTGGAACGAATGACCAATCTTGGTATTTGGTTCGCGCAAATTATCGATCAAAAAAGCTCGCAATAAGCGAGCCTTTTTAAGTCTTTTTGCAGCTCTAGCCTTTACGTGGTTTGACTTCGTTTCGTCCGAGTGACTTTTTAGTTTCAACGTAGTTAGCGTGCTTGCGGGCAATTGGATCGTACTTTTTAAGCTCTAGCTTATCAGGTGTGTTTTGAGTATTCTTACGAGTTACGTAAGTTCGGTGACCAGTCAGCTGGCTGACAAGCGCGATAATCTTTCGCTTAGTATTATTCTTTTTTGCCATAATTCCTCTTATATAAGTTGATGTAATAAATCTTTGTTATTATAGCAAGAATTTTTGTTATGCGCAATCGATCAAGGCAATTCTAGCGCTCAACTAACCTTAAAAGCATTTGTCGCGTAATATTGTCGATATTGTAGGCATCAAGTTGATCTAGCGAAACATGGCGGTAATCGCTGTGCTCGTCGCTAAGCGTGATTGGATCGATCGACTTTGAAATAAGATAGGTCAGCCGAACTACATGCAGATCTTTGGACTCTACAAATATATCTTGGGCATCAACAAGCTCTGGCGTTTCGTCAATCTTGACACCGATTTCTTCGAACAATTCACGTTTTAGACCATCAAGTAAGCTTTCTTGCGGATTGATTCTGCCGCCTGGAATATCCCACGTTGTGTCGAGGTCATCGTAGCCTCTACGCTGCAATAACAAAACCGTATTAGCGTTTTTGATAACTGCTTTTACGCCAACTTGTAAGTTCATTGATTTTCTCCTAGCGGTAATTTGTAAAAATCAGCGGAAACTCAAAATCTTGATCGCGGAGAGTTTGCATGGCCGCTTGCAAGTCATCTTTGCTAGCACCTGTGACACGTACCTCATCGCCTTGTATTTGTGATTTTAGTTTTGGGTGTTTTTCTTTGAGAAGCTTGGTGATGGTCTTGGCATCATCTTGTTTTAGACCATCTTTGAAACTAATATCTTGCCATGCGCGCATGTTGCTCTCGTGAACTTCGCTGTCGAGATTTAAGACTTTGCTGCTTTGGTTGCGTGCGGCTAGCTTTTTGCGTACTAGGTCAATAACTTGCTCAACCTGCCAGGCGCTATCGGCAATCACTTTTATGCCCTTTTTATCGGATAGCCACTCGATACCAGCTGCTGTGCCGCGAAAATCGTAACGGCTTGCAATTTCTTTCTGTGCCTGCAAAAAAACATTATTGATTTCGGCTTTATCGTAACTTGAGATGATGTCGAAACTAAATTGTGCCATAGTATACCTCTCGTCTGGCGCCGTCTATACATGTCTCATCTTGTTCTAAAAATCCGCCCAAAAGCCCCCATTTGCCGCCTTCAAGTAGCTCGTGACTTCGCCGTGCTAGGAGTATAGAGTTATCCCGAATGACCAGACAATTGACGGTTACGTGTCTCAAATTAGCTAGATTATTATTTTCAAAATGACAAGTTATCATATAGTTATTGTACAGCATGCTTTTTTGCAGTCACGTAAAAGCCGAGCGATGCAAATATAAGAATAGCCCACACGACTAAGAAATATTCTAGTTTGTGGACGGTACTGAGGTAGCCAATAATTGGTGCCAGCAATACATATGGCAAGGACTTGAAAAATGATGCTACCGATAGTACAGTTGCTCGTTGTTGCTCTGGTGCATGATTATTTAATACTTCACTCAAAAACGGCTGCAGTATATGCTCACCGGCATACAAGGCAAGTATAACGACATAACCCCAGAGACCTATGTTTGCAAAAGATAGTAGCAAGCTTGATGCGGCCATGGTGCCAATAAGCACCAATACATTCTTTTCACTTAAGTTGTCGGCGTTTTTGTGCATATAGGCCAAGAAACCAACAGTTATTAGACTGCTACTAGCTATAGCTAGCGAGCCCCAAAATGGCTCAAAGTGAAAACGTTCGAGCAAAATCAGGCGTAACAAGCCATACCCAGTTGTATAGAAAAGTCCTTGCACAGTAATAATAAATGGTACATAAAGCCATAGCTTTGACAAACGAAACTGTGCAAAGCCTGTTTTTATGTTATAGAGGTAATCTCTTAGTTCTGGCAGAAGCTTTTGACGTGCCTTTGGCGGACGATCGTCTTTAATTCGCCAGATTATGAACGCAGCAGCAATGAAGACTAGTCCGTTTAATACCCATGGTATGCGCGGATTTATCGTATGTAGCCAGCCACCGGCAACTGTAGCAACAAGGGAGCCAATTAGGGCGACTTGCGACCCGCGTGTCACTAGCTTGCGCCATTCAGTAGATCTACGGTCAAACTTTAGTTTTTCAAAGAAAAGAGCCTCATCTGCTCCAGATACTAATGATACGCCTATCATCACGACTGTTTGCCCAACAAAAAACGGTATAAAACTGCTGCCTACTGCTTGTATCAACAAACCGCCACCAGCAAGTATTTGCCCTAGGCGTACAGTCTTGTCTCTGCCAAACTTATCAGCCAGCGCGCCAGACGGAACTTCGGCTAGTAGGCCGATTGCAAATGCCAGTCCGTCTAAAATACCGACTTGTTGGTCAGTTATGAAAATACGATAGAAATACAACCAAACCGCACTGACAAACCACATGCTTGTTAATGTGCGATAAATTATGTATTTTCGCGATAGCCACCTCTGCTCTTCCGCTACCATAGACGTAGTATACACTGTTTGCTGGTGCGCAAAAAAAACAATATCGATAAAAATCAATTGCTTGAAGCTTAATTGTTTTTTCCGAGGGTTCGCCTGGTATAATATTAGATATGAAATATATTAAAATACCTACGGTAACACATAAATCAGCTGCCGAAATTGTCAAAACTGCTATTGCCGAGGGCGAGAAAATTGGTATTGCTGTGTCGGTGTGTGTTGTCGACTTGGGCTTGAACCTTGTAGCTTTCGGTAGGGCGGACGGCGCGACTACGCATAGCATAGAAACAAGTCGTCGTAAGGCAAATACAGCAGCTAGCACAAAAAAGGAAACTGGCTGGATGCCCGAAAGTTTAGAATTAAAATTACCGCTTGGCACAAATAACTTGCTAACAAATATTCCAGGTGGACATCCTATTATTTTTGACGATAAAGTTGTAGGCGGTTTTGGTATTGCTGGCGGAACTGTCGAGCAAGACGCGCAGGTCGCAAGTATTGTTAAATGCAAAATAGGTAGCCAATGAAAATCCAAATCGTAAACAAGCAGGACGAACTAATCGGCGTAAAATAACGCTCAAAAATTGATTATACAACTGATATTTATCGTAACTCAGGCTTGTGGCTGAGAAATTCACTAGGACAATCGCTACTTGCCAAACGATCAGCCTCAAAAGAGCTAGACCCTAGCAAATGGGGGCCGGCTGTCGCAGGAACTATCGAGGCTGGTCAAACGTATGAGAGTAATATCTATAAAGAAGCCAAATATTTTTCACGACAGACTGAGGAGGTAGATGAGCTAGCGTGGGTTGATACCGAACAAATGAAGCAGGACATACGGGACAATCCTGATAAGTATATACCTAATATGCCGATTTTGTTAGTGAATTAGGGTTATGAAAGAATTAGCTACGGTGCAACTACACAAAAGATCATAATTACTATACAGAGGCGAACAAATCACTGCCGATAAACTATTATCTATTGAGTTATCAACCAGAAATGATGACTCAAAAGAAAAAACCGCCCTTGCCGAGATTTTTTTGGAAAAGGAAAAGTGTGCTTCTGGTCGGGTCGCCTCTGCCTTCGGCAGACAGGCGGCGTTGCTCGGAGCAACAAAGTTGCTATGTGTCGCAAGCGACACGTTAAACAGGGGAAAATCTGTTATAATTACAACTATGAGAACAGTTCTAATTACTGGTGCAAGTGATGGTATCGGCAAGGCTATCGCATTGGCGTTATCAAAGCAGAAAGAAAACCTGATTTTATTTGGTCGCAACGAGGAAAAGTTGCATGCAGTTAAGGCAGAGGCACAGAGTAACGGCGCAGCCGTTACAACTTATGTATTTGACCTGACAGACAACCAAAAACGACAAGCCGTTATTGACGAAATACTGGCTAATGGACAAGTTGATGTGCTTGTAAACAATGCCGGTGTTTGGCACAAAGTCGGCGACATTACTACGCTAGACGAAACGAAAATTGCAGATGTTATAAATACCAATTTGACCAGTCAAATCTTACTCACACGCCAACTACTAAGCAGTATGCGTAGCAGAGAAAATACGGCAATTATCAACATTGTGTCAAAATCGGGGCTTGTGCCGCAATTTGGGCAAACTGCCTACACCGCCAGCAAATACGGATTAAAAGGCTTTACTGATGTTTTACGCGAGGACACTAAAGACGAGCCAATTCGTGTCGGAGCGGTTTACCAATCTGGCACAAACACTGAAATGTTTGCAAAGGCTGGTGATGACTTCCCGACAGAAAAGTTTACTGACCCGAACGATCTTGCAGGTGTGGTGGTGTTTATGCTGACACGACCAAAGAAAATATGGCTTAACGAGGTACACGTCGTTTATTAGCCTATGAACTGGATTGCTTACAGTGTAATGATGTTCGTATCATCCGTCGCACTCTATTTGACTGTTCGCAAGTCATCACTCATAAAAACACCAAATTATATGACCAATCTGGCGATGTTCGCAATTCCTCTGGTTGCCTATATTACTATGGGCATTATCAACTCGTCATCACTGGCAATTACTTGGTGGCAAGCAGTCATTTTGCTAGTAACGGCGATTGTGTTCGCCTACGGTGGTAACAAGGCAAGTTTACACGCCATAGATACTGCCCCTAATCCTGGTTATAGTCTGGTTCTGTCTAAAAGTTACGTGTTGTTTACGACCATTGTCGCTGTAACTCTACTAGGCGCAGAATTGACGGCACAAAAGGCTATTGCCATTTTACTCATTGTCGCCTTTTCCGCTCTGATAATGGTTACACGCAAGGGCGCAAAGAAAGTCAAAAGTGAAAAATGGATTTTGCTATCGTTCGGTGCGTTCTTTGCTTGGGGTATGTTGTCGCTGTCGTCAAAATACCTGTTCAATCACGGCGTAGATACAATGGCGTTCCTGATTTATCTGTATGCGTTAGTTACACTCTGTATCGTCGGCATAGATAAAGTAAAAGTTAGCAAAATTAAAGAAGTACCAAACAATGCAAAATTGCTTCTGCTCGGTACTGGTATATTTTCAACGCTATTCAATCTTGGACAATTTGAAGCAATAAAACTTGCGCCAAATGTTGGCTATGTGAACGCCATAAATGCCGCGTCAATCGCCGCCGTAACCGTATTTGCGGTGATTATATTCAAGGACGAACTGACACCACGAAAAGCCGTCGGTATTTTAGGTGTAGTTGCTGGACTTATACTGCTACTTGTTTAACGCCAATGTCGCATAGCGACAGCGCTCCCGACCAGAAACACCCTTTATCTTTTCCAAAAAAAATCTCGGCGGGAGAAATATTAGAAAAAAACGGCGCTTTCACGCCGCAATTTCCCGAAAAGTTCGTTTTTGGTACCGGAGGTAGGACTCGAACCTACGAAGACTTACGTCGGGAGATTTACAGTCTCCTGTCATTGCCACTAGACGACTCCGGCAAAGTAGTACGAAAATTTGTCGAGATAATTTTTTCCCTTCAAAAAATTGGAGCCGCTTCAGGGACTCGAACCCAGGACCTGCTGTTTACAAAACAGCTGCTCTAACCAACTGAGCTAAAGCGGCGCAACTCTAACAATTATACTATGGCTTACTACTATAAGCAATACAGATTGTGCTACAATAGTCTCATGGTCTAATTTATCAACATCATCGACAAGAATTGTGCAGGAAATTTATAGGAGGGATATCATGCAAGATGTTGAAATTGAAAAACTTATACAACTAGAAACAAATCGTCAAGCAACTGGGCTTGAGATGATACCAAGCGAAAACCATACATCTGGTGACGTGCTAAAAGCGCTTGGGTCGCGCTTGACTGACAAATATTCTGAAGGTTACCCAGGTTCGCGCTATTATGGCGGCTGCGAATTTGTCGATCAGGTTGAAAATATTGCTCGCGACCGCGCCAAAGCACTTTTTGGCGTTGATCATGCTAACGTTCAGCCATATTCTGGTTCACCTGCAAACATGGCGGTTTATTATGCACTGTGCGATCCAGGTGACACGGTTATGGGGCTAGAGCTATACTTTGGCGGCCACATGACACATGGACTTAAAGTCAACTTTTCGGGGCGAATTTATAACTCAGTTCAGTACCAGACAGGTAAGGACGGCTACATGGACTATGACGCAATTGCTGAGCTTGCAATGCAGCACAAGCCAAAACTTATCGTCAGTGGTGCAACTGCATATCCACGCATTTACGACTGGCAAAAATTGCGCGACATCGCCGATGCTTGCGGAGCCTTTTTGCTAGCTGATATTTCGCATATTGCTGGTTTAGTCGTCGGCGGTCAGCATCCATCACCTGTCGGCATCGCGCACGTGGTGACGACTACCACCCACAAGACTCTACGTGGTCCACGCGGAGCACTGATTATGGCAAATGGCAATCCATCAAATCCACTCAAAAAAGTCGAACGCACCGCTGAAAATATTCCAACATTAATTGACCGCGCCATCATCCCAGGTCTTCAGGGCGGTCCGCACAACCACCAAACTGCAGCAATTGCTGTAGCTTTACGCGAAGCCGCTGCACCAGAATTTAAAGATTACGCTGCGCAAATCGTCAAGAATGCCCAGAAACTAGCGGCGTGCTTAACTGACAAAGGTTATGAGCTTGTCACTGGTGGCACCGACAATCACTTACTGCTGGTAGATCTGACAAACAAACAAGTTACTGGCAAAGAAGCTGAAGCAGCGTTAGGGCTATCTGGTATCACTGTCAACAAAAATACTGTACCATTTGACCCGCGTTCGCCATTTGATCCGAGCGGTCTTCGTCTTGGTACGCCGGCTCTGACTACTCGCGGTATGAAAGAGGGCGAGATGGAGATAATTGCTGATTGGATTGATCAAGCCATACAAAAGCGTAACGATAATGCAGCACTAACATCAATCCACGATCAAGTTAAAGAACTTTCTAAAGACTTTCCACTGCCAGAGTAAAGTTTGCTGGAAAATGTGACAGATTATTGATAAAATATAGTCTGTCACATCTCTTTGCGAGACAGACTGACACATGCCGCGATAGCTCAGTTGGTAGAGCGCATCCATGGTAAGGATGAGGTCTCGGGTTCAACCCCCGATCGTGGCTCCAATTCGGACTTTTCGAGGAAATTGTCGCCCGACTGGGCGATTTTTTCTTTGGTTACGCGGAGCGCAAACCAAGGGTTTTTCTGGGGGGGGATTTGAAATTGCTCGCCGTTTTCGGCGATATTTTTGTTTGTTAAAAACAGGTTCAACCCGAAGATTTCATGCAAAGCGTCCTTTTTCGCGCCAAACTGGTCAGAATAAGCAATGTTACAGAGAGAAACAGCCTTGTCTAGCCAGTTTCGCATAGGTTCAATCCAACCATTTTGCCCCAAACTAACATCGCTTATTTTTTCTTCCAAAGACTTCTTTTGGCTCATCAACTCGGCTTTCTTGGCGGTGTACGTTTGACGGTCGATTATCTCGTCCAAAAACGTATCAAGAAGTCTTTGTAATTTGCCCGACACGACGGCAACTTTGGCGCGGAGTTCGTCAACCACAACGCCAGTAGTGTGTTGTTCACTTCGCTCATCAGCGTCGATCTTGCCACGCAAAAAGTCCGCCCAGCCGTCAGGCATATCAAACTCATCGAGTTTGCTAGACAACTGCTCGTCCAGCAGTTCAGCTCGCACGGGTGGTTCGGAACATTGGGCGGTTTTGCTTTTGCGCGTGCAACGATAATACACATAGTTATGGACATTGCCGTTTTTCTGTCGCTTGGTTTTGTTCTCGACAGTAATCATCATGCCGCAGGCGCAGCGCAGTAACCCGCAAAAGGGCATTGGCTCTCGACTTTTGTCTTGCTGGCGAAAGCAGCGCAGGGCAATCACTTTCTGCACCTCGTCAAACAGTTTCTTGCTCATCAGTGGAGTATGTTTGCCCTCATGCAACTCGCCAGCGTACACGAAGTGTCCGTAGTAAAACGGATTGGTCAAAATCTTTTTGACCTTATCAGGTTTATACACCTTTCCACCTTTGGTTTTGACGCCACGCGCATATAAATAGTCAGAAATATCCTGAAAACTACTCTCGTTTTTAGCATACAGTTCAAATATCTCGACAACAAGTGGTGCGCGCGTCTTGTCTGTGTGTATCGTTTTGTTCTTTGTATTGTTGTAGTAACCAAATGGCGCATTACTGGGGTATTCGCCACGCCGCACTTTCTGGCGCAAGCCTCGCTTGGTATTTTCGCTCAGGTTGTCTACATAATACTTGGATTGCCCAAAAGCGATATTGAGCATGAACTTGCCCTGTGAGGTACTTTCAAACCAAAAGGTTTGAAACTTTAAATCGGCAAGTTTGCGCTGATCGAGCAAGTAGATAATCTGCCCACCGTCTACACTATTACGCGCCAATCTATCGGGGTGCCACGCTAGTATGCCGTTGGCTTCGCCATTTTGTATGCGCTCCAGCATCGCGCCAAACTTGGCGCGTCCGGGGACTTTGGCGGACTTCTTTTCAATAATGGTATCTATGACCGTCAGTTGGTTATCTTTGGCAAACTTGC
>CAZNEX010000020.1:0-8533 GCA_964572775.1 uncultured Candidatus Saccharibacteria bacterium
ATTCATCGAAGTCACTGAAGCCGAGCGTGACTCCTTCTGGAAATAACGATTCAACATACGGCTCAAACGCATGCCCGGCGTCGAACATCGCTTGAGTAGCGGCATCGACAGGTGGAATTTTACTCGGATCATGCTTCTTCAGCCAGAGCCAGGCTGGTTGACGGAGGAAGAGCATGTAATCGGATTTGGATATTTGCACTACGTTCATTATAGCTGAAAATGAACTATTTATCTGGTCGTATAGCCCCGCAGGAAGTACGCTAAGCCTATGTACGTAACGCAACCTATCCTACATGTTCATAGAAGAGTGCATGGCGCCTTGTAGGAACTTTCAACTTATGCCTAGTGACTTATTGGACAGAACGAATCAAACTTAATACCGCTTTTCTTTCAACGCATACACCAAGAAGAACTCCGATGATGAGACCCGCCAGAAGAAGTGGTGAGATGTAAATAATATATACCAAGCTGTTGAATAGGATAGTTACAATAAAGTTGGCCGTATCAATTACAACTGGGAATATTTGGAAATTCACATACATCAAACCGAACCAAATAATCCGCTTCATTTGGCGGTACCCTGATCTATCAGATCCAAACATCATCGAGAGGATTTTGTAAAAGTAGATTCTGTACAGTACCGCACCAAGCGTCACGAATGTCAGCGCGCTCCAGAAAATTCGATTCCAGAAGTCTGGTGTGCTGAAAAGTTCTATGTGTCTCCATGTAAAGGGTTCGCTATTGACTAGCTGAATTATGCTTAATACAAATAACGCTACAAACACCAAACTACCGACAATAAGTTCTTTGCGGTAAGTGCATGATAGTGCTTTTTTATACCACGTCATCATTACAGTCCCAAGATCTTAAACGTAATAGCAGAGCGCGGTGTGTCCGCGCCCTGCCTGTAATTCTTTACGCCCAAGAGCAGAACCTCAGACTGTCTAGGTTGTTATCGCGCACGGCATCTGGTGTCGAACGAATGACCTTCTCTCCACAATGCGAAGGACAATCAATCACTTCGACAAGTGCAACCTTGCCTGATTCTGGTCCATACGTGTAGTAGTTGTGTGTTCTTGATTGAATATTACGAACCACGGCCGAAAGTTCGTGCCTAGCGTCCGTACGCCCGTCCTTATCCGTATCAACACCTACGGCAACTATATGTGCGTGTTCGGCTGGCCTGTACATGGGTTGTTGGTCTGTGCAAATTATTCTAATGTCTGCCATTGTAATTTTCTCCGTATATTGTGTTATATTGACATAATATCCCGGATGTGCTACAATGAAAGTATCCGGAAATTTGGTTTGATCGCCTGATTTACCTGGTTTAAAGAGCTCGGTAGCACAAACTATCCGAGCCTCTTTTTATTTAGACCTACATTGCTCCGCCTCCGTTGTCGAGTTTGAGTACAAACACATCAGGCCCGTTCAGCCCAAGCGATGAAGCACTGTACTGTTCGTACTCATACTTACCAGCATACTTCGCGATGTCTAGTCCGTTATTTAGCAAGAATGCCTTTACCTTACTTGTAGCGCCATATTTCTCTGAGATATTCAGCCTATATAACCCTGACTCGCTGTCTTCTACGAACTGTATCGCAATTGCTTTGTTGTCGCTATCGTAGAATAATTTTAAGCCGACGCTCTCCCCCATCTCTCTAATCTTATACCTTTGCAGGAAGAAAGTTGGGAATGAGAGATACTCATTAGTAGTCAAGGTGACAGTGTCAATCACCTTAGCACTAGTGTTTGGCGTTTCTGTAAACTTAAAATTTACCATACTTTTATTGTAGCATGATAAATTCCTGTAGTCTAGTGTCTTTAATTTCTATAATGCTTATGCTTTATCGAACTTTTATAAGCTCTGCGCTGCCCTGTACTACAGCCTGTCCATTCATAAGCATCGGCAGGAGCCAGTCGCGGAGGTGGGCGAGGTTTTGGGATTGTTGACGGTTGGCGATGATTTTCGCAAACATTGGTTCGACGATCTCTTGAAAAACGGCAAAGGTTTGTTCGTCGTATGGAATAGCGAGATAAGGTATCGAGCTGCTTGCGTGGAGTATTACCGAGCCAGTCGCGTAGCGTTCAATAGTTTTAGTAATATATTCATTGCCAAAAATTGCGTAAACGGCGGCGTCAGAAATTTTACCAGCTTTATCATATATATGGCGCAAGCCACCAGAGATCGCGCCGTTTAGGCCTAGCCCCATTTTTCCGACCGAACCATCAAACGTAACTACTACGTCGCTAGGCTTGACGATCTTTGCCTTAAATTTATTCGAATCAATGTACGTACTTGTTTCGCCGTCTATATCTCCAACTCTGTAAAACGGAAGGTCGTATTCGCCGCTCTTGGTTTCTGAATAAGCAGCAGCTCCCGGCTCTGTACCCTTTTCGAACTCCAATACATCCTGTAGTTTGAGCACCTGCCAGCCAGTGGGGATTTTGCGCTTGAGTTGGTCGTTGTAGACCATTTGACCGCCGGAGGATTTGTAGGGTTTTCCGTTTGCGTCTGGAAAGTCGAACTGGACGAACCAATAATCATACAGCGTGCGCGCCATCTGCTCGAGCTCGGCGTTGATTTTGCGATTGAGCTCGATTTTGTCATCGAGTACGGATAAAACAGCCGATATTTTTCGCTGCAGGGGCGGATCAACTAAACGAATATTCACTTCATTCAACAAGTCATAGGAGACAAAGGGTTGAGTGCTGCCCCTGACTCTATCCTGTAATCGAGAAACAAGCAAAGCATAATAGCCGTACTTTGGATCAACTCCATCTTTTACTTTACAAATAACTCCATTATATGTAACAAAATGTTTTCCAGAAGCCCAGTTAACTATTCCTGCGTATGCACCAATGTGTCCAATAACTGGCGCATCTTCGCTGTTGTATTTGTCAGTAAAGCCTACTGCTCCATTGCTTCCATATATAGGATATGGACCACCATTACTTTCAATTGTATTCCCTTTTCCGTATTGAAAGGTGTATATATCTTCTAGACGAGCGTTGTTATTCATACTTCAAACCAGAAAGTCGTTGTTTAATTTCATCGTTTAGTCTCTTACCTTCGGCAAACATTTCATCAAGTTTTGATTGGTGGTCGCTCATCTTTGCCGCGAACTCATCAGCGGTGATGTCGACATATTCGATCTTGACCTCAAAATACTGCCCAGCACTGAAGCTGTAGTTTTTATCTTGAATTTGCTGTTTTGTTACAACGACCGAGAGATCATCGACTTGCTCTTTACTATTGAACACTTCAATAATCTGTTCCTGCTCAGCCTTACTAAGGATTGTTCGCTGATTTTTGCCGTCTTTTACTTGTTTGCCAAGTTTGCTGGCGTCCATCAGGACAATATTGTCGTTGTCGGCGGTTTTGTCGAGAAACAGAATCGATACGTTGGTGCCGGTGGTAGCAAAGATATTACTCGGCATACTGACGACACCTTTTAGCCAGCCGCTGTCGATAATTTTGGTGCGGATCTTTTTTTCGATGCCACTCTGTGCGGTGATAAAACCGGTTGGCACAACGATTGCCGCTTTACCAGTTGGCGACAAGCTGTACATAATATGCTGAATAAACAGCAGATAGATTGCCATGCCGTCTTTTTTTGCTTTTGGTATGTTCGGCACACCGGCAAAAAAGCGCTCGTTGACATTTGGCAGGCTAGTAATAGCATCGTGATCGTTTGAAAAGTCGAGCTTGAACGGCGGGTTGCTGACAATATAGTCGAATTTGTCGCCGATGTGGCGCGGTTCGCGAATGGTGTTACCCTGCACGATGTGATCGATCGAGTGGCTGAGGCCGTTTAGGATGAGGTTGAGCCGCAAGAGGTTTGACGACTTCTGCGACATATCCTGCGAGTAAACGGTACAATTGTCTGGCCCGATACGGTGCGCTAAGTTCATAAGCAATGTGCCCGAACCAGCCGCTGGATCGTATGTGGTGACGTTGCTAGGGCTTTCGGTGCCAACTAATATATCTGCCATAACATGGGCGATGGAATGAGGCGTGTAATATTCGGCGTACTTGCCGCCGCCGTCTTTGTTGTAGTCGCGAATCATGTATTCGAAGATTGTCGAGAAGAAATCAAAGCCAGCGTTGAAAATTTCGTCGAAGTCGAACTTGCTATTGGCTAGTGCGTTAATAAGCTTACGCGCAGTAATATCGTGCTGAGAGCGGTCGTTGACAGAGTTTTGGATGAGCTGCTCTTCGAAGAGGCGGATTTCGGTATCGCCTGCTGTGTGCACGCTAAAGACATCGGAGTTTTCGATCGCTATGTCGTTGAGCGTGTTGTCGAATAGCTTGGCAAATTCGGCATCGTTGCTATGGGCGAACAGATAGTCGAGCAAGTGATTTGATTTAAGGTGTGCAGCGCGGGTGCCGAGCTTGAGGAGTAGTAGCTGGTATTCATCTTCGGTAAGCTTCTTCAGATCTTCGGCTGATTTGATACTGGGGTTAAGCTTGGCAACTTCGTACAGAAATTTGTCGTTAAGGAATTTATACAAGAAACCTTGGGTAACAATCTTGTACTCGTTGGCGTCACCGCCAAGGCCGGCGTCGTTACAGATACCTTTGATGGTATCGATAAGGTCTTTGGTTTTTTGCGAAAAGTCGATTAGCTCCATATTTTATTGTCCTCGGTATTCGTTTATATATTCGTCGGCGGTGTTTTGCACAAGCTTATTGATAACACCAGGGCTGACTTTGTAGCCGTTTTGGTCGTAGGTTTCGTACACATCCTCGCCTACCGCTCGGCGGAAGTAACCTTGCGCTGAAATCAAGTTCTCATTACTACCAAGCCTGTTGTCAATCTTGGCCTTAGCTTCATTCATGAGGTCATATAGCGGACGATTATCGCTTACTCGACCTGTTGGCTGGAGCATTTTAAAAACAACCGCTGCTTTTTTGTCGCCACTAAATTTTTCACACAACATTCTATTCTTGCGGTTGAGCTCGCGGATTTGATCGAAAATCTTCTTAAGCTCGGCCGACTCAAAGCGCATCTTCTCGATACTTTCACTATCCGGATCGATATGGTGCTTGTCGAGCAGTTCACGAAAGGCCTGGTATAGCTCAAGCCACTCGGGGTCTTTTTTGTTAAAGTTACTATCGAGCTCGTGACGGACTTTACCGGCTGTAGAGTGTAATTCTTGTGATAACAATTTTAGCTCTTCTTCACCTGTCTTGGTAAAGGTAAACACGACATCTTCGATGGCGGTATTGAGGAGTTCTTGCGGATTGACGTCACCGCTAGCATCGCGAAGATTGAGAAGCTTTAAGCGGTCAGCCACCATGGTAATGAGCTTTGAAAGGATTTTGAAGTCAAGCTTATCGAGGATTTCGGTGTAGCCAAGCAGGCGTGCAACGTTATAGACCTCACGGGCGGATTCGAGAGACTTCTTGAGGCTGTTCAGTTCGCCTTTGTCCTGTACAGCGGTAATTTGGCGGCTAAATATCTCTAGATTGTCTGTGGTGTAATCGGCAATGGCCATTTGTGCTTCGTGTATGCGCTGGTCGATCTCTGGCTTGCTCATAAATAGTGAGCCAAAGATGTTGTCTGGATCTTCGCCGTCGAGGTTTTCACTATACTCTTGGTTGAGCTCACGGAAGTAAGCTTGGTTGGTAACTTCAAACTCTGCCGATATGTCGGCGAAGTCGACCACGTGACCAAGCTTGAACTCTCTATACGGGCGATTCACGCGAGTGAGGGTCTGGAGTAGGTTGTGAGCACGAACTTTGCGGCCAAGATAGAGCTTTTTGAGACGCGGTGCGTCAAAGCCAGTGAGTAGCATCGAATAGACGAAGAGGAGATCTATCTTGCCCTCTTTGAAGTCTTTGGTTTTGGCTTTTCTGATCTCTTTGTCGTCTTCATCGTGCAGAATAAGTGCGCTCGTTAAGCCATGTTCGTTCGCTGTATCGTTAAATATCTTAAACATTTGCCGCGCCTGCTCAGAGCTGTCGCAGACTACCATGCCACCAATGGACCTGTCACCATAGCGAATGCGCGAATTTTTGAAGTCGTTGATAATGTAGTCGAGCATCGGCGTCACGTATTTTTCGTGCGCGTAAAGGTCTTTTTTGTTGATATCACCGATCTGTACTTTGATATCGTTCATCACCTTGCGAACTTTTTCTTTATAGGTGGTTTCAATCTCTTCACGCAGTAGCTTGAGTGTATAGCCATCGCGAATCGAGTCGTTGTAGTAGTATTTGTGAATGTAGTCACCGAAGATATTGCGAGTGGTTTTGCTATCTTCTTTTTTCGAGGCATCTTTGATATTGCCCTTTTCATCATGGTCACCGTAAATGATGAGTGGGGTGCCAGTAAGGGCGATTTTGATGGAGTTTTTGTCGGAATTATAAAGATTGGCGAGAAATGAGCCTTTAGGGTTATAGCTGCGATGCGCTTCGTCGACAAAGAAGACGCGCTGTACGTTGATGTCATAGCCACTATCGTCGAGTGCTACAGTATCTTCGCGAAATTTATGAATATTGAGCACGGTGATTCCATCTGCAGCTGTGTTGTTTTTAAAGTCGGCGAGAAGCTCTTCTTTAGAGGAAATCGAGTGAACAGCTAAGCCACGCTTGCTAAATTCGTCTTTTGATTGATTTGCAAGATCGATGCGATCGACAATAAAATAAAACTTAGGAATTATACCCTGCCTGGCAAAATGATCCTTTAATACACGTGTAGCATAAAACGAGAGAGCTGTTTTACCTGAGCCTTGAGTATGCCAAATAACACCCTTTTTGGTACCTTCGTCTAATTTTGCAGCTATGGCTTTTGATGCAAAAATCTGCGGGTAGCGCATAATATGCTTTTGAATATGCACTTCGCCGGTTTCTTTGTTAATTTCATCGACGTAACAAATTGCATATCTGAGTATGTAGCGAAGCCGATCTTTGCTATACAACGAAGATAATATGCGGTTTGTCGGTGTGTCAATATCTTTGTTGGTGATAAACTCAGGTGAGTGCTTGATGACTGCTGCATTGTTGTCTTTCAGGATGAAGTCTTCATCTTCATCGTCGATATCTTTTATCGAATCGATGAACTCAGACTTTTTCTGTTCGCGAAAATGATTGAATTGCGTATCGTAGCCTTTTGCGGTAGACGCATAAAATGCACCGATCAGTTTATTCATATCTGCGTCGTCATATTCCATATTGTTAGAGAATACGAGCAACTGCGTGATATTGATAAATTTACGGAATTTTTCGTTCTTAAACCGCGCATGAATCCTATCACGCTCCGCCTTTATACCTTCCTGATTGTTCGGTTTTTTAACTTCGATAAACGAGAGAGGTAAGCCATTTATAAACACAGTTATATCAGGCCGAAACTCATCTTCGCCATTGCGGCACGTCAGCTCGGTTGTAATATGAAATTTATTTTTTGAAAAATTCGCCCAATCGATAAGCTTAAGGCTACCTTCACCTATCCCGAGTAGTCGCTTGTAGAATGAGCGGCCTAAATCTTCGAAGCCAAGCCCGTCCTGAATATTTTTTATTTCCATTTCGAGTTGCTCTGGTTTGGCGCCAGGATTAAGAGACTTCAATTGCTCGACAAAAATATCAGTAATGATATTTGTTTGGCTGTCTATAAGGTGATCTGTGTGTAGCTGGCGTTGCGGCAAGTAAGTATAACCGAGACGCGTTAAATGTATAAGAGCAGGAATTTTTACACGAGAATCTTCATTGAATGTCATAGTTAAATTTATTATACCATAAGAGGTGCCCTAGACTATGCTGGCACTCCCACGTGAGGTAACAACTATATGATCTACTAGACTAATTCCAAGCAATTCACCTGCGATCTTCAATCTCTCAGTAATTTGCGTATCAGCCTGGCTCGGCTCAATACTTCCACTCGGGTGATTATGCGCCACGATTATCGAGGCGGCCCTGTCGGTTATGGCTTCGGCAAAGACTTCGCGGGGGTGGACTAAACTAGCAGTGAGCGTGCCAATAGTGATGATACGTTTGGCGATGAGACGATTCGCACCGTCGAGTGTCAGGCAGACGAAATACTCCTGCTTTTTGTCACGGATATCGACGAGTTGCTCGACTGCCTTTTCGGGGCTGTCGATGATCGGTCGCTCGGAAACTTCGAACTGTCGCCGCCACAGCTCAAACCCGGCCATAATATTTGTTGCTTTTGCTGGGCCAAGACTTTTGACACTGAGTAAATCTTCGTAAGCTAGTTCGCTGCCTTTTTCTTTCAGTAATTTTTGCACCTCGCGAGCAAGCTTAGTCACATCAGCGTACTGCGTACCGCTGCCAATTATCGCCATCAAAAGTTCGTAGTCACTCAGAGCCTCAGCACCTCGCGCCTGGAGCTTCTCTCGCGGACGAAGGTCCTTGCGTCGGTCGGACATTTTCATAATTGCAGTATACATCTTTTGTGGAGCCTCAGTAAGCGTCTATCGGCGGGCCTCGCTAGAGCTTGAGGCTGTTACCGCTGCTTATTGACTTTTTGGCTCTTTTTTGCTATATTTGAAGTATCACCAATAGAAGATTTCC
>CAZNEX010000021.1:0-8495 GCA_964572775.1 uncultured Candidatus Saccharibacteria bacterium
CATCGACGAATGGGCCTTTTTTGAGTGATCGACTCATATATTACCTCTTCCTCTTTGCTTCGTGGCGGCTGCGCACGATCATTTTGTTGGTAGATTTGCGGCGACGGGTCTTGTAGCCAAGAGTCAGTTGACCCCATGGCGTACGAGGCGGTTTACCACTACCGTGACGTCCACCGTCACCACCACCGTGAGGGTGATCGGCGGCATTCATGACAACACCACGCACACTCGGGCGAATACCTTTACGGCGGTTGCGTCCTCCACTACCAATCTTGGCATTTTGATGCTGCAAGTTACCGACCACACCAATGGTCGCTTGGCAGTCAAGGCGCACTTTACGAACTTCACCGCTTGGCATACGAAGTGTTGCATAGTCACCCTCTTTAGCCATAAGCTGAGCTTTAGCACCAGCAGCGCGCATCATCTGAGCGCCTTTACCTGGATTTAGCTCGACGGCATAAACCTGAGAACCAACTGGAATGCGGCTAAGCGGCATGCGGTTTGACTCTTCGATCGGTGCCGATTCGCCAGTAGCGATTTGCTTGCCTTTGGTCATGCTAGTGTCAGCTAGGACGTAGTGATAAAGACCATGCTGATCTTTGACACGAGCGATGCGTGCGCTACGGTTCGGGTCGTATTCGATTTCCTCAACAGTTAGCTTGAGATCGGCTGCTAGCCGGTGGTTTAGCAAGCGATAATGGCGCCTGACACCGCCACCACGGTGGCGGGTCGTAATCCGACCAGTGTTGTTGCGGCCAGCTTGCTGCTTTTTGCTCTTGACAAGACTCTTGAGTGGCTTACGAGTCGTAATGTCGCTCATGTCCTGAGAAGTCATACCACGCCGTGCAGGAGTTGTTGGTTTATAAGCTTTGATCGGCATATTACTTCTCCTCCTTCGCTTCCTCAGTTTCAAAGACCTTTATGCTGTCGCCTTCAGATAGGCGGACATAGGCTTTTTTGCTGTCTTGACGAGTGGTTGTACCTGGGTAACGACGTTTGCCGCGGCTGTAGCGGATTGACTTACCGCTTTGGACGACTGTCTTGACGCCAAGCACCTTGACTTCATACTGGCTTTCAACTGCATCGATGATTTGCTGCTTGTTGGCAGCCATCGGTGCATCAAACACGTAAGTATTTAGGGCGGTGCTGAGTCGATAAGCTTTTTCGGTTGGACGCGGTGTAACTAAGATTGTGTTCATTACGCCTCCTCTTTCTTAACAGGGGCAGTTAGCCATGTTTCAACCGCTTTGACAGCAGCGTTCGACAAAACAATCGTATCAGCGTTCAAAATGTCGAAAACATTTAGATAAGTTGCTCGAACTAGCTTAATTTCTTGGATATTACGGCTAGCGCGCAAAATTTCTGGCGTTTTTTCATCGACAACTACCAAAACGCGGCGTTCAAATTTGTTGTCGCGCAAAAACTTGGCGACTTCTGAAGTCTTGCCAGTTGTCTTGATGTCTTTTACGACAACTTTTTTGGCTTCGTTTGCTAGCGTTAAAGCTTGGCGAACCGCTACACGCTTAGACGTTTTTGACAATTTTTTCGAGTAGTTTTCGTTACCGCGAGGGCCGAAAACGATACCACCATGGCGCCAGATTGGGTTACGGGTGCTACCGAAACGGGCGCGACCTGTACCTTTTTGCTTCCATGGTTTTTTACCACCACCGCTTACCTCACCACGAGTTTTCGTGGTAGCGCTGGCTAAGCGGCCATTTGCAAGATATGCATCGTAGGCTAGCTTAACAAGCTCGTGATTTGGCACGTCAACGCCAAATACCGACTTCGGTAAGGTGGTTGCTTTTGCTGGCGTTTCTGACGTAGCCATTACTTAGCACCTCCTAATACAATTAATCCTTTTTTCGGGCCAGGGACAGCACCTTTAACACCGATCAAATTATCTTCAAGTGAGATGTAAGCAATTCGCAGGTTTTTGACAGTCACTTGATCGTGACCCATGCGGCCTGGCATGCGCTTGCCTTTGAAGACTTTTTGCGGATACATCGATCCGATTGAACCAACCCGACGGACATCTCCGTTACCACCATGAGTCTTCTTGCTAGTGTTAAAGTTGTGACGCTTGACAGTACCAGCAAAACCTTTACCTTTGCTGATGCCAGTTGCGTCGACAATGTCACCTAGTTTAAAACTAGTAACATCGATCACATCGCCAACCTTGATCTCGTCAATGTTGTCGATACGAAATTCCCGAACATATTTCGGGGTAATTTTGGCTGTTTTTACGTGACCAGCCACGGCCTTGCTCAGGTTCTTACCCATGCCAAAACCTACCTGTACAGCATTGTATCCGTCGGTTTCGACAGATTTTACCTGAGTTACTGTACAAGGGCCGGCTTGGATAATCGTGACAGGTGTAGTCACGCCATCTTCACCGATGACTTGGGTCATACCAATTTTGGTACCGAGAAGTGCTTTCATCGCCCTTTGCTCCCATTTAAAATCTTTGGTGGCGAGTGGTATCTGGGGTTCCAGACCTGCTCATTCACCAAAGCTAGATTGTTATTACGTAATAAGTTACCATTTCATTGTAACATACTTGACCACTATCTGTCAACAACCTTAATTATTTGCTTTTTTGATAGCAGACAGGCACAATACGCTTATGGTGCGAACTCACAACAACAATCAGCCAACTACGCCCGTAGCGTCACCCTCTTATCGTCAAAGTTTGTGTAAGTTTCGCCACCCAAAAGCCTTGACGGCTACAATCTTGATATTGCTGCTGCTGACCTCTGGCGGATTGTGGTGGCTAAATAAGCAAAGTAATCACGATCTTAAAAGTAAGCAGGTTCACCTTGATAGCCAGATGGCTGAAGCCGACAAGCTGATCGCCAAACTCAAGCAAGAACGTCTTGACCGCGAGCGTCAAGCGGCCGAAGAGGCGAGAAAGTTGGCTGATGAAGCAGCAGCTCAGGCAGCTCAAAACAAATTACCAGCTGCCCAGCAAAAACTGGCCGCCAATCCTACCGCTTGCAATCCATCAACGACGCACAATAACCCAACGAGTACAGATGTTATCGTCAATAAAAAGCACTGTATTATGCCTATCAACTACGCACCGAGTGATCTTGTGACGGCTTATGGCGCAACAATGACATCGGCAGCGGCTAGTCAATTTGCAAAACTAGTCGAGGCAGCTGCTCGAGACGGAGTGGCGATATCGGCCAGTAGTAGCTACCGCTCATACTCGGCGCAAGTTGCTACCTACAATCACTGGGTGACTGTCAATGGCAGCGTGCAAGCCGCCGACAAGGTCAGTGCACGGCCTGGCTATAGCGAGCATCAAACTGGCTTGGCGGTTGACGTGACCTCAAATGGCTGCGCTCTAGATTGCTTTGCCTCAACTGCTGCTTATCCGTGGATGAAAGCGCATGCACACAAATACGGCTTTGTGGAGCGCTATCCATCAGGAAAAGAAGGCATCACTGGTTATAGCCCTGAGCCATGGCACTATAGATTTGTCGGTACATCGACCGCGGCCGCACTTCGGTCTAGCGGTCTAACAACTCTCGAGGAGTACTGGAATATATCGGGCGGTGATTACTAAACGACGATTCCAGCTGGCAAAAAGTAACTAACAATTACCATAAAAATTAGTAAAACGTACCATATTTTGCGGTTATACTGCAATTTCTCAAGCTTATATATCAAGAATATACCGATGATTGCGCCGATCGGTAGAGCGTTTAACACCACATATCCAATCATCACTGGCTGTTGAAACTTCAGCCACAATGTACCCAGAATCACCACCGCCACTAATTTCAAAAAGAAAATACTGTCAGGCTCGAAAATACGTTCATTTCGTCGCCGACTAAAAGCACGGTTGCGAGCGTAGGTGCGCGTTTTTTGATTTTGACTAGTCATTGCAGATCAGTATAGCATAGTGCTTGTGTTTAGAATAATATCGACATATAATATACTTAAACTACTAATTACAAGGACACTCATGGCCACAAGAACCAAGACAACCGCCAAAAAAGCAAGCCAAAAGAATGTCGTCAAAGCGCCTGCCCGCAAGCCAACCAAGCGAACTGTCAAAACGGCCAATCGCGCCGACTCGATGCAATCATTTCACATGGCAAAATCTGACAAACCGTTTTTTACTTTACAACCCGACCGTCAGACTGTTTACTGGACGGTTCTCGCTCTGTGCGTTTTAGGACTTGGTGTTTGGATGATCGACATTAACCAAAAAGTCCTAGATATGTATGATCACATCGATCGTCAAACAATCTCAAACGACACACTGACAGCTCCAGAAATCAAAGAATTAGAGAGTCAGAAGAAAACTAACTAGTGTACTGCCGAAATAAAAATACCTCAGTAAGTTTCTGAGGTATTTTTGATTGAACGCATAAACTACATACGAATTTCGGCATCAACACCAGCTGGTAGGCTGAGGTTTTGCAGGCTGTCGATAGTTTTTGGAGTCGCGTTGGTGATGTCGATCAAACGCTTGTGAACACGCATTTCGAAGGCCTCACCACCTGTTTTGTAAACGTGCGGGCTTTTTGAGACCGTGTAGGTGCTGCGCCGAGTCGGCAACGGAATCGGACCAGCGACTGTTGCGCCAGTGCGAACCGCAGTTTCAATAATTTGTTTTGCTGATTGGTCGATGACCTTGTGGTCGTAGGCTTTGAGACGAATTCTAATTCGTAAACCTTCTTGTTTGTCTGCCATGCAGAGTCCTTTCTTTAGGTACCGTAACCTCCACTCGATTCCTATCTTCTCAGGTCTGGCGAAGTTCTCGGCACAATTGATTTATGTCGGGTATTATAGCACAAATTGTTCACTACTGCTAGGCCTCAAAAAATAATGCCCCATAAAGTGTAGAGGCACTATTTTTAAGTTTATAAGTTTGTTTATTGATATTTTGCGCTGGCAACGATATCAAATGCTTGCACAGCTTCGGCCGTTTTTAAGAATGCTTCGGCTTCAGCCATAGAGGCGTAGCTTTTTTGATCGTTGGTACTATCGTTTAGACTTCGACCAGTAGTCAGCTCGACACTACCGTGCCCGCCGCCGATTTGTGTAATGTTACGACCACTGATAAGGCCAAAATATTGAGCAGCGCAGGCGCTTGGGTCTTTATCGTTTAGTAAAGTCGAGCTATTTGATAGCGCAATTACTGGCCAAAACTTCGTCTTGTCTTTGTTTGTGCGCACCAGCTTTACTGCATAAGTAGTAGCAGTTACAAGACCGCCTTCGGTATCGTTGCCAGTCAAGGCTGTCTCTTTTTTCTCAACTACACGAGCGACCCCTTCATCAGCCTCGTTACACGAGCCGCCAATACCAGTCACTCCTGTTAGCATCGATACTTTAACAGCACTAGTCGACGATTCGATCACAACCTTATCGGTTTTTACAAACTGGTCATCACGCATGCCTTGAGCCATATCCGAGTCGCGTCCAGGATATTCAGCTTCGGTGACATTTGCTTTCCAGTTGCTCGGATACGACAAACAGAGCTTTTCATGCGGTGCACACAGCTCTTTAGATGAGACATTGTCTTGACTAGCTGTTTTTGAGTCAGTAGTCTTGGAATCGTCTGAAGATTTATAGAACTTACTATATGCCACCCAACCTACAGCCACTAGTAAAGCAAGTGCTATTAAAACCGTTACTACTACAGTTACGTCCCCACGTTGCTTGTTCATATCTATCCTTTACTATTAATTGATAGAGTGTAGTATACATAATCGGTTCGGCAAATACTAGAACTCCAAACGGTGGCGATAATTAAAATACCACTGACTCTCATCAGTGGTATTTTGTTAGATGCAGTTACTAGACTATTTAGTAATCTTAGTCACAACACCAGCACCAACGGTGCGGCCACCTTCACGAATAGCGAAGTTTAGACCTTGCTCCATTGCGATTGGAGCTAGCAACTTGACATTGAAAGTTACAGTGTCGCCTGGCATGACAATTTCTTTGTCTGCAGGTAGCTCAACTTCACCAGTTACGTCAGTTGTACGGAAGTAGAACTGTGGTTTGTAACCTTTAGCAAAAGGAGTGTGACGACCACCTTCTTCTTTCTTTAGGATGTAAACTTCGGCTTCAAACTCGGTGTGTGGAGTAAGAGTGCCTGGCTTGACAACAACCTGACCGCGCTCGATATCTTCGCGCTCGATACCACGAAGAAGGATACCAGCGTTGTCGCCTGCTTGTCCTTGGTCAAGGTTTTTCTTGAAAGCTTCGATACCTGTGACGACTGATTTTTGAGTGTCTTTGATACCGACAATTTCAACTTCATCATTAAGTTTGATGATACCTTGTTCGATACGACCAGTTGCAACAGTACCACGACCTTTGATCGAGAATACGTCTTCAATTGGCATAAGGAATGGCTTGTCTAGGTCGCGTACTGGCTCTTCAACGTATTCGTCTAGAGCTTTGACTAGTTCCATGATTGCGTCTTCTGAGGCAGCGTCGCCTTCGAGAGCTTTAGTAGCAGAACCCTTGATAATCGGAGCATTGTCACCGTCGTAACCGTTCTTGGTCAAGAGTTCACGAACGTCCATCTCAACTAGTTCAACTAGTTCTGGATCAGCAAGGTCCATCTTGTTTAGGAAAACAACGATTTTTGGCACGTTAACCTGGTGAGCAAGCAAGACGTGCTCACGAGTTTGTGGCAATGGACCGTCGTTGGCGGCTACCACGAGGATAGCACCATCAATCTGCGCCGCACCAGTAATCATGTTCTTGACATAGTCGGCGTGTCCTGGCATGTCGACGTGAGCGTAGTGACGCTTCTCCGACTCATACTCTTGGTGGCTTGATGCAATTGTAATACCGCGCGCACGCTCTTCTGGAGCGTTGTCGATTTGGTCATATGCAACTGGTTTGTTTACGTCGCTTGGTAGTTTTTTTGCAAGCACAGCTGTGATAGCAGCAGTAAGTGTGGTTTTACCGTGGTCGACGTGACCCATAGTACCAACGTTTACGTGTGGCTTGCTTCGATCGAAATCTGCCATGTGGTAGTTTTCTCCTCATCTTAATAATATTTGCTGTGCAAGACTGATAGTTCCCTAAGAAACCTCGCAGGCATCTAGAGGTAATTATACACAGTTTTTTGATACGACACAAGGTCTAGCACTATTTTTTGACATCAGAAAAACGATTTAGACTATAGCTAAAAAAGCCCATCCAAGCCAGCATATAACCGCAGTCAAAAAACTCTGGTAGTAGCACCAGATCAGATGGCCCGACCAAACCCAGCCAGACAACTGAAATAGCAGCCAGTACAGCTGCTAAAATTATCATCAGGTGATTGTTGGCAAAAATTTTTAGCTTGATTGGCACATAAAATGTCAGTACCAAAAAAATCAAAAAAGCGCTGTAACTAAAAAATTTGTGTAAATCAGGATGAGTGTTGAATGGCGCTAACGCCAGCCCGATCATTGCTAGTCCGATATAAACCAGGCCGCCAAAAACAGGCATGGTCTCTTTTTGACGAAACTTATCAGCTAAAAGATTTCGTCTGATCAACCAGGCAAAACTAATCATGAGCAGTCCCGAAACAATTAAACTAGTGTTGAAGATTGGCGCCGAAACTTGATCGGTTTCTCCTAAGCGGCTTAAGTGCCATTGCAGCCAACGCGTGTCGGGGTTTATCATGATGCTGGCAATAAAACCAAGCACCATGATAAGCCCAATTGCGATAATTAATTTGCTGGTTAGCGAAGACTTATTAAGCCTCATAGCCGACTTTCAATTACTTAGAGCGTTTTTCGATGATCTCTTGAGCAACGTTTGGTGGTACTTCTTCGTAGTGAGCAAGTTCCATAGTGCTCGCGGCTCGGCCTTGGCTCATACTTCGAATATCGCCAGTGTAGCCAAACATGTTGGCAAGCGGCACAATCGCTTTGATCAGTTTTGCGCCACCCATTAGATCTTCCATTGACTCAATTCGTCCACGACGAGCATTGAGGTCGCCGATAATATCACCCATGAATTCTTCTGGAGTAGTTACTTCAACGTGCATAACTGGTTCGAGCAAGATCGGTGTAGCTTTCTTAATCCCTTCACGAGCGGCCAATGCACCAGCCAATGAGAAAGCTAGTTCTGAGGAGTCAACATCGTGGTAACTACCATCGTAGAGGCTAGCCTTAATATCGACTACCGGATAGCCAGCAATAACACCACCTTCGAGGGTTTCACGAATACCCTTCATGACAGCTGGGCGATATTCTTGCGGTACCACACCACCCTTAATCTCATCGACAAATTCGAAACCTTTACCTTGTTCATTAGGTTCAAATCGTACCCAAACATCACCGTACTGGCCGCGACCACCAGATTGCTTAGCGTGTTTACCTTGAACCTCTGCCGTTGATTTAATAGTCTCGCGGAAAGCTACTTGCGGCTCGCCAACATTGGCTTCGACAGAAAATTCTCGCTTCATGCGGTCGATCAAAATATCAAGGTGAAGCTCCCCCAAACCGCTCATGAAAGTCTGGCCTGACTCA
>CAZNEX010000022.1:0-7486 GCA_964572775.1 uncultured Candidatus Saccharibacteria bacterium
AATAAAATGACAGATTTCAAAGAATACGAAGCAAGCCAAGAAGATATTGATAAGGTCGCTGCCTACTTGAAGACAATCGACCCCGAACACGCCACATCTCAAGATGCTATCGACTTCTTGACGCAGTATCAAGAGAAGTTCCATCAGCTCGGCACAGTATTGACTGACGATGAGATGAGGCAGCTATACGACGAGTTTGCCGAGTCTCGTAACATCAGCTAAAGTTCGTCAATCATTGGTTCACTTGTAGGTTGGGGCTTTGGTTTAGCCCCTCCTTTTTTATTCTTTTCAACACTAGGCTTACTGGGTTTTGGCTGCTCTTGTTCTTTCTCTATCACTTCTTGCTTTTTTGCAAACACCGACCGCGAGTGTTCAATGATAGCAGTGCGTATCTTGATATCGCCATCGTCTGAGAGTAGTAATGTCTGCCCCGATAGTGGTTCTTGGGCTTTGACGGCCGACAACTTGGCGTAAAAGTTAAAGGCTGGTAGGTTACTTATCTCGCCCTGTTCAACGTAGGGACTAAATAACGGTAGCAGCACCCTCTCATCTTGCGGGTTGCCTGTCCTGAAAGTAATGACCGTGCCGACGTTTGCCATGATGATACTGACCATCTGTTGATCGCTCTGCTGCGAGGTAGACTGCTCGGCCATCGTTAAGAATAGCTTATATTTGCGAGCTTCGGATAGCATCTGCACAAAGCTTGTTGTCGCAAAGTTTTGAAACTCATCAACATAGAGGTGGAAAGGGCGACGCTTCGACTGTTCCAGCCGAGCGCGTCGGAGACTTGCGAGCTGAAGCTTCGCAAGTACGGTTATTCCAAACAGTTCTGACGTATCTTCACCGAGTAGACCTTTTGAAAAGTTACAAATCAGTATCTTGCCATCTTTAATGATCTCATCAAAATCAATCGTGGATTTTGGCTGCTCAAGTATCTGTCTAGCACTTGCCGAGAATAGGAAGCGACCAATCTTGGCGGTAATACCGGCAGCCATTTTGACTTTCTGCATATCACCGGCTTTGCCAATCTCATTCTTCCAAAAGTTGATAAGGTTTTTATCTTCGAGTGTCTTGATGATACTTTTGCGATACTTTGGGTCGTTCAAAAGATCGAATGCGGTAAATAGTGTCGGGTTTTCAACTGTCAGCGCTGTTTGTATAGTGTTTCGCAGGACGTACTCGATACGGTGGCCGCCGGTATCTTCGTCGCTAAATATCTTGCGGAATACAGAGATGACGGACTCGGTAATAATATCTTTTTCCCGCAATAGTTCATTGCCGGTAAGCCCAGGTGTGAGTTCGAGCAGATTTAAACCTATCGGGTATTCAAGATCGTCAGGGTTGAAATAAATGACATCTTTGACGCGATCTGGCGGCACATGGCGCAGTAACGTCTCGGCCATATCACCGTGCGGATCGACGACAGCAATACCCTTGTCACGCTGCATATCTTGGACGATCTGATATTGCAGCAGTGTCGTCTTACCATTACCCGTACCACCGATGATGTACTCATGGCGTTCACGCTCTTGCTCGGTCAAGCCTATCGGTGTGGACGAGTTATGATGAATATTCTCACCAAAAATAACATCAAACTTGCCGCCGGATTTGAGTGATACTGGCGCTGGCAATGTTTTACTGAGCGAGGTAATGAGGTTGTCAGTTTTACTTACCTGGCTCGATGGGAAGTGATAGAGGCTTGCGAGTTCGGTTGAGGCTAAGATAAGTCCTGAGCGGCGCGACAACGACGGCAGCCTATTCGCGGCGTTATGTTGACGTAACCTACTGATGAGCGGCAGTGATGTTTTTGCCTTTGTTGATTGATACGGCGGCACACTGTAGGCGTCTAGGGCAGATTTTAGTGCTGAGATATGAGCGGCAGCTTCGGTGCTTTTGACGAGAATACGCAAGTTGACCTGAAAAAGTGGCCGTGTCACCTTTTGGTGCATCGTCTCCATAAGTTCTAGCTCAAAGGCACTTAGTGTTCGTGACGGCCTATCATGCGTAGTTATTCGCGCCTGTTGCTGTACTGTGCGTGATTTAGAATTGTAATACTCTTTGTGGCCAAAGGTCGTGCCCATATATACCTCACCAGCCAGATCAGTCAGCCCAGATGAAGCTTTGCCAAAGATATTCGTAAAACGTCCTAATAGCGTCAACTGTTTGCCGCTGACTTGTTGCAAGATGTTCTCGTTACCAAGAATCTTATGTGAGAGTATATCGGCCTCACGTAAACGTACTGGCATAGCAACGATTTGCAGTGTAATTTCTTCGTCGTCACCAAGTTTTGTCATCGCGCCGGTGACATAGCCAAGTGGGTCGTGCTGCTCGAATACAGACGTTAAAGTGAGTGGTAGTACGTAGTGTCCAGTTTCTTTGAATTCGATGACTTTATCTGCATCGCTGGCCGCACGTTCAATTTCTTTCACTTTTGAATCTGGTATATACGATGTGATAGCTTTTTGTATATTCTTCGAGCGTGATTTTTCGACTTGAAGAAGATAGCGAATACCATCTTTTCGTGTCGAGACAATCTCAAAACTCATCACTGGTGAGCGGTTATATAGTCTTTCTTTTATCGCCCTGGCTGCGCGAGCGCCGTGTATAACCGAGAAAAGCTGCTCGGTAGCTTCAGGAGTTTTTGCAATGCTGGCTGGTGGTGTTATTTCTAACCAAACCATATCACGATGCAATAAGAAGCGGCGGTTTATGATAGTGCGGACAACCAAAAAGATACATACGACTCCGACAATCGAGGCAATAATAATTAGGGCTGTAGGCCAGTACCGTATGGCGGCATCGACGTAATGGGATTGGGTGTCCATGGCTGCGCTCCTATCTTATTGTGAATAAACGTATAATGTGCAGCGGCCTCTTTTGAGAATGTTCGCTGTGATACTACATTAAGCGTCGGTGCGTTCATCTCAGATATTGTCCACTCGTCATTGAGTGGGTTTACCTTGATGACATAGGCAACATGACCATAGCCACCACCACCCACGTCGGTTTGAAAGACCGCACCGACAGCAGGCGTATTATTGACGACATAGCCGTTCGCCGCTGCGCGATCATCCCATGTATTTGCATTACCCCATGTAGTAGGTATGGGGCTGCCCGCCCATTTACGCATAGCGTATGACCACCACGTACAGTTGCCCCACGCATAGGTATTGTCTGGCATAGGCGGGCCAGCATAAAAGCCTTGAGTCTCGGCTGCTTTTGCATCTGGGGTATTAGCAAGCCAACTTAGGGTTGGCATACCCAAGGAGAACACCGCTACCATCGGCAAGCTCAAAACAACGAACATCGACACAATAACGAGCACGAGGATTCGCTTGAGTTTGAAGCCTATGGCAAACAGCGTTACTCCTTGATTCACGATGCGTACAACTCCGCAGGGTTAGTCGTGATGAGCGGGTGTTCTTTGTCGGATGCAACAACTTTTACAGCTACGTGGTTTTGACCGGCGACCAGCAACGCATCGCCGCGCTCACAGGTAAGCAGAAAACTTTGTTCGTATTCACTAAGATTAAACTCGTCAACTACGCCCCTGATAGTCGTGGTGTCTTGTCTCATAAGAATACGTAAGGCACTTTGTGAGGCAATAGCGCGTCCATAATCGCTCTTGAGGAAGTCGTTGGCTTGCTGCGAAATGATTGATACACCAAGGTAGTATTTACGCGCTCGTCGTACCAGTCCGGCGACAAAGCGCGCCGATTCTTCGTGTTCGAGCAGTAGCCACCCCTCGTCAATAATGAGCAGACGCTTTTCTGGCTTGGCCATCACCTGGTTTTTCACAAAGTTTGAGATAATGAGCATCATGATTTGGCGTAAGCTCTCTGGCAAGTCTTTGATGTCAAAAATCACGAGACGGTTATCAAGCTCGATATTTGTCTGTGAGTTGAATACATCAGCAAGCGACCCAGAGATGTATTTTTCAAGTTTTTCGCATAGTTTCATTTGGCCAAGGTCTTTTAACTCAACATACAAATCTTCAAGTAGCGGTTGTTGACCTTTAGCTTTCTTGTAAATCTTGAGTATCCCTTTATCGACGGCTGCTTTTTCGCGTGAGGTAAGTCCTTCAGCCATGAGGCCGATGACTTCTGTGAGGTCTTGGGTGTGTTCTGATAGGTCGGTTATCTTATGGAATGTTGTGGCAAGATCAAACGGGTTAATCTTTTGTTTACTTTTTGCCGATAGCTTTATGTATGTACCACCTACAGACTCTGTAAGCCGCTTGTACTCTCGCTCCGGGTCAATCACGATGACGCGTGTACCTTGCATGAGCTGGCGTAGTATTTCAACCTTTGTGGTGTAGCTTTTACCCGCGCCGGACTGTGCAAACGTGATGGAGTTGGCGTTATGGAGGCTAAAGCGATCAAGAATAACAAGCGAGTTGTTTGACTTGTTGACCCCATACAAAATACCGCTCTCTTGCACGAGTTCGGACGACATGAACGGGAATGTCAGCGCAGCGCTTGAGCTGTCGAGGTTTCGCTTTTGCGCCAGTTGATCTTCACCGCGTGGCAAGATGGATTGCAACGCCTCTAATTGCTGATACCGTGCGACTTTTGAGTAAAATAGCCGTGCCGACATGGTGGCTTCAAGCAGCTTTGTAATTTTGTTCAATTCCTCCAAGCTCTCAGCACGAATACTGACGTAAATAGCTACTTGGAATAGCTTTTCTTGACCGCGTTGGATTTTATCGCGCAATTCGATAGCAGATTCTAGCGGGTCGGTGATTTCCGAGCCTACAATTTTACCAGCTCGCATCATTGCTCGTTTGGTACTCTCAAGCTCCGTAATTTTTCGGTGTAGTTTCGGTAATGCAGATAACGCACTCACCTCATGTAAGTGGTAGCTGATATCGGTGTCATGGTTGAAGTTAATGAGGCTGTCCATCCAGCCAGAATTAGCCACAAACGGGTAGCCAGAAATATATACAGTGCGTAAATACACTCCGTCTATACATAGGTGGTCGATGTTTTCCTCAAGTCCAGCGTATGACAATACATCAACAGCATCTTGCTCGCCAAAAGTAATGTTTAATTCTTTCTGACGATCAATGCGGGCTTGCTTGTGTTTCCTAGCGGGTTCTAGCACCTTTTGACGTACATTATCGAGCTTTTTTAGTGCGTTGGTCATGGTCTTCTCCTTTCTCGATGAGGGCGGTATGGATAATCTGTAAGGCTTGTTCGGTAAGTGGTTGCAACTTGGCTTGTGTCGGACTGTAGAAGCTATAAAATAGGTCTAGCACCTCAAGGCTATTTAGCTGATCGGTATGCATACCGAGCCTACTCATGCCTTTTGCAATGATGTCGAGCTTTATCTTGATCTGCTCGGCGATAAGGTCGAAGTCCGTCTTGCCACTGATTTTGTACGGCACGATGATATAAAAATGCCTTGTCAAAATCTTGTTGTCAGTGATGAGCGAACGAATAAACTCATCGTAGTTTTGTAGCTGCGTGCGGTAGATTGGTACAGTTTCACCGTCTAGCCGTTCCTGCAAGTCTTCGAGGTATTTGTCCATGTCAATCTCGCGTGTTCGTACAAGGATTTGCAGACTTGAGCCAACTGAGTTAAGAAAGCTCTCGTAGGTTTCAATGATAGCGTCTTGCTCGTCTTCACTGCGTAATTCAAAGTTAAGCGACGACACCTGCAAAATCGCGCGGCACTCATTATTTGGCAGTATCAAAATACCATCACGCACGCCCTTTATGGCAATTTGATTGCGTGAGCTGGTTTTATTCTTCGATTTCTGTAAGCCGAACATGTAGGTTTCCTTTCTTTCCGGTTTCAAAACGGACTCTAGCGGCTGGATTTTCTAATGTAGCAAGGACTTTGGCGGTAGCGGGTATATCAAGCTGATGGCGGGCAATTTTCTTGGTAGCTTTAGGGGAGGTCTTTTCGGGTTCTTGTTGCTCTTTTCGTATCGGGTAGTTCTCTCTAAGGGCGACAACATTTTTGTTAAACAGATAGTATTTTGGCCGGAGATTGTAGCGAAGTATCGTTACAAGCCAAAAGGCTACTATCTTGCCTTTGATGCGAATAGCGAGGATGCAGAAGATCATCGCTACTACTCCCATGACGACGTACTTGTAAATTGCGCTACCCATGAATGGGGGCAAAAGCGTGAATATACCAGCGCTTGCAAACACCGGAACGATAAGCAGCAAGATTTGCGAAAAACCAAGAGTACCGATGATACGATCTTCAACGGTAGTTACTTGTGCCGGTACGACGGTCATTTTCATGAGATTTTGTCCTTGCTGTTATTCTTTGGGTGGCTGACGCGAGTGACGGTAACTTTTGGTGCTTCGTAGGTAGTGCCGGTTTTTGGCCTGCCTTTAGGATTTGGCTCTGCTATATGTGTTACATCGACAGTGCCTTTCTTATTTTGATAGCTGATACTTTGTTGCTTGCCAGTTCGTGCTGCTTGCGATTCAACGTTGGCGATTGCGCGTGCCTTTTTAGCACCATCAGTCTTAGAGCCAATAGCACCCGCAACAGTTTTTGATTTGCCGGTCATGTAGCTTACACCGTTCATAAACTGGCCGCCAAGTTTTTTCATGTTGCGTGCGCCCATACTGACGTAGCTAAACTGCATCATGACGCTCTGCGCTTTGAGTAGCATCAGAATAGTGGCAATACCTGTTACCATCGCCATGAGCGTATCAGGCACGGCATTATCACCGGAAGCGGTAGCCATGCCCGTAAATAATGATGCAGATAGCTGAAGTATAACGACATGGACGAACAGGACAAAGATGGTTGTAAGATAGGTTTTGAACGCTGTCTCAGTAAAGTCTCGAAAGCCCGGAACGAGCCACATGAGGCTAACGAGCGGTGCCAATACTGCACCGATATACAGCGTCACGAGGCGCATGACATAGTACACTAGCAGCACGATCGAACAGATGACGAACCCGACCATGATAAGGAGCGCCGCCACGCCAAGGCCGGATGTTTCCTCAACCACTTTCATTAGCGTGTCCCATACCGATGTTGAGCCAGATACCAGTCCAACTGCTTTGATGAGCGCGTTTGATAGCGCAATAATGCCGTCAATCAGGAATATCGACGTATTCATTAAGACAAATATCAGGGCTACCCTAGGGAGTAAATGCTTTGGTTCTACTTCATCGAAGCCAAGTGCCGATGCGCTCATGACATGAAAGCCAATCAATACCAATACGAGAATAAACAGCACATTACCAATACCCACCATCGCCAGCCAGAAGTTAAATACCGTCTGATTGCTAGCCATGGCTGGTGTTGAGGTGGTAAAGAAATCAAGCGCATCAAGGAACGGCTTTGCTACGGCATTATTATCTGCGCCAGCAACCCCGTTACCGCTTTGATAATCATATCGAGGAAGCCGTTGCTTTGCTCTTTCTCTTGGATAGCCTCGAGACTTGGGAGTGTTGCGTTGCTGGGGTTCTGAGGCGTCCCATATGCGTTTGTCAGAATAGTTGTGAGGGTGATT
>CAZNEX010000023.1:0-2476 GCA_964572775.1 uncultured Candidatus Saccharibacteria bacterium
AGAGAAAGGACTACTGCTAGACGAGAGTGTCCTGATTCGGGGGTGAATTCAGGATGATCTAATGTGCATAATAATACCATGCTATTTACATAAAGTCCATAATATTTAAATAAATGTAACTTGCAAATTCTAGATATGAGCGTACAGTAAGCATTAGCGATGCTAAAAAATATAAATCAGCACATCTAATTTACGGGGGTAAAGTAATGGAAAAACCAGCGCCAAATACTATCAAACATGTTGAACAAACGGCTAATAATGGAGAAGCCACATGCTATATGATCACGGTAGGTGGCATGGGCTATCTAGTTGAAACTCGAGTAGACGGTACTATACTCCTTAAGACTTCAGAATCTAGCCCCGTTTTCAATCTCAGTCATGAGGAAGTACCTGGACACCCCCAATTGACGTACGATGCTATAGCCGAAGCGTTAGGACGGTACGAACAACGCCAAAAAGCACTCGAAGAAGCACCAGAAAGCTCTGCCGTCGAGCTCCATATAGGCAAGATAGCGGTTGCAGCTTAGCTAAACCAAATAAAAAAGCGCTAGGTAAGGGTGGGCATCACCTAGCGCTATTTTACCCTTCAACCCACCCTGAGCGTGCCGTGACCGAAGCGTTCGCATCAAACTCCACGAAGATGGACGCCTACCAATAGGTACTACTGGATAGTCGATCTCGTACGGACAGCTCTTTTGATAAGAGTAGTTAAAGGGGTTAGTATGCATGCAATGTTTGGAATACTTCGAGCAGTGGAGGGTAGATACTCCTCGAAGCCATTGCACACAACCTAACAAAACGAGTCTTTCCTAAAGAAAAACTCTGTTAGAATAGGGGGTATAAGGTGCTTGGTCACCTACAAGGGTAACCAATCAATGTTCATTGTAGCACTGATTTGACAATATGTCAACACCTTTTTGCATAAATATGAATAAAATCAATAGAATTGCACCTCTAGACCATTCTTATCTCCAGATACTGGAATGTCTTGCCGACACGCCAAAAACAGTATATTACCGTGGTGTCTTGCCGACCGAACGTCGCCCTACAGTGGCTATCGTCGGCACACGCAAACCGACAAGCTACGGCAGAGAAGTCACAATGAAGCTAGCTGGCGACTTAGCGCGTCAAGGTGTTGTTATCGTCAGTGGGCTAGCACTTGGTGTCGATGCTATCGCGCATCAGGCGGCACTCGACGCTGGCGGTACTACTATCGCCGTCCAGGCTAATGGCTTGCACCGTATCTATCCCGCGACCAACAATAAGCTCGCCGACCTTATACTTCAAAACGGTGGAGCAATCCTTAGCGAGCACGATGTTGGCGTTGAGCCCATGCAATATCGTTTTTTGGAGCGCAATCGCATCGTTAGCGGCCTGGCTGACGCTATTATCATCACTGAAGCAGCCGCCCGGAGCGGTACGCTCAACACCGCCGCTCACGCCCTAAATCAAGGCAAAGACCTCTACGTCGTGCCTGGCAATATCACTAGCCCCTTGAGCGCTGGCTGCAATCTGCTGCTGCGTCAAGGCGCAATGCCAATACTTGAGGCAAATGATATTTTATCGGTATTGCTGCCCGTAAACAGTGTCAACAATCAAAAAGCACTACCGATCGGTAGTACAGAATTAGAAAACCAGATTATCAAGGCAATTTCATCTGGTGAACGTGATGGCGATGAGATCATCGCCCAGCTTCAAACAACGCCCGCTGAGTTTAACACCGCTCTAACCATGCTCGAGATAAATGGCGTCATCAAGCCGCTAGGCAGCAATCAGTGGACTTTAGATTAATTTATCTAGTAGGGTATAAATTTTTGATCTGCACCAGCCTTTAGTAACTCATCTGAAGACATCGGCTTACCCCAAGAATCTGCTGGACGATCGTGAGTGATTGGCTGATCTCTATTGAGACCCGAGGTGGCAGAACTACCATCTCGCGGCAGTCCGTCTGCAGGCTTGATCGGTAAATCTTGTCGTCTAGTCTTCGCCAGGACTAAGCCAGCTGCTGTCGCTTGCCGCCCAATTTTGTGGCCAGCTGAGCCTTCAGCTATTCCCTTTTCATTACCAGCTCCACCAGGGTTACCTCCAGTTTCAAAACCTAATTTTGCCATAATGTCTCCTTTGTTATTGGATTAGTACATGGCGCTCTATCGAGCCCGTCGGCTGGCGTTTCCAGCGAGCAGGAGAACGTCTATCTTTTTATTGTAGCATAAACATAACAAAAAGTCAATTTATGCGTTTTTGCCTTCGCTTATTAGCGATATATACAGCTTGCGCTATATTTGGTGATTTTGCAAGTCTATTTGCTGATTGTGTTGCAATTTTGTTAAAGCCAGCGTAATATTTACGATTGCACACCTAGTATCGACTAAGTTAGTATAAGTATTATGAGTAAAAATCTTGTTATCGTCGAGTCGCCAGCCAAGGCAAAAACCATCGAGAAGTATCTCGGTAGTGATTTTACCGTGCTCAGTAG
>CAZNEX010000023.1:2526-6847 GCA_964572775.1 uncultured Candidatus Saccharibacteria bacterium
ACCAAAGATGGCACGCCGCCAATTGATGTCGATAACGGTTTTAAAACTACTTACGAAATCGATAGTGAAAAGAAAAAAACTATTGCCGAGCTAAAACGAGCTGTCAAATCAGCCGAAACTGTTTGGCTAGCAACCGATGAAGACCGCGAAGGCGAGGCGATTGCCTGGCATTTATGCGAAGTGTTGGGGCTAGATCCAGCCAAAACTAAGCGAATTGTTTTTCACGAGATCACAAAATCGGCCATCGTCGAAGCTGTTTCGCGACCGCGTACTGTCGATATGCGCCTAGTCGAAGCTCAACAAGCCAGACAAATACTCGATCGGATAGTTGGTTTTGAGCTTAGCCCAGTAGTCTGGCGCAAAGTCCCAGGCGGCAAGTCGGCTGGTCGCGTACAGAGTCCGGCGGTTCGGTTGCTTGTCGAACGCGAGCGTGAAATTCGCGATTTTGCCAGCGAAACGACTTTCAAGGTCACTGGGCAGTTTTACCATAACAACCACGAATTTTCGGCTGATCTAACCAACAAATTTGATTCCGAGTCAGAGGCCAGTCAATACTTGGCTTCGCTGCACGGCGCTAAATTCAGTGTTAGTGATGTCGAACAAAAACCAGGTACGCGTAATCCTTCGGCGCCGTTTACGACCAGTACGCTTCAGCAGGAAGCCAACTCTAGGCTCGGTTTTAGTGCCAAAGCAACCATGTCGGCCGCTCAAAAGCTTTACCAAGCCGGTAAAATCACTTACATGCGAACCGACAGCGTCAATTTGTCGAAACAGGCCATCGCTGGTGCCAGTGAATACATAAAGCGACTCTATGGACCAGAATATTCTCAGGTGCGAACTTTTAAAACCAAGTCGGCAAGTGCGCAAGAAGCGCATGAGGCGATCCGGCCAACAGATATCAGCCTCGAAACGGCCAGCAATAATGAGTACGACCAAAAACTCTACGATTTGATTCGTCGTCGCACGCTAGCTAGTCAGATGACACCAGCCAAGATCGAAAAGACGATTATTACGATCGAAACTACCCCGAAATCTAGTGCTAATTATCAGGCAAAGGGTGAAGTGGTGGTTTTTGATGGTTTTTTGCGCGTTTATGGCGGCGGTAAGGATGAGATTTTACCGCCTCTCAAGACTGGTGACGAGGTAAAAGCTAGTGAAGTTAGTGCTCGACAGCAATTTTCGAAACCACCAGCTCGTTACACCGAAGGTAGCTTGGTCAAGAAGCTGGAAGATCTCGGCATTGGCCGACCAAGCACTTACGCGACAATTATCGACACCGTTCAGACCCGCGGCTACGTTGAACGCGGTGAAGGTGAAGGCGAGCCGCGAGATGTGATTGTTTTATCAGCTCACCCAAATGATACGGCCGAAGTTAACCGTGAGGTTGTTCAAGAAAAAACCGGCTCAACCAAAGGCAAATTGATGCCAACTCCAGCTGGTGAATTGATTGCCGACTTTTTGGTTAATCATTTTACAAATATTGTTGATTATGATTTCACGTCTGGCGTTGAGGAGCATTTTGATGAGATTGCAGCCGGTAAACTAGCTCGTAACAAGATGCTTGAGGGTTTTTATCAACCATTTCATAAAACTATCGAAAATTCAGGCGAAATCGATCGCGGCAGCGTTGGTCAAAACCGCGAAATTGGGCTTGATCCTAAGTCTGGCAAGCTGATAATTGCCCGTTTTGGACGCTTTGGACCGATGTTGCAGCTAGGCGAGACGACCGATAGCGACAAGCCGCAGTTTGCGCCGATGCCAAAAGGTGCGCGGATCGATAGCGTGACTTTAGAGCAAGCGATCGATGCTTTTAAGCTGCCGCGATTGGTTGGTAGTACTGAGGATGGCCAAGAAATTAAAGCAAATGTCGGTCGGTTTGGTCCTTATATTCAGGTGGGCAAGCTCTACGTCAGCTTAAAAGAAGACGATCCGCACACTATCGACGAAACAAAAGCGCGCCAACTTTATGATGAAAAACTCAAGTCTGAAGCCGAAAAAAACATTGCCGACTTTGGTGATGGTATTCGAGTCCTAAATGGCCGATTTGGTGCTTATATTACCGATGGCACTAAAAATGCCAAGATTCCTAAAGACACCGATCCAAAATCGATCAGCCATGATCAGGCCAAAGAAATCCTTGCGGCCGCACCTGCCAAAAAGAGCCGTCGGCGCACTACACGAAAAAGTCGGAAATCGTAGCTTCTAGTCATTCTAAGCAAAAGCGTGTTATGATAGTTTTATGAAAAAAGGTGGATTTACGCTGGTTGAAATTATCGTTGTCGTCGTTGTCGTCGCCATACTGTCCACCATTGTCGTAGCCCGCTATAACGGCTCGCAAGAACGTGCTGCTCGCTCGCTTGTCTACTCTAATATCGATCGTGCCGCTTCGGTGATGGAAACTTATCAGGTACCGTCTAGCGACTATCCGCCCAATCTTGCTGGTACAGATTATGTCCAGTCCGATGGCGTATCGGTTGCCCTCTTTACAGATGCCCAACAAGTTCGTACCTATGCGCCTGGCAGCCTAAATGCCGATCAGAACGCCCAATTATTTCTTTTTGCATGCAACGCTGCCATGCCAATCCAAGAAACTGGCAATACATACAACACTGGATGCCAGTACCAGGCAAGCAAAAAACTTCACGTCACAGGACAGTAAGGCTCAAATGTCATCATAGAGGGTCCCACGATTAACCAAGCGGACTTTGTATTGACCTGTGGATCGGTTTGCACGACTGCTCAGCAGAAGATTATCAGTGATTTTATCGCACAGGGCGGAACTTTCCCAATTACCGTACCATCCAAATCTGTCAGCTTGCCAGCTCCAACCTTATCTACCTATACCGATGCTACGCGCTACTGTCTTGAAGTCGGCTCAATTAAGTTTCCAAATGCTATCTATTATGCAACCAGTGAAAGCAACACACCAATCGCTGGACCTTGCCCAAATGACCCCGAACTCCATTACCCATGATTTGACAACACGCGCCTGATGTATGCTAGCCAACAATAGTTTTTGCATTTAAAAAGTCTGAAAAAACTATTTACCATAAGCGCCAAACATGTGCTATAATAAGAATGTTATAGAAAGTGTTTGACATTACATACAATTATGTTGTATAATGTAATAAACGCAAACAAGATAGCACGTTAATGTAAGGTGTGGCAGAGAGGATCCACTTTTCCGTATGGACGAAACAACAAACAACGCAACCGCATCCGCTTCGATCTCAAAAGCGATCGATGACTCCTTGAATGTCATTGATCAAGAACGGGAACGTGAGATTATTAGCCGTCGTTTTGGTTTATTCGATCGTAAAGAGACTTTAGAGCAGATTGGCGAAATGCTAGGCATCACCCGCGAGCGAGTTCGCCAGCTTGAAAAAGCGATCTTAATTCGTCTCAAAATTGCCGCCGAAGAAAACCGTATTCCGGCGATTAGCGATGTTGAACGATTAATCATTCGTGATTTGTCCGAAAATGGTCGGGTTGGCCGCGTGCATGATATTGCCACTCGAGTTGTTGATGAAAATTCTGTCCAGAAGCACAAGCCGCACTTAGCTTTTTTGGCCACTCTGTCGCCAAAACTAACGGTTGTAGACGAAAACGACGACTACCACCACGCTATTGGTATCGGTGAACATGGCGACGAAAAAGACGTTAAGAAAAAAGTTGACGAAATCGTAAAAACCGTCAAGCAGCACGGTGAGCCTATTCACATCGAGTCACTGCACGACAAATTGACCTACGAACACCCAAGCCACGTACGCGGACTTGCTAGTATCAGCAAAAAGCTGGCCGAACTCAAAGAAACTTGGGGTCTTTCCAAATGGCCAACAGTCAATCCAAAGAATATTCGCGATAAAATCTATGTTATTTTAGCCGATAATGCTAAACCAATGCACTTTTCAGAGATTGCCAAAGCCATAAAAGATAGCGATTTCAAGCGCAAAAACGTTACCACTCAGGCTATCCACAATGAACTTATCAAGGACAAGCGATTTGTCTTGATTGGCCGCGGTATTTATGCGCTAAACTCATGGGGTTACAACCGAGGCACAGTTAGCGATATTATTACTGAAACTCTGCGCGAAGCTGGCGAACCTCTCCATCGTGATGAAATCGTACGACGCGTCCTCAAGAAACGCCAAGTCAAAGAGACAACTATCTTGCTCAATCTACAGAGTAAAAAAGAGTTTAAGCGTGTTGCAAAAGCCGTTTACGCTCTAGCTGATGCTGCCGAAACAAAAGCCAGCTAATTTTTAATAAAATAAGCGCTCAAGCTTGCATTTTACCTCTGTTCGTGGTATTATGTATTAGA
>CAZNEX010000024.1:0-6281 GCA_964572775.1 uncultured Candidatus Saccharibacteria bacterium
CTTCTATTGGTGATACTTCAAATATAGCAAAAAAGAGCCAAAAAGTCAACCGACCGGAAAGAAAGAGGGATAAAAAATGAGCCGGAAGGAGGCCTCTGCGCGGTTAAAAATTAATAAGCTTCTAGAAGAGTCTGGCTGGCGACTGATAGATAGCGAAGCTGGCCGTGCAAACGTTGATGTTGAGACGGGTCTTTCTCCGGGTGAAAAAATAGATCATCATGAGGCTGGTGAAGACTACGAAATTACAATCGAAATATCCGCAAGTTGTTTGTGCTCTCGAGCCTGACTGGCCGCGTACGTAGCTCTATTGAAACGACGTTCGAGCACGACATTAAGCAGCTCAATAAGGTGGGGGATATCGAGCGATTTGTCGGCACCCTCGAGCACCAGCTACTCGGTTATGTGTTCTGGACTTCTACGCTTCCCGACCGCCTGGACATTACCAACACGGGGAACGCTTATTGGAACACATTTGTTGCGGCCCAAAATAAGCTTGGCGACGATAGCTTCCTTCGCAATGATAACAAGGTAAAAGACCTCACAACAGGTGATATTCATCATATATTCCCCAAAGACTATCTGGCCAAGCACGGCTACGATAAAACGCAGATAAATAAAATCGCCAACTACACGTTCCTTAGCAACGATATCAATATCAAGGTGAGCAATGCTGAACCAAAAACGTATATGAATAATATCTTAAGTGGTGAAAATAACTATGGCTCGTCACTTGTTTCGCTGCACGACGTCGAGCGGAATCTGGCAGAAGCTGCAATTCCCAAGCTGCTGATCAATGCTACCCATGATAACTATGCGGAATTTATGCAACAGCGACGTATGCTGATGGCGGATAAGATTCGAAATTATTATGCAACACTTTAGTAGTAGTGCTAGACAGAATATCCTATCGACCCATGATAAGAGAACTATAAAACAACATTTTAAAAAATTTCTTCGAGTAAGGTAGAATAGACATAGTATAGCAATGGCGGAAAGGGCGCGATGACAGACAACAACCAGCTAGGTGGGGTGAAGCAAAATCTAGACTACAATGCGAGCTACACGCTCAAAGATCCCGATCATGACGAAATAAAAGACGGCTACCAGTTGCGCTGGGTGGGTAAAGACTACGCTAAATTGCAAGAAAACTTGCTACCTGAAACCGTTATCGTGCCAGATAGCGAGCACAACGCCAAAGAACACAACAAAGACAGCCAGAATCTTTTCCTTACTGGTGACAATCTGGAAGTTCTCAAGCATCTCGAACATGCCTACACTGGCCAGGTAGACATGATTTACATCGACCCACCGTACAATACCGGCAGTGATGGTTTTGTGTATAGCGACAACTTTCGTTTTACCGACCAACAACTGCGCGACACTCTGGGGCTAACCGAAGAGGAAGTGCAGCGTGTAAAAAACATCTACGGCAAAGCTAGCCATAGCGCTTGGCTGACTTTTATGTACCCAAGATTGAAGCTTGCCAAGAAACTTCTCAAAGATACCGGTGTGATATTTGTGAGTATTGACGATAATGAACAGGCGAATCTGAAATTAATGATGGATGAAATATTCCAGAATACTTTCATCGGTTCTATTGCGTGGAAAAAGACCAGTGGTGATAATAGCACAAGTTTTGCGTTTACGCATGATCAAATATTGGTTTATGTCAAAAGTGGCAATAGTATACCGAAATCTGTTTTGACGCCAGAACAGTTGCAGCAGTACTCGAATCCAGACAACGATCCAAATGGAGATTGGGCAGAATCAGATTACCGGAGTAAGTGGACAAAAAGTGAGCGGCCAAACCTATATTACGGAATAGAGCACCCTCATACGGGTGAATTAATTTATCCAGATACATATTCTTCATCTCCTCGAGTTTGGGCTTTTAGTGAAGCTACACACAAGGATAACGTTTCCAAAGGACTTCTAACCTGGGGAAAAGACGGTAAATCGAATGAGCCTCGAAAGAAGCGATATCTTAAGAATCACAAAGGTGTAAACACAAGGAGTGTTTGGACAGACGCTGGAACAAATGATGATGCCTCTAAGGAATTTAGGACCTTATTCCCGACCGAAGGCATCATTTTTGATACTCCGAAGCCCGTAAAATTAATAGACAAAATGCTTCGACTCTTTAATAAGGATGCTATGATCTTTGATTTCTTCGCAGGGTCGGGCACTACAGCTCACGCTGTCATGAAGCTCAATAAAGAGGATGATGGAAGTCGTCGCTATATTATGGCTACGCTCGATGAAGCGGTGAATCCAAAAAGTGAAGCCGCAAAAGCTGGCTACAAGACTATCGATGAGATTGCCCGAAAACGCATCGACCTCGCGGCAGAAAAATTGGGCGACACGTCTGGTTGTCGTCACTATCGTTTCGTAAAACCAGACATCAAGATACTCGAACAAATTGAAGACTTCGACCCAAACACGCCAAAGCTTGTCGCCGACGATATGCTCACGCCATTTAGCGAAAAATCTCTCACTGGCGGAACAGATGAACGTGGCGTATCAACCATTCTCACGACATGGCTTGTCGATGATGGCTACAGTTTTGACACTACCGCTCAGGAACTTGATCTCGCGAGCTACACCGCTCACTACGCGCCAGAAATTGCGCGCCTCTATCTAATCGAAAAAGATGGCTGGAGCAAAGACGCTTGCAAAGCACTCCTTAATGCACTCGGCAAAAACGATATCGCTGTCAACGCTATCGTGGTGTATAGCTACAGCTTCGACTTCACTAGTCTGACCGAGCTTAAAAACAACATCAAGAGCAACCTCGACGGCAAACCACAAGTCATCGAAAGGTACTAAGTGCGGCTTCATCTCGAACAGCTCCCACATCAAGAAGCGGCCATCTCTGCCGTACTAAAAGCTATGGAAAATTGCCTAGATGAGACTGGTAGTAATCCTGACGCTAATTATGTGTATGCGAATCCGGTACTGAATCGCATGCGCGGCATCGATGTAAAGATGGAGACAGGTACTGGTAAAACCTATGTGTATACGCGCTTGATGCACGAGCTGTATCAAGAGTTTGGTATTAACAAATTTATTATCATGACGCCGAATCTGGCGATAAAAGAAGGTACTAAAAGTTTCATAGCCAGCGAGTATTCGCGTCAGCACTTCCGTGAGCTGTTTCCGTCGCAAAAAATCAATCTAGGCGTGATAAATTCGGGAGATTTTACAACCAAAAAAGGCAAGCGACGACAATTTGCTGGTAGTTTGACCGACTACGCAGAAGCGAGTCGTAACGATGTTGGTACTGTGAATGTGCTACTGCTAAATGATGACATGCTCGGTAGTAAAAGCATGTGGCGTCATGACTATGACCAGACGTTGATTGGTGGCGTAAGCCAGCCTGTCGAAGCGCTTAAACTAACGCGTCCAATCGTGATTGTTGACGAGCCTCATCGGTTTAAGAAAGATTCCAAAGCGTGGGAAAACATACTAGCGCTCAATCCGCAATTGATTATTCGGTTTGGTGCAACATTCCCAGACAAAGTCATCGGCAAGGGTAAAAGCAAAGTCGTCAAAAAAGATTATGATAATTTGGTGTACAATCTCGATGCCGTAAAAAGTTTTAATCAAGGATTGGTAAAAGGTATCGACGTGCGATATCCGGAGCTACCTAAAGACCAGGCGTCCGTAAAATATCGCGTCACGAGTGCAACAAGTAAAGAAATGACGGTAAGACGAGATAACCGCGAATGGACGGTAAATGTTGGTGACGATTTGTCTATCATCGATCCACTGTTTGACGGTGATGTGACCTATGAGGGTAAAAGGTTATCAAACGAATTGGCGATAGGCGTAGGGTCCACGCTAACACCTGGCATTTTCAGTAATGGTTACCAAGAAATGATTCTTAGACAAGCTATTGATGCGCATTTTGAAAAAGAACGCGAGTTGTTTTATCGCCCGGCAAACGCGCCACGCATTAAGGTGGTGTCGCTGTATTTTATTGATAGTATTGCCAGTTATCGCGAAGATGATGGCTGGCTAAAGATGACGTTTGAAAGATTGCTCGATGAAAAACTCTCAAAGCTAATCGCGAGTGAGGACGGCGAATATAAGGACTTTTTATTGGCGACGCAAAAAAGCTTGAAATCCGACAATCAGAAGGTGCACGCCGGTTATTTTGCCGAAGATAGCGCCAAAAAAGGCGACGAAGCTATTCAGGAACAAGTTGATGATATTTTGAAAAGTAAAGAACGGCTACTGCCATTTAAAAACGATGCCGGTAATTGGAACACGCGTCGTTTTCTCTTCAGTAAGTGGACACTACGCGAAGGCTGGGATAATCCGAATGTTTTTGTACTGACAAAACTGCGCTCGAGCGGCTCGGAAAGTTCTAAAATACAGGAAGTTGGACGTGGTTTGCGCTTACCGTTTGACGAACTGGGCAACCGAGTGAGCGATGAAGAATTTTATCTCGATTTTCATATTGATTATAGCGAAGAAGGCTTTGCCGAGAAGCTAAAGAGTGAAATTAATTCTGATGGCGGCAAGGTAAGCGAAGGTAAGATCACCGATGAAGTGCTTGAGTTACTTGTCGATAATAAATACGCTACTGACGTAAATGCTGCATTCTTTAAGCTCGGGGCTGACGGAATCGTCGACCACGATAGAAATATCTTGAAACCAGACGAGCTGGATATGCTTGTACCGCTTGGCGTGAAGCATGGCAAGATTCGTGAAAATTCAAAACAAAAACCGGTGGTGCGTCTGCGTAAAAGCAACTGGGAGAAGATTCGTGACATGTGGCGCGAGACTAGTAAGCGTTTTATGCTTGCCTATGACAAGCTAGACGATACTGAGATTGAATCGCTTGCAAAAATCGCAATCACAGCTAGATCGTTTAGCGCCAGTAAGGGCGAAGTAAAAAGCAAGCGTCTTATGTATGATGATGAAACCGAAGAGTTAAAAATTATCGAGCAAACGATTGTATTGAACCATGATTATGGAAATATGCCATACGGTGAATTTGTAAAAAAGATCGGTAAGACGACTAATCTGCCGGCTAACATGATACACGCGGCGGTTGTCGATGTTGCGAAAAATAATTCGGCAATACGTAGCAAGTTCAACGAGCAAACGATTCAAAATATCACTGAAACGTTCAAAAAAGGATTTATCGACGTTTACTCACAAAAGTACGAGTATGATGCTCTCGACTTTGAAACCAGTGTCTCGTTATTTGATAAACACGGTAATTTTGTCGATGAAATCAGTCGAGGTAGCGTAGGTGACCAAATAGCAAGTGACGTAAATGTAGCGGATAATTATTTGTATGACGAAGTACTGTACGAAAGTGATTTGGAGCATGAAATTCTAAAAGTAAATCCAGGCAGTGAAGTGTTGGTATTTGGCAAATTACCAACAAGAAGCATAAAAGTACCAACCTACACTGGTGGCACATCGAGCCCTGATTTTGTATATGCTATTCGCGATAAGCAAACGGACAGAGTAAAAATGTATGCGCTTATAGAGGCGAAAGGGAAGGATGAGGTATCGAAAACAGGTAGCGAATTAGCAACTCTTGAAGCGCAGAAGAAATTTGCCGATAAGTTAGAAAAAATCGATATCGAAGTTGTGAATCAAGCTAGTAGAGTGAGCGAAATTTTAAGTAGTATTACGAAAGAGTAGTATGGATGTATATTTAATCGCTGGCATAATCATAGTACTGGCTGCAGCTGTAGTTATATTTTCTGGTGTTTGGTCAAAAACGCCTCGACCACAAGCAGCGGTGAAGGAATTTTTCTACAGCCGCAAAGATGGGATAATGACACAAGCTGAAGCAAAATTTTTTCATCGACTGCAAGTAGTTGCAGGTGATCGTTATTACATTTTTCCTCAGATTCATCTCTCGGCGCTACTTAAAAATGAAACAAAAGGAAGGTACTGGAAGGCGGCTTTTCAGAGGATAAATCGAACATCCGTCGATTACGTGTTGGTACATAAAGATTCGCTGCAGGTTGCTTATGCGGTAGAGTTAGACGATTGGTCACATAATAGTGCAAAAAGGCGTTCCCGCGACACGGGCGTGGGGCAGATGCTTAGCGACGTAGATATTCCGCTAGTGCGTTTTCGTGATGTAAGCACTATGAGTGATGAAGACATAGCAAGACATTTTTACCAAGCGAGCCAGGAGTAACAAGTCGTACGTGAAGAATGGAAAGTAGTTAACTAACATATAATGCAAATTTCCAAATCCGACTACATGCTCTACCTCCGCCAGCCAGCCTGGCTCTGGCTGAAAAAGA
>CAZNEX010000025.1:0-5946 GCA_964572775.1 uncultured Candidatus Saccharibacteria bacterium
TTGATGCAGCTGTCAATACGAGACTTGCAAGTGCTGATCCTGCAAATACCATTGATACTACCGGATAAAGCAAAAGAAGCGACTTGAAAAGTCCCCACCACTTCTTGAATAGTCCTTCGGTATTTGGCAGCATGTATGCGACAAAAGCTAGTGGAGCAATCATCACCATGACAACTATCAGTGCTTGTCGAACAGTTAAGACAACAAGAACAGTTACTATCGCCAGTGCGGCCGAATGCCGCTACGCCTGCTATACCAGTCCCCATAAGTACAGCTGTGGTTAGGCCATTCCATACGCCAGCATCGGGTGAAGTATTTGCAATTACATCTGGCGGGTACATGCTATCGGCCGCTGTGCCAACAACTTTGTATATATTTTCACCAATCACATTCGAGAGCTCTACTAGGCCACCACATATCCAAAAAGATAAATTGACCAGTAGTGCGCCGACAATTAGTTTGGGGAGCATCTTTTTCAAAGTGTAATTGCTTATACCAGCACTAGTGAGGTGCGAATATATAATAAAGAGGAAGACAGTGATAAACGAAATATTTGCAAGGTTTCGCATAGCCTCCCAGGGTGTATATACCGAATTGCTATCGTCTTTGTTTAGTACACCTGGTGGCACCTCCATCATCATGCGAATAACGCTATATGAGGCATCGGTCGTCTTTGCCAAAAACCTCACCACAGGACACACTATCCAGCCGATGGCTTCGATTTGGCAACTCGTGACTTCGGCATCGCTGGAGTTTGTCGGGTCGCCTACGATGCCAGTTATGTTGGCTCGGTTTTGTCCGTGCAAGCAAGCCATTTTTTCTGTGTCGTTGGTATATTTGTCACAATAGGTTGGATCGGTCGGATAGGCTTCACCGTCCTTACAGGCTTCGAGCAGTGTTTCAATGGACGAGTACTTAGACTCACATGTCTCTAGCTGAGATTTATACTTATTCAAAAAAGCCGAAGCACGACTAGATATCCCAGCAGCTATATCATTACAGCTTCTCTCAACTTCTTCTAATGGATCAAGCGTGTTGCCGATACCAAATTTTTTGCCATCGTCAACACCGGCACCATAGGCGTAGTTCTGTGTTATTACAGTTCCATTGTCAAGATCGACAATACTTACAATCGCTCCTACGTCTGATGCCGCCACAGTGGCATTATCGGTCTTGGTTGCACCACATCCTGTCGATGCTTCGAAGACCGACTTCAATAGTACATAATCTAGCGCACCGTCCAGAGCCGGTACTTTGCCGTATTTTGATGCAATAGCGGCTGGTATGCGTTTTGCGACATCTCTACCGTTTTCTTTGTATGCTCCATCGCCAGAGTTGAACTTCATGTGTAGAGAATTTTCTATGAAGTCTTCACCTGATGAGAATTCAAAAAAGGCTAAGAATGGCTTGTTGAATATGTTATCATCGCAATCAACTCCTGCTCCAGTAGGGTTTGGAAAGGCTGTTCCGTCACCCCAACCCCCCGAAAACCAGTCCCCACCATTTACGTCAGCAAACTTAATACCTACGCCGGATGAGTAGTAGTCTTTGCCGAAACAATACTGCATAGCAGTCATATATGTGTATGCCTGGACTTCTTGGGCTGGCGTTGCGTTAGAAGATTTTACCGCCAGCGCCCGCTCCGTCTGCGTAAACAGCGATACGATCGTACTAAGTACGATAATCACCAGCAATAATACAGCTTTCCCACGACGCATATGTGGTTCTATTTAAGCACAAGTGTAAAGGAATGTGAACTAACTATCAATGAAAGCTGATATCACGATCACTGTAGTAAGATGGTGACATGCGCGCAGGTGCGACAGCATCCGGAGTTTCAAACCTGACCTCATCACCTGTCATTGCGGATGGTTTTACTATTGCGCGGTTATCTTTATTGACGGCAAATGAACCGTCAGGCTGCTTGTAGCTAGGGTCAATCTTAGCCAGCAGTTCGTTCATAACTGCTCGGTTACGGTCATCGATACTGCTATTGACATTATCGTTATTTTGAAGCTCAATTATAGCTGCTTCGAGAGTTCCATTGACTTTAGCTCTTTGGTCGGCCGATAGAGTTCCGTTGTAATATCCATCAGGGTTACTCATATCTGAGTAGAGAGTCTTAAGCTCATCGATATCAGCCTTAAGCATTTTTTCGGCTCCAAACTTGCCACCCAAAGCATCGCGTATGAATCCGCCACGGATATCTTCAACCATGAGTCCCGAGCGAGATTCAGAGCCGTTTGTACCAGAATACGTGACCATGCTATGAGGTGACTTACTCTTGGCATCATCAAAGAATTGCTGCCAGTCTCGACGCAATGACACCTCGTCGTTAGAGATGACTCCCTTAGACATGTCTGCCTGGGCGCGCATATTTGCATCATATTCGATTTGTCCCTTTGAATTGCGCTTAGCTTCGTAGTATTCGACTTTGCCAGTCACAGCGTCTCTTACTTGGACCATACCTAATTTACCGATGGCATCACGAATCTCGTTGGCATCTTGGTTATTACCTTTGTTCTGCAGTAATGCATACATAGCGGCCTGCTTCATTTCAAGTGACGCCTTGCTGCCATTAGGCATAATGCCCTTGAAAAGTACATCGTGAAGATCAAATCTTGACATATCACTAGCTAGCGACCTATTGATCTCGACAAGCTCTACGGCCGCATCAGTAGCAGCTTTCTTGGCAGCAGCATAAACTCTTGTTTCACCAAGCTCACCACCGACACCGGCAGCCTCTTTCAGAAGCACTTTATCGCCTTCGAAGCTGGCTTTATATTCTTCGGCAACTAAATTCTTGAGCTTAATTTCCGCTGCGTGTTTAGCATTGTTTGCTGCGTCCATTCGAACAGCCAGTCTAGCCATATCGCCAACATCTTTGCTGATCGTCGAGCCAGCGCCTTTTAATGTAGCATCAGCGGCAGCGATATCATTATATGGGTTAATGCCTGCTCTCATCCCCTCGATTATTGCGTTGTATCTGGCCTCGGCGGTTTCGGCGTATTGTTTGTCCAATCGGGTTTTTATATCTGTCTGATGAAGATCTCTGTCAAAGTGTTTAGCATCTGTTGCATCAAATTGTTGCTGCCAATGCTTATCGCCAGCGGCAGCTACACGATTCGTATAAAGCTCATCGCGTTTGTGGTAATCATGCGCAGACATCTGAGCGTTATACATTTCTGTAGAGCGTTTGTCTGCCCTATTGGAAATGCGTTCTTGGCGTGCAGCTGCAGCTCGACTGTCAAGTAAGTGATCGCTATCCTTAACATCTCTTTCTCGATCTCTGCGACCTTGATCTAGCTTCATACCAAGACGTCCCAATCCCCTACCTTTGTAAAAATCACGACCTCTCAACTTGCCATCTTTACGATTCTTAACGTCATCGGCTGTTTTTGCTAGCTTGCGCATTCTGTGAGCATTGGCGTTATCGGTTGCCCAGCCTTTTGATTTGTCGAGCAGACCCTTCGATTTGTCATTGGTAATATTAGCGATTTGACCCAAAATACCGGTCGCAAGACGCGGTATGATCAAACTCAGCATCAACGGCAAAAACTGCACCAACATACCAAGTATTGCTATATGTAGACGACCATCGGCACTGTTCATGATCAGCGCTCCAGCCAGCTGTGATCCTCCATAGATAAAAGAGAATATGACCGCAAATAACATCAGCATCGTGAAGGTCTTAAGCCATTTTGAAAACCAAGATTTTGTACTCGGCAGAACAAATGCCACAAATGCTAACGGCGATATAACTACAAACATAATGATAAGAGCATGCCGAGCTGCCAGGATAACAAATGCGACTAGTACAGAGAATGCTACCGAAATTAGTGCCGCTAACAGCAAGTATCCAGCACCAAAAAATGATACAGCCGCCGTACTAGCCATTGCGATTCCAGCTAGCGGCACGGCTCCCGCAGATAGTATGTAAGCTGTAATATTGCTCCAAGTCACCTCAGTTACATCCGCCCCCGTCGTCATATTCTCACGAATATTTTCCATGACCGCATGGGTCGAATGCGCCACTGTGTTCGAAAGATCAACACCTAGTGCACAGATCCAAAATGACGCATTGACCAATATCGATGCGATGATCAGCCGCGGCAACATGTCTTTGACGTTGTAGTTCGAATAGCCCGCACTCGTCAGGTGCGAGTAAATAATCACCAAGAAAATGATGATAAAACAAATATTGGCTAGATTACGCACCAAATCCCACATCTGGTAAAGCCCGGTGTCGTCTTTGGCGATTGGCCGCACATCCAGAAAATCCTGCACCAGGCTAAATATCCCATCGATACCATCGGCAATGTAGTTCGATACTGGACAAATTATCCAGCCTAAGCCCTTGGTGATGCTGCCATCACAGGTGTTTTGCATCTCTTGATTTTGGTCGTTCGAATCTGTTGTCAAGTCACGCGTCACCTTGATTGGCGTGGTCACTGGTGGAGACAAACCGCTATATGTACTTGGCGGTGTGAAGTTGTAGACAACATACACGGCCGAAGTTCGCGCCTGTATATTCTCACCGTCCGGTCCTGGCACGCTTTTTTCAAAATAAATCACATGCGCCTTCGCTGGCGTCGAAGAGTTGTCTATCCAAGCATAGGGTACCTTGCCCTTAACGTCACCAGCCGGTAGCCCAGTTGTCGAAATCGGCGCATAATCGTTGTCTTCGTACTTCAATGTGCTACCAACCCAAATCGCGTCGGCAGCATAAGTTGGCTGCGAAAGTCCGATATTCGCAAAAATAGCCGCAGTGATAACTGCAGCGAACAGCATAAATAGGCGTCGAAGGCTACCCTTCAACGCGCTGATTTTGCGCATATCCCACATACTTCCTATTGTATCATTTTGAAGGGCAATTATATACTTGACGTTACCAAATTATAAAGAATTGACAGTGCAGTCATTATTCTTCTATATCTTCTCGCTGTTTTTTAGCCCACTTTTTTAGTTCTTCATTACTAATTGGTGGCGAAGTAGCCATTTTCTTAACATTATCCTCGAAAGTACCACCAATCCGTACGCGACGCTCATTCTCTCGCACAGGCTTTTCCATATAAGCCTCGACATCGGCTTGCAGGGCTTTTATTTCATCTTCGGTCGGCTTTTTATGGCTCATATCATCAGTATACCAAACACTACTTATAACTTTTCGAGAGCACCCCGGACGTTAAGGGGAAGAGAAGATTATCCACATCCGAGATATAATCAAACTATGGATTCCTTGCAAAAAGCCAAACTTCTCCTCGAAGCACTACCAGAAAGTGCTCGCGTTATTGAACTTGTGGGTCCAACGCCATCCGGCAATGAGTTTCTCGAAACCAACAAGATACGACTTGCTGCCAAGCCGCTTATTACTAACCGAGAAAATCCGGTGTTATTCTACGGTTTGCCACCATACCCTAAGAAATTACCTGTTGATGAAATCGCTGACGTTCATCACCTGAGTTACACAGACGTGGATATGTTCCTCTGCTCTTACCTGACATGGTTCAATGACCGCCGCTACAATTCAAAGACACTTTTCAAGCAGTGGATCGCAATACTTCACTACAAACTACGTTACGTACAGTCACGCTCCAATCCACATGTTTCTCTATTTCGAGAAACAGCTAAGGCACTCAAGCCTAAGGGTCTATTACTCGTGGAGGGGCTGCGCGACGACGACTTTGCAATTGCCGAGAAATGTGGCTTTACGGTCGTGTATAAAGACGATGACGATACAGCTCTGTTCCGGCGATCGTAACTACTTGTTCGCCACTCGCTGATATGCGTCCATATCGATATTGAGCCGCGTAACAAACGCTTGTCCGGCCTCTTCAAGGGCAATCATCGGATCGACAATATCGTAAGGACTGCTGAGGGACTTTGCTGCGAGTACTGCCATTTTCAGTTCGAGCCATTCCTGTGCGTCGGCTTCGTTGTCGATCG
>CAZNEX010000026.1:0-5085 GCA_964572775.1 uncultured Candidatus Saccharibacteria bacterium
GATCTTCTTCAGCCAGACGCTGCAAGGCAATCCCCATTTTTTCTTGGTCGGCTTTGGTCTTTGGCTCAACCGCAATCGACACTGGCGGCTCTGGGAAAGTAATGCTCTCTAGTGCAATTGGGTGAGCGAGGTCAGTTAGGGTGTGACCAGTAAAAGTGCCTTTTAGGCCAACGACCGCTGCAATGTCGCCTGCACCAATCGAGTCGATGTCTTCGCGCTTATCAGCATGCATACGAACGATGCGACCAACCCGTTCTTTTTCGCCAGTCGTAGTGTTTAAGACATAGCTTCCAGCCTTGAGAACGCAAGAATAAACACGAATAAAGATTAGTTTTCCAACAAATGGATCGGTAGCAATCTTGAAAGCTAGCGCTGCCATTGGCTCTTTTTCGTCTGGTTTGCGGCTAACTTCGTCGCCAGTTTTCGGATTTTTGCCCCAAATCTCGCTAATATCGAGCGGACTTGGCAAATAGTCAACCATGATGTCGAGCAATTTTTCAACGATAACACCACGGCCGTCGCCACCAGTTACAAGATAAAAGTCACCAGCTAAGACGCGTTTACGCAGAGCTGCTTTAAGTTCGTCAACTGAGATCGAATCTTCGCCCTCATCGAGGAACTTCATCATCAAATCATCGTCGGCTTCTACGGCATTTTCGACCAATAAGCTGCGAGCATTTTTGGCTTTTTCGAGCATATCAGCAGGAATATCGCCCTGCACCAGCGCTTTGTCGGTGTAGTCGCCGTAGGTGTAGGCTTTCATATCGATCAAGTCAACAACGCCATTGATATCTTTTTCAAAGCCAATTGGCAAGTGAACCGGAAAAGCATTGCGCGACAAACGGTTGTGGATCGACTCCAAAGATTTGTAGAAATCGCCACCAGTTTGGTTGATTTTGTTGATGAAACAAATGCGAGGTACGCCGTACTTGTTAGCCTGGCGCCAAACAGTTTCAGACTGCGCCTCAACACCCATTTTGCCGTCAAAGACTGTTACAGCACCGTCAAGCACGCGAAGCGAGCGCTCAACTTCGGCCGTAAAGTCGATGTGCCCTGGCGTGTCGATGATATTGATTTTATGGCCATTCCAAAAACAAGTAACGGCTGCCGAAGTAATGGTGATACCGCGCTCTTTTTCTTGCTCCATCCAGTCGGTAGTAGCACCATCGCCGTCACCGCGAACCTCACCAATTTTATGATTGATGCCCGTTCGGTACAAAATACCTTCGGTTGTAGTAGTTTTACCGGCATCGATGTGAGCAATAATACCGATGTTACGAAAATTTTGTAGGGGCACGTTAGTTGATGCGGCCATAAGTGTTGGATGTCCTCTCGCATTATTTAATTATTATTGCCATTAGAAAATACGGCTTTGTTTTGATTATAGCAGATTTTAGGGTCATCGTATAGTAGTAATCTTACGAATACTTACATTTACGACCGCTGTTAAGGCGCCGTGTTAGCTGACAAGTCGGCTCCAATAGAAGTAAATAGAGCTACGTCACCAGAATCGTCGTTATATGAACTTGGCCAAACATTTTTAAGACCTTCGCCATTACCTTTACCAGTTGTCTCGACAAAGTTCATGCCGAAATCAGCGCACCAACTCGCAACATCATCCCAACGCTGCACCGTATTAGAATCTGGTGCAACGTTCTGCGGCCGAGCCATCTGAACGCCAAACCAAGCTTTGTGATTCAAATATTGATTCTTGAGCCAAGTGTACATTTGCTGATAATTGCCGCTACCGGTCATGTAATCTGTCCGCATCGAGTAGTTAGATAGTACGGCGCGCTTGCCAACGGTTGACATCAGGCTGTCAGCGATGCTCTTGTAGACTGTCGTGTTACTGGTGGTCAAATTACCAGAGTTATCCATATCTTGGTAGGGATTGAGTGCAACCTCGACACCAACTCGTTTAAAAGCACTAGTAGTCGTTGGAAACCACTGCTGGAAAGATTCGTGAGCTGCTTTTGTCCAGCCGGAACCGATCAAACTATCGCGGTTGGCGCTGTCATTAAAAAAGAAAAGGCATGGTTCTGGATAAAATGGCGAAGCGCCCGGCGCATTGACAGTGCCGATCACCGCGATGTTGTCGACAACTGGCCCCAATGCCACCATCGCATTGTTGTAAAGTGTCCGATAAGTGGAGTTCCACCACAGCGGTACGAGTGAATTTTTCGAGAATTTAGTATCGATTATTCTGGCTGTACCACAGAGCGTATCCCACATGGCTGGTGCACGCTCACCGACATGCAGTCGCAAATGAACAGTAATTTTTTTGCTTGGATTTGCCGCATTCCAATTTGTAACAGGCGCGATGCGACTTTCGATTGAGCCAGCATTGTACGATGTTGCGCCGCTACCAGCTACCGTAACTAGCTCATGCAAACCAACATTTAGCACCGAGTGGCGCAAACCAGCCGTATCGTAAGCCCATTTATAATCAGTGCTATTTGGGTTTCGTATCATTGAAGTAGTGGCTGGATAAGCAGCCGCTAGTGGCCCGTCATCGACCCAGCCTTGCTTAAAAATTGCCTTTCCAGGCGGTATAGGATTATCGGCAGTTTGATTGACGCGCATCAAGCGTCTTGCAGCAATACTCATTGTCTTTATGCTAACATATTTACTTAGTACAAGAAAACCGCCTACTTCTACGAGGCGGCTTGCTTGTTTTAGCCTAAAAATGCTTAGCCACGCGCAAAGTGAGCAAAAGCACGGTTGGCTTCGGCCATCTTGTGAGTGTCTTCCTTTTTCTTGAAGGCTGCACCAGTTTCGTTGTAAGCATCGACGATTTCAAGTGCTAGACGCTTTTCGTACGGCATACCGCTACGAGCTCTGGCAGATTGAACCAACCAGCTAAAAGCGTAGTGAAGCTGGCGGTGACCCTGAACTGGGAATGGAATTTGGTAGTTAGCACCACCGACGCGACGGCTCTTAACTTCAAAGTTAGGGCTGATGTTCTTAAGAGCACGCTCAAAAACTTCAAGCGGCTCTTCGCTCTTCAAAGTTTTGGCTGACTGCTCTAGAGCGGCATAAACCATGCGCTCAGCACCAAGTTTTTTGCCATCAAGCATCGTTTTGTTGATCAGTCGTTGCACCAGCACTGACTGATATTTGCGGTCAGGCTTGATCGTTCGCTGTAGTTTCTTAGTAACTTTTCGTGGCATTACTTAGACTCCTTCTTTGTACCGTACTTGCTGCGGCCTTGCTGTCGTTTGGCGACACCTTGAAGGTCGAGAGCACCACGGACAATGTGATAACGAACACCTGGAAGGTCTGGCACACGGCCACCACGTACGAGCACAACGGCGTGCTCCTGGAGGTTGTGGCCTTCACCACCAATGTAAGCCCAAACTTCGTGGCCATTGGTTAGGCGCACACGAGCGACTTTACGAAGGGCTGAGTTTGGTTTTTTGGGAGTTTTTGTAGTTACCTTGACACAAACACCGCGCTTTAACGGTGCATCTTGGTCGTAGTAACGAACCTTGAGCGCATTATGAATACGTCCAAGTGCTGGTGACTTACTCTTCTTCAAGGCAGTCTTACGCGGTTTTCGCACCAATTGATTAATTGTAGGCATTAGATATCCTTTAACTTGCAATTTATATGTACGACTTGCTAAAGGTCGTTTTGTAGATCAAAGCAGCAAACTTTTCCCTACTTCTAATATAACATTTCGTCTTATTAGAGAAACTCTTCTCTATCATTATAGCACATCAGAGTCACCATGTCGATACCAGCGTGCAAATTGGCTGCGCCGTAGTGCTATAATAGCAGTCATTAACTAAAGGAAATTTTCAGTGGATAAAAAAGAACTCCCAGACAGCCAATAAGCAACTAATCAAGTTCAAAAATTAGAAAAAGATTTAGCTTTAGAAAAAACTAACCGACGCAGTCGGCCATTGTGGGTTTTTCTCTGATTACTGATAGTTGCTTTGATCGGTGCCATAACCGGCTTTATGGTCTATAAAGCCTACCTTGAAAAGAAGCCTACAAAAACAGCTGTCATTACAACTCCTAAAGAGGTTAAGCCAGAAATGTCGGCTAGTGGTGCGATTGAGCTGATTGGTAGCAAGATCAGCAATCCCGACACCACCAATATTGATGCCGTGGCACCGTCCTTGAAGATCGAAGGCTATGAGTTTTATGTCACTCCAGCTCATGAGGGCATCAAGGCTCTTCTATCAAAAAACACTTCTGCTAGTCAAGCCGCTAGCGATATAGATACAATCTCCTCGACTCTAAAAGCTGCTGGTTTTCGCGAACGAAAATTGGACAGTGGCGGTCAAGACTACCTTTACAGCGAATACCGCCACGTTAATACAGCTTGTTTGCTAGAAAATGCACCTAGCTCCAATTCTGATTATGAACGCAGATTTTCAATCGGCTGTTACGACATGGCCGACTACTACAAATTGGCCGAAAAGATTAAACCGCTAGCGCTAATAACGCCCAACTACGAAACTTATCGCCTAGCATTTTTTGGAGCAAACATAAAAGATAGCGTTACAGCTGGCTACAAAACGGCCGATGCCTCAACTGGCACTTACGTTGATGGTACTTATGGCGTCGGAGCAGTCGTAAATCTTTACTACCAAACACACGACGGTGTCTGGCAATATTTCAAATCGACTCAAAACATTTTGCCTTGCAGCAACTTCAACACCGAAGATATCAAAAAAGCCTTTGCCGGCAATCAATGTGCTGACGAAAATGGCAGCATCTTTCAGGTTAAGCCATAGGTCGCAAAATTATACGAGCTACAAGTCAAAATCAAAAACCGCCGAATCATTTAACCGGCGGTTTTTTGATGAAGTCAGCGACTAGTTTTGCATGTCGGCTTCGGCGCTAATGTCTTCGTCGACATCATCACCAACTTGGCTATCGTAATCGTCATCTGTCTTCGCGCCTGTTCCAACTGGAATCTTGCGACCGATGATAACATTTTCTTTCAAGCCTTCTAGGTGGTCTTCACGTCCGCTTGCGGCGGCATTGATCAACACCCTAGTTGTATCTTGGAATGAGGCAGCCGATAGCCACGAGTCACTCCAGATTGACACCTTAGTAATACCGAGCAGTAGC
>CAZNEX010000027.1:0-3880 GCA_964572775.1 uncultured Candidatus Saccharibacteria bacterium
ACAAAAATCGCTACATTTTGTATGCTCGTAAGAGTACGGATGTTGAGGACAAACAAGTTTTGAGCATTGAAGCACAGTTAGCCGAACTTCGGAAGTTTGCCAAAGACAATGGCTATATTGTCGTAGATACCATTATTGAAAAGAAGTCCGCCAAAATACCAGGCAGACTGAAGTTCGGCGATATGCTACAACGCATACAAAATGGCGAAGCCGATAGTATTCTTGCGTGGCACCCCGACAGGCTTGCTAGAAATAGCATAGACGGCGGACAAATTATCTATTTGCTTGACCAAAGAAAACTTGCTGATTTGAAGTTTCAGACATTTTGGTTTGAGAATACATCACAGGGTAAGTTTATGTTGTCTATCGCTTTTGGTCAGAGCAAATACTATGTAGATAATTTGTCAGAAAATACCAAGCGTGGGCTTCGCCAAAAAATTCGGCGTGGCGAGTTTCCTGGTATTGCTCCGTTTGGTTACTACAACAACACCAAAAGTAAAACGGTGCATATAGATAAACGTCAAGCCGAATTAGTTGAGGCGATTTTTGTTTTATATTCTCTGGGGCAAAGCACTTTTCAAGATATAGCCGACTATTTGTTTGGGCGTGGCATAAAAACCAGTGGTGGCAAGCCGTACAGCAAAGACAAGATAAAATATATCTTGAAAAACCCGTTCTATTACGGTCATTTCATTTACGGCGGCGAGATTTACGAGGGCAAACATACACCCATTATTAGCAAGAAACTTTTTGATAAAGTGCAGACCGTTATAAAACAGCGAAGCCACCCAACAAAAGGCTTGATAGAACCGCAAGCCTACTGCGGGTTACTGCATTGCCCTTGCGGTATGATGATAACTGCCGAAAACAAAATTAAACGCCAAAAGAACGGCAACCAACATCACTACATTTACTATCGCTGTACCCGCAAAAATAAGTCTGTGAAATGTATTGAACCTTCGGTGCGTGCAGAACTTTTGGATCGGCAGTTATCTGATTTGTTGGCTGGCTTCGCTTTGCCCAAAAAATGTGCGGACAAAATGCGTGAAATGGCTGCTACGGACGAACTTACAGAAAAAGCCAAGATAGACGACAAAATTGAGGCTTTTAGGACAGACATCACGCATTTGTCCGAGAAATTACAAAGGCTTTTGGACGGCTTTCTTGACGGTGTTTTGGAGCGTGAAATATATACCGCAAAGAAAGCGGAACTTATGAGCCAAAAGAAAACCATTGAGGAACAAATTAGCGATTTTACGCTTGGACAAGTTGAGTGGGTTGAACCGCTCAAAAACTGGCTTGAAAAAGCCGTTTCTATCTGTAAAATCGCCAATTCTACTGACGAGAACGCCAAAAAGTCTTTGCTGCTTGAAATCTTTGGGTTGAACCTGTTTTTGGAAAACAAAAAAGTAGTCGCTTCCAGCGACCCAAAATCTCATTCCCCCCAAGAAAACATTTGGTTTGCGCTCCGCGCGACCAAAGAAAAAGCGGCGCATTGCGCCACAATTTCCGAAAAAAATCTGATTCTGGAGGCACGTACGGGAGTTGCACCCGTCTACGCGGTTTTGCAGACCGCTGCGTAACTGCTCCGCCAACGCGCCACTGATACTATTATAACAGACATCATTAATCAGATAGAGGTGGATTTGTCTTTTGGTCAATCTAGCCTAAACCAAGCGCAGCTAGCCCAACTGGCCGCATGCGATTTTCTTTGATCAATCGCGCTGCCAGCAAACGATTTCTTTCTGATGTCGTACCGCTAGTTTTTCGTGGAGTAAATTTTTGTAAATATGATTGCTCATCGCCTTTTAAGCGCAGACTTTCACTCCAGCCGAAACACAATCCTTCTTCTAAAACTTCCTCAAAACTGACGCTATCGATTCCTGATTTTTTCTTATAAATTTTTACGAAAATACCATTCGATACATCGTGGTTATCTATCAACCAATCACGCAAGTGATGGCAATTACGAAACTCTAGTACTGGTAAGTTAGTCTTCATCCAATTCCATTTTATACTGCTTTGGTGTTTTGCCAATAGCTTGCCTAAAGTCAGTTATAAAATGTTGCTGGCTGCTATAGCCTGTATCGTAAGCCAGCGCCGCCCAGTCCACGTCTTTATTTCGTATGCGATCAGCCGCCACAAGCAATCTTCTTGTTTGCAAAAACCACTTCAATCCAACACCAATATATTCCTGAAAAAGTTGCTGCAGCCAGCGCTCACTTTTGCCAACAATTTTGGCAATCTCAGCGACCGTTTGAACATCGCTACTGGCTTCAACTAGCTCAATAATCTCGCCAATTAGCGCAATTCTAGCATCATTTTTTGGTAAGTTTTTTCGTAAATGATCGATCAGTGCACTAAAAACCGATTGATCGTCGCCCTTCAAGAGTTGCTGGCAAAAACTACTGTCAAATTTTGGCAAAACTTTTTTAAGATCAATTGTCGTATCGCGCAAATCAAGCATGCTACCGTCATAAAAAAGATGAAACGCGCCTGGACGAAATCGCGCACCGACAATTCTCGTTTCATCGGTTGCTATATACTGACGTTTGCGACAAAAGGTACCCTGAATACCGCAACTCTCAAACGACAAAAAAATATCGACATACGGACGATGCATGAGTTGATCAGAAAAGTGGACTTTTGTCCGTCGCTTGGAACGTATAGACCAAAAATGTTCGACAAACAATGCAAGATCATTCGGTGGCAAAAAAGTCTGAAAATCAACATTCTTGATAAAGCTAGCAGTATCTAGTCTGCCCCGCGGCTCTAGGTTGATTGCGGATTTTTGTAATACTTCACGCTGCATATTATGTAGTATAAACCAGTCACTATAACAAAGGAGGAACATGACAAAATTTCGAGGTATCGCAACAATCAACATTACCGCCGACGATCATAAAAAAGCTGTCGATTGGTACAGCGAACTGCTAAATACAGCGCCATACTACGAGCAACCAGGCTACGCTGAATTTCGAATTGGTGACTACCAAACTGAGCTGGGTATTGTGGATAGTCGATTTATGCCACAGCTCGCGCATCCCGATAAACCGTCAGGTGCAACCGTCTACTGGCAAGTTGACGATGTAGAAAGTTGCTTGAATGAATTAGTCAGTATGGGCGCGACCCAACTCGAAGCGATCAAAAATCGTGGCAATGGATTTATCACCGCCTCATTGATCGATCCATTTGGCAACATACTAGGCATCATGCAGAACCCACATTTTTTGGAAATTCTAAAGAGCAACGTCGGAACTCTTGAGGCATAGTCATGACTACAAACAACAAAACTCCGTTCTTTGGGAACGGAGTTTGAAAGAGTTCGGTTTGGTGCGCCACATCGACTTGTCGTGGAACACTCTAGAACCTAGTTTAGTTTTGATGCATCAAAAACTAACTGATCTAGGCTGGGTATATTATAACGGAGAAATCCATATTGTCGAGCCTGAAACAGAGGAGAGTAAGCACCATGTTTAGTGAAAGCACTCTCTACGACCAGGACACGTTCCATAGGGCGTTTATGCGCGACCTGCTACACAGTAAAGACGAAGTGATTATCGAGAGTCCGTTCATCACGGAAAAGCGCATGAGGACACTTCTACCTATCTTTACTAAGCTACACAGTCGTAATGTACGGATAGTCATAAACACTCGTAATCCAAACGAACATGACGGCGATTACTATTACCAAGCACTCAACGCTGTCTACGAGCTGCAAGCGCTGGGCGTTACGGTGCTATATACCGCCGGTCATCATCGCAAGTTAGCAATACTTGACCGCAAAGTAGTGTATGAGGGCAGCCTCAACATATTATCGTTTAATGACAGTTGTGAGATAATGAGGAAAATAGCATCGGAGAAAGCGGCTAAAAAGCTA
>CAZNEX010000028.1:0-2523 GCA_964572775.1 uncultured Candidatus Saccharibacteria bacterium
CACGTACCGCAGTCGACAAGGAAGAAGCTGAATGGGCACAATACTACGCTGATAATGGTAGAACTCAAGAAGCACAAGATATGAAGGCACGTGTAGGCAAGTAACTTGCTTACTCAAACAGCTCATATGCTCAAAACAGACCGACGCAATATGTCGGTCTGTTTTTTGGTTCAACGGTTTTTACGTATATCTTACGTAACCGCCCCAACAACTTATTGCTAACAATTCTACCCCTGTTTGTGTGGTTGAGTTGTTGGGCTAAAACTAAAACGTATCATTTTTTGATTGCGACAAGTTTGTAGCTAGGTAGTGCGTTTACGTTCATTTCTAAAAATAGCCCCTTTTCGGGTAGGGGGGCTAACCTTGCGTCTTTGATTTAGCCTTAGCTTTAGTAGAGCTCTTATCACTCACAGCCTTATGTAATTGAGCTAGATTTGATAATTGCGTGGCGTGCTGGTTGAGAGCGAGTGCAAGTACCTCGATAGCTGGTCGCAAATCTTCCATCTTATATTCTTCGTAATGTAGCGTATCGTCTCCGAGAACTTTTAGATTACCTATTGCGTCGATATACGCTTTGTCAAAGGGCAATTTTTTAATAGCTTCTTTTAGGTTATCTTCTGTAATGCCATTATCTTCCACAACAAGCCTCACGGTGTTACGTATCGAAGAAGCCGAACTTATAGGCTTATTCTTTGCCACTGCATATTCAGCTTCTCTAAAGGAAGCAACTATTTTCTTGTTCAAGTCTTTTGGCAACTCACGTTCTTGCACGGGTTCTGTAAATGCTATGTACTCTTGAGACTGGTATGGTGGTGTGCTGTGAGACGATACGTCAAGTCTTGAAAACATCTTTGCGTTACTAGTTGTCATAACTTGCCCTCTTGCACCCCAGCCTTTGCTTTGGTTGTAGTACACGTTAGTACCTAGAACTAAAGGGTAGCCACATCGTTCACAGGTTAAAGTCCGTACTATAAGGTACTTAGTTTCGCCGTTACTATCGCCTATTTTTAGCTTGTCTGTCTCTGAGCCAACTCTGCAAGTTCGATTACGACAGGTATTTACAGGACACCAATATTGCCAGCCCTCAATAATGCTTTCAAGGTCAGCGGTCGTATAAACCCTTGTCATAGCTAATCTTCGACACTTTCGTCAGTTCGTATATGCTTTGTACCGTCAGGGCTGAACGTTACTTTATCTTCCCATATTGAAGTATCCTCGGCGGACTGCTGTTCTGGTATCTCGACCTCTGGTTGGTTGTCTTGGTTTGTATCGTCGCTCATAACTACATTATACAAGGTAGGTAGCCGAAGTTACACTGTCGGGCTTTACTGCATTACAGAGTAGTCGCTTTATTCTGTCTAGCCTAAAACTCAAGTCAGGGTAGCTTACGAGAAGTTGGTATAATGGTTCTAAGACGGGTTCAGTAGCCGTCGTGAGATTTCGACCATTAGAAATATTACCTAAATCAGATTATACTAGTCCTATATGAAACAAAAAGTCGTTACCAAAGCAATTATCAAACAAGACGGCAAGACCTTGCTGCTCAGGCGTGCAGGTGGCCGGCCATCAATCGCTGGTTTGTATGAGCTGCCGGGCGGCAGAGTTCACATAAACATGCAGCCCGAAGATGCACTGGAGCACGCCCTCAATGTTCATATTGGGTCGAGCGCCGAGACGATGCACCTTGACGATGTGATGACATTTATTGACCCAGATGATCGCGAATTACAATACCTTTTTATTACGTTTCAGGTGAGCCTAAAAGTCTCGCACAGGACGATTACACTGAGCTCTGAATATGACAAATACACATGGAAAAAGTTGTCAGATATACAACTAAGTGAAATTACACAGTCTACTCAGCAGTTGCTTGGGTTGACTCCGGTACCGTTTTCTGCGACCGGAAAGCCAGATATTATAGTGGTAGATGATGCAAATAAATCAACATTTAATACACTGATTGCCTACTCAGATGGTGGGTCGCGTGGTAACCCAGGACCCTCAGCCAGTGGCTATGTGCTTATGGATGAAAGTAGTAAAATTATCTACGAAGGCGGCGCGTATCTCGGCCATACTACAAATAATATCGCTGAATACCAGGCGGTATATTTGGCACTGGAGAAGGCGCTCGACTTTGGTGCTCGTATCGTTGATATGCGGATGGATAGCCAGCTTGTTGCCAATCAAATGAATGGAACATACAAGGTACGTCATCCTGATTTGCTTGTTATTCATCAGCGTATCCAAGAATTATCAGCGCACTTCGAACGCGTCACCTATACGTATGTGGCCAGGGAATACAACAAACTAGCTGATGGCATGGTGAATAAGATTCTCGATGAGCACCAGTAGCCCATAGACAAGGTATGTGGGCATAAATCGCTAGGTTTTAGCATATTTGACACCTAAAAACCGCCAAATCAGGCGGTTTTTAGGTGTCAGGCTATCGATAAGCCGGGTTCTGTCGTGAGTAATCATCTATCTAGTCCGCCGGCTGGCGGATCAAGCGGGTTTATCGATGTG
>CAZNEX010000028.1:2533-3333 GCA_964572775.1 uncultured Candidatus Saccharibacteria bacterium
GGCGCAACCGGACTAGTCTCTGCCGATTGGCAGAGAGTCCACATCTCCTTGCAGCAGACAGGGTTTACCTCCTCCGCATGTTACCATGCGTCGCTGTGGGCTCTTACCCGACGAGCGAGGCTCGCCTCCGCAAAAGCGGACACTCCTTTCACCCTTACCCGGTAGTAGGCTTTCGACAAGCACCTCTGGCGCACTATACTTGCCGTAGCAAGTAGTGTCAAAAGCTCACTACCGGGCGGTATCGTTTCTGTGGCACTTTCCCTAGGGTCGCCCCCGGCCGCCGTTAACGGCTGTCTTTGTCCTGTGCTGCCCGGACTTTCCTCGGGTACTTTTAGGTACACGTGACTACTTAATAGCCTGACATCAGTTAGTATAGCAGGTGAGCCAACATAAAACACCTCATGACGAGGTGTTTTACTGGGGTAGGCGAGAACTACTCGACTGATTTGACGATAGCGGCAAATGCTGCCGGTTCGCGGGCTGCGAGCTCGGCTAGTGTCTTGCGGTCAAGCTCGATGCCTTTTGTCTTGAGGCCGTTCATGAGCTTACCGTAGGTTGTACCATTTTCTCGGGCCGCTGCATTGATACGAGTGATCCAGAGGCTACGAAGATCACGCTTTTTGTTGCGTCGATCTCGGTATGCGTACTCGAGAGCCCGGGTTACGGCTTGTTTGGCAAGCCGATAGCTACGAGTACGGGCATGCTGCATGCCTTTGGCGGCTTTAAGGATTTTTTTGTGCTTAGCACGTGCGGTGACGCCTCGTTTAATACGCATACGGTTAGACTCCTAGGGCTCGTTT
>CAZNEX010000029.1:0-3021 GCA_964572775.1 uncultured Candidatus Saccharibacteria bacterium
GATCTCCTTAGTGTTGATCGGCAGGCAGTTGAAAAACATCAACATATCTACTTTGGGTTCGTCACGTGGGGTTAAGTACGCCTGGCGCTGTACCGTGAAGAGGTTTTGGTTGTACAGGCGGAAATGTTCGGTGTTTATGGCGTTATTTGGCTTTTTAAACATAAAGTCTACGTGCACACCACGGTCGGTCACACCGTCGCGCAGCACCTGGAGTACGCCAATGCCGGTCAGTTCTTGGTCAACACGCCGTGCAAATTGCATAGCTGCATCGGCTTCGCCGTATAGCTCCACCAATCGCTGCCATTCGTCTGGCTGGGTGGTTTCGATAAACTGGCGCATTGCCTCGGTATCGATAGCCAGTGCACGGTCGTAGTCTTTATCTTTTACCGGCACGCGCGACTCATCAGCCCCGCGCAGCTCGTATTCATTCGCGTCAACTAGATAGTCGGTGATGTATTTTTCAAAATTGATTTCTTTTAGTTCGTTCATGCTGTTGTCCATGTTTTATTATATTCTTTAATCTTCTTTTTAAAATAAGCCAGACCAAGGCCATGCCTATTCGAGAACTTGTGGCATTCGTAAAAGAAAGCAGATTGTGTTGTAAGCTGTGCCTCGCGCTCCAGTGCCGCTAGTAATACTAGCTTACCCTCATCATTCAAGGCCTGATAGATTTGAGAGAGTTTTATATGATCAAGGAACGGTAAGTACTCTTCAGAGATGGCTAAGCTAAAAATCTGCATCATCAAATCGTGAGGCAGCTTGTCTAACCCAATGGCAATTACTTTTCTTAATAGAGACGCTCCGTTATTCTTCAGCTCCTCATCGCTCATAATTAATCTGACAGATTCCTGTGCAAATTCTATCGCTACAGCTACAGGCTGTGCTCTGTTTGGCAATTCTGGATCAAGAATCTCAAAAGCACTGATTGATCGATATCTTAGTAGGTCATCTAATTCAAACTTCTCAACCTTTTTTTGGTTGATATTCAGTCCTATTTTGTACAGGCTATTTGAGCAATACTTTACCACTTCTTTATAATTCACACCTTTAGGTATGAAGAGTATCTGGTCATCTGCGTATCGCAGGTATTTAATCATATGCCTATCTGCGTATTCTTTTACGGCTAAGTCATAATCTTGAAGATAAAAATTTGCAAGAAGTCGAGAGCAGTCGGCTATCATATCTTGAGGTATGCCAGTCGATTGTGCATTAAAAGAGTATATCTGCTTATTGGAGTTCTTAAGAAAATGAAAAAGTAAGTTAATTACTGTGCTCTTTTCTTTTTTGGAAACAAGCCGGATTTTACTCTCAAGAATGTCGAGACGGATGGTGTCGTAAAAGTTTGCAATATCTAACTCTACCGCCACATAGTCGCCGGACGGCAGAGAGCGGGCGTACTCTACTATTTTACTATTAAAATCCCCGTAGTATCGTGCCCAAGCTTCAGGAGTGAGGCTCGTAGTCATAGGGTAGTCAATGTCTTCAATGCTCGACTCTTGGCTCTCCAAGTGGCGAATTTTACCTCCAAGTGACCATCCACCGAATGTGCCCTCGACTCTATTTAGCGCTATATTCTCCTCTAACTGCTTAATACAGTAATAGAATACACCGTAGTCTATCGGATTAAAGACAGGCACCGGCCTGGAGACGCCCTTTCCTTTGTCGTAGTCAATAATGAACTTCGGAATACTTGGGGAGTAGTTGTTTTCCGATAGCAGATCATGTATAGACTCTGATAAAGCCGTTTTATTAATTACTTCTCTTGTAATATAAACTTTCTTCAGCACCTGTATGAAGTTACTGTCAAATGTTTCTACTAAGTCCTTTTTGGAGATTTTCATATCTTTATCTTTCCGGTTACGGCGTGCGAGATGAGGCTGGTGCGGCGTTCGCGGAGGAGGGTTATTTGGGTTTGGATTTTTTGCTTTAGCTTAGCTACTTTTTTATCTTCTTTCGCTAGATAGATTGCAATTTCTTCTTGTTCTGTCCGCACTGGTATCGCTACCTTTTCGTCAAAGTATGCCCGGCTGTCAATATTTTGAATGCCCGATGTCTGCTTGATGGACCTATAGTTTACTCGTTGGTAGTACAGCGCCGCGTGCAGATAAACCAAAAAATCGATATTGTAGCCGGGATTCACTGTTAGCTTTGACACAAAGTTTGACGTCACCGCTGGTATATCGAGATCGAATTTCACAATCTGCCCCACCAATTGGTTGTCGCCGCCTCCAGATTTTTCGAATAAAAGGTCGCCTTTCGACAATAGCCGCTCGCGTTGATCTTTTTTGCCTATAGACCTCTTCGTAAACTTCTTATCTGCCACCGATAAATTTCCACGATCAAAATCTGCGACACGAATGCAAACAATATCGTCCTCGCCTCCATCAGGCTCAGCTCCCCAGATGCCGTTCCGCTGGTCGCTTATTGTACTCTTAAGCCTAATGACCCCCCAGTGCGCGGGGATTTGGGCGAGCCAGGGGATGTTGGTTTCTTTTAGTTCGACACCGGGGTTGAGGCCGCGGGTGACGGCGTGGGTGATGGTTACGCGGCGCTTTTCTTCGAGTAGTTCGAGTAGTCGCTCTTGCTTGGCGATGAGGTTGTCTATTTGGGCGGTTTCTGTGTCGAGAAAATCTGCGATTTTTTGCTGCGTTTTGTAATCAGGCTTTGGTAATTGCTGTATTTTTAGATTGTCCCACGGAATCCGCATACGATGATCTAGAATTCCATAGCCGATGCGCTTAAGTTGCGCCTGAAAGCCCTTTGCCTTGAATATATAATCGTAGAAGCGAGTATCTACGCCATCTGTGGGTTTCATAACGATGTAGACAGGGCTAAGCACGCCATCCTCAGGGGATATGCCGACAGATCCAATTATGACGTTCATGCTATTTGCTACTATGTCGCCTCTGTAAACCCTCTTGTACCTCTCGATATCATCGGAGGCTTTGTTTCCAACATTGCCTTTGTCTCTATAGTTAATAACGCCTCTGTCGTTAGTCACGGACAGTATTTTGGTTTCTT
>CAZNEX010000030.1:0-2872 GCA_964572775.1 uncultured Candidatus Saccharibacteria bacterium
GTTAAATCGTTTGCTAATAAAACACCGTCGATATCCAAGTAGATATTGGGAGCGTGCGTATCAAAATCCAGTTCGCATTCATTGCAGTGGCGATTCGGGCTATCTAATTCTATTATGCATCCTCCAAGATGAACTTTGCCAGCTTCAATCTTTTGTTCGAGTTCGGGGGTATAAGCAGGCATGCCGTACATGATACGACAAGTGTTTCCTGAGTTACATCTCGGACAAACTTTAGTGGCCACTGTTAATCTCCTATTTTGCGAATAAAATTCTGTTTTATTCAAATTTTCTGCGAATATTTACAAAAAAGTATTGAATATTTACAATTTGCGTATTATTTGTTACTATTATGGCATGATCGGCGCTAAAGATGTAGCCAAATATTCTACCGCTTTGACTGGTGAACCTTTTCTCTTTAACGAGACTCGAACAATAGCGAGGTTTATCGTAGAGGGTGAAGATATTAACGCGCTCCGTAAACGAAACCTAACCGACAATCTCATAATGCATAAAAAAGCCAGCAGCTTGAAACGGGCATCATCACCTATATTTCGTAGATTGTCCACGATGAGCTCTGCTACGACGGTTGCATTTGCTGAGGGCGACATCGAGTCGGCGAAGATTCTATTACTCATAGCCATTGCTAAGACAGACCGTTTAGTGCGCGATTTCTTGCTATACACTTATGCAGACAAGTTAGCAATTAAGGTTGAGAAAATTGATAAAGCCGATATAGAAAGATACTTTGAGGCGGTGTATATAGACGAACCGCTCCTTCGTGACCGCTCCGAGGAGACAAAAGCGAAATTGAAACAGCAATTAATGAAGATTGTCGCTGAGGCTGGGCTTGTTAAAAAGCACACAACAGGTTTTCTGGTTACTCGCCCGAATATAACGAATAAGCTAGCTAATCTACTAGTTGCCGATGGTGATTCAGAATACATTAAAGCCCTAGGGGGAAATTCATGAAAAAATCAATCCAAGACCGTCTGAGAGATCTTCGTAGCAAGGTCCGAAGCGGTAACTTATCGCAAGGTGGTGGCCTCGGGAACGAAGTCAACTATCATATATTCGACTACGACCCGAGCGACGAACCGGCGGTACTACGAGAAATCGACAATATCGCTAGCTCACTCAGCAGTATTAAGGTTTTTAACATTTACGACATTATCATCGAGATATTGAAAGAAAAGGATTACCTAGAAAAATCCTTTGAACTCGAGCAGAAAAAAGGAAGTGATTTCGTTAACAAGGCCATCATGCGAACCCTTAAAACTGATAGCAAAAAAGGACTGATCGTCGAAAAGATAGTCCAAAACATCAGCAAGGGCGACATTATATTTATCACTGGCATTGGCCAGTCATATCAGATTATCCGTGCGCACACCCTGCTATCTAACCTCCAGAGTGTCGTTAACGATACCGAGAACCCGGTGATTTTATTCTATCCAGGCAGTTACGACCATCAAGCGCTGAGCTTGTTTAATACGTTTCCGGCAGAGAACTATTATCGAGCATTTAAACTAGTTGAAAGATAAGGAAGGTTTATGAAACTGAGAGAGCTATACAACAAAGACATTACACGCGAGATCCAAGGCGTCATTAAGGTTGACGACGAGCATTCGATTGCACAGGAACTCGACGAATACATCGTCACTGATGAAATTCAGCGACACCTCGACACCTTCTTTGAAGCATACAACAAAGGCCTAGGAACATCGCGCACCGAACAGATGGGCGTATGGCTGTCGGGATTCTTTGGCTCTGGTAAGTCTCACTTCCTTAAAATTGTTAGCTACTTGCTAGATAACCGCGAAGTAAACGGTAAAAAATCTGTCGATTACTTTGACGACAAAATCAAGGACGCCCTTCTGCTTGGCAACATCAAGCGGGCCGGCGACACCTCATCCGATGTTATTCTTTTCAATATTGACACCAAATCTTCCCTAGAAAATACGACAAGCAAAGACAAAGTGTTGGCTGTTATTGAAAAAGTATTCAACGAAAAGCTTGGCTACAGCCATATCAATTTTGTTGCCGATATCGAACGATTCCTCGAAGAGAGCGGTAAATACGACGAGTTTAAGTCAAAGTTCGAGAATTGGGCAGCAATTCGCTCTGACTTTGATTTCAACCAATACGAAATCGCTGAGAAATATGCCGAAGTGATGGGTATCAGTGCCGACGACGCAAATAAATTATTTGATAATCGCCGCGATAACTATGAAGTGTCTGCGCAGTCCTTCGCTGAGCGAGTCCAGGGTTATATCGAAAAACGCGGCAACGATCACCATGTTGTTTTCCTGATTGACGAAGTTGGACAGTATATTGGTAATGATGGTTCACTGCTCCTTAACTTGCAATCAATCGTCGAAGAGCTTGGCGTACGCACCAATGGCCGGGCGTGGATTATCTGTTCCAGCCAGGAAGCGATTGACGATGTGGTAAAGGGCGTCAAAAAAGACGACTTTTCGAAGATTCTTGGACGTTTCGACACCAAGATTAAACTATCCAGCACTGATATTGACGAAGTTATCAAGCAGCGTTTACTCGCAAAGACGAGTGACGGCACGACAACACTGACTTCGACATACAGCTCAAGAGACGCGGAGATTAGAAACCTGCTGACGTTTGGTGAAGGTGGCACATACAAGGCAACCTATAAGGACGCTAACGATTTCGCCGCAACCTACCCATATATCCCATACCAGTTCAAGCTACTCCAAGATACGTATATGAGTATCCGTGAAAAAGGTTTTGCTGGCGCGCACCTTAGTTCTGGTGCTCGTTCACTCTTGGGTGCTATCCAGGAAACTGCAAAAGCTCATGCCGACAGCGAAGTAGGCACGCTTGTGCCATTCTCTGCTTTTTA
>CAZNEX010000031.1:0-2610 GCA_964572775.1 uncultured Candidatus Saccharibacteria bacterium
AAAACGTCAAGGTGCAAAACATTGAATTGCCGCAAGATATGAAACGTGCCATGGCCAAGCAAGCCGAAGCCGAGCGTGAGCGCCGCAGTAACATTATCAACGCCGATGGTGAGAAACAGGCAGCGCAGACATTGGCTGAAGCAGCGGGAATCTTGGCGACGACACCTGGTGCAATCAACCTCCGCACACTCAATACACTGGAGCGGATCAGCACTGAGCCAAGCCAAAAGACAATGATGCTTTTCCCGGTCGAGCTGATCGACGCACTTCGTGGTAAATAAGTAAGATTTTTATCACGATTTGCTAATGTGCTTATGGTATAATACATCTACATGTTAGGGGTATTTACGTCACCAGTCAAAGTGATTGCAGCATTTGCGATCGTGCTCGGCTGGTGTTTTTTTGCAGACAGTGCCTGTGTCAGCAGCCCAAATCTCGCGCGTTGTTACTACGACTGCCGATAGCGGTGCGGGGAGCCTGCGCCAAGCGCTACTCGATGCCAATGCCAACGCAACTACAGCTGCCGCGCCGCATCAGATTACGTTCAACATCCCAGGTGGTGGAGTGCAAACCATCAGTTTGCTGAGTAGTTTAACCGGCATCAGTCAACAGGTAGTGGCTCGATCGAAATTCAGCGCGCCGATGCTGACGCACCGTCCGTCAGCGATGTTTCATGGATTGGTGGGCGGCCAACTGTGACTGGTAGTTACGACAGCGCCAACAGTCAATCACTTAGAGTCCGAGTCGCTGGTGTTTGGTACAAGCTTGGCGTCGATAGTCAATTGACTGTAGACGGCGATACTTGGACGCTCGACCTAAATGATCTTAGCCCGCCACTTGCAGCCGGTAATTATGACGTGACGGTCGAAATCACAACTCGTGATGGCAGCCTGCTGACCGATACGTCGACGAATGAGCTAGTGATTTTGCCTGTAACCATTCCATCGGTCATCACCAATCCTGGAGCGGGCGTTACCTTGGCTGGCACGGGTATGACAGTTTGGCAGATGCTTGCACTTGGATTGACTGCGCTACTATTTGGTAAGCGACTCATGAAGCTAGACTCAAAAAAGTCGGCCTAAATTTTCTCCGCTGCACTACGCGAATTGGAGACTATTTTTGCTTAGCAAAAAGTCCCCAGTTCAAACCAGTAGGAATTACCAAATAAATCACCCCACACAAGGTGAGGTGATTTATTTGGTGGCTCCTCCCAGACTTGAACTGGGGACACAAGGCTCTTCAGGCCTCTGCTCTACCAACTGAGCTAAAGAGCCATTTCTGGTATAAAATTAGTATAGCTTATAACGATGATTTTTTCCAGAGTATTCAGCAGCAATCTAAAACTATGCTTATGCTATACTATTGCTATGAAAAGCCATAGATCAAGTCGAAGCAAAAAGAATTTAGGCTCAGGTACGGGTAGAATCCTAAAACGCAATTTGATCATTTACGCTGCGACAATCTTTATTTTGTTTGCTCTAGTGTGTTTGGGCGTGTATGCGCTGGTCGGGATTATAAAAGAACGCCAAGACAACGTGAGGCTTGACCGAATTCATCAGATTTATCGGAGCATTGATCTGGATGATAGCTACCGAGCAGTAAAGAGCGAGATATTTGGAGATAAGCGTGTATATCAATGGGACAAAGGGCGAACTTACGCATCGACGGTTGAATACGGACGCAATGCAACAGCGGCGGAGACTTATGCTGATCTTGAAAAACGCATAACTGCCGCTGGCTTCGCTCCAGCTGGCAGTGCATACGAAAACTCCGTAGCTGAGCAACGCTACTACAAGAGCCAAGACGGCGAGTATATTCGAGTTGCCATAAAGAGCGGTTCGTACCAAAATAGTTTGGTTTATGGCACGACGCTGCCATCTGCTGAAGAGATCAACCGCAGAGATATTAAGCCTGTTTATGTGACAATAAAAGTTAATCTCGATGACAATAACGAATAGTTCTGTTAATCTTGACCTCATCGAGAGATTCATTTATACTTATCTAAGTACGCGGGTATAGCTCAGTTGTTAGAGTGAAGACTTTTTGACGAAAGTCTGCAAGGTGCCCTCACATATGGACTGGTTCATATGACTGAGGCACGGGGTCGCAGGATGTGACCTGACTTGCCAAGGCCAAGGAAGCTCTTGACTAACAACAGCACCTGTTCGTCGCACATTACATCTACATGCGGGTATAGCTCAGTTGTTAGAGCGCTTCCTTGCCATGGAAGAGGCCAGGAGTTAGAGTCTCCTTACCCGCACCAAATGTTTGAATTATGAGCCGAAAGGCTCTTTTTCTTTGTCTCAACGATTGTTTTAAAGGGGTCGTTTAGTATATATGACAGCTTTTTATCCTTTAATTCAATGTTTGAAAGTACGTATTCCAACAATTTCTGTCGCAGGGCATCATCGCTCTCTTTGAAGAGCATTTCTGCCCGTTGTGCCAAGTCTAACAGGTAAGAGGCGGTCACTTGGAACTGCTTATTGTCGTTTGTTAGCAACTTTAGGCGGTCATTCAATTCCTGTTGTTTCTTTTCTAGCTCAGTTGCAATATCGTCGTGGAATGTCTGTGTAATACGACCCTCAAGCAAGTCATAGTAAACCTTACGCA
>CAZNEX010000032.1:0-2146 GCA_964572775.1 uncultured Candidatus Saccharibacteria bacterium
TAGCTCAGCTGGTTAGAGCACCTGCCTCTTAAGCAGGGTGTCGAGGGTTCAAGTCCCTCCTGGCCCTCCATATATAAATATCCATGCTTGTCATGGATATTTATATATGTATACAGTGAAATTAAAAGACCATCAGAGAGCTATAATTCATAACGTGACTCAATATTTACCTTTAGCTTGCTCAAGACAGGGTTCGGGCACTTTTCTTGGACTAACTGTATCGCTATATCCGTAGTAATACTCATCAGATATTCAATTATCAGCTTCTTGCTTGAATCGTCTAACACTGCAAATCTAACACCATTTTGAACATCCTCAGTGTTCTCAACAAGAACATTAAATCCTTTTTCTATACCTAACCTTCGAATACGCCCTCTTAGCATAACGCCATTCAGCGATGATGTATTCGAGTTAATTTCGTAGATATCCCATAGGAGCAATTTATTCATAGCTACATGATAGCAGTCTGTACTAGATAATTACATAAAGTAGCGGAGACACCCGGCAGGATATCGTCCGCCAACTGGCGGACTCCTTCGTTTGCTTGCCAGAAAAATACTTCGTGCTTTTCTGGCTACGCTGCACTTCGCCGAACCTTCCGCCTAGCGGCGGAGACGGTTCTCATCCTACGTATGACCACGAAAAAACCGGACGAGATGTCCGGTTTTTTCGTGGTACACGGTAGTCATAGAAGTCAAAAACTCGATTGACAGTAGTTATCCTGCAAGTTTTGAGTATTCATAAACTTTCCGCTCAACTAAGCTGTCCGAGCTTTTCAGTTTTTCTGAGTCAATAAACGCCACATCATCGCCGTCTTCACCAGCTTCAAATGTCATGTTTTCTGGCTTGACCGCAAAAATCATGCGTATTTGCCAGACATTTGCGTGTTCTAAAAATGCTGGCTCCTCTACGGCAATTACTTGGTAAGTGAAACCACCAAGTAAACTGACTTCTTCATGCAGCTCACGAGCTATTGCGTCTTTTATGCTTTCATCGTGGTCCATGCCACCACCCGGCAAATCCCACCAAGTGCGACCAGATTCTTTGACGACAAGAACTTTGTCGTTTCCGTCTTTTACCAGACATTTTATGGAGATGCGAAATAGATAATCTTTTTTACGGTTAAGGTGCTGCTGGTCTATTACGCCGTGTGGTGTTTTCATGCTGCTATTTCCAAAATCTTCCTAAAGTCACTAACAATGTGCGTCGGGGAATACTCTTTCAGATTATCTAAGCTGTAAAACTTTTTGTGTTCATCTGGGTAAAACAACACAGAATCAACGCCAGCGTTTTTGGCGGCTCCCAAATCTTTGTCTGAATCGCCAATCATTACTGCGTCTTCCTTGTTACCGCCAAGGTGTTTCAACGCCAACTCTAGTGGCTCCGGGTGTGGTTTATGATTTGTCGTGTCATCGCCAGCGATAATCACATCAAAAAGCTGTTTGATATTATGATTTTCGAGTAAATGAGCTACGTTCTCGTGGGTGGAAGTAGTAATTAACGCCAGCTTGTGTCCATTGCTATGTAGGTTTTCTAGTACGAACAAGGCGTCTGGGTAGAGTTCTACACTTGGTAACATTCGTTTTGCAACTGTATCTGCTTGAAGCATCGCAGCGTCAATGTCTTTCACTCCCCAATCAACCATTTGCTTAGACAGCAGCCCAAACCCCGCAGCTATTTCTTGGTCTGTTTTTACAATATTCCTGTCATCCAAAACTGCTTTATAAGCAGCGAGCCAAATATCAAGCGTCTTGGCAAGATTGCCATCCCAGTCTAGTAGAATGTATTTATATTTCATGATTCCAGGCTATTTTCTATTAACAATTATTTCACTTACTTCCATATTTTTCGGCAAATCAAGAATGTTTTTCATAAGGACGGCGACATCTTTGGGCTGCATCCAGGAATCGTCAGTCGGATTTTCACCTGTTTTCTCAAAGAATCCAGTCTGCATTCCACCTGGGCAAAAACTGACAACTCGACACTTGGTACCTTTTAGCTCTGCTTGCAAAGCCTTAGTATAGCCTCGCTCAGCCCATTTTGATGCTGCATACACCGGATGCTCAGAATTTCCTTTTGTCCCTGCTGTTGAGATTACATTGAGCACATCAGCTTCGTCACTTTTTATGCGTTCAATTAGTTCAGA
>CAZNEX010000032.1:2156-2451 GCA_964572775.1 uncultured Candidatus Saccharibacteria bacterium
AACATCGGTGCCTTAACGTTAGTAGACATGAGGCGTTTAATCTCATCCTCTGTAATGTCGCCAAAAGGTTCAGTGCTGAATGTGCCGATACAATTTACTAGTGCCTCAATCGGTTCTGCTATCTCAAGCAATCGACGAGCAGCTTCTTGTATTTCCGCACCCTCCCGAAGATTCAAGACAATATTATATTCGGCATATTCACACTCACGGCGAGAAATATTAACCACAACCTTGCCGGCTTCTTTGTAGAGTTTAGCTAGTTCTAAGCCTAAGCCGTCGCTAGCACCTGTTATTA
>CAZNEX010000033.1:0-2421 GCA_964572775.1 uncultured Candidatus Saccharibacteria bacterium
CTTCAACTTCGTAGTCACCATTGCCCCAGTGCCCGATATGCACGGGTGACTCAACGTCACGAGCAAGGCCCCGCGGGTCATCTAGCGTGCCGGTCTTCATATTGATATAAAGTTTTAATTTAGACTTCTTGAAGACGACATCGACGAAGTTGCGTGTCGTTTTGTAAGCAACGTACATTTTCTTTGGATCCTCGATAATTTCCGTATCGATGGCCAAGATCCGCTCTTTCAGTGATGCAAATAGCGCTTTCGTCTCTTCGCTTGCCATCGCTAAGTGATACTCAAGCGTGAACGTTTCCTGTAGCTTCTCAGTCTTGCTGGAATCAGTGGCAAACTTCGGAGCGTCTTGTAACTTCACCTTCTGGTAGTTTTCAGTATCCAGTGTTAGTAAACCATCTTCATATAGCTTATACCGATATAGCTCAATGTTAATTGGCAACAAGTCAGCGGTGTCTGTGTCGAACTTGTTGTAACTCTCGGCTACACAAATCACTCGCGGTGCGGCCCATTGAATAGCAATCGTAATGTTCTTTTCATTGCAGAGCTTCTCAAAGCTATCCTTATGGTCAAGCAACCAACGAAGGTACGACAAGCCTTGGTTGATCACGTTCTCGTTGTGACCCTTTTTGTACTCGATAATGCACGGATTACCTTCATCATCAATACCCAGTGTGTCCATACGCCCGCCAAAACTGGTTGAGTATTCGCTTGCTAAAAAGTGAACGCCAAGCAGTTCATGCAGACTTGCTTCGAAGATACGCTGGACGTCGCGTTCAAGAATTCGTTTGCCGTTTAAGTTTGTGATTGGCTTTAATCGAGAGGCGTTATTGCTAGATATTTTGAATAAACTCATAATTTCGTATATTGTCTCACTTTTCGCTAGACTTTACTACTGTTAGGCGGTATGTTGTTGCTTGCAATGGATACACAAGCACCTAAACTAAAATATTGCCTATACGCACGAAAGTCGTCTGAGTCCGACGAACGTCAGGCTATGAGCATTGATTCACAGCTGGCTGAGAGCGGGCACTTGCGCAAAACATCCTGCGTATATAAGGGGTCGAGCGACCATGAGCTACTCCGCTCGTCGAATACTCGAGATACGTGCTGCGAAACGGTAGCGAAACGAAAAAACCGCCTTTGCAAATGGAATTATAAGTAAGGTGACAGTTAAAAATGATATCTTAAAAATCAGCTAGTCATACTTCTTCAGCGAAACCCACAGAAAATCATGGCCATTTAAAGCTTTTTGCTCCAAGCCTGTCGTGAGCTTATCGGCTTGCATAAGCTCGCCAATATATAGGGCGGAGTCATTAAGGAGCTTATAGCCTTCTCCTTTAGACTTAGGCTTATCATCGACGCCCAGTTCAACTAGTCCTTTCACCAGATCCGTGTGGTAGATGGAGAAATTATCACAATCTCTTGCGGTTAATATGTACGCATACATTGCATTGCCAAATTTATGCTGGATCAGGAAATTACCAGTGGTGTCGACGGTCTCAATATCATCCTCCACTGTCTCGGGAGTGGATTCCCATAGTGGCGCTATGACTTGCCAGCCGTTTTTGTGTTGAGTCAGAATATTCAGATTATCCATTTCGATCCAGTGAGCAAATGATCCTTGTTGAGGGTTGTGCTTTTTGAGTACTCTGACTATCTCTGGCAGATTATCGGCAGTCAGAGTTGTATACTCAGCTAGTACTTCATTCAGTTTCGGAAATATGTCCCACTTATAACCCTCGTCCCACCGGCTTTCGTCACCACTGTTGCGGCGCCTGTAATATTCATTTTTATGCGATTCATAAAACGATTTCAGTTGTAGCTTACTTATCATCTTATTTTCTCCAATAGGTCACGTTCAAAGGCTGGTATTTCCTGTTCGAAGATTCGAAGCAGTTCACCCTTCAGCGTTTCTTCGTCGTCATAATCAAGCCGCCACACTCTGCCTCTAAACCAATGGTTGTACTGTTTTACATTTCTTCCAGAAGCAGCAACTATCTTTTCATGCAGTTGACTCTCGTGTTCTGTTAAGTCGTCCTTGTTGAGCTGGAAGTGTATCTGTACTAAATCGCCAAATCCATCTTCGCTGTAAATTTCATACATATAGGATCGTCCGTTTTTCCATCCACCATCGTTCACGCCTCTGCTCGGCAATATGCTGTCCATAGTAGCTGTAGTGAATCGGAGGTAGCGAGTAGTCGCGCTATCATAATCGATGTGCACATGACCAGGTATATCGATAGTCTTCATGAGCTTGATGAGCCACTGGTTTGATTCTTTTTTACCTGCTCTAGTCTTTTGCAAAATATCTTTCTTGACCTCAGAGCCATACAGTTTCGGAATAACGATTTCGAATTGATCGTGTTTGTAGTATTCAAAATCGACAGCGTAGATATCAAACTTGCTGTTCTGATTTACGTA
>CAZNEX010000034.1:0-2092 GCA_964572775.1 uncultured Candidatus Saccharibacteria bacterium
ATAATACTTACGATAAATCCCCTCTGTAAATGAGGGGATTTTTGTTTAGAAAAATGCCAATTGCTTAGCCGGTAATCGCTCTTCCTGAGTAGTTTTCTCTCCAGCAATAATGTACATATTAGTAAATTGATTTTCGGTAAGATACAAAACTCGGACAGAACCGCTACTGGGTGCATTGCGCTTGACACGTAGCATATGTTTCTCGGCATGGTCGCGGTTTGGACATAGGCGTGTGTAGACGCTATATTGCAGCATATCAAAGCCATCATCTAGCAAGAATTTGCGAAATCGTGTTGCGGCTTTACGTTCGGCCTTGGTATTTGTGGGTAAATCAAATAGCGCTACTACCCGCATAATTTTGTAGGACATCCCTTCTCTACTCTCGGGAGGCAATAATTGATGGCAAAAGAAGCCTACTGGCCTCCTTTGTCTCAATGCTGTCGACAAAACTTTCTACAGTTCGCTCAACAGCATGTTTGATAGTAAACTTCTTATTACTAATAATAACATTATAATTTAAAATGTCAATAATTTGCTGCCGATCTTGCTTGCTCAAGCTGGTGTCAGGGTCACCAATATGAAAAGGTGCGATTTTTTCTAAGATATATTTGTCAACGGCTGGTCGATACGGCTCGATGATATCATCAGCCAAGTTGAAGCTATTGAGCTCACTACGATGAAATATGCCTTGTGATGCTACGAGGCCGCGAGCTGCAATATGACGTGCGATATGGCTACGAACCATAGCATAGCCATAGTTGAGCGCAGAATTGTGCCACATGGGCTTACGACGCGTAGCATCATCGAGTAGCTGCGCGAAATAGATACGAGCGGCAAGCGATTCCCTATTGGTGCTGTCGCCTGATTTTACTTCGTCCGCGTACCTATTTAGTAAACTATCATCTAAGCTAAAGTCACGAAGTATATCTGCCTGATTGATAATCTTACCGGTAATTATTCGCTGCCATAACTGCTTCTTGAGCGGCTGGCTTATAGCGAGCTGTAAGCGTGAGACTTTAGCCTGGCGAGAATGCTGTGAATATGGTAACAATACACTTGCAGGTAAATGTTTTTCGTCACAAATAACAACAGTAGTACCACTCGCGGCTAGTGCTGTCAACAGATTTGACGTGCATGACACATGACTATCAATGATAAGCGCATCAATATCTTCGATCGGCAGTGTAACCTCTTTGTCCTGCGCGATTACCAGCTGGTTGTCATGCGTACTGAGTCGTGCGGGATTTTGGATACCGATTACTTGCCACGCCATTCGTTAAATCCATTTGTAGTTATCGCCAAGTATGGAGATATCAATACGTTGTATGTCGGCTGCGGACTTAGGGGCAGAATTGATAAATATATCTTTAGAGACCTGACCATGAGGCAGTAGGCAAAGGTTGCCATTGCCGATGCCATACTTGACATAATATCCCTCAACAATCTTATTGCTCATATATATCCTCACGTAATCATTTGAATAGATCGAAAATTGTTTTTCAAAACCATTTTCAGTTGTAGCGTAAATCTTGCCGTTAGTATCACGGATGGCATTAAGGCTAGCCTTTTCGTCAGCACTACGGCCACTTGGTGTTGGCAGAATCTCGACTTTTACGGCGCGAACCAGGTGAGTGTAAATTGGCGCAAATTAGTATTCATCTATGCCTTTGAAGTTCTTGCGTTTGTAGACGTCGAGTCGGATCATGCTACCATTATTGACGAATGCCCTGCCATCATTAATATAAAAACCAGTCTTTGACTTGAGGACATCATACACCTTGATGCTTCGTACGACATTGCTCCGCTCACCTGTTTTAGTCGGTTTATAGATTGGATCAGCGAAGGCCTTTTTAGGGTCGTTACTGCATGTGTCGAGCCGATCTTTCAATAGTTTATACAGCTCCGGGTCAGTCTGACGCACCGGTGAATTGTATAGATCTTTGAGCTTGAGGCTAATGAGTGGTATGCGCTGCTTGCGGGCTACTACCTTCTCGCCTTTGTCGTTCTCGTAGCCTTCGGCAATCTTTGGTGAGCGGATGGTTTCTTGGTTGGTCGCTCCCTTCCCTCTGCGTTTTGGCATACGCGACACAAA
>CAZNEX010000034.1:2102-2364 GCA_964572775.1 uncultured Candidatus Saccharibacteria bacterium
CATGATACCTTGCGTCTCATTGTGTAGCTCTGACGGCGTAGTATAGAGTGCCGTGCGAACGCGCACCTCCCTACCAAAGTCTTCCCATGGTAGCGTATCAACTATGCGCTGTTCGACATCACCACGGTGCAATATCTCACCTGTTAGTTTGTCGGTAGTCTCATTGTGATCAGTGCCAGCAAATAGTTCATAGTATTTATTGAGGCTAGAGACCTTCTGGATAGTCCCCTGATTGATGCTGGCGATAATGCAAGCATCTGCA
>CAZNEX010000035.1:0-2319 GCA_964572775.1 uncultured Candidatus Saccharibacteria bacterium
AGGAGCGATAAAGCAGCAATGAGCTACAAAGGTACCCTCGTCGAAGAAAGCCTGCTAGACAACAGGTTTATCAATGGTTTCAAAATCAATAAAGTTCGCATTTCGAGTGCCGAGAAACCTGAAGACCGCTGGCACCTCTATGAAGTCGAGGCAACGCCGGAGCAAATTGACGAGCTTGCTACTCAACTCAAGCCGACTGGCTGGTATACGCACTTTTGGCAAGGCGATGATGTGGTCGTGGTTTTCCCGAATAAGAAGTTTGACATTAGATACTCAGACCAGAGTACCTGGAATGATGCCATCGCTTACGGTGAGAGCATCGGTATACCCACCGAACAGCTAGATTTCAAGATTGATGAGTACGAGAACTAATGGAACTTTTTGACCTCGTAGATAGACAAGACGCCATCATTGGCGCCACCGATAAGCCAACGGCCCATGCTACTGGTCAGCTACATCGCGTTGCTGGTGTTTATGTTTTTGATAAACAAGGTCGCCTCTATGTCCAAGTACACAAGAAAAGTGGCGGTTTGTACGATCACTCAATTGGCGGTCATATCTCTCAGGGTGAAAATTACGAAGAAGGCGCAAAACGCGAAGCAGAAGAGGAGCTCGGCATTACGCAGCATCTTACGAAACTATCCGTTTTCTACTCCGACGAGGGCGAAGATATGCAACATATGTTTGGCCTATTTGAATGCGTAGCCGATGACAGCTGGCACTTCGAGCTAAATGATGAAGTTGAAGAGATTATCCCAATGACTCTCGAAGATATTCAGAACCTTATGGCCACTAACCCAGAAAAATTTACGGGTGGCTTTATCAATACGATGAAAGAGTATGTGCGAATCAAAGGTGGTAAACAATGAGCCACGTTAAGATTGTTACCTTCGTCCCGCTTGCTGATGCAGATGCAGTTCGCGAGGCCTTAGGTGTTGCTGGCGCGGGTCAAATCGGCGAATACACCTACTGCAGCTATTCTGTTACCGGCAAGGGACGGTTTGTGCCATCTGGCAAAGCAAACCCACATATCGGCACAGCAAACCAGCTAGAGGCAGTAGAGGAAGAGCGTATTGAGGTTGTCTGTGATAGAGAAAGCGCCAAAGCTGTTATTGTAGCCATGAAACAAGCCCACCCCTACGAGGAGGTGGCTTTTGATATCTACCCACTACTAAGCGAGGAGGAGCTATGAAAGAGCAAGTATCGACTGATGATGCACCGAAGGCAGACCACATCCTGTCGCAAGGAATTATTAGCAACGGCACTATATACGTTGCGGGACAAATCCACTCTAAGCCAGACGGCTCAATGGTTGAGGGTTCCGTGAAGGAAAAAGTAGATCAGATCATGCAGAATATTGCTGCGATCCTGAAAGCCACGGATACTACGTTGGACAATATCGTGAAGGTGGTTATTTACGTCACCGATATGGCGCAAATGCCTGAGCTGAATGAGGTGTATCCGACTTACTTCACAGAGCCTTTCCCTGTTCGTGAAGCAGTCTGCGTCCAGGCATTACCACTGGGTGCAACAATCGAGATTAGTGTGGTAGCTGCAAAATGAGTGCTGATATCGAAGGCGTAAGACGATTTCTGATTGACGCCAACAATGAAGGCTACGGCAATCCTGACGTAGAGATCGAGAAAGCTGAAGATGGTGGACGCATCATTAATCACACTGACGGTAAATGGCACTTTTGCGACTACTTCTATGGTGGCCACCCTTACGCAGGCCAAGAAGTTATCTATGAAGACGGGAAGCCCGTATGGGCGATGCAATACCGTGGCTGGGTACATGATACTGAGTTAACTTCTAGCGATGTTTACAGGTTTCTTCGCAAAGCCTTGCTACAAGCGCCTGAACAGCATCCGTATCGAGGGCCAAAGGAATACACTGAAGACAATCTCTCTTACCAGAATAACTGGTACGGTGATATGGTTAACTTTAGTGGCGAAGAAGTAATTACCGAAAATGGTCAGGAAATATACAAAGGACTGTACTTTGGCGGAACAGTAGACGAATAATGAAACGAGCAATATTCATCCACGCAACGGGCGGATTTCCGCAAGAGCGCTCGCGTCCATGGTTACAGCAGAAGCTACAGCAATCTCGCTGCCAAGTAATTAATCCTGCGATGCCCGATACTGGTACGCCGACACAAGATGAATAGTTAGTAAAACTATCAGAAGTTATCAGCGAACCTGATGATAAAAATAACAGAGATGAAATAAACAAAAAGACCTCAAAATGAGATCTATCCTGCTTGGCACAACTATACGACGACGCTCGAACCCATTTCCAGCAAAATGCCTAAAGCTC
>CAZNEX010000036.1:0-274 GCA_964572775.1 uncultured Candidatus Saccharibacteria bacterium
CGCAAGACAAGTGTTGGAGAAGCTCAATCAACGTACAGTCTTTAAAAACTTATTCCAAATGTCACTCATGGAAGAGTCCACTATCAAGATCGCATCTATCATCAAATTTGCACTACGAAATCTTGTTGACGCCTCAGGCGAAACAAAAGAAGACACATTATATTACCATTGGAGACAAGGGGGCGATAGCCAGACACTAGCAGGCAGCCAAGACCTTGACTTGCTTGATCGGTATGTCGACTTCTGCGTGAACGCGCTTGATATTTACTTCAGT
>CAZNEX010000036.1:314-2154 GCA_964572775.1 uncultured Candidatus Saccharibacteria bacterium
AAATTAAACATTGATTTTGCAAAATCGGCATTCCCATACACTTCAAGCCAGTACAATAAGTTCTCGAAGCAAATTTTGTCTGAATGTTTTGAAATTGAAGAAGATTCAGATGGCAATTGGTCAAAGAACACCGCTTAACGGTAGTTCCGTAAAACCCGCTTATACACCAGACAACTGTAACTTCTGATAATCATCTACTATCCGTGACATGGTGATTAGTTCTGACTTGATGAGGTTCCAAGCAGTGCTATCGAAGCCTACCACAGAAAAACGACCACACTCAGGTGGTCGTTTTTCTGTGGTAGGGCGGTAGGTCCTAGTTTAGCTACTTACTGGCTTACTTATAGTAAAGAGTTTTGCAATACCCCAGGCGATCAATGCATAGACGACCATTGCTACCAAGCTTGCGCTATCAAGCGCATGCGACCCGTCAGCAGGGGTCGGGAATATACCCGTGAAGGGTGCTGAGAACACTCCAGAGAGTGCATACACAAATCCGACGAAACTTGATGATTGGCTGGCGCCAAGCAAAAAGAAGAGCACTCTGAGTGCCAAAAGTACAATGATAAATCCGGCGATATACCACACGACGCGAGACATAACCACCGAACTACTGGTTGTCGCTAAAGTTGCAACCGTTTGACGTTGGACGGACGTGGCACCATCGCGCACATTTGTCTCTCGAACTTCGGTCGTTTGTTGCTGTTCATCTTGTAGCATACTGTTACTCTCCGTTTATACGTTTCATGCTTCAGTATGCGAGATACGACAGGATAGCAGGTATGATAATTTTCACGATTTCGCTTTATTCCAAAACGATGTCGGCTAGTCGCTCGTCATGATGCGACTCCACAAATGTTCGCAGCTCCTCGCTGCTCCGCTGACGGCTCCAAGTGGCAAGGCCAAAGACGTCGCCTGTGCCGACAGATTCTTGATCGATTGTGTTCATGGTGTTTGTTGCGCCTTTTTGTTATGTGTTGTCTTATAGGTTTAATATAGCACAAAATTAACAAAAAAGCAATAGCATTTTGCTGATTTTTTGACCTCATTGACGCGCTTATGGTATAAATGGTCTTGAGAGGAATCTTATTTATACACAAACATGGATACTTACACCTCATTCGCCATCATAGCGCTCGCGGCGTTGATTCACGCAAGTTTCCAACTAAGCGTTAGTATGCTTACACTACTAGGTGGTCATAGTCTCAGTCGCAACGTATCACGGCGGCGTCTCTTGCATCTCAGTAGTAGCTTTGTCGTGGGCACACTGGTCATAACGACATTGCTGCTAAGTATGGCGAGCTATGTCTCGGGTATCTTCGCAAGACACGGCGTGTCACCTTTTGCCTGGTCAATCGTGTCTGGACTAATGATGGGGCTTGGCGTCGCAGTATGGCTATTTTATTATCGACCCGGGCAAGGCACTGCGCTTTGGATTCCAAGAGGAATGTCGCGTATTTTGTCCGATCGTACAAAAACAACGACTTCGGGTACAGAAGCATTTAGTCTGGGGCTGGTGAGTGGCGCTGTATGATCTCATCAGTATTGCTCCCCTTGTGACAGTCTTCTCATTGATTAGCAGTGGCACTCAGATAAGCCGTATTCAGCGCTGGCGCGAATCAAATAAACAGTTTTTGCAATATGCCGCCGGAAGTGGACTACTCATACTAGGGTTCTTTACCTTCGTCAACGAAGCGATCGCGGCGAGCGTCATCCTGCGGGGAGGGGTATGATGGTAGTAGTGACGGATGTTATAAAACAGTACCATCGCCGCCGCTCATCGCAACCGTATGACCCAGAGAAACTAGCTGCAAGTATTAATGCTACCTGCCTCAGCCTC